>NZ_JACCBP010000001.1:0-637579 GCF_013408655.1 Pigmentiphaga litoralis
TTGCCGGGTAGCTATGTACGGAAGAGATAACCGCTGAAGGCATCTAAGCGGGAAACTCGTCTAAAGATAAGATTTCCCGGGGGCTTGACCCCCCTAAAGGGCCGTTCGAGACCAGGACGTTGATAGGTCAGGTGTGGAAGCGCAGTAATGCGTTAAGCTAACTGATACTAATTGCCCGTGCGGCTTGATCCTATAACCCTGGCGGTTGTAGTGTTCAGTGCACGCAATCACAAGTCACGACGCCAGCGCGTCGTGCACCCAAACACTCGAATCTGTTGTGCTTCTTTCCAAATTGGGCGACCTGGCCCGAGCATCACCGTGCGACCGCATCGTGACTGCTTGCCAGCGAGCCAACAAGTTAATGCCTGACGACCATAGCAAAGTGGTACCACTCCTTCCCATCTCGAACAGGACAGTGAAACGCTTTTGCGCCGATGATAGTGGACGGACGTCTGTGAAAGTAGGTCATTGTCAGGCTAGTTATACCCAGAACCCCTCGTAGCGAACGCTGCGGGGGGTTTTGCTTTTGGGGAACGCATTATTGTGGGATGCGTTATTGGAAGATGCATTATTGGAAGATGGGTTCAGGCGGAACGCGTCTATGATGCCTCCCAGTGCGATCGCCATCGGGCGGTGCCTTACCTTGATGGGAATCCCATGAAAGCTTCGTTGATCGTCGGCGTGTTGTTGATCGTGTTGGGTGTGGCGGCTTTCGGCTACAAGAGCTTCTCGTATACGTCGGAAGAGACCCTGCTCAAGGTGGGACCCATCGAGGCGACTGCCAACACCCGCAAGACGGTGGGCATTCCTGCCTGGGCCGCCATCGCATCGATCGTGTTGGGTGCCGTGGTGATCGTGGCCGGCCGTCGCCGCTAAGTCAGGCGTCCGCAGTTTCCCGAACTCGCCGTGCAAGGTGAGCGGGTCGGGTGGGGCTGGCAGGGTGCGACGGGTCCATATGCTCTGCATCGTCATCATCGTCCCTCTCCATGCAACGTGGATGGACAGCGGACGGCAGGGCAGGCAGTTCCACGGCCCGTCGCCGGCGGCTTTTTGTTGGCGCAACTTCGTGCTGCAAGGCATCGGTCCAGAACAACAGCTGCAGCTTGCCATCCTGGTCTTCGACCAGGGCTGACAGGCTCTCTACCCAGTCCCCATCATTGCAGTACAGCAGGCCGTCGATCTCGCGCATCTCGGCTTTATGGATATGGCCGCAGACCACGCCGTCGTAGCCTTGCCGCCGCGCTTCACTCACCAGCACCTCTTCAAAATCGGTAATGAACGAGACGGCGTTCTTGACGCGGTGCTTGAGGTACTGCGATAGCGACCAGTAGTGGAGCCCCATGCGGCGCCGCACGCGGTTGAAGTGCAGATTCAACCAGAGCGTGAAGGTGTACAGCGTGTCGCCCAGGTGCGCGAGCCACTTGCTGTGCTGGATGACGCCGTCGAACTGGTCGCCGTGCGTGACCCAGAGCCGTCGGCCGTCGGCAGTGACGTGAACGGCGTCGGCCTGGACTTCGATGTCGCCAAACGCGTAGCCGATGAACTGACGCGCAAATTCGTCATGGTTGCCAGGAATGAAGACGACACGGGAGCCTTTGCGGGCTTTGCGCAGGATCTTTTGCACCACGTCATTGTGCGCGCGGGGCCAGACCCAGTTCTTGCGTAGCTGCCAGCCGTCGATGATGTCGCCGACCAGGTAGATGGTGTCTGCGTCATTGTGTTTGAGGAAGTCGAGCAGGTGCGCGGCGTTGCAGCCGGCCGTGCCCAGATGCAGATCCGAAATCCAAATCGCGCGCCAGTGGGTCGGCATCGAATGTGTCACCTGACAGTCCCCCTATCCATGACTAGCATGGGACCACGATGCAGTGACCGCATTGTGACCAGGGGATGTCAGTACCGTGACAGTGCCGGCTCAGGCTTCCTGGATGGCATCCAGACGCGCTGCAATGTAGCGGCGGGCGGCGGGGTTGAACATCAGGCGCATGTGTCCCACGCGTTCGCATACAAAGGACTCGGCGCCTGGTAGCAGCCCCTGCGCAACGGGCGACACGATGTTGTCGTGACGCGAAGCGACACAGGTGAACATCGACGGATCGTGGACGGGCAGCGCGGCGTTCAACTGCGTCAGCCAGATGCCATCGGGGACCATTTCTGTTGCACAGATGCCGCGCCCCATGCGGGCGTGGTAGGTGCCAAGGTGCGGCGTGGCGATGGTGATCACATGCTGGATGGGCGCCTGCGGATCGTGACGCAACGCCGACCGCGCGGCCAGGCCGCCCATGCTGTGCGCGATGATGACGACGCGATCGACCGAAGCACGTTGGCACAGGCTGCGCGCGCCGGCCAGCACCTGCTTGCCGAAGTCGTCGATGCTGGCCTGGGGAGGCGACAGGTCGATGGCGTCGACCGTCCAGCCGAGCGCACCCAGCCACCCGAAAAAGCCCCGCCACACGCCGCGGTTGCACCCGTAGCCGTGCACCAGAAGGATGGCGCCGCGCGGCTGGGCCGGGGCGACTGCGCGCCAGCCGCCACGCCACGGTATGTCCACATACATGTTGCGCAACGAGATCGCGACTTCGCCGGGCCAGGCGCGCAGGAAGCCACGGGGCGCGGCGCTGCCGGGACGATGGCTGAGACGCCAGGCCAGCAGAAAGCCGGCACCAACGATGGCCGCATGAATGACGATGGCGATCAGTATGCTGACGATCACGGCTGCCAGCAGCGATAGGCCCAGGCCTTGCATCAATGCCGTGGTGACCAATGCGCCGAGAATGAGCACGCCAACCAGGAAGAAGCGCAGGCCGGTGGCCATGGTCATGCTGGCACCAGGGTGAAAATCAGACGTTGGCAGGTGGCTTTGGTCATGCTGGCACCGCGGTGCACAGCGGACGCGGGGCAGTCGCTGTAGCCATTCCGAAGCTTTCAAGAAAGTCGAATCCCGGCCTGTGTTCGCCAGCCACGGCGCGATGCAGGGAATGCAGCAGATTCAGGGGATGCAGGACACAGGACCCGTTCGTCACAGTTCCGCCCATCGCCGCAGTAGGTTGTGATAGATGCCGGTGAGCTGAATCACGGCGGGGTCGCTCTGGCTTTTTTCGGTTGCGAGTTGCTGGATGGTCTGGTCGAGCTGGAAGAGGGTGCTGCGGTCGGCGTCGGACCGGATCATGCTCTGGATCCAAAAGAATGAGCTGACGCGCACGCCGCGCGTAACGGGGGTGACGTGGTGCAGGCTGCTCGCGGGATAGAGCACCATGTCGCCGGCTGCGAGTTTGACGCGTTCGGTGCCGAAGGTGTCTTCGATGGACAGTTCGCCGCCGTCGTAGTCCTCGGGGGAGGACAGGAATAGCGTGGCCGACAGGTCGCTGCGGATGCGGAAGTTGCTGCCGCGCAGGGTGCGCACGCCGTTGTCGATGTGGTTGCGGAATTCGTGGCCGCCGGCGTAGCGGTTGAACAGCGGCGGGAAGACTTTGAGCGGCAGGGCGGCGGCGATGAAGAGCGGGTTGGCGCCCAAGGCGTCCAGGATCGCGTCACCGACCTGGCGGGCGACGGGCGACCCTTCGGGCAGCTGTTCATTGCGTTTGGCCTGCGCGGATTGGACGCCGGACGTGGCGTTGCCGTCTATCCATTCGGCGGCGTCGATGGCCTGCCGAAAGGTGGCGACTTGCTCGGAAGTGAGTACCTGCGGTAGATGCAGCAGCATGGTTGTGAACTCTGACGGGCGTCAGGCGTCGGAAGCGCCAGAGGGCGCAGTCCCGATGTTGTTGGACGAAGATCCGACGGGGCGAGCGTTATCGGCAGCAAAGCCTGCGTCGTCCGTGCTGCCAGCAATCTTCGCCGAAGAGCCTGCGCTGCCCGTCTTGCTGGCGTTACCGCTGTCGACGCCCATGGCGCTAGCGTCGCCCGCGTTGCTTGGACTGCCTGCGCTGCCAGCACTGACCGCGCTTGCGGCGCGCAGCATGCGCGACTCGAACCAGCCGCTCAGCGCCTGGAATTCCGGATGCGGCGATTGCTGCAGGAAGTCGCGGGTCTTTTCCTTGAAGGCGAGGGTGGCGGTGTCGGGCACGCGGCGCAGCCAGCGGATGGCGTCGTCCATGCGGCCGCGGTCGGCCAGCAGACGCGCGGCGTTGAATTGCCCGCGAAAGTCGCCGCCTTCGGCTGCGCGCAGGTAGTGGTCCAGCGCGGTGTCCAGGTCGACGTCGACTTCCCAGCCGTCTTCATAAAAACCGCCGACGATGTTGATCGATTTGGCGTGGCCCAGTGCGGCGGCTTTGCTGAGCCAGGCAAAGGCTTCCTTGCGGTCGGCGTCCACACCCGCGCCTAATGCCAGTGCGGTGGCGTAGTTGTACATGCCCCAGTCCAGGCCGGCCTGGGCGGCAAGGCGGTGCCAGTAGGCGGCCATGACGTCATTGGGCGCGACGCCCCGGCCGTGCTGGTAGCACTGGCCCAGCAGATTCATGGCCATGGGGTCGTCTTTGCGGGCGGCGCGTTTGAACCAGAAGACGGCTTGTTCGGGGTCACGGTCCACACCGCGGCCGTCCAGCAGCATCTGGCCGTACACGAGCTGGGCCTGGGTGATACCGCCTTCTGCCGCGGCATGGAGCCAGGCGGCAGCGCGTTCGGGCGGGCCGGCCAGGATCTGGGCCAGTTCTTCGGGGGTGACGGCGTTGATGTCTTTGGGAGTGACCGGGGGCATGCAGTGTCTGGCTGAAAGAGGCGGAAGGTATTTGCGGAAAAGATCCGGAGCAAAAGCATCCGGCGGAAAAGAACCTGGCGAAAAAACCTGGCGGAAAAAAACCGGCTCGTAGCCGGTACAGGATAAACCACGTCAGGATTTCTTGCGGTGACACGGCGGCGGAGCGCGCCCTCTGAGCGCCATAACCAAGGGCGGCGCCGATCCCCGGCGCCGCCCCCTCCCATCAATACCTGAAATTCAGGCTGGCGATGGCGGCGCGGCCATTGCCTACCGACGCGTAGTGCGTGCTGTAGGTGGACGTGTAGTAGAACTTGTTGGTCAGGTTCAGCACGTTTAGCTGCGCGGTCAGGTTGCGGTTGATGCGGTACGTGGCGACGGCATCGAAACGCAGGGCGCCCGGAATGTAGCGGCGCACGGCGGCAGCGGAACCGTACTGTTTGCCGGTGTAGAACGCACCACCGCCGACCGACAGATCCGGAAGGACGTTATACGTCGACCACAGGCTGAAGCTGTGCTCGGGCGTGTTCGGGAATTCCTGGCCGACCGCGCCCTGGTTGGCCAGGACCGGACCGTTGTCGGTGATCTTGCTTTTCAGGAAGGTGTAGCCGCCGAACACTTGCCACTTGTTGGTGATGTTGCCCGAGGCGCCCAGTTCAAAGCCGTTGATGGACCGGCCGCCGCTCATGGAATAGGTATTGTCGGGATTGGTCACGCGGGCGTTGGTGGTTTCGATGCGGAACACCGCGGCGTTGACCGCCAGGTTGTTGTTCAGCAGGTTCCACTTCGTGCCGAATTCCAGCGACTTGTTCTTTTCCGGCGCCAGGTCGGCCGCGTTCAGACCGACGTTGCCACGGCCCGGGGTGATGCCGTTGTCGCCGGCGCCTTCGGTCAGGTTCGACCCGACTGGCGTGGACGAAGTTGCGTACGAGGCATACACGCTGCCATTGGGCGCAGGCTTGTAGATCAGTCCCAACTGGTAGTTGAACAGCGTGTCGTCCCGGCGGGCATTGGTGCCTTGGGGCGTCGTACCCGCGGTGTTGTTGTAGCGGGTGCGGTAGTCGTCGACGCGCAGGCCGATGTTGGTCAACCACTGGTCCGACCACTTGATCGTGTCGAAGCCGTAAATGGAGGCGGACGTCACACGCGCCGTGGTGGTCTTGTCGCCCGGATTGATGGTGCCGGTCCAGGGATCATTCGGGTTCGGGTTGTAGAGGCTTGCGCAGTTGTAGCCCGACACCGCGCCCGAGCCCACGGCGCAGGCGTTGGTCGCGCCGCTGCCCGACCCGCGGGTGTTGATGATGTAGCTGCCGACGTGGCTTTCTTCGCGCGAAAATTCCACGCCGGTGGTGAAGCTGTGTTCAAAGCCGAACAGTTCCTTCTTGCCGTAGATTTCGGTCTGGTTGGCGATGCTGTCGGTGTCGCTGTTGCGGGTGTTGGCACGGCGCCAGACCAGGCCACGGTTCACGTTGCCCTGGCTGTCGTCAGGCTGGGTGTACACATAACGCTGCGTGGCGTCGGTGTAGCGCGTGGTGTTGCGGATGTGCAGGCCGTTGTCGAAGTCGTGTTCGATGCGGGCGGTGGCAATGTCGGACCGCGTCTTGCGAAAGTCGCTGTTCGCCAGACCATAGAAGTTGTGGCGGTTGACGCTGACCGGGCTGATCTCGGTCACGCCGGCCGGAATGCTGGCGGCAGTGCCGTAACGGAACGGGATGCCCGAATCGGGCAGGTCGTCCGTCTGCATGTGGTAGTAGCTCAGGATGACGCGGGTCGGCGAGTTCAGCCCCAGGGTCAGGGTGGGTGCAATGCCCCAGCGTGACACGTCCACGGCATCGCGGCCGGGCACATCGGCATCGTGCACCAGGGCGTTCAGGCGGAAGGCGGCGTTGTCGCCCAGGCGCCAGTTGCCGTCCACGGTTCCGCGTTTGTAGTTGTCGGTGCCCAGCCCCAGGCTGCCCGACACGAAGTTTTCGGCCTTGGCTGTCTTGCTGATCAGGTTCAGGCTGCCGCCCGCGCCGCCTCGGCCGCCATAGGCGCCATCCGGGCCCTTGGTGACTTCGATCTGTTCCAGGTTGAACACTTCGCGCGACGTTGCGCCGATGTCGCGCAGGCCATCGATGAAGGTGCTGGCCTGGGCGTCGTAGCCGCGGATGAAGGGGCGATCGCCCAGCGGATTGCCGCCTTCACCGGCGCCGAAGGTGATGCCGGGGGTGGTGCGCAGCGCCTCGACCAGCGTGCTCGACGCGGTGCTGTTGATCAGTTCCTGCGGGATGATGGTGACGGACTTGGGCGTATCGAC
This sequence comes from Pigmentiphaga litoralis, assembly GCF_013408655.1. NCBI lineage: Bacteria > Pseudomonadati > Pseudomonadota > Betaproteobacteria > Burkholderiales > Alcaligenaceae > Pigmentiphaga > Pigmentiphaga litoralis. The sequence continues at coordinate 6,990 of NZ_JACCBP010000001.1, forward strand.
CAGGGGAGCGGTGAACTTGCTGTTGGACGATTGTTCGACCTTGTAGGGCGCGTCGGCCTGGCCTTCGACGGCGATCGGCGTCAACTGCGCCGGCTGGCGGGACGCTTCCGGGGTGGTCTGGGCGTGGGCTGCGCCGCTGACGGCAAGCACGCCGCCCAAGGCGGCTGCCAATGGGACAGCCAAGGGGGCTGCCAGGGACTTCGGCCGGGCCGTATCCGGGTGATTCACCGTACTTCTCCTGTTTGCTGTGGTGCACGGGCGTGCAGACGAGTCGTGCTGATGCAAGGTCGGGAAGGGCGGTTCAGCCAAAGGCGATCGCGCGCATTCGCAACGATACAAAGAACGATTCTTATTCGTAACGAAGGCTAGTACGCGCTTACTTACGGTTGGCTGAACGTCGTGCGGATTCGGCGTTTTTACAACATGCAACGGCCGAATCTGGCGGTGCAGCGGCGGTGCAGCGCCAGTTGACCACCGGTGCTCGCCGCCACGGCGCAAACAAAAACGGCGCCCCGGGAAGGCGCCGTCGGCAGGGCAGCAGTCGGGTGCCGGCCCGGATCTGCTACTTCTTGCGGGGCCGCTTGACCGCCTTGCTGACGATCAACCGTGTCCCGACCAGCCGGTCATGCAGGAACTGGCGGTCTTTGTCGAAGCAGGCCCAGACATACCCGATCCCCGTGAAGGTGATCGGCCACGACAACACGTACCGCACGATGGCCTTCCACATGGGGATGCGGCCGCCATTGCCGTCCACCAGCCGGATGTCCCACGTTTTCATGGGCAGGGTCTGGCCGCCCATGCGCCAGCACAGGATGAAGTAGGCGCCGATCGCCACGAACAGCCAGGCCTGGCGCTCGTGGCGCAAGGCCAGCGCGTGCTTGCTCTGGGTCAACGTATCGAACAGGTAGTCGGCCACGAACACCACGCCAAACAGCAGGATGGCTTCGTACATCATGCAGGCGAAGCGGGTCCATTTGCCAGGCGTGGGGGCAGCAGCGTAGGCGGCCTGGCGGGTGGCCGGAGACGTGGCGGAGGCGGAATCACCCATGGCGGCTGACCGGGCGTCGATAACTTTGGAACGGGGGGCATCAGACATGGGCCGTACGATACCCGAGACCCGCGTGCGCACGAAACCACAGGAACCCTTGTACAAGGCCCTTGACAGCCCCGCCGTGACTTGACCGCGCTGCAGCAACGCGCTAGCCTTGCGGGCTACCCAAAAACGATACAAATGTGGATGGGTAACCGTCTTTACGGGCCGCGCCATACCTTGGTGCACCGTGACACGACAACAATCTAGCCCAAGTCCGCGCCACAAGCGCAGTGCCTGGCCCGTCAACAGCGGGATCAGTCCGGTCTTGGCCTTCCGTTTCAACCTTCAGTGCACGTTCCGGTGAACGCGTACCGAGGTCGTCAGGGTGCCCGAGCGGAACGGTTCCGTGAACCGCAAAGCGTCGCCGCATGTTGCCGATACCGGTGCAAGTCAGGTTTTCCTGCTCTATGGATTCATAGGCAGCACCACCCGGGATGAACGCGCGGACTTTGAATGGACGAAAATCCAATGGAACTCAGTGGCGCAGAGATCGTCGTGCGCGCCCTTGCTGACGAAGGTGTCGAACATGTGTTCGGCTACCCCGGTGGCTCGGTGCTGTACATCTACGACGCGATCTTCAATCAAGACAAATTCAAGCACATCCTCGTGCGGCACGAGCAAGCGGCCGTTCACGCGGCGGATGCGTATTCGCGCTCGTCCAACAAGGTAGGTGTCGCGCTGGTCACCAGCGGTCCGGGCGTGACCAACGCCGTGACCGGGATCGCGACCGCCTATATGGACTCGATCCCGATGGTCGTGATCTCCGGCCAGGTGCCGACGACCGCGATCGGCCAGGATGCCTTCCAGGAAGCCGACACGGTCGGCATCACGCGTCCTTGCGTGAAACACAACTTCCTGGTCAAGGACGTGAAAGACCTGGCCGATGTGATGCACAAGGCGTTCTACATCGCGCGCACGGGCCGTCCGGGTCCGGTGCTGGTCGACATCCCGAAAGACATCACGGTCGCGCGCTGCAAATACCAGCCGCCCGGCGAAATCAAGATGCGTTCCTACTCGCCCGTCGTCAAGGGCCACCAGGGACAGATCAAGAAAGCCGTGCAACTGCTGCTGCAGGCCGAACGCCCCATGATCTATGCGGGCGGCGGCGTGATCCTGTCGGATGCCAACGAAGAACTGACCAAGCTGGTGCAGATGGTCGATGCCCCCACGACGTTGACGCTGATGGGTCTGGGCGGACTGCCTGCGACCGACCCGCGTTATGTGGGCTGGCTGGGCATGCACGGCACCTACGAAGCCAACATGGCCATGCAGCACTGCGACGTGCTGCTGGCGGTGGGCGCGCGCTTCGATGACCGTGTGATCGGCAATCCCAAGCACTTTGCGCAGAACGCACGCAAGATCATCCACATCGACATCGACCCGTCGTCGATCTCGAAGCGGGTGAAGGTCGACGTGCCGATCGTGGGCGACGTGAAAGACGTGCTGCACGACCTGATCACCCAGTACGAAAACGCCATCCGCGAAAACCGGCCCGATCCCGAGCGGATCAAGCCGTGGTGGAAGCAGGTGGATGCGTGGCGCGGCAAGGACTGCCTGAAGTACGCCACGTCCGACACGCTGATCAAGCCGCAATACGTGGTTGAAAAGCTGTGTGAAATCACGGGCGGCGAAGCCTTTGTGACGTCCGACGTGGGCCAGCACCAGATGTGGGCCGCGCAGTACTACCGCTTCAACAAGCCGCGCCGCTGGGTCAATTCCGGTGGCCTGGGCACCATGGGCGTGGGCCTGCCGTACGCCATGGGCGTGCAGATGGCCAACCCGGGCGCCGATGTCGCGGTGATCACGGGCGAAGGCTCGATCCAGATGAACATCCAGGAGCTGTCGACCTGCAAGCAGTACCACCTGTCCCCCAAGGTGCTCTGCCTGAACAACCGCTACCTGGGCATGGTCCGGCAGTGGCAGCAGATCGATTACGGCGGCCGCTATGCCGAGTCCTACATGGACTCGCTGCCCGATTTCGTGAAGCTGGTCGAGGCCTATGGCCACGTCGGCATGCGGATCGAGAAGCCGGGCGACGTCGAAGGCGCGCTGCGCGAATCCTTCAAATTGAAGGACCGCCTGGTGTTCATGGACTTCATTACCGACCAGACCGAAAACGTCTGGCCGATGGTGAAGGCGGGCAAAGGCCTGACCGAGATGTTGCTCGGTTCGGAAGATCTCTAAGGAGCACGCATGAGACACGCCATATCTGTGCTTCTCGAGAACGAAGCCGGCGCGCTGTCGCGCGTGGTGGGACTGTTTTCTGCCCGCGGCTACAACATCGAAACCCTGACCGTCGCGCCGACCGAAGACGCCACGCTGTCGCGGATGACCATCGTCACGTCGGGCTCCGATGACGTGATCGAGCAGATCACCAAGCACCTGAATCGCCTGGTGGAAGTGGTCAAGGTGGTCGACCTGACCGAAGCCCCGCACATCGAGCGCGAGCTCATGCTGATCAAGGTGCGTGCGGTCGGCAAGGAGCGCGAAGAGATGAAGCGGATGGCCGACATTTTCCGCGGCCACATCGTCGACGTCTCGGACAAGAGCTATACGGTCGAACTGACCGGCGATAAAACCAAGCTCGATGCCTTCATCGAAGCGCTGGATCGCACCGCCATTCTGGAAACCGTGCGTACGGGCAGTTGCGGCATTGGCCGCGGCGAGCGCGTACTCAAGATTTGAACATTGCCTACATAGATAAGATTCGGAGCTACCCATGAAAGTTTTCTACGACAAAGACTGCGACCTGTCCCTCATCAAGGGCAAGAACGTTGCGATCATCGGCTACGGTTCGCAAGGCCACGCCCATGCCCAGAACCTGAACGAGTCGGGCGTCAACGTGACGGTCGGCGTCCGCAAGGACGGTCCGTCGTGGGACAAGGCCAAGAACGCCGGCCTGAAGGTTGCCGAAGTCAACGACGCCGTGAAGGGCGCGGACGTGGTCATGATCCTGCTGCCTGACGAAAACATCGCCAAGGTCTACAAGGAAAACGTGGCGCCGAACCTGAAGAAGGGCGGCGTGCTGGCTTTCGCGCACGGCTTCAACGTGCACTATGGCGCGGTCGTTCCGCGTGAAGACATCGACGTGATCATGATCGCGCCGAAGGCCCCGGGCCACACCGTGCGTGCCACGTACACCCAGGGTGGCGGCGTGCCCCATCTGGTCGCCGTGTACCAGGACAAGTCGGGTTCGGCTCGCGACGTCGCGCTGTCGTACGCCATGGCCAACGGCGGCGGCCGTGCCGGCATCATCGAAACCAACTTCCGTGAAGAGACCGAAACCGATCTGTTCGGCGAACAGGCCGTGCTGTGCGGCGGTACGGTCGAACTGATCAAGGCCGGTTTCGAAACGCTGGTGGAAGCCGGCTACGCCCCTGAAATGGCGTACTTCGAATGCCTGCACGAACTGAAGCTAATCGTCGACCTGATCTATGAAGGCGGCATCGCCAACATGAACTACTCGATCTCGAACAACGCCGAATACGGCGAGTACGTCACGGGCCCGCGCATCGTGACCGACGAGACCAAGCAGGCCATGAAGCAGGTCCTGAAGGACATCCAGACCGGCGAATACGCCAAGAGCTTCCTGGTGGAAAACCAGGCTGGCGCCCCGACCCTGATCTCGCGCCGTCGTCTGACCGCCGAGCACCAGATCGAGGAAGTGGGCGGCAAGCTGCGCGCCATGATGCCTTGGATCAGCAAGAACAAGATGGTCGACCAGACCAAGAACTGATCGTTCAGGCAGTAGCTGGATCAAAACCCCGCCCGCGGCAACGCGTGGCGGGGTTTTTTGTTATCGGGCTTGCGTGGCTGGCGGGGCGTGATTCGGTGCGCCGCGCAGGTTTCGATAGTCGCTGGGCAGCACGCCAAATTGCGCGCGAAACGCCTTGCCGAAGTGGCTGAGGTTGTCATAGCCGACATCGAACGCCACGTCGGTCACGCTGGCGCCGCTGGCCAGGCGCTGCGCGGCGTGATGCAACCGCAGCGTGCGAAGGTGCGCGTGCACCGACGTGCCGGCGCGGACGCGGAATCCTGACTGCAGCTTTTTTTCGGGCAGGCCTACGGCCTTGGCGAGCCGCGCGGCGGGCCACGCTTCGGCAAAGCGCTCTTCAAGCAAGGCAAAGGCGCGCAGCAGGCGTTCGTTTTCCAGTGCCGTGAGCGGCGTGGACGCAGCGGGCGTGACGGCATGCGGCGTCACGGCATCGGGCGTCGCCAACACGTCGATCACGTGCGCGAGCAATTCGTGCGCGCGGGCGCGGCGCTACAAGGCCAGTGCATGCGGGTCGGCAAGCGGTGTCGATGACAGTGACTGCGCCAGTTGCAGCACGGCGTGACTCGCGCCGCAGGACACGACCCGCCCGGGGGACTCTTCCGATGATGCGTCGGACGCAAAGCGCGCCACCATCCGTTCGGCGATCGGGAAGGTTGTGAGCCGGCGCAGCGCGTCGGCCGACAGTCGCACATCCACGATGTGCACGTCGTGGCGGGCCGGCAGGCTGACCTGGCTGCCCAGACTGTCGGAGTATTGCGACAACACCAGCGACCCCGCGCGCGGCATGCAGACCGCGCCGCGATCCAGTTCGAAGCGCGGCATGCCGGCCAGCAACACCTGGATGCCGAAGACCTGGGTGCCCGGAGACGGGAGCGTGAGGTCGGCGTCGGGGCGGCCGCGCAGCACGGCCAGGCTGATGCCTTCGTCCACGCGCGTCAGCAATGCGATCGTCTTTTCCCAGTCCGGCGTGACAGGCACGGTCGGCAAGGTCGCACGCCACCACTCGTGCGGCTGGCGCGGGCGATCGGGCAGATAGGCGTGACGGGCGACGTCTGGCATGGGTTGGGAGGGACGTGTGGCGCAGGGAAGTGTGGCGCAGCCGCAAGTCCGTCAATCCGCGCCGAAAAACCGTCAACGACGTTGGCCGAATCCCGCGATACTCGCTCTGTTTCACGATTGATAATCGTTCTCGTTCGAGTTTACAGGCTTTGGCGCCTGGAGGGTACGCATGATCCACCACCGATTTACCGTTGTCGCCGCCTCGCTGGCCGTGGCCTTTCCGCTGACCGGTCTGGCGCAGCAGTCGCCCGCCGAGGCCCCGGCGCGCCTGCCCGCCATTCAGGTCGAGGCGGCCGGATCCGCCTTGGCCGATCCGGTGGATGCCGGGTATGCCGCCACGCGCGTGCGGTCCGCGATGAAATCGAATACGTCGCTGCTGGAGACGCCGCAGGCCGTGAATGTGATCACGCGCACGGAAATGGAACAGCAGGGGTCGGTGTCGGTGGCGCAGGCGCTGCGCTACACGCCGGGCGTGGTGGGGCAGTACGGCGACAACGATGTGCGCTATGACTGGCTGACGGTGCGGGGCTTTACGCCCGCGCGGTATCTGGATGGTCTGGTCCTGCCCTTTGGCGTGCGCGGGTATGCGCAGCCGCGCGTGGAAGTGTTCGGGCTGGAACGCATCGAAGTGTTGAAAGGCCCGTCGTCGGGGCTGTTCGGGCAGACCGCGCCGGGTGGCCTTGTCAACATGGTCAGCAAAAAGCCGTCCGAAGAACGGCTGCGTGAAGTGGATCTGCAATACGGCAGTTTCGACCGCAAGCAGGCCGCCTTTGACTTTGGCGGGCCGGTCGACGAGAACCGCGCCGTGCTGTATCGGCTGACCGGTCTGGTCAAGGACAGTGGCACGCAGTACGACTACGTGAAGGACAACAAGGTGTTCCTGCAGGGCGGGTTGACCTTCAACCTGTCGGATGCGACGCGGCTGAACCTGATGGCGCAGTACCAGAAGATCCGGTCGCCGGGCGGTGGCGGAGCGCCGGTGCTGCCGCGGGTGGGCACCGTCGTTCCAAGCGCGCTGGGCACGATTTCGCGCGGCCGCTTCGTGGGCGATCCGAACTACGACCTGTTCACCAACGAACAGAAGATGCTGGGCTACACGCTGGAACACCAATTGAATGAGCGGGTCGGCTTCAAGCAGACGGCGCGTGTGACGCAGGTCGACACGAACTCGCGGCGGGTGCAGGTGGGCGCGGTGTTTGGCGATACGCAGGCGGCGCGATATGCGTGGTCCTTTCCCGAAAAGGCAACGACGATCCAGATCGACAACCAGTTGAATGCGGACCTGGATTGGGGCGTGACCCGGCATCGGATCACGGCGGGCGTCGACTATTTGCGCGACCGCGCCGATTACACCGAAAGCCAGTTGGGCATTTTCTATCGGCCAGGGACGACGACGCCGGAATTCTTCGATCTCTACAATCCCGTGTATGGCGATCGCGCCGTGGCCGTGCCGCCGGACGCCCTGCGTATTCATCAGACGCGCGAGCAACTGGGGGTCTACCTGCAGGATCAGGTGTCGATCGACAAGTGGCGTCTGACATTGGCGGGGCGCCAGGATTGGACGAATACGGATACCAACACAACGAACATTGCCGCGTCCGGCGCCGCCACGTTCCGCCGTACCGACATCGATGCCAACCGCTTTACCGGCCGCGCCGCGCTGGCCTATGCCATGGACAACGGGGTGTCGCCTTACGTGAGCTATTCGACGTCCTTCCAACCGCTGGCCGGCATCCGGGCGGACGGCACGAACCTGAAGCCTTCGACCGGCAAGCAGGTGGAAGCGGGCGTCAAGTTCCAGCCCGCCAATCGGAATGCGCTGCTGACGGCGGCGGTGTTCGACATCAAGCAGGATGACGTCAGCGCGACCGATCCGGCCAACACCAACTACAGCATCCAGGTCGGTCAGGTCACCTCGCGCGGCATTGAACTCGAGGCCAAGGGCAGCGTGACCAGAGCATTGAACCTGACCCTGGCCTATACCTATATGGACACCGAGATCACACGGGCCAGTTCGACGGCGGCGTCGGCCGGGCGGGCAGGCAATCGCCTGAATTTCGTGCCGCGTCATCAGGCGTCGGTGTGGGCGGACTACACGGTGCAGACCGGGCCGCTGGCCGGGCTCGGCATGGGAGCGGGGGTGCGGTATCGCGGCAGCGTGTTCGGCGACCTGGCCAATTCGCAGGAAGTGGGCGGTGTGACCCTGGTGGACGCGGCGCTACGGTATGACCTGGGCCGGTTGGACGACACCTTGAAAGGCGCGGACCTGAGCGTGAACTTTTCGAACCTCTTCGACAAGAAATACGTGGTGAATTGCCTGGCGGCGACGGCGTGCTACTGGGGTACCGAACGCACCGCGGTTGCGAACCTGCGCTACCGGTGGTGAGCCTGATCACCCGCATCTTCCGGTCATCTCGGTGGCCGGTTCTACTGGTGCTGAGTTTGAGCACGCTCAGCGGCTTGCTGAGCGTGGGCGTCATTGCGTTCGTGAACCGGCAGATGATCCAGCGCACCGATCTGCCCGACACGACCCTGTGGCAGTTTGGTGGCCTGCTGCTTGTGCTGCTGGCGATCACGTCGGGGACGCAGCTGGGGCTGACGGCGCTGGGCCATCGTTTTGTGTATGCGCTGCGGCGCGAGATGGTCAAGCGCCTGCTGGATACCGAGCTGCGAGACGTGGAACGGCTGGGGCAGGGCGCCGTGTTTGCGAGCCTGTCCAGCGACATTCGCAGCGTGACGCTGGCCTTTGTGCACTTGCCCGAACTGATCTACGGCGGTGTGCTGAGCGCCGCGTCGTTTGCCTATCTGGCCTGGCTGTCGCCTTCCATGTTCCTGGCGACCGCGGCGTGGATGGCGTTCACGCTGGGTATCGGTTGGCTGTTGCTGTCGCGGCTGCGGCGTCATCTCGCATTGCTGCGCGAGGCGGAAGACGGACTGTATGGGCAATACCATGCGGTGCTGGATGGCTTCAAGGAACTGGCGCTGAACCGGGATCGCGCGCGGCACGTGTATGACGGCGACTTCGACACCTATGCACGCGGCTATCGCGATCACTTCATCAAGGCGGATCGGTTCCACGGGATTGCGAGCAACTGGGCCAACATCATGGTGCTGGGCACCATCGGGCTGGCGTTTTATCTGGCCAAGGGACTGGGCTGGTCGGACGCGGATACGGCGGCGACCTATGCGTTGACACTGCTGTTCATGCGCACGCCGCTGGTGTCGGCCGTGTCGGCGATTCCGGCGCAGATGGCCGGCGCGGTGGCGCTTGCGAAGGTGGAAGCGCTGGCGCTGGCGCGGTTCAAGGCGGGGTTCGACGGGGAGGCGGTGGCGCCTTCCGTTGCGCATGCATCCTCCACCGCGGCTGTCCGATTGGCCGGACAATGGCAGACGCTGTCATTGCAGGATGTCTGCTTCGCCTATCCCCCAAAGCCGGATGACCCGGGCTTTGCCGTCGGCCCCTTGAACGTCACCTTGCGCCGGGGCGAGACCGTGTTCGTGATCGGCGGCAATGGGAGCGGCAAGTCCAGCCTGGCCAAGTTGCTGGCGGGCCTGTATCCGCCCTCGTCAGGCCAGATTGTGCTCGACGATTCGGTCCGCGCGGCGGATTATCAGGCCGACTACCGGCAGCTGTTTTCGGCCGTGTTCACGGACTTCCATCTGTTTGCCGACCTGCTTGGGCCAGAGGGACGCGGCGCGCGGCAGGACCTGGTGGATGACTGGCTCGACGTGCTGCAGATGCGGCACAAGGTCGCGACGACCGGCGCGCGCATTGGCAATCTGAAGGTGTCGCAGGGGCAGCGCAAGCGCCTGGCGCTGCTGGCCAGCCTGCTGGAAGCACGCGATATTCTTCTGCTCGACGAATGGGCGGCTGACCAGGATCCGCTGTACCGCCGGGTCTTTTATCTGGAACTGTTGCCGCGGCTGAAACGTGCCGGCGTGACGGTGATCGTGGTGACCCATGATGACCGGTACTTTGCGCAGGCCGATCGCCTGTTGAAAATGGATAGCGGGCGCATGACGGAACTGACGGGCGCATCGCGGCAGCGCGCGGGCAAGGATGCCCTGGCCGAAATCGACGGCAGCGGCGAGCCGCTTGGGGAGCCTCGCTGAATGGATGCGGCAGGACGCACGACACGGCCGGGGACGCCCGGTTCGCCGGGCTCCGTGGACTTGCCCGACTCGGGGGCATTGCCGAGTGCATCGCGCGGGGTGAGTGCATCGGCGGCTTCGCTTGCCTCCGTGTCGTCGCGTTCCGCCGCCAAGCGGGCGGCGGGGTGGGGCGTCGTCGGCCTGCTTGCAATGATCGTCTGGTTGGTCGCGCTGCGGCTGGTCGGGGACGCAACGAGCGCCCCGCTGGACGATGCCCTGGAACACCTGGTGCGGGACTGGACCGTCTGGCCCCGGCTGGCTGCCGGCATCCTGGTGGGCGCCAGCCTGGGCGTCGCGGGCGCGCTGATGCAACTGGTCACGCGCAATCCCCTGGTGTCGCCCGATCTGCTTGGCATGACCGCAGGCGCACAACTGGGCTTGATCCTTGGCGCGACCTTGCCTGCCGCGATGGGCCTGCCCTTGATCGTCGCAGGCGGGTTGGCGGCGGCCGGCCTGACCTTTGCGGCCGCGGGCGGCGGCTTTGCGTCGCCGCTGCGGCTGACCCTGGCGGGCGTGGGCATCGCGCAATGTTTGAGCGCGCTCATTGCGCTGTTCCTCAGCCTGAACGACCGTGCCGCCATGGTGGTGTCCTTATGGAACACGGGGTCGCTGACTCAGTTCGGCTGGCAGGCCCTGGCGCCGTCGCTGGTGCTGACGCCGCTGGCCTTGCTGGTCCTGCTGGCGCTGGCGCGGCCGCTCAATCTGGCCCTGCTGGGCGATGCACAGATGCGCGCCTTGGGCCTGTCGCCGCCACGCCTGAAAGTGCTGGTGGTCGGAATCGGCAGTGTACTGACGGCATTGGCATTTCAGCTTGCCGGGCCGCTCGGGTTCATTGGCCTGATCGCACCCAATCTGCTGCGGCTCGGGCTGGGCGTTGCACGCCCGTCGACACTGCTTCCCTTGTGCGCGCTGTGGGGCGCGGCGCTGACGCTGTTTGCCGACAACGTGGCGTCTACACTTGCCCTGTCGGGCGCCTGGGGCAGTGGGGTCACGGTCCCCCTGGGCGTGCTGTCCGCCCTGCTGGGGTCGGCGGCCATCCTGGTCCTGCTGCGTATCGTGCCGGCCGCGCCAGCGACCGCGCTGACCCGGAACGACGGCCGGTCGCTGCGGCAATGGGTGAGCCTGCCGCGCTTTGCTTTCATCATGGGTATGGCGACTCTGCTGCTGATCGGCGTTGGCGTGTTTTATCGCACCGGCAACGATCCGCTTGCGTATGCGCGCGCGCTGGCGGGAGGGGATGCGCAAGCTTGGGCGCTGGCCGATCTGCGGCTGCCGCGTCTGCTGGTCGACGCGATGGCAGGCGCCTGCCTGGCGTTGAGCGGTGTCATCCTGCAGACGGTGACGCGCAATCCGCTGGCCGGTCCGGAAATCCTCGGGGTCAGCCAGAGCGCGGCCCTGGCGGTATTGCTGACGCTGGTCCTGATGCCGGACGTGCTGCCGGCATGGCGCTTCCCGATCGCCTGGGGCGGCGCCGCCCTGGCATTGGCCGGGGTGATCGGACTGAATCTGCGGCATGGCCTGGAACCGCTGCGCCTGACGCTGACCGGCTTTGCACTGGGTGGCGCGGCGCTGGCACTGATCGGCATGGTCATCGCGCAGTTCACGACCAATGTTGCCCAGGCGCTGATCTGGATGGTGGGCAGCAGTTATGGCCGGGATTGGGGCGACGTGACGGCCATGCTGCCCTGGATGGCGGTCGGTTGCTTGGCTGGCCTGTTCGTCTCGCGCGGCATGGATCTGCTGCAGCTGGGAGACGGCGTGGCAGGCAGCCTGGGCATGCCTGTGGCACGGCGGCGGATGCTGCTGGTCGTCATGGCCAGTTTTCTGGTGGCGGTGCCCGTGGCGGTGGTCGGCCCGGTCGGTTTTGTCGGCTTGCTGGTGCCGCACGGGGTGCGTCTGCTCGGGTTCTATCGAAGCCGACAGCGGCTATGGGCGGCGGCGCTGCTGGGCGCGTGTCTGCTGGTGTTGGCGGATCTGCTTGGGCACGCCGTGATGGCGCCAATCGACATACCGCTGGGGATTGCCACGGCCGCGCTCGGGACGCCGTGCTTCCTGTTGTTGTTAAGCCGGACGTATTTCCAGCGCGGCGGGGCGGGGGCGTAATGGGCGACAACAGGATCAATCCGTCGCGGCGTGCGCTTTGTGCGGCGGCATGGCGAACCGGGTGTGCCGCTGCGCTGGGCGGGATGCCCGCTTACGCGTCGAACGCGGCACCGTCCGGCCCCGTGATCGCCCGGCAGTCGGGCAACCTGCCCACCTGCGCGCAGCGTATTGTCAGTCTCGATGACCTCAGCACCGAGATCCTCGTGTCACTGGGCATGGCGCCACGGGCTGCGGCCAATCTGGACAGCTATCGGCGTTATGTCGACCTGCACGCCGACCTGCTGAAAGACAGCCAACCGCTGGGCAGTCCCCAGCAGCCTGATCTGGAAGCCCTGGTGCGACTGCAGCCGGACCTGATCGTCGGGGTGTCCTATCTGCATGCCCCCTTGTTCGACCGACTGCGCCGGATCGCGCCCACCTTGCTGTTCCAGGTGTCGCTGACGCCCGGCTCGCCGGACGGTGTGGACATTGGCGCGGCCATGCTTCAGACCCTGGGCAGGATGACCGGCCGGGAAGACGTCGCCCGGCGCGTGCTGGCCTCATCAGCCGTGGCCGTGCGCCAGGCGCGGGCAGCGATCGCTGGCAAGGGGCTGGCGGGCACGCCGGTCGTTCCGTTCTACCCCTTGTCGCGGGAAGGCACTTTTATCGTGTCGAATGATCAGTCGATGATCGCGGCGTTGATGAACCGGCTGGACGTCACGAATCCCTGGCGCCTGGCATCGGGTCATGCCCTGCATCGACGCATTGGAGTGCGCGATATTGCCAGCCGGACTGATCTGACGGCCTTGTTCGTGGGCGGGCAGGAAGGCGCTCCGTTGTTCAAGACGCCGCTGTGGCAGGCGTTGCCCGTGGCGCTTGCCCGGCGCTTTGCCTTTTTGCCGCATCCCTACTGGACGTTTGGCGGCCCGGAATCGGTCGCGCGGCTGGCGGGGCAGGTCGCCGAGGCGGTGCGTGCGATGCCTGGAGCCGGGCGATGATCGCGGCGCTGGCCCCGCTGTTTACCGGACCGCTGGCGGATTGGCGTGATGCTCTGGTGCTGACGTCCGGCGGCCGCCCCGTCGTGCGCCTGGCCCGGTTGCTGGATGACGACCCCAGCGAACTGGCGCGGTGTATTGCAAGCTTTGGGCGCGACACGCCGGGGGGCGATCCGCGTGCCCTGGCGTCGGAATGGTCCAAGCGCTACTTTGTGCGGCTGTTGCCGCCGGTGCTGGCGGCCACGCTGCTGCTGGACTACCGCTTGCCCCTGCGCGCTGCCGGCATCGATGTGGTGCTGGATGAGGACGGGGCCCCGTTTGCATTCGCGCTGCCTGGGGCCGGCTCCTGTACGATGCCGCCCTCCGGCGGCGCGCTGGCGCGGTTGGCGCCGCTGATCGATGAGCATCTGACGCCGGTGATTGCGGCGCTGTCCGCGTACAGCCGCCTGTCGCCGCGCGTGTTCTGGAGCAACGCCGGCAACTACGTCGAGGCGGTGGTGCGCGTCCTGGCGATCGAGGGCGCCGGATCCGCGCAGGCGACGGCACCGCGCAGCGCCGCGGATGCGTTGGAGGTTGAGAAGCACCGTGGCGCTGCAGACGCGATGACTGTCGCAAAGCACCCAGGCGCGGCGTTTGTGCTTGATGTCGTCAATCAGACCTATCGACCCGACGGCCGGGCCAATCCCTTCTTCAACACGGTGCGGTATCGCGACCGACCGGACGCGCCGCCCAGCCGAGGCCACGATGGCGATGATCTGGTCATGTCGCGCGCGCCTGACCGGCGCTGGCGGCAGCGGCGCGTGTGCTGCGTGCGCTACCTGCTGCCCGACCGCCCGCTGTGCGCCAACTGTCCGCTCCTGTCGGCGCCGCCGTCCGACACCGGGCCGGAACCCACGCCGCCCGCGCGTTGACGCACGTACACCGCACGTACACGACTCCTGCCGGGATCACCGGATATACGTCAGCACGGTTCCATCGTGCGGATGCGCCAGCACGCCCATCGGAACGCCATAGATCGACGCCAGCATGTCGCTGTGCAGCAGGTCGGCCGGCGCGCCTTGCGACAACAGATGTCCGCCGCGCAGTGCCACCAGGTGGTCGCAGTAACGTGCCGCCATGTTGATGTCGTGCAGCACGACCAGCACGCCCAGGCCCAGGTCACGGCTCAATTCGCGCACCCGCGCCAGCACGTCGACCTGATGCGCGATGTCGAGTGCCGACGTGGGTTCGTCCAGCAGCAGGTAGCGGCAATCCTGCGCCAGCAGCATCGCGAGCCAGACGCGCTGGCGTTCGCCGCCCGACAGGCTGTCGACCCAGCGGTCGGCAAAGCGGGACACGTCGGCATGCCGCATGGCCTGCTCGATCAGGTCGATGTCCTGACTGCCGATGCGGCCCAGCGCGCCATGCCATGGGTAGCGGCCATAGCCGACCAGATCGCGCACGGTCAGCCCTTCAACGGCCGGCAGCTGCTGCGGCAGGTAGGCCACGCGGCGGGCGTAATCGCGATCGGTCCAGTCCGCCAGCGGCACGCCTTCCAGCATGGCCGAACCGCCCGTGGCTGTCTGTTGCCGGGCCAGCAGCTTGATCAGCGTCGACTTGCCCGATCCGTTGTGGCCGATCAGGCCCGTCACTTGGCGCGGGGCAATGGTCAGGGTGAGCGGCTGCAGCAGGCAGCGGCCGGCAACGGTGAAGCTCAGGTCGGTCAGGGCGAACATAAGGGTTCCGTGGAAGGAAAAGGCACCGGCGGTGGGCGCGCGAAGGCTCTACTGTACCCAGGTTGATGACACAGCGTTCCGCCTCGATTGGCGGCCCCCGCGCCATCGGTTAACCTTTCGTCCATGAACACACAAGAACCTCGTCACCGCGGCATTTACCTGCTGCCCAATGCATTCACCACGGCGGCTCTGTTCGCCGGTTTCTATGCGATCGTGCAGGCCATGAACGACCAGTTCGAGATGGCCGCGATCGCGATTTTCGTGGCCATGGTGCTCGACGGCATGGATGGCCGGGTGGCCCGGCTGACCAATACGCAGTCGGCGTTTGGCGAACAGTACGATTCGTTGTCGGACATGTGCTCGTTTGGCGTGGCGCCGGCGCTGGTCATGTATGAATGGATCCTGAATCCGCTGGGGCGGTGGGGCTGGCTGGCGGCCTTTGTGTATGTGGCCGGGGCGGCGCTGCGGCTGGCGCGGTTCAACACCAATATCGGCGTGGTCGACAAACGCTTCTTCCAGGGGCTGCCCAGTCCGGCGTCGGCCGCGCTGGTGGCGGGTTTTGTCTGGCTGGCGATCGACAACAAGTTGCCGATCCGCGAGCTGTGGATGCCGTGGGTGGCGTTCGGCCTGACAATCTATGCGGGGGTCAGCATGGTGTCGAACGCGCTGTTCTTCAGCGGCAAGTCGTTTGCGCTGGGCCGCAGCGTGCCGTTCTGGATGATTCTGGTGGTGGTCGCGGCGTTTGTGTTCATTTCCAGCGATCCGCCAATCGTGCTGTTCGGCCTGTTCGTGATCTACGGACTGTCGGGCTATGTGATGTGGGCGTGGCGCTGGCAAAAGGCGCGCAAGCTGCAGCAGCGGCGCCGGCGCAACGGCATGGACTGACGTTGGAAAACGAGGCTTCGGCCTCGTTTTTTTATGGCTGGCGACGGGTCACGCCTCCAGTGGCGCGGCGATCGACGCCAGGAAGGTTTCGCGCGCCTTGGTCGGGCTGTCCTTGCGCACGATGGCGAACACATTGGCTTGCGGCGTGGGATCGGTCAAGGTGCAGGTGACGACACCGGCCTTGAGGCGCTGGCAGGTCGACGCGGGCACCAGGGCCACGCCCAGGCCCGCTTCGACCAGGTTGAGCTGCGCCGGGACTTCGGAGACGGCTTGCGACGCGCGGGGCGTAAAGCCGGCCTTGGCGCAGCAGTCGAAAATATGCTGCGCGAAGGCGGACGTGTCGCGGCGCAGGACCACGAAATGTTCGTCGGCCAGCTCCGCCAGGCGCAGTTGCCGTTTGGCGGCGAGCGGGTGGCCGGCGGGCAGCACGGCCAGGACGGGATCGGGCCACAGCGGCACGCAGTCCAGCAGCGGATCGGTGATGCAGGCGCGGGTAAAGCTCACGTCGATCCGGTGTTCACGCAGCGCATCGATCTGGTCGCTGGGTTTCATTTCATTCAGGATGACGGACACGTCCGGGTGCGTCGTGGCGTAGCGCGCGATCAGGTCGGGCAGGGGTCCCAGGAAGTGCGAGCCCGACAGGCCGACCTCGACCCGGCCCGCCAGCCCCTGGTCGACGGCCCGCACCCGCACGCCGGCATCCTTCAGCCGGGCCAGGACGGCGCGCACGTCGTGCAGGAAGCAGACGCCGGCTTCGGTCAGCTCCACCCGCCGGCTGGTGCGGCGAAACAGGGCGGCGCCCAGCTCGGTTTCCAGCTGCGCGATCTGCATGCTGAGCGGCGGTTGCGAAATGTGCAGGCGGGCGGCGGCACGGGTGAAGTTCAGTTCTTCGGCCAGTACGGAAAAGTAGCGGAGTTGGCGAAGTTCCACGGCAAGGCTCCAGGTATGATCCATACGCGCGCCGTATCGATCTAGACGAAAACGATATTGGCGTATATCGAATATACCGTGAAGAATAGCGTTCACATAACGACAAACTTTGAGACTCTCATGACCCGATTGAAAGCGGCTGCGGCCGTGGCTTTGCTCGCAACACCCCTGATGGCGATGGCAGCGGACGAATTCCCGAGCCGGCCGATCACGCTGATCGTGCCCAACCCGCCGGGTGGCCTGGTCGATACGTCGGCCCGGGTGCTGAGCGAGCCCTTGAGCCGGGTGATCGGCAAGACCGCCGTGGTGGAGAACAAGGACGGCGGCAGCGGCAACATCGCTTACCAGTACGTGGCGCGCGCCAAGCCGGATGGCTACACGCTGCTGATTTCGTATTCGGCCTATCACGTCGGCAATCCGGCGATCACCGCCAAGCTGCCGTGGGATCCGCTCAAGGACTTCGAGCCGGTCGCCTTGTTGACGGTGGCAACCAATGTGGTGACGGTGCCCACCAGCGTGCCGGCCAACAATCTGCAGGAACTGTCGGCCTACTTCAAGCAGGCGCCGGGCAAGTACAACTACGCGTCGCAGGGCATCGGATCGATGTCGCACATTGGTACCGAGATCTTCAAGCAGCAGACCGGCACGCAGATCACGCACGTGCCGTATCGCGGCTCGGGCCCGGCCATCCAGGACGTGCTGGCCGGCAACGTGCAGCTCTTCATCACCACGCCGCCGTCGGTCATGGGGCATGTGCAGACGGGCAAGCTAAAGGCCCTGGCCGTGACCAGCCAGAAGCGTCATCCGATGCTGCCGAACGTGCCGACCAGCGCCGAAGCCGGCCTGCCGGCCTTCCAGCTGGAATCGTGGGTCGCGCTGTTTGCCCCGGCCGGAACGCCCAAACCGGTGATCGCCACGCTGGCCGCCAATGTGCAGAAAGCGCTGGCGACGCCAGAAAGCGTGAAGCGTGCGGAAGGCGCCGGGATCGAAGTGAAGTTTGAAGGTCCGGAAGCGCTGGCGCAGCGCGTGCGCACCGACCTGGCCTACTGGGCCAAGACGGTCAAGGCAGCGGGAATTACGCCGGAGTAAACGATGCCGAGTCAGGCAGCGCAGACGGCGTCATGCCCGATGCCGTTGCCTGGCGAGCAACGCAGGTTTTCCCGATTCGTCGGGCCCTAACCATCAGTACACTGAAGATTATTGATCACTGGAGAAACTCATGGAAAACAACGAATCGCGCGTCTACCGTATCGGTCAGATCGTCCCCAGCTCAAACACCACGATGGAAACGGAAATCCCGGCGATGCTGCTGCGCCGCCAGACCATTCTGCCCGAGCGTTTCACCTTCCATTCGAGCCGCATGCGCATGAAGAAGGTGACCAAGGAAGAACTGGTGCTGATGGACAAGGAATCGGACCGCTGCGCACTTGAACTGTCGGACGCCCGTGTGGACGTGCTGGGCTACGCCTGCCTGGTCGCCATCATGAGCATGGGCCGCGGCTATCACCGTGAATCGCAGGAACGCCTGCACCAGGTCACGGTGGGCAACAACGCCGCCGCGCCCGTGGTGTCGAGCGCCGGCGCGCTGATCGAAGGCCTGCAGGCCATGGGCG
Organism: Pigmentiphaga litoralis; assembly: GCF_013408655.1. Lineage (NCBI taxonomy): Bacteria > Pseudomonadati > Pseudomonadota > Betaproteobacteria > Burkholderiales > Alcaligenaceae > Pigmentiphaga > Pigmentiphaga litoralis. The sequence continues at coordinate 25,289 of NZ_JACCBP010000001.1, forward strand.
CCAAGAAGGTGTCGGTGCTGACCCCGTACATGAAGCCGCTGACCGGCATGGTCGTCGACTACATCGAGCACGAAGGCTTCGAAGTGCAGGACAGCGTGTCGCTGGAAATCTCGGACAACCTGGAAGTCGGCCGTCAGCCGTCGCTGGCCCCGGCCGAGCATGTCAAGCGCCTGGACACCAGCGGCGTTGACGTGGTCGTGCTGTCGGCGTGCGTGCAGATGCCGTCGCTCGATTCGATCCAGATGGTTGAAGACCGTCTGGGCAAGCCGGTGATCTCGGCGGCCGTGGCCACCGTGTATCGCATGCTCAAGGTGCTGAACCTGGAAACGCGCGTGCCGAACTGCGGTTCGCTGCTCTCGGGCAAGTACTGATCGATCTTGCTTGGTGAATGATGAACGGCCCGCAATCTGCGGGCCGTTTGTCATTGGGAGGGACGCTTTCTTGCGAAATCAGCGCGTCCGCGCGGTGAACACATGCCGCATCACGCGGGTGACCGCGGCGATGGGCACGGTGGCATGGGTTTCGTCCGCCAGAGTTTCGTACGACGTTGTCAGCCCGAGCCCCGACAGGGCTTGCAGGCGGCCGTGCAAGGCCTGCGCATCGCGCAGCATCATGGGCGATTCGCGGCCGCCCGCGAACAGCATCAGCGTGGTCTGCGTCAGGTTCACCTGACCGGCGTTCGCGCGCTGCGTGAAGCCGCGTTCTTCGGGCAAAAGGTAGCGGTCCTGCCACCAGATCGACGGGCTGGCCGCGATGTAGTGAGTGAACAGCCACGGCCGTGTGTATAGCGCATGCAGGGTGAACATGCCGCCGAACGAATGGCCGAACAGACTCTGCTGCGTGCGGTCCACCTTGTAGCGGCGCGCGATCTCGGGCTGCAACTGGTGCTCAATGAAGTCGAGCATCTCGTCATGCCCGCCCACTGCGGGTGCATTCGGCGGGCGTTCGCGGCCCTGCGGCGCCGGGGGCGAGTAGTCGTAGGATCGCCCCTTGAAGTCATAGGGCTGCTCGGTCGGGTAACCGATCGCAACCACCATGGCCTTGTCGAACTCGAAACGCTGCAGGCGCAGGGTGTCGCTGAATGCGCCAAACACTGAATTGCCGTCCAGCACATACAGCACCTGGTAGCCATTGGCCGGCGCCGGGTCCTTGGCTTCGGTGATCATGATGCGGTAATCGCGGCCCTTGGCGCTTTGCATGGCCAGATGGCGAGTGCCGGGCAGCGCGACGGGCGGGGCCGCGTCGGGGACCTGCACGGGCTCGGCGGCCATGGATATGGCGGGTCCGATCAGCGCGGCCAGCAGCGCCAGCCGCCGTGTCAACGTCGTGAGCCGTCTCGCAAAACCGCCGTGTTTCAGCGGCGGGGTCCGGGCAGGCAGGGTCGATATCAACATGTGTCCTTTGTTGGGCTTTCCATTCGGCGTTCCATTCACCAGCGATACCGCAAGGATGCAATCACGGTGCGCCGCTGTCCGCGATAGCAGAAGCCGGCATTGCACACCTCCATTTCCTTGTCGAACAGGTTCTGCACATTCACCGCGCCGCGCCAGCCTTTCATGCTGGCGTCGAGGCGGGCCAGATCGTAATACACGGCCAGGTCCACCAGGGTCGCGCTGGGGTTGCTGGACGCGTTGACCTTGTCGGTCTTGTTGGCGCCGATGAAGCGCACGCCCGCGCCCAGGCCCAGCCCGGCCAGTGGCGTGCTGCGCATCACCGTGTCCGCCCACAGCGATGCCGTGTGGCGTGGCGTGACGGGCAATTCCTTGCCGATCTCTGCGGGATCGGTGGACCGGGTGACTTCGGTCTGGTTATAGGTGTAGGACGCCGTCAGGTTCACGTCGCGGGCCAGGCTGGCCTTGCCCTGCAATTCGAGCCCGCGCGAGCGGACCTGTCCGGTCAACTCGGAAAACGCCGTGCCCGGAATGCTGCGCACGGCGTTCTGTTCGGTCAGGTCGAACAGCGACGCGGTCAGGAAGGCATCTTCGTTCCTGGGCTGAAACTTGACGCCCACTTCAAACTGGCGCGCCTTGGTCGGATCGAGCGGCGACCCGCTTACCGACAGCGACGTGTTTGGCTGGAACGACGTGGCGTAACTGGCGTAGGGTGACACGCCATTGTCGAAGGCGTACAGCACGCCGGCCTGCGTCGTGATGGCATGACTGCGTTTGTCGGTCGTGACGGCAGCCGTGCCCAGGTTGCGCGCTTCGTGCTCGACCCCGTCGCGCCGCACGCCCACATTGAAGCGCCAGCGATTCCACGACATCTGGTCCGCCGCGTACACGCCCAACTGATCGACAAACGTGCCCGTGCGGGGCGCCAGCGCGGGGGTCGGCGCATTCACATTCCCGTAGACCGGGTTATCCAGATTCAAGACCGGATAGTCCGCCGCGTTGCCGACGCCCAGGCCGAAGGTCGACGCGACCTTCTGGTAATCGATGCCGAACAGCAGGCGGTGATCGACTGGCCCGGTGCGGGCCTTGGCATGGAACTGGTTGTCGATCACAAAGGTATCGACCTTGTTTTCGATGGCGTAGGCGGTGCGCCGGAGCAGCCGGGTGCCGGGCACCAGCCCCGCGCCGCTCAGGTAGCGCGCGTGCACGTTGATCACGCCATACCGGGCCTTTTGCGTGAACGACACGCTGTCGTTGAAGGTATGGTCCAGGCGATAGCCCAGCTGGTATTGCTCCTGTTTCTGGTAGTCATAGCCGTAGTCGCTGACCCGGTTGCGGGACGCGCGGCCGTTCTCCTGGTAGACGCCGACACTGCTGTCAGTTTCGTCTTTCAACGCATGGGCAAGCACAGTGACTTTGGTCTTGTCGCTTGCCTGCCAGGTCAGCGATGGCGCCAGGTAGTAGCGGTTGTTGGCGGCCTTGGCATCGGTATCGGCATCGCGAGCGATGCCGGTCACGCGCCACAGTACCTTGCCCTCGGCGTCCAGCGCGCCGCCAAAGTCGCCGCCGACCTGCTTGCGGTCATGGTTGCCTGCCTGCACCTCCAGTTCGCGCAGGGGCGTGGCGGCCGGCTGTTTGCTGATGCGATCGATCAGGCCGCCCGGTGTGCTTTGCCCATACAGCACGGACGCCGGTCCCTTCACCACATCGATGCGTTCCAGACCGTAGGGCTCGGACTTGAAGTAGGCATAGGACCCTTGCCCCTGGCGCAAGCCATCGCGATAGTCGCCATAGGTGTTGACCGGAAAACCGCGAATGCTGATCTGGTCGAAGCGGGGATCGTAGCCATAGGCGCCCGTGACCACGCCGGCGGTGTAGCGGACGGCTTCGGGCAGGCTTTGCGCGCCACGCACATCGAGCTCGTCGCGGGTGATCACGGCGATCGCGCGCGGCGTCTCGTTGATGGGGGTGCCCGTCTTGGTAGCGGATTCGGCCTGCCGGGCCACGAAGCCGCGAGGTGCGATGTCGCTGCCCAGGGCGGGGGCCGACACCGCGATGGTGCCCAGGGTCGTCGCCGCGGCGCCAGCGCCGGCAGGGCCTGCCGGGGTGGCCGTGCGGGCGGTCAGGGCATAGCCGCCCCGGCCGTCGGGCACCGCGGCCAGGCCCGCATTGGCAAGCAGCACGGCAAAGCCCTGGCCGACGGTATAGGTGCCCCGCAGCGCAGGCGCCGTCTTGCCCGCGACCACGGCAGGGTCGAAGGACAGCAGCACACCCGTGCTGCGGGCATACCGGTTGAGCGCCGGCCCGAGGTCGCCGGCGGGGATGTCCAGCGGATAGGTGGCGTCTTGCGCATGGGCGGTTGGCGCGGCAAGGGATGCCAGCACCACGACGGCGAATGCAACCGGCGAGACCGGCGCGACCGTGCCCACCAGCGCCAGCGGCAGCGACAGGGCAGGGCCGGCCCGCAACAAACGGCGTGCCGACGACCAAGGCATGCGCGGCTGCCGGGGTGTCCCGGGCACCGCGCGAGACGCCAACGCGTGCGGGACCGTGGGTGGAAGGAGCGGTGCAGGGGCGGCCGCGAGGCGGCGTGGGGTGGGGCGAGTCATGGGCGTCCTGGGTTCGTGAAGCGGATGCCTGGATACCGGACGAGATCGCCAAACACGCAAAGGAAGGTGTAACGGCGGCGCGCGTCGGGCGTCGTTCGCTCCGGAAGACCGTTACCCGGTCGCGACGTGTCCGCCGTCCCAGCCTTCACGCCGCCGTCACCGTGACCCAATACCGGGTGCGCCGATGGACCGCCACGGGCAGCACCCGGGCAATCGCGTCGAGCGCATGATCGGTGTTCACGACGGGATACACGCCCGAAATGCGCTGGCCGGCAATATCGTCCGCGCAATGAACCAGGCCGGCGCGGTATCGCGACAGTTCCGCCACCAGGTCCCCGAGCCGCATGGCCTGCGCGACGATGACGCCGTCGGTCCAGGCGCCGTCGCTGTCGGTCAGGGGTTCCAGCGGCCCGATCCGGCTGGCCGTGAAACAGGCCACGCTGCCTGCCTGCACCCGTCCGCCCGCGCCCTCGGCACAAGCAATCCGGACCTGGCCGTCGTAGACCGTGACGCGCGTGCCGGCCGGTGTTCGCCTGACGGAAAACCGGCCTTCCGTGGAACTGACGATACCTGCCGGATCGCGCACCTGTAGCGGCTGCGGTCGGCCGCGGTCGCCTACGCGCAGCAGGATTTCGCCGCGCAGCAGGTCGATGGCGCGGTGGCTGGCGTCCAGCCGCACCGCGATCGCCGTGTTGGTGTTGAGCGTGACGCGGCTGGCGTCGTCCAGCGTCACCTGCGCCTGTTCGCCAACGGCCGTGTGGTAATCGGCGACCAGATCCTGCCAGGGCAGCCACCGGTAGCCGGACCAGGTGGCGCCCGCGCCGGTCGCGGTGCCGCCCGCCAGCAACAGCGATTTGAGGACGGCCCGCCGCCCGGTGCGGGCGCGGTCCGCGTCGGCGCGCGCCAGGGTGCTGCGCAGCGCGCGAGGCGGCATGACGGTGAGCAGGGCGCCGATGTGCTGGAGCCGGTCCCAGGCCCGTGCATGCGCGGGATCGGCATCGCGCCAGCGTGCAAAGGAGTCGAAGTCGGTGGGGGACGCGGCGCCCGATTGCAGGCGCACCTTCCAGGCGATGGCGGTGTCCCGCAGGCGGTCGACCCGGCGGCCGCCGTGGCTGTCGCTCATGCCGCGTCGTAGCAGAGCCGCCACGCCGTCGTCATGTAGTGCTGCACGGTCCGGACCGATATCCCCATCTGGTCCGCGATATCGGCATAGGCCAACCCGTCCAGCTGCGCCATCAGGAACACCTGCCGCACCTTGGCGGGCAGGCGCCGCAGCAACCGGTCCACGGCCACCAGCGTTTCCAGCACCAGCGCCCGGGCTTCCGGGGACGGCGCCTGCGCAGGCGGCATGGCTTCCAGCGCCGCCACGTAGGCCCGCGCCAGCGCGGCGCGCCGGAAGTGGTCGATCAGCAGTCCCTTGGCAATGGTAGTCAGGAGTGCCTTGGCCTCGTCCACATACAGCGCGTCCCGCTTTTCGATGATGCGCACGAAGGTGTCCTGCGCAATCTCGTCGGCATCCTGGCGCGAGCGCAGGCGCGCGTGCAGCCACCCGCACAACCAGGCGTGATGGTGGCGGTAGAGCGTGGTGATCTGGTCGTGTCCAAGGGCGTGCGCGCCGGCCATGGTCTCCTCCATGAGAATGCGTATCATTCTATGTCAGTTCGGACCCTGGGCGCACCGTCTCCACAAACAACAAGGCCGCACCTTGCGGCGCGGCCTTGTCTGTCCATCACGTCAGTTGAGGACGCTTCCTGCCTACCGGCCGAAGCCTTCGCGGGGGTCGGCCAGCGGGTCGGGGCCCGGGTGGAAACGCGTCACCACGCCGTCGCTGTCGCGCACGTACACGTACATCAGCGAATTCCAGACGCCATCCTGACGGAAGCGGTAACCCCACACTGCCTGATCGGCAGGGAAGGCCACGCGGCGGATCTCGGCGGGCGGGCCGAATTCGAAAAGCATCCGATCGCGGTTCCACTTGCCTTCTTCCAGCCCGTTATTGATCATCTCGAAGCGGGTGCTGGTCAGCGCCTGCACGGTCGACACGGCCACATGATTGGTGTCGTAGTCGGTGATCCAGGTGTACTGGCCCATGGGTTGCGACGTGTAGATGAGCCGCGTGCCGCCGTTCGGCAATGGCAACTCGGCCACCGGCTTGCCCAGGCGCGCCATGGTGGCAGCCTGGGTTTCGCCGGGCTGGATGGTGGCCGGACTTGCACAGGCGCCCAGCAGCGCGGCCAGCGCGGCGGCGGCCAGCACCCGCGGAACGCCGCGGCGCATACCTTGACTGATACCCATACAATCCCCTTTTTTGATTTGGTGGAGAAGCGTGTGACCTCTAGTCGCAGCTTCGGGTTCCTGTCCCGGATTGTAAGTGTGATGACGGTGGTGGCGGCGGTCGCGCCGGTCGGTGCGTCGGCCGCGGCGGCGTCGTCGGGTGCCCCAGCGGCGTCCCCTGCGGCGTCCCCAGCGTCGGCTTCAGTGGCTGCTCCGCGGCTGCCGCCGGTCCGGCTGGCCGTGATCGAAGCCATGTCCGGCCCCTTCGCCAACACGGGCGACGCGATCATGCGCAACCTGCGGTTCGCGGTGGACCGCATCAATGCCCGCGGCGGCGTCGCGCTGCCAGACGGCAGGCACCCGCTGGAACTGGTCAGTTTCGACAGCAAGAATCAGGTGGATGAAGCGCTGCTGTTGCTGCGCGCGGCCAGCGACCAGGGCATGTCCATCATCCTGCAGGGCAACAGCTCGGCCGTGGCGGCAGGCCTGCTTGAAGGCATCAACCGGCATAACCAGCGCAATCCCGCCAAGCGCATGGTGTTCCTGAACTATTCGGCCGTCGACCCCGCGTTGACCAACGAAAAGTGCAGCCCCTGGCATTTCCGGTTCGACGCCAATTCCGACATGCGGATGGCCGCGCTGACTGAAGTCATGAAACGCGACCAGAGCGTGCGCAAGGTCTACCTGATCAACCAGGACTACAGCTTTGGCCAGCAGGTGGCACAGGCGGCGCGCAGCGCGCTGGCCAGCAAGCGGCCCGACGTGCAGATCGTGGCGGACGAGTTCCATGCCATCGGCAAGGTCAAGGATTTTGCGCCGTACGCCGCCAAGATCGTGGCAAGCGGCGCCGACACCGTCATCACCGGCAACTGGGGCAATGACCTGACGCTGCTGATCAAGGCGGCGCGCGAAGCCGGCGTCAACGCCAACTTCTATACCTTCTATGCGAATGCATTGGGTGCGCCGGCGGCGATTGGCGACGCCGGGGTGGGCAAGGTCCGCGCGGTGGCCGAATGGCACTACAACGCGGGCGAACCGGGCATGGACGCGGCGTATGCCGCCTATCGCAAGCAGTTTCCGCGGCCGGCCGACGACTATCTGAACGCCCGCATGCTGCACATGGTGGACATGCTGGCCGCGGCGCTGGAAAAGGGCGGGTCGACCGATGCGGTCACGATCGCGCGTCAGCTGTCGGGCATGCGCTGGACGCAGGAAGGGGCCGATCTGTGGATGCGCCCGGCCGACCACCAGGCGATCAAGCCGCTTTATGTGTTCACCATGCAGAAGCAGGGCGTCGGGACGGCGCGGCTGGATGTGGAAGGCAGCGGCTACGGGTTCGAGACGGCCCTGAAGGTAAGCGCGCAGGACCTGACGTTGCCCACGCGCTGCGTGATGCCGACATTGCCCTGATTGGGGTATACTCTCGGGCTGCCTCGAACCTTTCGGGGCGGATCTGCATCAGATACACCATCGCAATCAAACATTCACGGCGAGGCGCCTCGGCTTCGCCGCCTGTCTGGAGAGGAAATCATGTCCGTCGCTGACATCAATAAAGCTACCATCGTTACCGAATTCCAACGTGCTCAAGGCGACACCGGTTCGCCAGAAGTGCAAGTTGCGCTCTTGACCGCTCGTATCAACGAACTTACCGGTCACTTCAAAGCCCACACCAAAGACCATCACTCGCGCCGCGGCCTGCTGCGCATGGTGAGCCGTCGCCGCAAGCTGCTCGACTACCTGAAGAGCCGCAACGCCGATGCATACCGCGGTCTGATCGAGAAACTCGGTCTGCGCAAGTGATTGTCGGGGGGCACGGAAGGTTGTCCCGCGCTGCGGTGGTTTCCCGCCCGGCGTTGGTCGGCTTTTCCGTGAGTTTCCAGTCTGGCGCGGTGCGCCGGACTGGCACCAAAACTACTCCCTCCTGAATTGGAGAGTGCCTGTGTCAGGAACACCTGTCACAGGCATTTTCATTTCCGGAGGGGCAACCGTAAAGGATGCCTGTCATGTTCAATAAAGTCACAAAAACATTCCAGTATGGCCAGCATACCGTCACCCTCGAAACCGGCGAACTCGCTCGCCAGGCGTCGGGTGCCGTCGTCGTGTCCATCGAAGACACCGTGGTGCTCGCCACGGTCGTCGGCTCCAAGCGCATCAAGCCGGGCCAGGATTTCTTCCCGCTGACCGTCGACTACATCGAAAAGACCTACGCTGCCGGCCGTATTCCGGGTGGGTTCTTCAAGCGCGAAGGCAAGCCGTCCGAAAAGGAAACGCTGACCTCGCGCCTGATCGATCGTCCGCTGCGCCCGCTGTTCCCCGAAGGCTTCTACAACGACGTGCATGTGGTGATCCACACGCTGTCGGTCAATCCCGAGATCGATCCCGACATCGCCGCGATGATCGGCGCATCGGCCGCCATGGCCATCTCCGGTCTGCCGTTCGCCGGCCCGATCGGTGGCGCGCGCGTGGGCTGGATCAATGACCAGTACGTGCTGAATCCTACCGCCAGCCAGCTCAAGACCTCGGCCCTCGACCTGGTGGTCGCCGGCACGCGCGACGCCGTGCTGATGGTGGAATCCGAAGCCCAGCAGCTGTCCGAAGAAGTCATGCTCGGCGGCGTGGTGTTCGGCCACGAACAGATGCAGGTCGTGATCAGCACGATCGACGAACTGGTCCGCGAGGCTGGCAAGCCCGAGTGGGACTGGCAGCCGCCGGCCCGCAACGAGCCGCTGATCGCCGCCGTCCGGAACGCCGGCTACGCCGCGCTGGAAGCCGCCTACCAGACCCGCGACAAGCAGGCTCGCACCACCAAGCTGCGTGACGTGTCGTCGCAGGTCAAGGCCGCGCTGGCCGAACAGGCTTCGTCGGGCGCCATCGCCGAGTACAGCTCGGTCGACGTCGACAACATCCTGTTCGAATTCGAATCGCAGATCGTTCGCAGCCAGATCCTGAACGGCGAACCGCGTATCGACGGCCGCGACACGCGCACCGTTCGTCCGATCAGCGTCCGCCTGGGTGTGCTGCCGCGCGCCCACGGCAGCGCGCTGTTCACCCGCGGTGAAACCCAGGCGCTGGTGATCGCCACGCTGGGCACCAAGCAGGACGAGCAGATCATCGACGCCCTGATGGGCGAGTACCGCGACCGCTTCATGCTGCACTACAACATGCCTCCGTTCGCCACCGGCGAAACCGGTCGCATCGGCGTGCCGAAGCGTCGTGAAGTCGGTCACGGCAAGCTGGCCAAGCGCGCGCTGACGCCGCTGCTGCCCGCGCCGCAGGACTTCCAGTACACCATCCGCGTCGTGTCGGAAATCACCGAATCCAACGGTTCGTCGTCGATGGCATCGGTCTGCGGCGGTTCGCTGGCCATGATGGACGCCGGCGTGCCGGTCAAGGATCACGTGGCCGGCGTGGCCATGGGCCTGATCAAGGACGGCGGCAAGTTTGCCGTGCTGACCGACATCCTCGGCGACGAAGATCACCTGGGCGACATGGACTTCAAGGTGGCCGGTACCGCCAATGGCGTGACCGCACTGCAGATGGACATCAAGATCCAGGGCATCACCAAGGAAATCATGCAGGTCGCACTGGCGCAAGCCCGTGAAGGCCGCCTGCACATCCTGGAAAAGATGCGCGACGCCATCGATTCGTCGCGCGGCGAGCTGTCGGCCTTTGCGCCGCGCATGCTGTCGATGAAGATCAATCCGGAAAAAATCCGCGACGTGATCGGCAAGGGTGGCGCCACCATCCGTGCACTGACCGAAGAAACCGGCACGCAGATCGACATCTCGGATGACGGCACCATCGTCATCTCGAGCGTGGATCTGGACCGCGCCAAGGAAGCCCAGCGCCGCATCGCCGACCTGACGGCCGACGTGGAAGTGGGCCAGGTCTACGACGGCAGCGTGCTGCGTCTGCTGGACTTCGGCGCGATCGTCCAGGTGCTGCCAGGCCGTGACGGTCTGCTGCACATCTCGGAAATCGCGAACCACCGCATCGCCAACATCAACGACGTCCTGAAGGTGGGCCAGCAGGTCCGCGTGAAGGTCATCGAAGCTGACGACAAGGGCCGTCTGCGCCTGTCGATCAAGGCGATCGCCGTGGCGGCCGAAGCTGCCGAGCCCGCGCCCCAGCAGTAAGGGGCGGGCCGGGTCACCACGGTGGCCCGGCAGCGTCCGATCCGTCGGGCGCGGCAAAAAAGAAGCGGGGACTGTGTCGAACAGTCCCCGCTTTTTTTCGTCCGCCCTTCGTGATGACGTGGGCGCTACCCCATGGCCGACACCGACGGCATGTCGTCATTGCGAACCACCGTCACGTTCCAGAAGACGTCGACCACGTACTGCGCCTTGAGGGGCAACGTGGGCGGCGGGGCGTCCAGCCATTCGACCACCAGCAGGGCGGTGGTGCCGTCTTCGACCAGCCGGCAGCGCAGGCCTTCGGCGCCGAGCATGGCGCAGGCGAAGTCGGCCTGATCGGCGCCGGCGACGAAGCCGAACGTGGCATTGCACAGCGATGCATGGGCGCGCATGCGCAGGCAGTTGCGCAGGCGTTCCAGACCTTGTTCTCGTCCGCGGTACCAGGGAGGGCGTGCGGGCGCCTTGCGGTTGCGGCTCAACAGCGCAAGTTCATCAACGAGTTTGGTCATGGCTCCTCTCGGTCACACGGCTCACAACTTGCGGCCCGCCTGGACAGCACGCAAGCAACGGCGACGCGTCTGTCTGAAGACGCGCTCTATCATCCCTGTGATAAGGCGGTCTTACAGCTTAGAAGATCACCCATTCAGGCACTTTGCCCGACGTCTCAAAATGTGTGCCCAGTGTCTCAAATCACACTATTTTTTCAGCGACTCGTCAGTGTGCCTTGGTTCGGGGAACGCTACACGAACGTTACGTCGCACCGTTGTCGGGCGTGGACGCGCGGTCAGCGCGCGTCTTACGCGCGATTGAGCCAGGTGCTCACTTGATCGACCAGGGTTTCGACGGGAAGCATGGCGTCGACCGTCAACACACCGTCTTCATTGGCCGGCGCTTCCAGTGTGGCGAACTGGCTGGCGACCAGGGCAGGCGCAAAAAAGTGGCCATGGCGCTGGCTGACCCGGGCCAGCGAATCGTCTTGCGTCAACGACAGGAAGACGAAGCGCAGGCCCGGATGGGCGCTGCGCAATTGTTCACGATAGGCACGGCGCAGGGCAGAGCAGGGCAGGAACAGCTGCCGATGTTCCGCATGGGCGTCTGCCAGCAATTCGGACAGGCGGTGCAGCCATTCGGCGCGGTCACTGTCGGTCAGGGGTTCGCCGGCGCGCATCTTGGCAATGCTGGCGTCGGAATGGAAATCGTCGCCGTCGACAAAGTCCCAGCCCAGGGCCTCGGCGCAAGCTTTGCCCACAGTGGACTTGCCGCAGCCTGACACGCCCATGACCACCACGGCCGTACCGCTCATGACAGCAGACCGCGCTCGTTCATGAAGTCCTGCACCTGCTGCAGGCGAACCAGGGGATCGGGTTCCAGCAGCATCGCCTGGCTTTCCGGCACGGGCAGGGGCAGCAGTTCGCACCAGCGGTTGGCCACCCAGCCGGCTTCGTCCAGCCGGTACGGGGTGCCGATGGGCATCTGGCTGACCGGCACGCCGCGGTGCTGCATGTCGGCGATCAGCTTGCCCAGGGCATTGACCGTGGGCATCAGCGAACCGGGAAGGGTGGTGATGATTTCCTCGGCCTCGATCAGTTCGGCTTCGCCCATCCACAGGCCGAACTTGCCCTGCTCGGTGGATGTCAGCCGGAAACGCTGGGTGCCTGAACAGCGCAGCTGCATCAGCCCGGCCATGGGCGCCGCCCATTCGTCGATGCGCGCCAGCGTGCCGGCCGATGCCAGCACTTCGCCGCTTTCGGGCGTGCGGACTTCGCGGCCGCTCAGCAGCGGCACCACGCCAAAGGGGGTTTCGTTGGCGATGCTTTTCTTGATCATGTCGAGGTAGCGCACCTCGAAGATCTGCAGGTGCATCACCCCATCGGGAAACAGGGGGTTGCCTAGGGGGAAAAGGGGAATGTGCATGGGACGTCTCGTCGAAACCGGTGCGGTCTGGGCTGACAGCTACTGTAGACCATGGGCCGGGGGGCGTGCCCGACGGGACATAACTCGTAGCAGCAAAGTGAAGGTCACGCCTGCATCGCGCGCGCCAGCACCTCGGTCACGCGCGGATCGCCTGCCTGCGCCGCATTGAATCGCAAGAAGCCGCCAGCCCGCAGCGACAGGCTGAAGGCATTGCCGGGCGCCAGCACCACGCCGTCGGCCAGGCAGGCCCGGGCCAGGGTGGCTGCATCGTTGCCATCGGGCAGGGCGCACCACAGGAACATGCCTGCCTGCGGCACCAGCCACGGGGTGATGCCGATCGCTTCCAGCCGCGACAAGGTGGTGCTGCGCGCCTGGGCCAGGCGGCGGCGCACCGATTCCATGTGCTTGCGATAGCCGCTGTCTGTCAGCGCGGTGTACAGCACGTCGGCGGCCAGCCGCCCGCCGCCAAAGCTGGTGGCCAGCTTCAGGTCGGCCAGGCTGTCGATCCAGTCGCCCCGGGCCGCGATGTAGCCGCAGCGCAAGGACGCCGAGATGGTCTTGGAAAAACTGCCGATCTGGATCACCCGGGTCAGGCCGTCGTAGGCCGCCAGCCGGGGCGCGGCGGTCTCCTCGAAGTCCGCGAAGATGTCGTCTTCGACGATCACCAGGTCGGACGCGTCGGCCAGCTTGAGCAGCCGGTGTGCGGTGACGGGTGACAGGGTGGCGCCGGTCGGGTTGTGGATGCCTGCGTTGGTGATGTAGAGCCGGGGCGAATGCGCCTGCAGCGCGGCCGCGAATGCCTCCAGGTCCGGCCCGGTCGGGGTGTACGGCACGCCAACTGCCGTGACGCGATGCGCTTTCAGCAGCGCATGAAAGTTGAAATAACACGGGTCGTCCACCAGCACCGTGTCGCCGGGCTGCAGCAGGAACCGGCAGATCAGGTCGACGGCTTGCGTGCCGGATTCGGCCAGCATGACCTGGCTGGCCGGCACGTCGATCCCTTGCTGCGCCAGGCGCCGGGCCAGCAATTGCCGCAGGGCCGGGTGGCCCAGGGGCGTGGCGTAATCCGCCAAGGTGGCTACGTCGGCGCGGGCCGCGGCGCGCAGCGCCTTGCGCATGCCGGCTTCGTACATCCATGAGGCCGGCAACCAGCCGCAGCCCGGTTTCAACACGTCGGGATCGGCTTCGAGCGACTGCCGCGACACCCAGAGCGGGTCGACGTCGCGATCGCGTGGCGGACCGAGTTGCGCAAGGGCAAGCGGCGCGACGGGACCGGCCACATAGAAGCCGGATCCCGGGCGGGCGCTGATGCTGCCGTCCGCGACCAGACGGTCATACGCTTCGACCACGGTGGACACCGAGACGCCCATGGACTGGGCCTGCGCCCTGACGGACGGCAGCCGGCTCCCGGGCAGGCAGGCGCGCGAGCTGATTCGCGCACGGATGGCGGCCATGACGGTGTCGATGCGGGTTGCAGCGGAAGGTGGGGTGGGCATGGGCGGATGGACAAGGGCAGGGAGGAGGGCGGGCGGCGGCCGTGCGAGTGGCGGCTGTGTGTGTCGATCGACCATAACAGTTCCTGCAAATTGTACTGGAGTGTGCCTGGAAAAGGCCCTACGCCGATGCTCTACTGCTTGCCACGACAACATGGAGCAGACGATGGACAGAGCAACCGGCGCCTGGGTGAACGGCTTGATCGGCGTGGTCATTTTTGCAGGGTCCCTGCCGGCGACGCGCGTGGCGGTCGCGGCGTTCGACCCGCTGTTTCTGACCAGTGCTCGAGCGACGATCGCCGCTGCGCTTGGCGGGTTGCTGTTGATCGGCCTGCGTCAGCGCCGGCCCGCGCTCAAGGACCTGGCGCCGCTTGCCATCGTGGCGCTCGGCTGCGTGCTCGGATTTCCGCTGCTGACCGCGCTGGCCTTGCAGCACGTGTCGTCGGCGCATTCCATCGTCTTTATCGGCTTGCTGCCGATCTTCACGGCGCTGTTCGGCGTGCTGCGCGGTGGCGAGCGGCCTCGCGCCGCGTTCTGGGCGTTTTCGCTGGCAGGCAGCGCGTGTGTCGTCGGATTTGCCATCGCCGGCGCGATGCCGGCCAAGGGCGCCTTGAGCGCGTCGGGTGGCGGCAACGTCATTCAAGGTGACCTGCTGATGCTGGCTGCGATTGTGGTCTGCGGCCTGGGCTATGCCGAAGGCGCGCGGCTGTCCCGCCGGCTTGGCGGCTGGCAGGTGATCAGCTGGGCGCTGGTGCTGTCCTTGCCAGTCATGGTGCCCGTTGCACTGTGGACGCTGCCGTCGTCATGGGCCCACGTGACCGCGCCGGCCTGGTGGGGCTTCGGCTACGTGTCCGTCTTCAGCATGCTGATCGGTTTCATCTTCTGGTATCGCGGGCTGGCCATGGGCGGCATTGCCGGTGTCGGGCAACTGCAGTTGCTGCAGCCCTTCTTTGGCCTGGCGCTGGCCGCCTTGCTGCTGCACGAAGCGGTCAGCGCGATGATGCTGGCCGTGACCCTGTGCGCCGTGGGCTGCGTGGCGGGCGCGAAAAGGTTCGCATCATGAAAAAAAGCCTTCCCGGTGCGAACCGGGAAGGCTTTGACGACATGGCGGTCCACCCTCAGGTGATGGACCGCCGGGTCGTTGACACCTGCAACGTTGAGGACATCAACGTTGCCAGCATCAACGATCGATGCCCAGACCCTGCGCAACACCCGCGCCATAAGCCGGGTCGGCCTTGGTGAAGTGGGCGATCTGGCGGATCTGGATCTCGCGCGGCACGGTCTTCATGTCGCCTACGATGTTCGAGATCAGCTGCGCCTTCTGTTCCGGGCTCATCAGGCGGTACAGATCGCCGGCTTGCGTGTAATCGTCGTTGCCCACGCGGTGGTTGTACCGGTCGGCCGGGCCATCCAGCGCCAGCGGCGTTTCACGGTAAGCCGGGTCTTCCTTGGGCGCATCGGCGTAGCTGTTCGGCTCGTAGTTCGGCGCGCGGCCACTGTTGCCGTCGAAGCGCATCGCGCCGTCACGCTGATAGTTGCGAACTTCCACCTTCGACCGGTTGGCCGGCAAGGCCTGGTAGTTGGTGCCGACGCGATACAGGTGCGCATCGTGGTAGGCAAACAGGCGGGCCTGCAGCATCTTGTCGGGACTGAAGCCAATGCCGCGCACGATGGACGACGGCGAAAACGCGGCCTGCTCGATCTCGGCAAAGAAGTTTTCGGGGTTGCGGTTCAGCGTGACGACGCCCACTTCGATCAGCGGGAAGTCGCCATGCGGCCACACCTTGGTCAGGTCGAACGGATCAAACGGCGTGCTCATGGCCTGCGCTTCGGTCATCACCTGGATGTTGACGCTCCAGCGCGGGAAGTTGCCGGCTTCGATCGACTCGAACAGATCGCGCTGCGCGTAGTCCGGGTCCGTGCCGGCCAGGCGGGTGGCGTCGGCCGGGTCCAGGTTCTTGATGCCTTGCAGCGTCAGGAAGTGGAACTTGCACCAGACGCGCTGGCCTTCGGCGTTGATCAGGCTGAACGTGTGGCTGCCGAAACCGTGCATGTGGCGATAGCCGTCCGGCGTGCCGCGATCCGAGAAAAGGATGGTGACCTGGTGCAGCGATTCGGGCGACAAGGACCAGAAGTCCCACTTCATGGTGGGGCTTTTCAGGTTGGTGAGCGGATCGCGCTTTTGCGTGTGGATGAAGTCGGGAAACTTGATGCCGTCACGAATGAAGAAGACGGGGGTGTTGTTGCCCACCAGGTCCCAATTGCCTTCTTCGGTATAGAACTTCATCGCGAAGCCGCGCGGGTCGCGATCGGTATCGGCCGAGCCTTTCTCGCCGCCGACGGTGGAAAAGCGGAACAGCACGTCGGTTTTCTTGCCGATGCCCGAAAACAGGTCGGCACAGGTGTACTGGCTGATGTCCTTGGTCACTTCGAACACGCCATAGGCGCCCGACCCCTTGGCGTGCACGACACGCTCGGGAATGCGTTCACGGTTGAAGTGCTGCAGCTTTTCAAGCAGGTGGAAGTCTTCGAGCAGCACAGGACCGCGGGCGCCGGCAGTGCGGGAATTCTGGTTGTCGGCGACGTGGGCGCCGGTGGCGGTGGTGAGCTTGGTCATTCTCGGATTCTCCATGGAAACTGGGGGCAGCCTGCGCCGTGGGCCGGTTCGCAAGACACGTCGGGACGTCGCGCAGTACTGTCAGGGCTCAACGATATCGATGCCCGGGGCGACCGTAAAATGAATAGTTCCGATGGCGCCGATAGGCATGTCTTATCGGTGCTGATTCTGGCATAGCATGTGGCTACAGCGCGACAATAGCGCCGGTTACAGTCTCACGCGCCGGTGAACCCTGCAAGCGGTACACGGTCCGATACGATGGGGACCGCGATGTTGTCCGCGATGCCTTCCTTCATAGTCCGCATTTCCTCCCGGGTTCGACCTGTCCATGACCACTGCCGCACGTGCACGCCGCTCCCCCTTTGCCGTCTTCCTGCAGGCATGGCGCATGACCACACGCGACTGGCGCGCGGGCGAACTCAAACTGCTGGGACTGGCACTGGTCATTGCCGTGGCATCGGTCACCAGCGTGGGATTCCTGGCGGACCGGATCCGGCTTGCGCTGGAACGTGACGCGGGCCAGTTGCTGGGCGCCGACCTGGTGATCAACGCCGATGCGCCCGTGTCGCCCGAACTGCGGGAACGCGCGCAGGCGGCCGGCCTGACGGTGGCTGATACGCTGCAGTTTCCGTCCATGGCCAGTGCGGGGCAGGGCGACGCCCAGCGCTCCCAGCTGGCGTCGCTGAAGGCGGTGGCGCCAGGGTATCCGTTGCGGGGCAATTTGCGGGTGGCGCAGGCGCCCGATGGCCCGGACCAGGTCACCCGCGACGTTCCCCCACCCGGCAAGGTCTGGGTGGACGGCCAGTTGCTGGCGCTGCTGGATGTGAAGATGGGCGATTCCATCACGCTGGGTGACAAGTCCTTCCAAATCGATCGGGTAATCGTGATCGAGCCCGACAAGGGCATGAACTTCATCAATGTGGCGCCCCGCGTCATGATCCGTACCGATGACGTGGCCGCGACCGGACTGATCGCTTTCGGCAGCCGCGTCACCTACCGCACCCTGATCGCCGGCAAGCCCGGCGACATCCGCGGTTTTTCCAGCTGGCTGAACGAGCACCTGAGCCGCGGTCAGCGCGTCGATTCGATCGAATCGGGCCGCCCGGAAATGCGCCAGACCATCGACCGCGCACAGCAATTCCTGTCCTTGGTGGCCTTGCTGGCGGCGTTGCTGGCCGCGGTTGCGGTGGCCCTGTCGGCTCGCCGGTTCACGCTGCGTCACATTGAAAGCGTGGCGGTCATGCGTTGCCTGGGGGCCACCCAGTCGCACCTGACGCGGCTGTTTGCGGTGGAATTTTTTATCGTCGCGGTCATTGCTGCGGCGGTCGGCAGCGCGATCGGCTATGCCGCGCATGAAGGGCTGATCTTTGCGTTGGGCGGCCTGATCACGTCCGACCTTCCCCCGGCGTCCCCGTTGCCAGCCTTCCAGGGTTTCCTGGCGGGCGTCTGGCTGCTGCTGGGCTTTGCGTTGCCGCCGCTGGCGCAGCTGCGCCATGTGCCGCCCGTGCGCGTGCTGCGCCGGGACACGGGCGTTCCGCAGGCGCGCACGGCATTGGGCTATGCGTTGGGGGCGCTGGGCTTCTGCCTGCTGCTGGTCTGGTTCGCACGCGACCTGCGCCTGGGCCTCATGATCGCCGGTGGCTTTTTGGGCGGCTTTGCCGTGTTCGCGGGCGTGGCGTGGTTTGGCGTCCGGCTGCTGGAACCGGTGCGCCATTGGCGGCATGGGTCGGTGGCGCTGCGCTTCGCGCTGGCCGGCGTGGTACGCCGCCGCGGCGCCACGGTGGCGCAGGTGTGCGCCCTGGCGATCGGCCTGATGGCCTTGTTGCTGTTGTCCATTACCCGGACCGACCTGGTCGAAGGGTGGCGTCGGTCGGCGCCGGCCGACGCGCCCAATCGGTTCGTGATCAACATCCAGCCGGAACAGCGCGATCTGATCGCCCAGCGCCTGAAAGAAGCCGGGCTGCCGCAGGTCGAGCTCTACCCCATGGTGCGCGGCCGCCTGATCGAAGTGAACGGCGCGCCCATCGGCCCCGACCAGTTCGAAGACGAACGGGCCAAGCGCCTGGTGGATCGAGAATTCAATCTGTCGTACATGCGTGATCTGCCGGGCCACAACCGGGTGGAAGCGGGTCAGTGGCTCGCGCCCGGGCAGGCCGAGGTATCGATGGAAACCGGCATTGCCAAGACCCTGAACCTGAAGCTGGGCGACCAGCTCAAGTACGACATTGCCGGCAATATCGTCGATGTGAAGGTGACCAGCCTGCGCGCGCTCGACTGGGATTCCATGAAGGTCAATTTCTTTGCGATCATGTCGCCGCAGGTGCTCGAACCCATGCCGCAAAGCTGGATCACGTCGATCCATCTGCCCGAGTCGAAGGTGGGCTTTACCAACGCGCTGATCAAGGAATTTCCGAACCTGACCATCTTCGACACCGGCGCCATTCTGCGCCAGGTGCAGTCGGTGCTCGATCAGGTGATCGCCGCCGTGCAGTTCCTGTTCCTCTTCACGCTGGCCGCCGGGTGCCTGGTGCTGTATGCGGCGCTGGCCTCGACGCGCGACGAACGCGTGCGCGAAGCCGGCCTGCTTCGGGCGCTGGGCGCCACGCGCCGGCAGTTGTCGATGGCACAGTGGCTGGAACTGTCGGCCATAGGCGCGCTGGCCGGGCTGCTGGCATCGGTCGGTGCGACGGCGGTGGCCTGGGCCCTGGCGCGTTTCGTGTTCAACTTCGCGCTGTCGCCCAATGTGTGGGTATGGTTTGCCGGGCTGGGCATCGGCATCGGCTGCGCGGTGATTGGCGGCTGGATGGGCCTGCGCGGTGTGCTGCGCCAGCCGCCGCTGGCCACCCTGCGCGAAGCGTGAAGACACGTACGGACAAGAGGATATGAACGACACGACAAGCACCATTCCGGCCACGCAGCCGATGACCCCGACAGACCACACCCGCACGGTGTACGAGCTGATCGGCGGTGAAGCGCGCGTCAAGGAATTGGTGGACAGGTTCTACGACTTGATGGACCTGGACAACGATCTGAAGGAACTGCGCGCGGCGCATGGGCCGTCGCTCGAAAACGCCCGCAACCGCCTGTTCTGGTTCCTGTGCGGCTGGATGGGCGGCCCGGACCATTACGTCAGCCAGTTCGGCCATCCGCGCTTGCGGATGCGGCACATGCCGTTTGCCATCGGCAGCCAGGAACGCGACCAGTGGGTGCTGTGCATGGGCCGCGCGATGCAGGACGTCGGCGTGGAACCAGGCCTGGCCGAACGGCTGCTGGCGTCGTTCTTCAATACCGCCGACTGGATGCGCAACCGCAACACCTGACGGTTGCCGCTGCGGTGATCGGCCTTGCCGCGTCGTTCAATCGGCCCCGCCGCTTCCTTTAGAATGCCGTCTTTCGAAGGGGCCTGGTTTGACCGAAATCGTAGGGTGGGTGACGGCAGCTGCTGCCGTGTTGGCAGCGATTGGTGCGTGGGTGGCGGTGGTGCGCCAGCCGCAAGGCACGGATGCACAGTCGATCGACGCCACCGAAGCCATGCTGGATCGGCAGGACAATCTGGAGCGCCAGTTGCGCGCCGACCTGCAGGACACGCAACGCGCCCTGCGCACGGAAATCGCGGAATCCATGCGTGGGCTGCGCACGGAACTGACGCACAGCCTGACCCAGAATCAGCAGGCGTTGGGCGGCCAGCAGGCCCAACAGGCGCAGCTGCTGCATCAGCAGCTGGACGCCTTCTCGCAAAATTTGAGCACGCTCACCGCGCATCTGCAGGAACGGTTCGATCACCTGCGCACGTCGCTGGCGCGCGATGCCGTGGCGGCCCGGGAAGAGGGCGCTGCGTCCCTGCAAGGCTTTGCCGATCGCTTCGAACAACAGCTGCGCGTGCTGACCGAAGCGAACGAGCGCCGCATGACCGACGTGCGCAACGTGGTCGAAACGCGCCTGAAAGACATGCAGGCCGACAACGGCGTCAAGCTTGAAGAAATGCGCCGCACCGTCGATGAGAAGCTGCACGCCACGCTTGAACAGCGGCTTGGGGAATCGTTCAAGCTGGTGTCTGACCGCCTGGAATCCGTGCACAAGGGGCTGGGCGAAATGCAGACCCTGGCGGCCGGGGTAGGCGATCTCAAACGTGTGCTGACCAATGTGAAATCGCGCGGCACCTGGGGGGAAGTGCAGCTGGGCATGCTGATCGAACAGATCATGACGCCGGCTCAATATGGCCGCAACGTCAAGCCCATCCCGGGCAGCGACGAACTGGTCGAATTTGCCATCCGCCTGCCGGGCCGGGGTGACGGCGGCGTGCCCGTGTGGCTGCCAATCGATGCCAAGTTTCCGAAAGAAGAATATGAGCGCCTGGTGGATGCCCAAGACCGCGCCGACGTGGAAGCGGTGCGATCAGCCGGCGTGGCGTTTGAACGGGGGGTCGAACTCGAAGGCAAACGCATCGGCACCAAGTACGTCGCGCCGCCGCACACCACCGACTTTGCCATCATGTTCCTGCCTACCGAAGGCCTGTATGCCGAGGTGCTTCGGCGCACGGCCCTGATGGACCGGCTGCAGGCCCTGCGTATCAACGTGGCCGGCCCGAGCAATCTGTCGGCCCTGCTCAATAGCCTGCAGATGGGATTCCGCACCCTGGCCATCGAGCAACGGTCGTCCGAAGTCTGGAACGTGCTGGGCGCGGTCAAGTCCGAGTTCGGCAAGTTTGGCGAGGCCCTGGCCAGCGTGAAGAAAACGCTCGAAACCGCCAGCAACAAGATCGGCCAGACGGAAACCCGGACTCGTGCGATGCTTCGCAACTTGAAGAGCGTGGAGGCCCTGCCGGAGACCGAAGCACAGCGTCTGCTCGGCACGCGGCCCGAAGATATGGCAAGCGAAGAAGCGGACGACGCCGCGGCCAGCCCCGGTTGACGCCATTCCTGCGATGATCGCATCGTTGCCATGGACAACCATGTCGTGGATCACGGCAAGGAGGCAGCATGGATCGCTTCAGTACCCACGAGATCGACAACCAGGTCGATCCGCTTCCCGACTATTCCCTGTTCACGAGCGATGACGCCCTGCGTGAGGGCGTGCATCGCGAAGGCGCCGCGGCCTTCGTGCCAGCGCTGGAAGCGCACGGCGCGTGGCTGGGACTGGCATCGACCCGCGACGCGGGCAGGCTGGCCAATCGCCATCCGCCGGAATTGATTGCCTTCGACCAGGTCGGGCGCCGTGTCGATCGAATCGAATGCCATCCCGCGTGGACCACTTTGCTCACGGGCATGTGGACGCAAGGACTGCACACCCGTTCCACCGCCGCGCACAGTCCCGGCGAGCCGAGCAGCCCGAGCAGCCCCTCTGCAACGAACGGCCCGGCCAGCAAGGCCGCAACTTTCCCGGGATCGCACGTGGCGCGCATCGCCGGCTACCTGATGCAGGGCCAGGTCGAAGCCGGCACCCTGTGCCCGACCACCATGACCTTCGCGGCGCACGTCGTGCTCGAAGACGAACCCGCTGGCGAGATCGACTTTGCACGCGACTGGCTGCCTGCGATGCGGTCCACCGACTTCGACCCGTCGGACCAACCCATCTCGCACAAACGATCGGCGCTGATCGGCATGGGCCTGACCGAAAAGCAGGGCGGTTCCGACCTGCGCGACACGCGCACCCGCGCGGCGCCCCTGAACGCGTCCGGCGCGTCCGGCGCCTCCGGCACAGCGGGCCGCGGCCAGGCCTACAGGCTGGTCGGCCACAAGTGGTTTTATTCCGTGCCGCAGTCCGACGCACACTTGGTGCTGGCACAGGCCGATAGCGGATTAAGCTGCTTTTTCGTGCCGCGCTGGCGGCCCGACGGCACGCGCAATGCGGTGCACATCCAGCGGCTGAAAGACAAACTGGGCAACCGCAGCAATCCCAGCGCCGAAGTGGAATTTTGCGATGCCTGGGGCGTGATGGTCGGTGAACCCGGGCGAGGCCTGCAGGTGCTGTTGAACATGGCCACGCTGACGCGGCTCGATTGCGTGGCCGGCAGCGCCGCGCTGTTGCGGCAGGCAGTGGTGCAGGCCATGCACCATTGCGCCGGACGGAAGGCATTCGGCGCACGGCTGCTTGACCAACCCCTGATGCGGCATGTGCTGGCTGACCTGGCGCTGGAAAGCGAAGCGGCCACGGCCCTGGCCTTGCGGCTGGCCGGCGCATTCGACCGGCCCGACGATCTGCTGGAACGCGCGATCCGCCGTATCGTCACGCCCGCGGCCAAATACTGGGTGACCAAACGTGCGGTGGCCGCGATTGGCGAATGCCTGGAAACCTGGGGCGGCAATGGCTATGTCGAAACCGGGCCTATGCCGCGCCTGTATCGCGAAGCGCCGGTCAATGCCATCTGGGAAGGGTCGGGAAACGTCATGTGCCTGGATGTGCAGCGCGCGATCGCCCGCGAGCCCGAGTCGTTTGCGGTGCTGGTGGCCGAGCTTCGCAACAGCGTCGGCATCTACCCCGCCTACGACCGGGCGCTGGATGAATGCCTGGTGCTGTGCGCCGAGGCGTCCCCCTACCAGGCCCGCCGCGCCGCCAGCCTGCTGGCCTTGTTGCTGCAAAGCGCGATCCTGATGCGACATGCGCCCCTGGCGGTGTCGCAGGCCTTTATCGCGGCGCGACTGGGCGCATCGAGCTGGCTGGCGGGCGATGGCGGCGTGCCCGAGGCGCTGGTTGATCCGATTCTTGCGCGGGCGTGGCCACCGTCAGTGGTGGTCGCGCCCGAGACGACGCTGACCGACGATCCGGCCTGAGCCCGGCAGGCAGTTGTCCTGGGTCGCAGGCTTTCTCGTCAGGCCCGCGGGCGCCTCTGCTACAGTGTCCGCTCCAGTCCAATCCGCGCGCCTTGCGCCCGCACTTTTTACTTAGATGCCATGCTTTCTCAACAGGAACTCAAGCAGCAGGCGGCCGATGCGGCCCTGCAATTCGTCGATGAAGTCGCCGCGCCCGACGTCGTGATCGGTGTCGGCACGGGCTCGACCGCCGACCTGTTCATCGATGGCCTTGCCGCCTACCAGGGCCGCATCCGCGGCGCGGTCGCGAGTTCCGAACGCAGCGCGGCGCGGCTAGCTTCGCACGGCATCGAAGTGTTCGACCTGAACGATGTGGCATGGATGCCCATCTATGTCGATGGCGCCGACGAGATCGACGACCATCTGCACATGATCAAGGGTGGCGGCGGCGCGCTGACACGCGAAAAGATCGTGGCGTCGGTGGCCGAAAAATTCATCTGCATTGCCGACGAATCCAAGCTGGTCGAGCACATGGGCACCTTCCCGCTGCCGATCGAAGTGATCCCGATGGCGCGTGAAGCCGTCGCGCGCATCGTGCGCCTGCTCGGCGGGACACCGAACCTGCGCGCCGGATTCACGACCGACAACGGCAACATGATCCTCGACGTCAAGGGCATGCGCATCACCGAACCCCAGGGGCTCGAAAAGGTGCTCAACGACATTCCAGGCATCGTCACCAATGGCCTGTTCGCCCTGCGCGGCGCCGACGTGGCCCTGCTGGCGACCCAGTCCGGCGTGCGCCGGCTCGACAAGCCCCGCCACGCCTGAGCATCATGGATCCGCCACGGGCGCCGCGCCTGTGGTCCGGAAGCGACGCCTTGCGCGGCGACATATTCCGGTCACATGATGTTCATAAACTGCTTGCTGGATTTCGCCCTCGCTACTCTGCCACTGTCTCGTAAGGAGCCGGCATGACTGAACATACCAATAAACAATACGACGCTGAACTCGAAGAGGTCCGCTCGCGCTTCCTCCAGATGGGCGGCCTGGTCGAGTCCCAGATTACCGGCGCGATCGACGGCCTGGCGAACGGCGACCTGGTGGCGCTCGACGCCGTGGTCCAGCGCGACGCCGAAGTGAACCGTTTCGAAGTCGAACTGGATGAGGCCTGCAGCCACATCCTGGCGCGCCGCCAGCCAACCGCGGGCGATCTGCGCATGATGATCACGGTCATCAAGATGATCACCGACATGGAACGCGCCGGCGACGAAGCCGAGAAGATCGCGCGGATGGCCAAGCTCATCCATGAAGCCGGCCGCATGAACATGCCGGCCGTGGAACTCTGGCACATGGCCAACAGCGTCGTGACGATGCTGCGCAAGGCGCTGGACGCCTTCGCCCGCCTGGACGCGCAAGCCGCGGCCCAGGTCGTGCGCCAGGACAAGGTGGTCGATGCCGAGTGGCAAGGCGTGATCCGGCAGCTGGTGACCTACATGATCGAAGATCCGCGCACCATTTCGCGGTCGATCGAACTGCTGTTCATCGCCAAGGCGCTGGAGCGGATCGGCGACCATGCCAAGAACATGTGCGAACTGGTGGTCTACATGGTCAAGGGTCGGGACGTGCGTCACACGGGCGTGGACAACGTGGAACGCGAAGCCGCCGCCAACTGATCGTTGCGGCAGGACAAAAAAAAACCGATGCGTATCGAGCGCATCGGTTTTTTTTTGGGCTGGCGGGATGGAAACGCCAGCGTGGCGGCGGTCAGGCCGTCGGGGGCACGTAGCCGTGCACGTCAACCGTGCCGTCTTCGAACAGAAACTTTTCCATCTGCTGCGCCAGGTACTTGCGGGCGCGGCTGTCCGCCAGGTTCAGGCGGTTTTCGTTGACCAGGCGCGTCTGGTTCTGCACCCAGTCGGCCCACGCTTCCTTGGACACGTTCTGGTAGATGCGCGCGCCCAGTTCACCGGGGTAGGGGGCGTAATCCAGCCCTTCGGCTTCGCGCTTGAGTTTGACGCATTGAATCATTCGAGCCATGGGGCACCTGCAAAAAGAGAGTTGCGATCTGTCGATTGTAGCGAAGTCGACCGCCTACAATGCCGCATGGACGCTGCCTCTCTTTTGCGCTGGACCGCCGCCGACCTTCGTCAGGCCGCCCATGCCGCACACATTTCCCGTCACGATGGCCCGGACGCGGCCGCTTCAACGGCTTGCCTGTCCTGCCATGCGCTGGTCTGCCCGGGCTGGGAATCGCTGCCCGTGTACTTTGACCAGACCCGCCTGGAACGGGTGGCGACCCTGCGGGCCCCCGACGATGAGTCCCCCACGGTCGAAGAATTCCACCCCGACGGCACGCACAGCTGGTCGGCTGACGCCCCCATCGCCCCGGACTGGTTTCCCTACAACCGATGCGATGTGTGGCGCTGCCTGACCTGCCGCTGCCTGTTCCTGCGCTATACGGAATACGGCGGCTATTACGTGGACGAGCGCGTGCGCGAAGTGCGGGCAGAGCTTATTCCGCAGTGATCCCGGCCGCCTTTACCACCTTGCTCCATTTTTCCGTTTCGCTGCGCACAAAGCCGGTCAGCTCGCCGCGGCCGACGCGCATGCCCTGGATGCCCTGACCCAGCAGGGCCTTGTCGACTTCCGGGTCCGCCAAGGCGGCAGTCAGCGACGTCGACAGGCGATCGAGCACCGGAGCCGGCGTGCCTTTGGGGGCGAACAGCCCCATCCACAAGCCGGTCTCGTAACCCTTCAGGCCAAGTTCGGCCACGGTCGGCACGTCGGGCAGCAGCGGCATCCGCTGCGCGCCCGAGACCGCCAGCGCCTTCAGCGCCCCCGTCTTGACGTGCGGCAGCACCGGCATCACCGACGCGAACTGGATGTCGATGGTGCCGTTCAGGGTGTCCGTGACCGACTGCGCCGAGCTTTTGTAGGGCACATGGGTCAATTGGATCTTGGCCAGCGTCGACAGCAACTGTGCCGACAAGTTGGCCATGCTGGTGGTGCCGGCCGAGGCGTAGGTCAGCTTGCCGGGCTGCGCCTTGGCCTGCGCTATGAAGGCGGGCAGGTCGGCGTAAGGCATCTTGGACGCGGTCACCAGCACATAGGGTGACGAGCCGATCAGGCCGATCGGCGTCAGGTCCTTTTCCGGATCGAACGACAGATTGCTGTTGAGGCTGGGGCCCACCGCCTGCGTGCTGACGGTGCCCAGCAGCATGGTGTAGCCATCGGGCGCGGCGCGCACCACGGCTTCGGCGCCGATGAACCCGCTTGCGCCGACACGGTTGTCGATGATCACGGTCTGGCCCAGGCTCGCCGACATCTTCTGCCCGACCACTCGGGCGGCCGCGTCGGTGGCGCTGCCGGCCTGGAAGGGCACGATCAGCCGGATGGGATGGTTGGGGTAGGCGTCCTGGGCCATCGCAGCCTTGGGCGCCAGGGCGGGCAAAAGTCCGAATAATCCCGCGCAGGCGAGCCGGGGAAGGTGGGCGGTAAAGGCGTGCATGGAAGTCTCCCTGCCGCGCGTGACCGCGGCGGTGTTGTCGTTATTGTCGTTGTGGTTGTTGTGATTGTTGCCGCGATGGCTGGCGTCAGGGCCGCAGCGCCCGATCCAGTCCGGAAATCAGTTCTTCGAAATCCCCGGTCGCATTCAAGCGCGGGCTGCCCGCCAGATGCGGCGTCAGCACTACCTGCGGGTACTGCAGCAATTCGTCATCATCATCGCCCGGTTCGGTCCACAGGGTGTCCAGGCCCATGCCGCCCAGCGTGCCGTCGCGCAGCGCGCCCAGCACGGCATCACGCGACATGACCTGCGCGCGCGACACATTGATCAGACGCACGCCACGTTTCATCTTCTTGAACGCCGCGGCGTCCAGCAGGTTTTCGGTGGACGGCGTGGCGGGCAGTTGCGCCAGCAACCAGTCCGACATGCCGAGCAGCGTGTCCATGTCACGATACTCCGCGTGCCAGGTCCGCTCCGTTTCCGCATCCAGTTGCGTGCGCTGCGTGTAAACGATCTTCATGCCGAAAGCCTGCGCGCGCGCCGCGACTTCGCGGCCGATCTCGCCGAAACCGATGATGCCCAGCGTGGCCCCCTGCAGCATGGCAATGTCCGGAATCCGCGCCCAGTTCGAACTGGGGGTGTGCCGCCGATCGAAGGGCGCGGGTGCAAAGCCTGCGGCCTTCAGCAAGGCCACACTGGTCTTGCCGTTGACTTCCGGCAGGCGTTTGGCCAAAGCCAGCATCATCATCAGGGCCTGTTCGGCACAGGCCACATTGGCGCGGCGGCGCAGCGGCAGCACGGGCACGCCGCGCGCTTCACAGGCCTGCAGGTCGATGTTGCGGGTAATGAATCCGAACTTCTGCACCGCGCGCAAGCGCGGCGCCAACGCCAGTTCGCTGGCGCCGATCGGCAGCGATTCCACCACCACCGCATCCGCGTCGGGCAAGGCCCGGTGCAGTTCTTCAACCGTCTCGACAAAGGTGACGCGCGACGGGGCGACGCGGGTGCAGCGATCCCGCAAGCCTTGCCGCCAGCCTTCGAAATCGGGCACGTCATGCGCAAAGAAATCGGCAAAGGCGGCGCGGCGGTCCGCAGTGCACTGATCGTTGAGAACTACATCGATCACGCGGGTGAAGACGTCCTGCTCGACGACAAGATGCGGGCGTGAGGTCACGGTCATTCCAGTGGAAAAGAGGTTGGACGCCGGATCATTCCGGATCGATCCGCAGCGCATTGAGCACGCGCGTGTGCATGTTGTAGGCGCCGATCAGCACCGACAGTTCGACGATCTGGCGCGTGTCGAACTTCGGACGCAGCCGGGCAAACACGGCGTCGGGCACCTGTGCCTCGCGTGTCAACGCATCGACATAGGCGATCACGGCGTGTTCGGTCGGGCTGAATGCGTCGCTGTCGACCGTGTCGGCCAGCAGCGCATCGCACGCGGCGTCATCCAGGCCATCCTTGCCGGTGAAGTGTTGCCGGTGCACGTCGACCACATAGCTGGCGTGATTGAGCACGGCCACCCGCAAGATCACGATTTCGCGCAGGCGCGCGCCCAGCTGCGTCTTCCACCGCACCGCATTGATGAACGCCAGCCACTCTTCGGCAATTGCCGGGCTGTGCAGCAGCAGGCCATAGACGGGGATCAGCTTGCCGCGGCGTTCCGCGCGGATCCGCCCGATGGCCGGCGCCAGTTCGGGGTTGGTCGTCTCATCGACGTAGGGGATACGGGCCACGGCAGCTTCCGGTAATCGGCCCCCAAGGGGCCATGGACCGGATTTAAGCGCGCGCGGGCCGGCGAATCGATAGGGCCGGGTCAATAGTAATATCGACTGCAATCGATAACGCGGTGCCCTTGCGGAGCGTGGCCATGGTGCGATCGTCTGCGGTAACGCCCATCAACCTTCAGCTGCTGGCGCAGTTCGAAGCCCTGGTGCAGGAACGTCATGTCAGCCGCGCGGCGGAACGCATGGGCGTGGGCCAGTCCACCATGAGCGCCGCGCTGGCCCGCCTGCGCATCCTGTTCGACGACCCTTTGCTGGTGCGCACGGCCAAGGGCATGGTCCCCACCCCCAAGGCGCTGGAACTGGCCAAACGCGCGCACCAGGCGCTGGAACTGCTGGAACCCAACCGCGTGCGCAGCAAGGATTTCGATCCCGCCACGTCCACGCGCCAGTTCCGCATCCTGGCCACCGAAGGCCTGGCGCTGTTGTTCACGCCGCCGATTGCCGCCTTCCTGCGCAAGCAGGCGCCGGGCGTGCGCCTGCTGGTGCAACCGGCCGACATGCGGCACACCGTGGAAGCGCTGCGTGACCAGGAATGCGACGTGACCATCAGCAACATCCATCACGCGCCGCCCGACCTGCGCAAGACGCTGGTCTACCCGCAGCGCGCGTGCTGCATCGTCAGCGCAACGCATCCCGAGATCCGCGCGCGCATGACCATCAAGCAATATCTGAAGTATCCGCACGTGCTGTGGGGGGCCGACACGGTGTCCTACCGGTCAATGGAAGCGTCGGTCAGCCAGGCGCTGGCCACCGGGCACCACTACCTGCCCAGCGCAATGCGTGTGCCCAACATCCTGATCGTGCCGGCCGTGGTGGCGGCCACCGACATGATCGCGACCGTGCCGATCCGCATCGCCAACGAAGCCGCCAGTTCGTTGCCGATCCGTATCGTCAAGCCGCCGTTCAAGCTGGCTGACCCGGACATCAGCATGTACTGGCACGAACTGAGCCATCGCGACCCGGGGCATATCTGGTTTCGGACGGCGATCCAGGAGATCGCCAAGGCGCTGCGGCCGGAGCAATGAGCGCCGGCCTTTGCTGAACGTTTATTCGAGCTTGGCGCCCGACTGCTTGACGATGTCGGCGTACCGTTTGATCTCGGCCTTGGAGAACGCGCCGAATTCCTGCGCCGTGCCACCGCCGATCTCGGCGCCCAGTTCCAGCAACTGCTTGCGGGTTTCGGGCGTCTTCAGGATCGCATTGATCTCGGTGTTGAGCCGTTCAATGATGGGCGCGGGCGTGCCAGCCGGGGCCATGAAGCCGTACCAGGCCCCGGCGTGCATGCCCGGGACGCCGATCTCGTCGAAGGTGGGCACGTCGGGCAGCATGGGCAGGCGCGTTTTCGACGCAACGGCCAGCGCCTTCAACTTGCCGGCACGCACCTGTCCGAGCGAACCGGTATCCAGCATCATCGACGTCTGGCCACCCATCAGGTCGGCCACCGCCGGCGCGCTGCCCTTGTAGGGCACGTGCAGGATGTCGATCTTGGCTGCGTTCTTGAGCATGGACCCGGCCAGGTGCTGCGACGAGCCGACGCCGCCCGACCCGTAGGTCAGTTCACCTGGATGCTTCTTGGCGTAGGCAATCAGGTCCTTGGCCGTTTTATGCGGCGAGTTTTCCGGCACTTCCAGGATGTTCGGCACGGTGGCCACGTACACGATGGGCGCAAAGTCGGCGACCGGATCGAAGCCCAGGCGCGCGTACAGGCTGGGGTTGGCGGCATTGGTCGAACTGGTTGCCATCAGCAACGTATAGCCGTCGTTGCGCGAGCGCACGAACTGTTCGGTGCCGATGTTGCCGCCCGCACCGGGTTTGTTGTCAACCACAACGGTCTGGCCCAGGCGGTGCGACAGCGGCTGCGCAATGAAGCGCGCGATGGCGTCCGTCGCGCCGCCCGGGGGCCACGGCACGACCAGCCGGATCGGCTGGTTCGGGTAGCTCTGGGCGTGCGCCAGGGTTGGCAGGGTCGCGGCCAGCGGCAGGGCCACGGCCGTCGACACGGCCAGCACGGCGCGTGTCAGGTTCAGTCGCAGGGTCGGGGAAAGCAGGGTGGGGCAACGCAAGGTCATGGGGTCTCCGTCAATTATTGTTGGGGGTGCAGATCAGCGCAGTCCTTTGCTCGCCAGGAATTCCTGCACCCAGGCATCGTCATACGTGCCATCGGCAATGCTGGCCATGGTCGCGACTTCGTCGCTGCCTTTCTTGCGGGTCGCTGCGGCGACTTCGCGCGCATCGGCCGGCGGGATGAACACCACGCCGTCACGATCGCCCGCGACAATGTCACCCGGATGCACGACCGCGCCGCCAATGCTGACGGGCACATTGATTTCCCCGGGGCCATCCTTGTACGGGCCGCGATGGGTGATGCCGCGCGAATAGCAGGGGAAGTCGTCATCGGCAAAGGCCTGCGCGTCGCGAATCGCACCATCGATGACGTAGCCCGCAAAGCCGCGGGCCTGCGCCACGCGTTTCATGATTTCGCCGATCAGCGCGCGTTCGACCACGCCGCCGCCATCGACCACCAGCACGTCGCCGGGCTGGCCCAGTTGCAGGGCGCGATGGATCATCAGGTTGTCGCCAGGCCGCACCTTGACCGTCAGGGCCGTTCCAAGCAGGTAGCCGCCGCGATGCCGCGGTTGCAGGCCAAGGGCGCCCGACATGCGATGCAGACTGTCGCTGATGTTGGCAACCGGCAGGTCACGAAAGAGTTCAACCAGGGCGGGGTCGCCAGGGACGCGGGGGAGGACGCGAAAGCCGTTCGACACGGTGTCTCCATGCAAATTTATAAGAATGTCGGCCAATATAGGTCAGCCCGAGCCAATAAAAAAAGCGATTAAAAGTCGGACTACACTAAGAAAAAAAGGAAGACTGTCATGACGCTCAGGCAACTCGAAGCCTTCTACTGGTCGGCCGTGCTGGGCAACTTTTCGGCCGCCGCGGTCAAGCTGCACATGACGCAATCGGCGTTGTCCAAACGGGTGGCCGAACTGGAAAGCGTGCTGGGCATGCGCTTGTTCGACCGCGACGGTTATCGGCCGCAAGTCACCGCGCAGGGGCGCAGCCTGCTGGAGAAAGCACGCCGCATGCTTGCGTTGCAAACCGAGATCCAGGAGATGGATGGCGCGCAGGCCGAGCTGGTCGGCGACTGCCGCTTCGGCATTACCGAACTGGTGGCCATGACCTGGCTGCCCGAACTGGTCGCGTCGCTGCGCGACCAGCATCCGGGGGTGGTGCTCGAGCCCGATGTGGATGTGTCGATGGGCCTGCACGAGAAGCTGCTGGCGGGCGCCATCGACTTTGCCGTCATGCCCATGCGTTCGCCCGACCGCAGCCTGGTCAGCGAACCGCTCAGCAAGGTGGAATTTGCGTGGATGGCATCACCGGAACTGGTAGGT
The DNA here is from genome assembly GCF_013408655.1 of Pigmentiphaga litoralis. Classification (NCBI taxonomy): domain Bacteria; kingdom Pseudomonadati; phylum Pseudomonadota; class Betaproteobacteria; order Burkholderiales; family Alcaligenaceae; genus Pigmentiphaga; species Pigmentiphaga litoralis. Next base: position 57,156 of record NZ_JACCBP010000001.1, read on the forward strand.
GAACGCGCATCCCTGACGCCGGCGCTGCTGGCCACGCATCCGGTGCTGGTGCAAAGCGCGGGGTCGGGGCTCACGCCGATCTTTGACGCGTGGTCCCACAGCAATGGCCTGTCGATCCACCGCACCCTGGCCAGCAACAGCCTGGCCGCCATTGCCGATATGGTCGTTGCGGGACTGGGTATCGGCTTTTTGCCGGTGGCGCACTTTTCACCGCTGCGCGATCGCGGCGACCTGTGCCAGTTGCGCACGGCACGCAAGGTGCCCTGGCTCGACTATTACCTGGTGCACCGGCCCGACGAAACCAGCGGCGTCGCCCGCGCACTCTTCAGCGCGGTGCGGCAGACCTGCGATTTTGTGAAGCCGCATCGGCTCGCGCGGGGAAAGGTGATAGCGGCGAGCCGCGCCAAGGGCAGGGCAGCTGGCCGCCGCGTCACCCCAGCCGTTTGATGAACACCTGACTGTTACGGTTGCGATCGTAGTGCGACTGCTTGTCTTTTGGCAGATCGGACACACTTGCAGGAACAAACCCGCGTTTGATGAACCAATGCGCGGTGCGGGTCGTCAGCACGAACAGGCGCGTAATGCCGACGGCGCGGGCGCGCGATTCGACGTGGCGCAGCAGCTTGTCGCCTTCGCCGGTGCCCTGCCATTGCGAGTTGACGGTCAGGCAGGCCATTTCGGCCATCTTTTCGGCGGGGTAGGGATACAGCGCCACACAGCCGAAAATCACGCCGTCGTGCTCGGCAACCGAGAATTTTTCAACGTCGCGTTCGATGCTGCCGCGGCCGCGTCGCACCAGGGTGCCGTCGGTTTCCAGCGGTTCGATCAGCTGCACGATGGCGCCGACATCGTCGATGGTGGCGGGGCGCAGGTCGTCGAGCAGGTCTTCAACCACCATGGTGCCGACGCCGTCATGCGTAAAGATCTCGAGCAGGACGCCGCCGTCCATGTCGAACGGGATCAGATGGGCACGGGCCACGCCAAGCTTGACCGCGCGGGACGCGTGGCGAAGCACAACCGTGGTGCCGGGGTCGATGTCACCGGTCGCGACCAGCGCGTCGGCGTCGTCGCGCGCCAGTTCGGTGTCGACATTGCCTTCGGGGTCCATGATGGAAGGCGCATCGGTCAGGAAGATCAGCTTTTCGGCGCGCAGGGCAACGGCCACGCTGGTGGCCAGTTCTTCCATCGCCAGGTTGAACGCTTCACCGGTCGGCGAAAAGCCCAGCGGCGACAGCAAGGCGATGGACCCGTGGTTGATGACGAATTGCAGGGCTTCGGCGTCGACCTTGCGGACCAGTCCGGTGTGGCGGTAGTCGATGCCGTCGATCACGCCGACTGGCCGCGCGGTAATGAAGTTGCCCGAGACGACGCGGATGTGCGCGTGCGACATGGGGGTGTTGGGCAGGCCCTGGCTGAACGCCGCTTCGATGTCGAGCCGGATTTCGCCGGCGGCTTCCTTGGCGCACTCGAGCGCCGCGGCGTCGGTGATGTGCAGGCCGCGGTCGAACTGGAAGTCGATGCCCTTGAGCCGCAGCTGTTCGTTGACCTGGGGACGCGAGCCGTGCACCAGCACCAGGCGGACGCCCAGGGCGCTGAGCAGCGACAGATCCTGGATCAGCACGCTGAGGGCGCCGGCCTGGACCAGTTCCCCGCCGAACGCCACCACGAAGGTCTTGCCTCGGAAGGCGTGCACATAGGGCGCGACCTCTCGGAACCATTGCACGAACTGGGCGTGCACGTCGGGGTCGGCGGGAGTCAGGGGCGGAGTCAGGGCAGGGGCGGTCATCGCGGAATTATATGATGCGGGACACTAGCGTGTGGGTTCGACGCGGCGCCCAGGAAATTTATAATGAGGGGTTATCAAAAGTAGCGGTTATGGCAGAACACTCAGGCAAGCAGGACCCTTCCCGACGCAATCCGGACACGGTAGGCGCGACGACGATCACAAGCGCAGGCGCGGGCGCTGCCACCCCGGCGCGTGCGCCTGCTGGCGGTGACGCCACGACACCCGGGGGCGATCGCGCCGGCCGCGGCGCGCGCACGGGCCGCCCCGAGGGTCAGCCCCGCCCGCCGCGCGACCCGAACGCGTCGCGCGAACCGCGTCCGCCGCGAGATCCCAACGCGCCGCGCGAACCGCGTCCGCCGCGCGATCCCAACGCGTCGCGCGATCCCCGCCCGCCACGCGACCCGAAAGCTCCGCGTGAGCCTCGCCGCGACCGCGTCGACCGCGCCGACCGCAACGCGCCCCGCCCGCCGCGCACCCGCAATCCCGTCCCCGCGATCACCTACCCCGAGGAACTGCCCGTCAGCGCCCGCCGCGACGACATCGCGAAGGCCCTGGCGGCGCATCAGGTCATCATCGTGTCCGGCGAAACCGGGTCCGGCAAGACTACCCAGCTGCCCAAGATCTGCCTGGAACTGGGCCGCGGCAGCACCGGCATGATCGGCCACACCCAGCCGCGCCGGCTGGCCGCCACGTCCGTCGCCCGCCGCATCGCCCAGGAACTGAACACACCGCTCGGCCAGGTGGTTGGCTACCAGGTGCGCTTCAACGATCGCACCGAAGCGGGCGCATCGATCAAGCTGATGACGGACGGCATTCTGCTGGCCGAGTCGCAGCGCGACCCCTGGCTGCGGGCCTACGACACGATCATTATCGATGAGGCGCATGAACGCAGCCTGAACATCGACTTTCTGCTCGGCTACCTGAAGCAACTGCTGCCGCGCCGCCCGGACCTGAAGCTGATCATCACGTCGGCGACGATCGACGCCGACCGTTTTGCGACCCACTTTGCGTCGCCAGGGCATGACCGCGCGCCGGTCATTGAAGTGTCGGGCCGCCTGTACCCGGTCGAAGTCCGCTATCGCGGCATCGACACGCCGCGCGGCCAGGATCCTAACGCCAGCGGCAACCCCGACACCGCCCCCCGCAAGGAAAAGCGCGAAAAGGAAAACCTGTCGCGCGACGAAGAAAAGGACATGATCGACGCGATCGTCGACGCGGTGGACGAGTGCGCGCGCCACGGCGCCGGCGACATCCTGGTCTTCCTGCCGGGCGAACGCGAAATCCGCGAGGCGGCCGAGGCGCTGCGCAAACACCATCCGCCCGGCACCGAAGTGCTGCAACTGTTTGCGCGCCTGTCGCAGGCCGACCAGGAAAAAGTCTTTCACCCCAAGGGCAGCGGCCGGCGGGTCGTGCTCGCCACCAACGTGGCCGAAACATCGTTGACCGTGCCAGGCATCCGCTACGTGGTCGACACCGGCCTGGTGCGCATGAAGCGCTATTCGTGGCGCAACAAGGTCGAACAGCTGCATATCGAGCCGGTCAGCCAGGCTTCCGCCAACCAGCGGGCCGGCCGATGCGGCCGTCTCGGGCCGGGCGTCTGTATCCGTCTGTACGAAGAAGACGACTTTGCGTTGCGGGCGCCGTTCACGGACCCCGAAATCCTGCGCGCGTCGCTGGCCAGCGTCATTCTGCGGATGAAGGCGCTCAAGCTCGACGATATTGAAGACTTCCCCTTTGTCGAAGCGCCGCCGGGCCGGGCGATTGCCGATGGCTACCACCTGCTGCAGGAACTGGGCGCCATCGATGACAGCAATACGCTGACGCCGGTAGGACGTGAACTCGCGCGCCTGCCCGTGGACCCGCGCATCGGCCGCATGATCCTGGCCGCCCGCGAAAACGCGTGCCTGTCCGAAATGCTGATCATTGCGTCGGCCCTGTCGGTACAGGACCCGCGCGATCGCCCGCAAGAAGCACAGGAAGCGGCCGACCAGGCGCATGCCAAGTTTGCCGACGAACGTTCCGAGTTCATGGCTTTCCTGAAGTTATGGCAGTGGTACAACGACGCGGTCGCGCACAAGCAGTCGCAGCGCAAGCTGGTCGACACGCTGCGCCAGAGCTTTTTGTCGCCGGTGCGCATGCGCGAATGGCACGACATCCACGCGCAACTGGCGTCGGTGGTGGGCGAGCAGGGCTGGCGCCTGAACGAGGCCCCGGCCACCCTGGAACAAGTCCACCAGGCCCTGCTCGCGGGCCTGCTGGGCAACCTGGGCTACAAGGCTGAAGAAGACGCGCAGTACCTGGGCGCGCGCGGCATCCGCTTCTACATTCATCCGGGTTCGCGGCTGGCGCGCAAGGCGGGCCGCTGGGTGGTTGCGGGTGAACTGGTCGAGACGTCCCGCCTGTTCGCGCGCACGATCGCCAAGATCGACCCGGTCTGGATCGAACGGGCCGGCAAGCATCTGCTGAACAAGAACTGGTCCGATCCGCGGTGGGAAAAGAAGGAAGGGCAGGTGGTCGCGAACGAACGCGCGACCCTGTATGGCCTGATCATCTATTCCGGCCGCCGCGTGAACTACGGGCGGATCAACCCGTCGCATGCGCGCGAGTTGTTCATTCGCCAGGCGCTGGTGACGGGCGACATCGACACCAAGCTGCCCTTCATTGCGCACAACAAGAAGCTGTTCGCCGAGATCGAAAAGCTGGAACACAAGTCGCGCCGGCCCGACATTCTGGTCGACGATGAACTGATCTACGCCTTCTACGACCGGCAAATTCCGGCCGACGTGCATCAGCTGGCCACGCTGGAAAAGTGGTATCGGGACCAGACCGCCACGCCCGAGCGTGACAAATCCCGGCTGCTGTTCCTGTCGCGTGACGAGCTGATGCGGCATGAAGCCGCCGGCGTGACGACCGACGTGTTTCCCAAGATGCTGTCCTTGCATGGCATCGACATGGCGCTCGACTACCACTTCGAGCCCGGGTCCCCGCGCGATGGCGTGACGCTGTCGGTGCCGCTGTTCGCGCTCAATCAACTGGACGCGACCCGTTGTGAATGGCTGGTGCCGGGCATGCTGAAGGAAAAGGTGCATCTGCTGCTGAAGTCCTTGCCGCAGAAATTGCGCCGGCATTGCGTGCCCTTGCCCGAGTATGCCGCGGGCTTTTTCGACCGTTGGTTCGAAGTCGCCGTGAAGCCCGACCGTGGCCTGATCGAGACGCTGATTGCCGACGTGCGCGAACAGAAAACCCTTCAGCTCGCGCCGCCCGACTTCAAGCTGGAAACGTTGCCGGCCCACCTGTTCATGAACTTCCGCGTGCTGGATGAAAATGGCCGCATGCTGTCCATGAGCCGGAACCTGGCGCAGCTGAAAGGTGAACTGGGGCGCGAGGCGCAGGCCACCTTCCAGCAGGTGGCGTCGCGCGACAAGCAGGTGGCGCAGGCCCTGGCCCACGAAGGCCTGACGGACTGGACCTTTGGCCCGTTGCCGGAACTGCTGGAGATCAAGCGCGGCGGCCTGTCGGTGATCGGCTATCCGGCACTGGTGGACAAGGGCACATCGTGCGACCTGGACGTGTTCGACGATCCGGCCGAAGCGCTGCGTCATCACCGCGCGGGCTTGCTGCGCCTGTTCCGCCTGCAACTGAAAGAGCAGGTCAAGTTCCTGGAAAAGAACCTGAACGGGCTCACGCAAATGAGCATGCTGTATCTGCCGCTGGGAACGCAGGAAGAACTGCGCGACCAGATCATCGACACCGCCCTGGCGCAGGCCTGCCTGGGCGATCCGTGGCCGACCGATGCCGCCTCGTTCACGGCCCGCCGCAACGAAGGCAAGGGCCGATTGGGCCTGCTCGCGCAGGAAATCGCGCGGCTGGTGTCGACCATCCTGACCGAGTGGGCCGCCGTCATGCGCAAGCTGCCGCAGGCACGGGGCCACGCGGCATCGCATGCCGATATCGAACAGCAGATGCGGGCGCTGATGCCCAAATGGTTCGTACGCGAAACGCCGTATACGCAGCTGGTGCACTACCCGCGCTACATGAGGGCCGCCCAGGCCCGCGTCGACAAACTGCGCGCCGATCCGGCCCGCGATGCCAAGCTGCTGGGTGAACTCGGCCAGTTGCTCACGCCCTACCAGCGCGCCAAAGCCGCCCGCAAAGGCGTCGACGACGCCCGCCTGGACGAATTCCGCTGGATGATCGAAGAACTGCGCGTCGCCCTGTTCGCGCAAGAACTGCGCACCCCCATGCCCGTATCCGTCAAACGCCTGCAAAAAGCATGGGAAGCCATCCAACGTTAATGCGAAGCTTACTCGGGGCTCAACTTCATGCGTAGCCTCGGCGCAGCCGGAGCTACGTCAACACCGGTGGGATCCGCCATGATCGCCTCGATCATCCGTTCCAGGTGCCCGATGTGCGGCAGCATCGGCCCATAGAACCGGGTCCGCGTGGCGTCCTGGATCAACAGCGTCGGGAAATCTTCGATGTCATCGTCATCGAGCAATTCAGGATGTGTCTCGACATCCACCCAGACGAACACATGCTGCGGCAGCGATGCCGCCAGGTCGGTAAAACGGGGCAGGTATTCCCGGCAGGTTCCGCACCACTCGGCGCACAGGCACGCAACGAGCAAAGACGCTTCGCTAGACAGCTTTTCAGCAATCAGGTCGGTATCGGTATCGGGCAGGTAAACAGGCGCGGAAGCGGTCATTGGCGGGGTAACGGAAGGCTACGTTTCTGCAGCTATTATGCCTGTGCAGTGCGGCATACTGGCGTTCCCCTGACTCGTACGGATGACAGCGCGCAATGAGTACTCACCCTGAAGCTTTGCCCGTGGTCGTTCGGTCCGCCGGTTTCGAAGGCGTCGGCCTGGCGATCGGCCGCGCGCTCAGGTCGCAGTGCCGCGGGCCCATGCTGCTGGCCCTGCTGTTGCCGCTCTTCGTGGCGGTGATCAGCGCCATCGCGCTCCTCTGGTTCTTTGGCGCCACCCTGAGCGACTGGCTGCAAAGCGCGGCGTCAAGCTACAACGTCACGCTTGGCGCGGTGGACGGAATGCTGATCCCCATCGTGGTCGGCATCATCCTGCTGCCCATCGCGGGCATCCTTGGTCTGGTCGCCGCGGCGATCTTCGTCATGCCTCTTGTGCTGCGGCACCTGAACGAACGCGACTACCCCGGCCTGCAGCGCCTGGGTGGCCACGTGTTCTTCCCCAGCCTGTGGAACGCCACCTGGGTCATGGTCGTCTTCGCGGTGGGATGGGTATTGTCGCTGCCGCTGTGGATGGTCCCGCCGCTGGCCATCGTGGCCCACGTGGGCTGGTGGGCATTTGCCTTCACCAAGATCATGCGGCTGGACGCGTTGGCCGATCACGCGACGCCACAAGAGCGTAAGATTCTGCAGGCACGGCACAACCGGGGCTTCTGGGCGCTAGGCACCATTTGCGCCCTGATCAATTTCCTTGTGCCGCCTGCATGGTTCCTGCTGCCGGTCCTATCGGCGCTCATGTTTTCGCACTTTGGCCTCGAGGCGCTGCGTCGTCTGCGCAGCGAAACACAACCATGACACAAACATCATCGCCCGCTCAACGTCAGATCGGGCTCTTCATCATCGGTGACGAAATCCTGTCGGGTCGTCGCCAGGACCGGCACTTTGCCAAGGTCGTCGAACTTCTCAGTGCCCGCGGGCTGCAGCTGTCATGGGCGCAGTTCATTGGCGATGACCGCGAAAAGCTGGTGGACGCCTATCGCCGCAGCCTGGCCAGCGACGACATCGTCTTCTCGTGCGGCGGCATTGGCGCCACCCCCGACGACCACACGCGCCAGGCCGTCGCGGCCGCGTTGGGCGTCGAAACGGTGCTGCACCCCGAAGCCGCCGACCTGATCGGCCAGCGCATGGCCGAATCCGCCGCGCAAGGCAAGGGCAGCGCCGACATGACCACGCCGGAAAACCGCCAGCGTCTGCGCATGGGCGAGTTCCCCCAGGGCGCCGAGATCGTGCCGAACCCGTACAACAAGATCCCCGGCTTTTTCATTCACGACCACACCTTCGTGCCGGGCTTTCCGGTCATGGCCTGGCCGATGATCGAATGGACGCTGGACCACCGCTACGCCGACCTGCACCACAAGGCTCCGCATGTGGAACATTCCTTCCTGGTGTATGAGCTGGCCGAGTCCACCATCACGCCCGTGATGGAAGCGCTGGAAACGCGCTGGCCCGCCATCAAGGCCTTCAGCCTGCCGAGCATGGGTGGGGCAGGGCGCAACCACATCGAACTGGGTGTGAAGGGCGAGCCCGAACAGGCCGCCGTGGCGCTAGAGTTCCTGAAGGACGAAGCCAGGCGCCTGGGCGGAACGTTCGGGGCGGCTTGACCGGAACGCGCGCCCGCCGTGGCGCGCATCCGCCGCGACGCAATCCGGACACAAAAAAAGACCCGCCGAGGCGGGTCTTTTTCTTTGGTTCTGCGCGTTGCAAGTCAGTGACTTACCCCGCGCAAATCCGGCCGTGGCAATTACGCTGCGGCGGTAGCGGCCTTGCGGACGCGCGACGTGCGGGCAGCCGTATCGCTGGCAGCCTTGAACGTGGCGTTGGTCGCGGCGGTCATGTTCGACTCGGCAACTTCGGCGGCCTGCTTGGCAGCCTTGCTGACCGAATCATAGGCCGACGTGGCGGTAGCCAGCGACGACTTGATCATGGCGATGGCGCTTTCCGAACCGGCCGGGGCCGACTTGGACATCTGGTCGACGACGTCGATCATCTGTTGTTGCTGGGCGGCCACCTGGGCTTCGCTCAGCTTGGCAAATTCGCTTTGCACGCCAGCCATGATGTCATAGACATGCTTGCTGTAGGCCAGCGCCTTTTCGGCGTTAGGCTGAGCCAGCGAGGCGGTGAAGGCCATGGCTTCCTGGCCATCCTTCAGTTCGAACGCTTCCTGTGCCTTGATCGACATTTCGTCGAGCGTTGCCTTGGCAACCTTCACGTGCAGGTCGACCAGCTTTTCGAAGCCGGCGAAGGCGGTGTTGTTGGCGACCAGGAAAGCATCGAAAAGGGCTTTCTGGCTGGCGAGGGCGCGTTCTGGGGTAGCGGACATGTTGACTCCTGGGTCGGTCGTGGATTTCAGAGATCGGTCATGAGAGCATCCGGTCATCCCGAAATCCCCGATCTACATATGTTGGTGGTCACGCTCTCGGTGACCGCGTTGCCTGCCACACCCTGGTCTGAACCGGCGATGTTGCAATGCACAATACCCATTTTAGGGACGGAAACCACGGTGTCAAGGGTCGCTATCCGTGGTCCCGGCAACAGCTACAAGGTTGCCCACGCCCGGTCGGGGGCCCTCTCCCTGGGAAGACCCTGCACTGAAGCCAGATCCCCGGTCCGAAAACTTTTTTTTTGCGTTCGATGAATTTTATGTTGCATCGCGAGAACGCAGCGCGTTCAGCTTGCATTCAGCCTGGCTGAGCAGCCGTTTGCGCACCCCGTTACACTTCCGGCTCCCTGTCGCCTGAGGTCCATCGTGGCCGATACGCTGCTGTCCCGCCTGGTTTCTCCATTCTTCGTCCTGACCTGGAGCACCGGCTTTGTCGTCGCGCGTTTCGGCCTGCCTTACGCCGAGCCCGCCACCTTCCTGGCGCTGCGCTTCATTGGCGTGCTGATCATCATGGCGCCCCTGGCCCTGCTGGCGCGCAGCGCGTGGCCGTCGCGGCGGCAAGGCATGCACATGGCGATTGCCGGCATCCTGCTGCAGGCGGGCTATCTGGGCGGCGTCTGGGCGGCCATCAAGCTGGGCATGGGCGCGGGGCTGGCCGCGCTGATCGTCGGGATGCAGCCGGTGCTGACCGCCGTGTTGGGGCAGTGGCTGGGCGACCGTCCCAACCTGCGTCAGTGGGCCGGCCTGGCGCTCGGCCTGGTGGGCGTCGCCATGGTGGTCGGCAATCGCCTGGGTAACGAACTGACGCCGGTCAGTCTATCGTGGGCGATCCTGGGGTTGGTGTCCATCACCGCCGGCACGATCTACCAGCGCCGTTTTTGCCCCGCGATCGACCTGCGGGTGGGCAGCGCGCTGCAGTTCGGCGCCGCGCTGGTCGTGACCTTGCCCTTTGCCTTCCTGTTCGAAACCCGCGACGTGATGTGGACGCCGCAGTTCATCGGCGCGCTGGCGTGGTCGGTACTGGCGCTATCGATCGGCAGCGTGTCGCTGCTCTTTTTGCTGATTCGTCGCGGCGCCGCCACACGTGTCGCCAGCCTGATGTATCTGACGCCCGGGGTGACCGCCGTGATGGCGTGGCTCCTCTTCCGAGAGCCGTTGACGCTGGTGATGATCCTGGGTCTGGTCGTGTCCGCTGTCGGGGTGGCCTGGGCTCAGGGGAAACGATAGTGTTCAGCTAGCCGTCAACCGGTCGGGCTTCCCGTAAACTCCCACGCAAGGCTGTAGGCACTACGTGCTCCAGTCAATAAATTCGATAAGCGGAGAAGTGGGATGACATTGCGTAGAAAGATGATGTCCGTGGCGGTTGCCTCGGTCATGGCAGCGGGTGTGGCGGCGTTGGCGCCAGGGCTGGCAATGGCCCAGAACTATCCATCCAAGCCGGTCACGATGATCGTGCCATTCGCCGCAGGCGGTCCGACCGACGTCGTGGCGCGCTCGCTGGCCGAATCCATGCGCAAGACGCTGGGCCAGACCATCGTGGTGGAAAACGTCGCCGGCGCCGGCGGCACGATCGGCACGGCGCGTGTCGCCAAGGCCCAGAACGACGGCTATACCTTGCTGTTGATGCACATCGGCTTTTCGACGGCGCCCGCGCTGTATCGCAAGCTGAGCTATGACGCCGCGAACGATTTCGCGCCGGTGGGCCTGACGGTCGACGTGCCGATGACGATGATCGCGCGCGACAACTTCCCGGCCAACAACTTTGCCGAATTCCTGGCTTACGTGAAGGCCAACAACGCCAAGCTGTCGATGGCCAACGCCGGTATCGGTTCGGCCTCGCACCTGTGCGGCCTGATCTTCACCAGCACGATCGGCACCGAACTGCAGACCATCCCGTACAAGGGCACGGCGCCTGCCATGAACGACATCCTGGGCAAACAGGTGGACTTCATGTGCGACCAGACGACCAACACGACTGGCCAGATCAAGGCCAACAAGGTCAAGGCCTATGCCGTGACCAGCAAGGCCCGCGTGCCAAGCCTGCCTGACCTGCCGACCATGGACGAATCCGGCCTGAAGGGCTTTGAAGTGGGTATCTGGCACGGTCTGTGGGCGCCCAAGGGCACGCCGCAGCCGGTGGTCGACAAGGTCCAGGCCGCGCTCAAGGCAGGCCTGGCCGATCCGGCCTTCAAGAACCGCATGACCGAACTGGGCGCGATCGTCCTGGCCGACCAGGCCAGCCCGGCTGCGCTCGACAAGCATGTCAAGAGCGAGACCGCCAAGTGGGGCGCGATCATCAAGAAAGCCGGCGTCTACGCCGACTGATCGCCTTGATTTGATTGAGGTTTGAAGGATGGCGGACCGGGTTTGACCCGTTCCGCCATTTTTTTAAGCACGCATGGGATCAAGCAAGTTATAAAAATAGCGTTGTAAGTCGTTCATTTCATGGACAATTCCGGTTCGAAATCTGATAAGCTGCGTCGCCTGGACAGAATCGTTACCGGAGGACACATGGCGCGCAGTTTGAATCGGGCTTTCGCAATCGCATTGCTTTGCGCGTCGAGTATTGCGGTCGGCTTGCCGGCCGTTTCCACCGCTGCCACGTCGTCTTCCCAGGCAACGGCAAAAAAGTCCAAGGCCAAGGCCACGGCAACGCCTGCTTCCAGCAAGGCCAAGGTCGTCGCAAAGAAAACCACCGCCAAGGCGGCCAGCAAGACGGCCGTCGTGGTCAAGAAGTCGTCCCGCGCCGTGGCGTCCGCCAAGGGCGCCGGCCAGGCCGCCGTGGTCGCTTCGGTGCGCCGCGCCTCTTTCGGTCCCATGTCGTCGCTGGACCACGATGAATCGGTCTCCAGCGGCCAGCTCTCGCTGCGTTCCAGCACTGCCTTCGTGCAGGACCTGAACTCGTCCGACGTCCTGTTCGCCAAGAACGACGCCGCCATCGTGCCGATCGCGTCGATCACCAAGCTCATGACGGCGCTGGTCGTTGTCGACGCCAATCTCGACCTTGAAGAAATGCTCGAGATCACGACCGAAGACATCGACACGTACAAGAACACCGGCTCGCGCCTGGCCATCGGCACGCGTCTGTCGCGCACCGACATGCTGCACCTGGCGCTGATGTCTTCCGAGAACCGTGCCGCCAGCGCCCTGGGCCGCAATTATCCGGGCGGCCTGCCGGCCTTCGTGCAGGCCATGAACGCCAAAGCCAGCCTGCTGGGCATGCACGACACGCGTTATGTCGAGCCCACCGGTCTGTCCAGCAGCAACGTGTCCAGCGCGCGTGACCTGGTCCGCCTGATGCAGACCGCCGCGCTGCGTCCGCTGATCCACGAATACACCACCAGCACCAGCTACTCGGTCGACGTGCGCGGCCGCACGCAAACCTTCCGCAACACCAACCAGCTGGTCAGCAAGCCCGACTGGGGCATTACCGTGTCCAAGACCGGCTTCATCAACGAAGCAGGCCGTTGCCTGGTCATGCTGGCCAACATCGAAGGCCGCCAGCTGGCCATCGTGCTGCTGGATTCCGCCGGCTCGTTCACCCGCACGGCCGACGCCGTCCGCGTGCGTCAGTGGCTGCAGCGCGAAGTGGCGCACAACAACACGCTCTGATTTCAGCGATCCCGGCGATCCCGCCATCCAGCAAAAAGCCCCGCGGCATGACAGTGCCGCGGGGCTTTTTGTTGGCGGACAGACCGCCGGGTCAGCCGTGCGTGGAAGGCTCGTAGCCCAAGGCGTCCGAAATCCGGTTGGCGGTTTCCACCAGGGCGTCGATCCACGCGTCCTGCAGGCGGTCGGCAGGCGCCGAGATCGACAGGCCGGCAATCAGCTTGCCCGAGTCGTCGTGAATGCCCGCGGCAATACAGCGCACGCCCAGCTCCAGTTCTTCGTTGTCGCGCGCGTAGCCGTGGTCGCGGACCTGCCCGAGTTCTTCTTCCAGCATGCCCAGGTCCTTGACGCTGTTGTCGGTATGCGCCACCAGCCCGGTACGCGACGCATAGGCCTGGATCGACCGTGTGTCGTCCGCCGACAGGAACAGCTTGCCGGTCGACGTCAGGTGCAGCGGCGCGCGGCCGCCAATGGCGCGCACCACCTGCATGCCGGAGCGTTCGCTGTAGGCGCGGTCGATGTAGACGATTTCATCGCCCTGGCGGACCGACAGGTTGACGGTCTGGCCGGTCAGCCGGTGCAGGGTGCGCATGGGCGCCAGCGCGGCGTCGCGGATGTTCAGGCGGCCTTTGACCAGGTGCCCCAGTTCAAGCAGCCGCATGCCCAGACAGTACATGCCGCTGTCGACACGATCGACGTACCGTCCGGCGACCAGGTCGTTCAGGATGCGGTGAGCGGTGGACGGGTGCAGGCCCGTGGTCAGCGCCAGTTCCTTGAGGCTGACCGGGTCGGGCTGATTGGCCAGCGCATCCAGCAGCAGCATGGTGCGCTCGAGGACCTGGATGGTGATCGGAGGTCGGGTTTCCGCCGCGGGCGCGGCAGGACCTTCCGATGTCATAGGAGAGTGTCCAGCCATGTGTCTCTAGGTCTTTGCACGAATAATCGCAAATTCTATCTCATATCGTGAAACAGGATAAGCCATTGGGTGGAGCCGGCCCCCTTGCGGGAACCTGCCCTTTTACTGCGCCGGGTTGCGGATCTGCTCGTGGACGGCGTTCACTTCCGCAACGATCTCGTCGGTCAGCACCACGTGCTGCGCGTCGATGTTCTCTTTGAGCTGTGCCAGCGTGGTCGCCCCGATGATCGTGCTGTTGACGAACCACCGCGAATAACACCAGCCCAGCGCCAGTTGCGTAGGCGTCAGGCCATGGCGGCGCGCAATGTCGATGTAGCGCCGGGTGGCGGCCAGCGTCTTGTCGCGCAGGTAGCGCGGGCTCCAGTCCTTGCCGAACACGTTCAGGCGGCCATGGGCATTTTCATCGTCGATGTATTTGCCGGTCAGCTGCCCGAAGCCGAGCGGGCTGTACGCCAGCAGGCCGACGCCGGTGCGAAAGCACACCTCGTCCAGGGCTTCTTCAAAGCTGCGATTGACCAGGCTGTACGGGTTCTGGATGGTCGCAACGACGGGCAGACCGTGCTTGTCGGCCAGGTGCAGGAATTCCATCACACCATACGCGCTTTCGTTGGACACGCCAAAGTGGCGGATCTTGCCCGCGCGCACCAGTTCGTCCATCACCCGCAACTGGGCGTCGATGCTCTCGGCTTCGCGTTCGTTGTCGGGATTGAACGACGTCTGGCCAAAGTTCGGCACGTTCCGCGCCGGCCAATGGATCTGGTACAGGTCCAGGTGATCGGTCTGCAGGCGTTTCAGGCTGGCGTCGATGGCCTGGCGGATGTTGTCGGCGTCGAGCTTGCCATTGCGCACCCAGGGCATGCCCCGCGACGGGCCCGCCACCTTGCTGGCCAGCACCACGCTGTCACGCGGCTGCGTGGCGATCCAGCGGCCGATGTACTGCTCGGTCAGCGTGTAGGTCTCGGCGCTGGGGCGCACGGGGTACATTTCGGCCGTATCTATGAAGTTCACGCCCTGCGCCACGGCGTAGTCCAGTTGCGCGTGGGCGTCGGCCTCGGTGTTCTGCTGGCCAAAGGTCATCGTGCCCAGACAGATGCGCGAAACAGTAATGTCGGTGTTGCCAAGCCGGGTGGTCTGCATGATGTCCCTTGAATGCGAGGTGTCAGTGGTCGGCCGAAAGCGTCGCGATCGCATTGGCGCTTTCGCGCACCAGCGCCGGGCCGCGGTAGATCAGGCCGGTGTAGATCTGGACAGCGTCGGCGCCAGCGGCAATCTTGTCCGCCGCGTCGTTGCCCGTCAGGATGCCGCCCACGCCAATGATGGCCAGGCCCTTGCCGGCCTGCGCCCGCAGCCGCGAGATCACCCGCAGCGACAGGTCGCGCACTGGCGCACCCGACAGGCCGCCGGCTTCGGCCGCGTGTTCCAGGCCCTTGACCGCATCGCGGCCCAGGGTCGTGTTGGTGGAGACCACGCCATCGATGCCGTAGCGCGGCAGCAGGTCGGCAATGGCGTCGATCTGGCCGTCGTCCAGGTCGGGGGCGATCTTGACCACCAGGGGCACGCGCCGGCCATGCTGGTCGGCCAGGCGTTCCCGCGCTTCATGCACCCGCTGCAGCAAGGACGACAGTTCGTCCGCGCCCTGCAGCGCGCGCAGATTCTTGGTGTTCGGGGACGACACATTGATCGACACGTAGTCGGCATGGTCGTAGCAGCCGGCCAGGCAGGTCAGGTAGTCGTCGACCGCGTTTTCGATCGGCGTGGTCAGGTTCTTCCCGATGTTCAGGCCCAGGATGCCGCCCTGCGCGCGATAGCGGCTGCGCTGCACGTTGGCCAGGAAGGTGTCGAGCCCGTCGTTGTTGAACCCCATCCGGTTGATGACGGCGTGCGCCGCCGGCAGGCGGAACATGCGGGGCAGGGGATTGCCCGGCTGCGAACGCGGCGTGACCGTGCCGATTTCCATGAAGCCGAAGCCCAGGCTGCCCAATGCGTCGATGTGGTCGCCGTTCTTGTCGAGGCCGGCGGCCAGGCCGACCGGGTTCTTCAGGGTCAATCCCATCAATTGGCGGGGCTGGTGGGGCGCGCCGCCGAACAGGCGGGTCAGACCCAGGTCGTGCGCCGTGTGCAAGGACGTCATGGTGACGCGATGCGCGGTTTCAGGCTCGAGAGAGAACAGCGCGGGACGGACCAGCGGATAGGCTTGGAAAAGCAAGGACATCAGGAAAGGGTTCGATCAGGAAGGGTTGCCGTCGGCGCCCGGACCGCCGCGAGGCGGATGGACGACGTGCGAGACGGGGATGGTCACCACGGAGGGTGACGCAGGCGTGGGCGGGAGGGGGGCGAAGTCGGGCTCGTAAGTCTGCCATTCGCCATTGACCAGGACCTGGATGGGCTGGAAGGCCGTCTTGTACGCCATTTTGGGACTTTCGGCGATCCAGTAGCCCAGGTACAGGTAGGGCAGGTCAAGCAGCTTGCACTGTTCGATCTGCCAGAGGATGTTCCACGTGCCGAGGCTGCCATGCAGGTCGGGATCGTAGAAGGTATAGACGGACGACAGGCCGTCGGCCAGTACGTCCATGATCGACACCATCAGCAGTTTGCCGTCGGCGTCGCGAAATTCGACGAGGCGGGTGTTGACCCGGCTTTGCAGCAGGAACTGCGCGTATTGGTCGCGGCTGTCCTGGTCCATGCCGCCGCCCTTGTGGCGAGTGGACTGGTAACGCAGGTACAGCGCGTAGTGTTCGGCCGAGTACGCCAGTTCGGCCACGAAGACCTGCAGGTCGGCATGTTTGCGCCAGGTGCGGCGCTGGGTGCGCCGCGGCGTGAAGGTGTGCACCGGAATACGCACGGGCACGCAGGCCCGGCAGCCATCGCAATGCGGGCGGTAGGTGAACACGCCGCTGCGGCGGAACCCCACGCGCACCAGCTCGGCATACACGTCGGCGTTGATCAGGTGGCTGGGAGTGGCGACTTGCGAGCGCGCCAGGCGGTCGCTGAGATAGCTGCACGGATACGGCGCCGTCGCATAGAACTGCAAAGCGGAGAAGGGCAGGTCTCGGAGGTACGTCACTGGTCAACCCCGTAGGAAGCCGCGGCAGGGACCGCGGAAGACAGGGAGATCAGCCGGCCATCGGCGAGTATCCTGCCCGGATGCCAGGGCACGCCCGGCATCCCTATCGATTCTACAAGCTTGGACTCGAATTCGCTGCGGGAAATTGTGCCGCCGCCCAGCGACGTCAGATGCCGGGTGTCCTGCTGGCAGTCGATCATGCGCACGCCATGCAAGGACAGGAAACGAACCAGGTAGGCGAGGGCGATCTTGGACGCGTCGGGAACCCGGGTGAACATCGACTCGCCAAAAAACGCCTGGCCGATGCTGACGCCGTACAGGCCGCCGGCCAGTTCCCCGTCGATCCACGTTTCGATCGAATGCACGCCGCCTTCCTGGTGCCAGGCCAGATAGGCGGCCTGCATGGCCGGAGAAATCCAGGTGGCGGGCTGCAGACCGTCGCGCGGGGCGGCGCAGGCGC
This sequence comes from Pigmentiphaga litoralis, assembly GCF_013408655.1. Lineage (NCBI taxonomy): Bacteria > Pseudomonadati > Pseudomonadota > Betaproteobacteria > Burkholderiales > Alcaligenaceae > Pigmentiphaga > Pigmentiphaga litoralis. The sequence continues at coordinate 74,132 of NZ_JACCBP010000001.1, forward strand.
GCATGACCTCGGCGCAGGCGGTGTCGACCCGGATTTCGTAGCGCGCGTCCCTGTCCACCTGCCGCAGCTTCTTGCGCAGCGAATGCGACGGCGCAAACCGGTCGGTAAACAGCACCATGCGCGGATCCGGACTCCACCACAGGATAGGCTCGCCTTCCAGGAACCACGGAAAAATCCCGTGCGAATAGGCATCGCGCAGCCGGGCCACGGACAGGTCGGCGCCCACCGCCAGCAAGCCCGCCGGGGACACCAGCGCGCAGTCCAGCGGCGGAAACGGCGTATCGGGCCCCAGCAGCGCGGGCATCCGTTGGCGAAGCGAAGCCTGACTCACGATGCCCTCATGCAGGTTCTTCGGGCGTCGGGATCATGCCGTGACTCAGCGCCTGGCTGTGCACGTCGAAATGCCCGGCGGCCCGATCGGCAAAGAACAGCCGCAAGGTCGTCGAAATCGACCGGAAGGCCAGGTCGTCCCAGGGGATCTCGGCTTCAGTGAACAGCTTGGCTTCCAGGCTTTCCGGACCTGGATCGAACCGGTCGTGCGTCAGGTTGGCCAGGTAGAAGATATGCACCTGGTCGACATGCGGGATGTCGATCATGCTGAAGAGGGCGCCCATCGTGAAGGTGGCGCCCGCTTCTTCGCGCGTTTCGCGCGCGGCGCCTTCTTCGGTCGTTTCGCCCAGTTCCATGAAGCCGGCCGGCAGGGTCCAGTAGCCGTGGCGCGGTTCGATCGCGCGGCGGCACAGCAGGATCTGGTCACCCCAGATCGGCACGGTACCCAGCACCATGCGGGGATTCTGGTAGTGGATCGCGCCGCAGTTGTCGCACAGATCGCGCACGCGGTTGTCGTCGTCGGGAATGCGGCGCGCAAGCACGCTGCCGCACTGCGAGCAGAAGCGCTGGGCCCGCGGGGCGGGAAAATAGGTGACCGTACGAAGGGGAGCAGTCATGTCATATCCAAGCGGGCGGTTGCCCGGATGGCAAGTTCCCTGTGAGCGTTGGCCGATGGCCGCGGGTAATGTGAACCGCGGTATCCGGCGAACGGGTGTTCATAAAAAACTGGCGACGCCTTGCACAAGATAAACCGACGCCACGCCCAGGACAATGCCGCGCGTCCATTTGCGGAACTGCTGGTCGCTCATGCGTTCGAGCACGACCCGGCTCAGGCTGGTGCCGGCTACTGCGCATCCCAACAGTATCGCCCATTGCAGCCAGTGCAGCGTGACGGTCTGCTGGTTCATGATGCCGCCAAAGTAGATCAGCCGCGATCCGTGTCCCAGCACCTGGCAGGTTGCCTTGGTCGCCACCACCTTGCGCCGGTCCATGGTGGTCGACCGCACAAAAAAGATATCCAGGATCGGGCCCGTCACGCCGCTCAGGAACTGCAAGGTCTGGCAGACGAATCCGCAGATTTCGGCGCCCCATTTGGCTTCGGCCTGCGGCGCGAAACGCGGCGGCACGAACAGCGCCACGAAGGGACTGATACCCAGGATCAGCAGCACCACGCCGCGGCTAGGCACCAGTTGCACCGCCAGGAAGGCGCAAAAAGCCAGGGTGGCGCCAATCGCAAAGCGGCCCACGATGCGCCATTCGGTATGCCCGCGCCACAGAATGGCGCGCCAGCCATTGGACGTGAGCTGCATCGCGCTTTGCAGCACCATGGCCGACGCCACCGGCAGCATCAGCAGCAGGGCGCCCATCAACACCATGCCGCCCGCCATGCCGAAAATGCCGGACATGAAGGACGTGGCGAGCACCAGAAAAGCGACCGTGGCGAAAATGGCGGTCGTCATGCGCAGGACTCCTGTAAAGGCGGAACCACGGCGTGGTGACGGCCCGGCGGCATTATATAAGGCAGACTTCCCATCTAAGGCAGACTTCCCGCTCAGGGTGGGCCGAACGCGTCAGGTCAGGGGCGTAACTAGCGAGATCTGCCCGCCGGCTTGCCCCGAAGGACCGGTTGGTATATACTTCTTTTCTCAGACGCGGGGTGGAGCAGTCTGGCAGCTCGTCGGGCTCATAACCCGAAGGTCACAGGTTCAAATCCTGTCCCCGCAACCAAATGCTCGACAAAAAACCGTCTCAAGGTCTTCAACCTTGGGGCGGTTTTTTTATGGTTGGCCCATCAACCTTTGATCATGTCCGAGCATCAACAACGTGGGACATGATCAACCCTTGATCATGTCCCGTATCCGCAGCATCAGCGCATCGATCGCGAACGGCTTGGTGATCATCTGCATGCCGGGTTCCAGGAAGCCGTTCGCGATGGTGGCGTTTTCGGCGTACCCCGTCATGAATAGCACCTTGAGTTCGGGCCGCTGCTGGCGCGCGGCGTCGACGACCTGGCGGCCGTTCAGGCCGGGCAGGCCGATGTCGGTGATCAGCAGGTCGATGCGCGCGGCCGACTGCAGCACCTTGAGGCCGGACGGGCCGTCGGCGGCTTCGATCGTCTGGTAGCCCAGGTCCTGCAGGACTTCGACCACCAGGTCGCGCACCACGGTCTCGTCTTCGATCACCAGCACGACTTCGCCGGCATCGGTGCCGTGCGCGGTGCCCAGGCCGCGCTGCTCGTCATCCAGCCTGTCGGCATCGCCATAGAAGCGGGGCAGATACAGTTTGACGGTGGTGCCCTGGCCGACTTCCGAATAGATCTTTGCGTAGCCTTCGGACTGACGCGCGAATCCGTAGATCATGGACAGCCCCAGGCCCGTGCCCTGGCCGATGGGTTTGGTCGTAAAGAAGGGTTCGAAGGCCCGCGCGATCGTTTCCTTCGTCATGCCTGTACCGGTGTCGGTCACGCACACGCACACGTACTGCCCGGGGCGCACATTGCCCAGGCGCGCCGAGTAGGCCAGGTCGATGTGGGCATTGCAGGTTTCGATGGTCAGCGTGCCGCCGCCCGGCATCGCATCCCGTCCGTTGATCACCAGGTTCAGCACGGCGCTTTCCAGCTGGTGCGGATCGCACAAGGACTGCCACAGGCCACCGGCCGTCACGATTTCCAAAGCGATGTTTTCGCCGATGGTCCGGCGCAGCAGGTCTTCCATGCCGCTGACCAGCCGATTGGCGTTGACGGCCTTCGGGTCCAGCGGCTGCCGGCGCGAAAACGCCAGCAGGCGGTGGGTGAGGGCGGCCGCGCGATTGGCCGACGTGGTGGCGGCGGTGGCGTAACGCGCCAGCTTGTCGGTCTGGCCACGCGCCAGCTGGCGCTGCAGCAGATCAAGCGAGCCGATGACCCCGGTCAGCAGATTGTTGAAGTCGTGCGCGATGCCGCCGGTCAGCTGGCCCACGGCTTCCATCTTCTGGGCCTGCCGCAGTTGTTCTTCGGTCTGGGCCAGCGCCAGCGCCTGTTCGCGTTCGGCGGTAATGTCGCGGCCGGTGGCGTAGGTCACGTCCCCCGCGGGCGCGGCCACCCAGGAAATCCAGCGCGTCGATCCGTTCTTGTGGTGGTAACGGTTGACGATGGTGGTGCGTCCACCCGCCGCGGCGGACCGGTAGGACTGGATCGTGTCATCGTGGTCGTCGTTGACGACGAATTCGGTCACGTGGCGGCCGATCAGTTCCGCAGCCTCATACCCCAGCATCGTGGTCCAGGCCGGGTTGACCTGGCGGAACACGCCGCTGAAATCAATCACCAGCATCAGGTCCGGCGACGTCGCCCACATCCGGTCGCGCTCGGCCGTCCGCTCGGCCACCTGCTGTTCCAGCGTTTCGTTCAATTGTCGCAGGGCTTCTTCGGCCTTGCGGCGGGCCGAAATATCGTTGAACAGGATCGCGACACGGCTCTCGCTCGCGTGGCCGGTTCGGAACGCGAACACGTCGAACCAGCGTTCCAGCGCAGCCGACCCCTGCTCGAACCGCATGGGTTCGCCGCTGCGGGCCACGCGTCCGTACACGTCGTACCAGTGCTCTTCCAGGTTGGGTAGCGCCTTGCGCAGCCACTGGTCGACGATGGCTTGCGGAAAACCGGTCTGCTGGAAGAACGCCGGATTGGCTTCGACCACCCTGTAATCGACCTGATCGCCCGACAGATCGACTTCCACCACGCAGAACCCCGATTCGATCGAGTTGAACAGCGTGCGGTATCGCGCTTCGCTGGCCTGCAGCTGCTCTTCGGCGTGGCGCCGGTCCTGGATGTCGATGACCGAGCCGATGTAGCCCAGAAAGGTGCCATCGGCGCCAAATCTCGGCAGCGCAGCATCGATCGCCCAATGGTAGGACCCATCGGCATGCCGCAGCCGGTATTCCAGGCGGAACGGCACGCGGGTCGCATTGGCGTCCAGGAAGATCTGCCCGGTCCGCTGGCTGTCGTCCGGATGCGTGGCGGCCAGCCAGCCCAGGCCTTCGGCCTCGGCCGGCGTCTGGCCGGTAAAGTCATACCATCGCTGGTTCAGGTAGGTGCAGGCGCCGTTGGCATCGGTCACCCACAGCATGACGGGCGCGTAATCCGCCATGTTGCGAAAGCGCGCTTCGCTGTCTACCGCCTCGTTGCGGGTCCGGGTCAGTTCGTCGTTGCCGCGATCGCGCTCGATCACTTCGCGGCGCAGTTCCAGTTGCGCCATGACCTGGCGGGCCAGCACGCGCAGCGATTTCTGCTGGAGGGCGGTCAGGGTGCGCGGCTGGTAGTCCAGCACGCACAGGGTGCCGATCGGCACGCCGTCGGCGGTCTTGAGCAAGGCGCCCGCATAGAAGCGCAGATGCGGTTCGCCCGTCACCAGGGGGTTGCAGGCAAACCGTGCGTCTTGCGTGGCGTCGGGCACCAGCAGGAATTCGTCTTCCAGCAGCGCGTGGATACAGAACGAATTGTCGAGCGGCGTCTCGCGCACGCCCAGGCCGACTTCGGCCTTGAAGAACTGCCGGTGGCTGGCGATCAGGTTGACGACGGCAATCGGCGCACCGCATAGGTCGGCGGCCAGTTCGGCCAGTTCATCGAACGAGGCTTCGCGCGGGGTGTCGACGATCTGGTAGTAGGCCAGGGCGGCCAGCCGGCGGGCATCACGGGGATCCTGGGCAGACGACGACACCGTGATCAGCCCGCCACGGCAGCGACGACGGCACGGTTGCGGCCTGCCCGCTTGGCGTCCAGCAGCGCCGCGTCGGCGCGTTTGATCGTGAGCGAAAAGGTTTCGCCCGGCACGTGCTGGCTCACGCCGATGCTGGCGGTCACGCAGATGGCGTCGTTGTCGGTACGCACCGCCAGTTCGGCGATATTCTGCCGCACCCGTTCCATGACGACGAGCCCTTCGGCCGCGCTGGTTTCGGGCAGCAGCACCAGGAATTCTTCGCCACCCCAGCGGCCGCACACATCGTATTCACGCAGGCCAGCCTGCAGGGTGGTGGCGATCGCGATCAGCACGCGGTCGCCGGTTTCGTGCCCGTGGGTGTCGTTGACATGCTTGAACTGGTCGACGTCCAGCATGGCCAGCGCGTAGCCCTGGCCCCGCCGCGTGGCGCGTTCGGATTCTTCTTTCAGCCGGTCCATCAGCAGCCGGCGGTTGCCCAGGCCGGTCAGCACGTCGCGGTTGGACGCCTCATTCAACGCAAGATTCAGGTCGCGCATCATCTGCTGGTAGCGGTCGGAAATGCGCGCGAGCTTTTCCAGCTGGCGCAGCTGCTTGTTGAACCGTTCGCCCAGGTGGGTCTCGCGCTGGCGCGCCAGCTGCTGGTAAGCGTCCGACAGATGCGTGACGCGTTCCAGCCGATAGCGCTCTTCCAGGTGCAGCTGCCACAGTTCGCCCAGCGCGCCGCGCAGGGGATGGTCGCTGTGGGCAGGATCCGCCAGCAATTGCTCGATGCGCTCGTCAAAAGCCGAATTGTCGCGGGGCATGGCGGACCAGGCTGACCTTATGAATAGGAAACGATGGAAAACGGGAAGCTGCAATCTTCCTTGAACTCCTCGGCGAGTTCGGCCACCCGTTCATTACGGTGATCGTAATGCCAGTTCACGGCCACGTCGCGTCCTCGCTGATGGGCTTCTTCCAGCGTGTCGAAAATGTCCATGACGGCGCGGATGCTGCTGGTGTTCAGGTACAGCAGGCGCAATTCGAGCCGCAGCGGCTGATTGGAGTCGGCAAGGAAACGTTCCACCCAGTCGATGATCGGTCCGAACAGGTCGAACGAATTTTCGGGATAGGAATCGCCTTGCATGCTCAGCTGGCCCGCGTCCCAGTCGGCCGTGATTTCCGGTGTCGACTGGCTGCCAGGGATGGTCAGGTTACTCATGCTGTTCGCTTTTGAATGGGTCAGATGATCGCGCGCAGGCTGAAAAACGCGCGGCCGTCGGGGGTGTCACGCAGGCTGGCCATCAGGGGCGCGCTCGATTTGCGCGCCATGTCGATCAGGCCAAGCCCGGCGCCGGTGCTGGCGCCCGCATCGCGCGGCTTGCGCAACTGTTCCTTGTAGCTGGCCTTGAGCTGGGCCTTGTCGAGTCCCGCCAGGGATTCGACGCGCTGGAGCAGGGCGCGCCCGTCTTCCCGTTCCACCAGGTTGCCCGCCGACACCACGTAATGGTCGCCATCATCGCGGGCGACCACGACCGTGGCGGCCGCTTCGTGCTCCTGGTAACCGTTCTGGGCGGCGTAATGACGAATGTTCTGCGTCATTTCGATATACGTGCCGAAGACGTCCATGGCGGCCGACGGTTGCGCATGTTCCGCCTGCAGATAGTTCTTCAGGGCGTTGCCGATCTCTTCGATCAGGCTGCGCGAAATCGGGCCGTTGAAGCACAACATGATGTGCTGGCGATTGAACATCTCGCGCATGGCGAACAGGTCAGTCGAATCCATGGAAGCTCCGGTCTGTTTGGAAATTGGGCTCATTCAAATCGGAAGGACAGAATGGTGATGTCGTCGCGCTGCGGGAGATCCCCACGGTAGTTTACCAAGGCCTGCTCAACCGCAGCAGCCTGATCCTGCAGGGACTCGCCGGCGATCGACTGCAGCAGTTCGGCAAAGCGCCGGCTGCCGAAGCCATAGCCATGCTCGCCGCCCGCCTGGTCCAGCACGCCGTCGGTAATCATGTAGAAGGTCCGGCCCGACAGTTCGGTCACAATATTCGTGTACTCGCCCAGGCGGCGCTCGCCCAGCGCGCGGCGTCCGCCCGGGAATTCCTGGGTGGTCACGCCGTCGCTGGCGTACAGCGACATCTTGGCGCCCGCAAAGTGGGCCAGGCCCGTCGCCCGGTCCACATACACCAGGCCCGCGTCCATGTTGGTGGCCAGCGAACGCGGCATTTCGGTGTCCCGCAGCATGGCGCGCATGGCGGCATCGGTGCGGGCAAGGATGGCGGCGGGGTCCCGCGCGCCCACTTCCTTGATGGCGTGGTCGATCGCGGCCCGTGCCAGCATGGTCATGAGCGCGCCGGCCACGCCATGGCCCGCGCAGTCCACCACGCCCAGCAGGCAGTTGTCGCCATCGGGCAGGAACACATAGAAGTCACCGCCCACCACGTCCCGCGGATGCCACATCACGAAGTGGTGCGCGCCCAGCGACTGCACCATCTGGCGGTCGGGCAGGATCGCGCGCTGGATCAGGCTGGCGTAGTCGATCGAATCGTCGATCTGCTTGTGGGCGGCCGCCATGCTTGAATTGGCGGCCTGCAATTCCTTGGTGCGTTCCCGCACGCGCTCTTCCAGCTCGGCCGTGTGCGTCTGCACCTTGGCGGCCATGGCGCCAAAGGCGCGGCTCAACTCGCCGATTTCGTCGTCGGTCTCGTCGGGCAGGGCGGTGTCGTAGCGTCCGGCGCTGATGGCCTGCGCGGATTGCTGCAGGCGGCGCAGGGGCTTGAGCACCAGGCGTTCCACCGCGTAACCGAACACGATCAGCAGGGCGGCCAGCAAGAGGACGAAGGCGATCAGGGCCTGGGTGGCCCAGCCCGGGTCGATCACCTGGGCGGCGCGCAGGTCAACGATCGACAGCACGTGCCAGCGCAGGTCGGGAATGTAGGCCAGCACCAGCAGCTGGCGCTTGCCGTCCACCGTGGCCCACAGGTCGACCGGGTTGGCCGGTTTGGCCTCCGCCGCGGCCATGGCCGTGCGCAGCGAGGCGCGTTCGGCATCCGAGCCGAGCAGGCCGAACGCCGTCTGCTGTTCCGTCGCCTTTTCGGACACCGACCCGTAGGCGATCCGGCGGGTATCCGGATGGGCCTGGATCGCGCCGTTGCGGTCGATGATGATCGGGGTGACGCCGCTTTCGTTGGTGGCCAGGAAGTCGTTCAGGAACTTGCTGAGGTTCAGGCCGGTGCCGACGACGCCCAGGCGGCGGCCGCCGTCCTGCACGGCCACGTTGAACCAGACGTTGGTGATCTTGAGCTGGGCGCTGAGCTCGACATTGATGTTGTAGGCGTCGGGACTGCGCATGGTCGCGTAGTACCAGTTGTCGCTGGCCTTGTCGGGGGCCGTGGTGTAGCGCGGCGTGGTCGAGACCGGCGCCTTGCTGTCGTTGTAGTAGTAGTGCCCCTGGCTGTCGGCCACGAAGTAGGAGTGGTCCCGCAGGTCGGCACGGTAGCCTTCGGCTTCTTCGAAGAACAGGTCGCGCGCGGCGGCATCATCCAGGTTGGACAGCCAGCGGCGGGTCACGACAGAGTTGGCCAGGCGGCTGGCCAGGGCCAGTTCCCGCGACACGGGGGCGAAGATCTGTTCGCGATGCAGCAGGGTGTGATTGCGGGCGTAGGCCAGGCCAAAGTGGTTCCGAACCGTCTCGACCCCCTGCCAGGCGATGAACGCCGCGGGAATCAAGGCAAGTGCACAACTCAACAACAGCGCGACCAGCGATTTGCCGCGCAGACCCAACATGGCCATCTCATTCCTTTTCTTGATACCGGCTTACACCCTCGGCAATTGTGCAGGGGGGCGGTGGCCCTAGCAAACACTGCCCTGGGCGATGGCGCAAATAAGACGCTGCAGCGCGGGAATCGACGGTTGGGGTTGTGTTGGGCGCAAGCCTTGGTGTAGTCCCGCAGGCGCCCCCAGGCGGGTATTTACCGGTTGCACCTGACACGGGGCTTTACAGCAACCGGATGGACTGTCACCGGCCTCGCGCCTAGAGTGGAGACTCTGCAGGCCACGGGGCAGCGCGAGGCCCCGTCTTAATGGAGTGACAACAATGACGACAGAACTGGCAAAAGAGGTTCAACCCACCGTGGTGGATGGCGCAGTGCGATTCACCGCAAGATTCGAAGGCCGCAAGAGCCAGGACTTCGAGATTTCGGGCGACGTGCTCGAAGAACACTTTGGCGCGGCCAGCCGCAGCGATGACGACCTGCTGGCGGCGTTCAAGCACGGCCGTGAAGAGATCCTGAAGGCCGCCGGCGAAGCCAGCAGCACGCCCACGACGGGCATCGTGCCCCTTGGAACGGGCGATTTCACGGAGTAAGCGGCCGTTGCGGGCACGGCGGAACGCCGTCCCGCGCCAACCGGTCAGCCGGCGTCGGGTTGCAGCATGATGATGGCCATTCCGGCCAGGGCAACCACGCCGCCGGCGACATCCCAGCGGGTCGGCGCCACGCCGTCCACCCGCCACAACCACCCCAGCGCCACCACGATGTACACGCCGCCATAGGCGGCGTACGTGCGTCCGGCCGCGGTGGGGTGCAGCGTCAGGAGCCAGGCGAACAGCGCCAGCGACAGGGCGGCGGGTAGCAGCAGCCAGACGGGCTTGCCCTGCCTGAGCACCAGCCACGGCAGGTAGCAGCCGACGATTTCGGCAAGCGCCGTCAGCACGAAAAGGGCAGTGGTGGTGGTCAACGCAAGCATGGGACTCCGGGTGGATGCAACGGAAGGAACGCAACGATGGCGGGACAATGCTTGTGACATTGCCCCGCTGAGGCTACACTAGGATTCGCTGTACGAGGTGTTGCGCCTTTCCTGTGGCCCGGTCCGATCCGGATCGCCCGGGCAAGGCCTCTACCGGCACCGGGCAATCGTCATTGGCCCGGCCCAGGCACCTCGCCCGGTCACGCTCCCGAACGTGATCCCCAGGTGGTCCCCAGAAAGTTTAGGCTCAGCCCGACGTCCAGGCTCAGTCCGGTATCCAGCGGCTGCTACGGCACACGCACCCAACGACATCTTGTTCAGCATGCGACTCGCCATGCGAGACCAGCCTGCACCTGCGGCTTGCTCGCAGGCAGGGCGTCAGGGATCGCAAGTTCCCGGCGCATCAATGGCTGAATGCTATTCGAACCGTATTTCACCCTGTACGGATGACGCTCGTTTGATCAAACGCACATGAATACCAGCGAGGCACGTCTCGTTCTGGAAACCGCGCTGTTATGCGCGCAGGAACCTCTCCAGCTTTACGAATTGCGCAAGCTTTTCGCCGACGAAGTGGGCAACGACACCTTGCGTGGCCTGCTCGACGACATCCGCATCGCCTGGCAGGACCGCGGGATCGAACTGGTCGCGCTGTCCAGTGGCTGGCGCTTCCAGAGCCGCCTGTCGATGCGGCCGTATCTGGAACGCCTGAGTCCGGAAAAGCCGCCGCGGTATTCGCGGGCGGTGATGGAAACGCTGGCCATCGTGGCGTATCGCCAGCCGGTCACGCGGGGCGATATCGAAGAAATTCGTGGCGTGACGGTGTCGACGCAGGTGATCAAGGCGCTGGAAGACCGCGACTGGATTGAAGTGATCGGTCACCGCGACGCGCCAGGCCGCCCCGCCTTGTTCGGCACGACCCGGCACTTCCTGGACGACCTGGGCCTGAAAGCGCTGGATGAACTGCCGCCGCTGGAAACCACCGAAGCCGTGGCCGCGCTGAGCGGCCTGGGCGAACCGGAAGGCCTGGCCTTCGGCCCGGCTGCTGACGATGTCACCGCTTTGCCCAGCATGACCGAACCACCCGCCGTCGACGCCTCGGGCGCCGACCCTGAATCCCCTGACGTTGACGGCGATGCTGCCGTTGACGCCACTCCTGTCACTGCGGTCTCCGGACCTACGATGCCTGACGAGGCCCCTGCAACGGATGCGACCGAGTCGCCCGAAGAAGCAGGCGCCCCGCAGGATGGGCCGGAGTCCGATGTCGTTGAGCCTCGTGCCGACGCGCCCACCGTGGCGCCCGATGCCGAGGATGACGATCCCTCTTTACGCCAGACTGGCAAGAACGATAAGTCCTGACACATGAACGACACCCCTGAAGGTCACAAGAGCGACGCCACGAGCGCGCCCGACGCCACTGGCGAGGGCCGGAACGCCGGCGCGCCCGAAAAGGCCCGCGGCCGGCGCAATCTGCGCACGCCGTTCCGCCGTCGCCGCCCCGCTGACGAAGCCGCTGCCGCGGGTGGCGCCGAAGGCGCTGAATCGGCAGCCGCTGCACCCGCCGCGGCAGGCGAGGGCGACGCTGCCCCCGCACCGGCGCAGAACCGCCGCAAGCCGCGCGGTCCCCGTGCCGCCGCCGCGCAAAAAGAACACAAGGAACAGAAAGACGCCGCTGCGCCGGCCCGCAATGGCCGCCGCGCACCTGCCAAGACCCGGGGCCGCGCCGCGCCTGCCGTGGTGGCCGTGACCGGCGGCGAAGACCTGGATGTGGCCGGTCCGGACCTGTCGCCCGACGAATTGCGCGCTGCCGAGAAGGAAGCCGAACAGGCCCTGTCCTTCCTCGACAAGGCGCCCGACCTGAAGCGCCGCCTGGGCAAGTACCTGTCCAGCGACGCCGTCGTCCCCAAGCTGCACAAGGTGCTGGCCGATGCCGGCATCGGTTCGCGCCGCGAGATGGAAGAACTGATCGTCGCGGGCCGCGTGTCGGTCAATGGCGAGCCAGCCCATATCGGCCAGCGCGTGTCCCCGAACGACAACGTGCGGGTGAACGGCAAGCTGGTGGTGCGCCGCAATCTGTCGCGTCCGCCACGGGTGGTGCTGTATCACAAGCCCGCGGGCGAAATCGTGACGCAAGATGATCCGGAAGGCCGCGCAACCGTGTTTTCGCGCCTGCCCAAGATCAAGAGCGGCAAGTGGATTTCGGTCGGCCGTCTCGACCTGAACACCGAAGGTCTGCTGATCTTCACCACGTCCGGCGATCTGGCCAACCGCATGCTGCACCCCCGTTATGGCATGGAGCGTGAATACGCAGTCCGTGTGCTGGGCGAAATGACCGAAGAACAGCGCGAATCGCTGCTGACCGGCATCCAGCTCGAAGACGGCATGGCCGCGTTCGGCGCCCTGGACTACCTGGGCGGCGAAGGCAGCAACCGCTGGTACCGCGTCACCCTGCAGGAAGGCCGCAACCGCGAAGTGCGCCGCATGTTCGAATCGCTGGGCGTGATCGTCAGCCGTCTGCTGCGCACCCGCTTTGGCGACGTCACGCTGCCGCGCGCGCTGCGCCGCGGCCGCTGGGAAGAACTTGACGCCACCATGGTCACCGCCATGCAGGTCCAGCTGGGCCTGATCCGCGGCGACGATGACGAAGCCAGCGGTCGCCGCAATGGCCGCAGCGCGCAACCGCTGTCGCATGAAGGCGCCTTGCCGCCGGGCTATGGCACCCTGGACCAGAACGGCATGCACGGCGCGCGCGTCGGCCGCCGCGGCCAGGTGCAGGGCGGCGCGCGGGGCGCGCCCCGGTCGGCGGTCAGCCCGCTGGCGGGCCAGGTGTTTCCGTCCGATCCGTACGGTACCGGTGTGAGCTTTGCCGGCGGCCTGGCCAACGGCCATCCGCATGTCGGCAACGCGCGTCCGGGCCGTGAAGCACCCGGCACGCCGGCCCGCCGCGGACCCAAGCGTGGGCCGGGCGCCCATGTGGGCCGTGGCCAGGGCGCCGTGCCGGCGAATCACCCATACGCCGAACCCGTCAAGGGCGCGCGCAAGCGCACCGCCAAGCCACGTGCCGAAGCCGGCAACGCGGCGCCAGGCGAGGGCCGTGCACCGCGCGGCCGCGCGGCTGGCGCAGGGGCGGGCGGCAACGGTCCGTCGGCGCCGCGGTCGGCTGCCGGCGCACCGCGCGGCAACCGTGCACCGGGCAAAACCGCCGGTCGTGGTCCGCGTGGCGCAGGCGGTGGCGGCGGGCGATCGGGCGGTGACGAGGCCCAGCCTCGCGGCGCCGCGGCGCACGAGTCCGCATTGGCGTTTGCCGGTGCGCCTCGTGCCCGGCGTGGCCGCGGCTGACTGGCGTGACGCACCGGCGGCGCCTATGAGCAGAATGCACGCGTGACTTGAAAAATAGGCCTAAATGGCTTATGATCAACAAGCTAAGCACCCGCTTCCCAACGCCCCAAGCTGATTCGGCAATATGCCAGTCAAAGCGGGGCAGGTTAGAAAAGGGGCTGGCGAAGCCTTCGGCACTTCCGGGGTTTGGATCTGGAAGAACGCGTTTCACGTTTCAAACGTGGCCCGCATTCTTTGGATCTCTTTCCGGACTCAAGCGTCACGGGCTGGGTCGGGGTTCAGGAAAGTCGCTCTGCACAGTTGTTGCATCGAGCGATCAAGCTTTCCGGTACACCGATCTGGAGAGGGTCCGGGCAGCAGCATCTGCCCTCGCGGCCATCTCCGTTGGCCCTGCGTTCAGGCAGTTCCCGCTTCGCGCTGACTCCAGTGTTGTAAAAAACACAGTTGCGGAGTGGTGGAGCTGCCCCGATATTCCCCTTCAGGATACGGACAGAACCTTGTGGACAGAGCGCTGTGTGCGGCCGAAGTTTGGCTACGCGCCGGCAGGATGTCAGGGGCGGCGGGTGACACGCGCAACGGGGTCCGGAGGTCCGGGCTGGCGATTGCGGCGTATCGAGCTTAGGCAAGGTCGCAAAATGGGCTGGACAGTACAGCCCATTTTTTTTTGGTTTTCAGGTTTGCGATGCAAGTCGCACCACTAGATCGCACGATAAGGCATGGCAGATATTTTCGAGCTTACGGAACAATCCCTGGCAGGACTGGGGGTGGAACTGGTCGACGTGGAACGCGCCGGCGGCGGTCTGCTGCGCGTGACGATCGACCGCGACGAAGGTGTTCGCATTGAAGACTGCGAAGCGGTCTCCAAGCAGCTGTCGCGCGTGTTCGAAGTGGAAAACATCGACTACTCGCGCCTGGAAGTCGGCTCGCCCGGTACCGACCGGCCGCTGCGCCGCGCCAAGGACTTCATCAAGTTCGCCGGCGAGCGCGCCGAGATCAAGCTGCGCCTCCCGTTCAACGGACGCAAGGTATTCACCGGCACGCTCGTCGCGCCGGAGCCGGCCACCGGCGACACTGCCGATGCGGCAGCACCGAATAAAGAAGTACAAGGAGCCGAGGTATTCGGCATCGAATTCGAAGCAAAGGAAGGCGACATCCAGGTATTGAATTTCACGATCGATGAACTCGAGCGTGCAAAACTGGATCCGGTTCTGAATTTCAGGGGCAAAAAACAATGAGCCGCGAGATTCTGTTGTTGGTGGACGCGCTGGCGCGCGAAAAGAACGTCACGCGCGACGTGGTGTTCGGCGCGCTTGAAAGTGCGCTGGCTTCCGCCATGAAGAAGCTCTACAAAGAAGAAGTGGACATCCGCGTGGCGATCGATCGCGACTCGGGCGACCACGAAGCGTTCCGTCGCTGGCAGGTCGTGCCCGACGAAGCCGGTCTGCAACTGCCCGACCAGCAGATCCTGCTGTCGGAAGCCCGTGATGTCGAGCCCGAGATCGAACTCGAAGAGTTCATCGAGGAAGCGCTCGAGCCGATCGAATTCGGCCGGATCGGCGCGCAGGCCGCCAAGCAGGTCATCCTGCAGCGGATTCGTGACGCGGAACGTGAACAGCTCCTGAACGACTTCCTCGAGCGTGGCGAGTCCATCGTCTCGGGTTCGATAAAGCGGATGGACAAGGGCGATGCCATCATCGAAATCGGCAAGGTGGAAGCCCGCCTGCCGCGTTCGGAAATGATCCCCAAGGAAAACCTGCGGATTGGCGACCGCGTGCGTGCCTACCTGGCCCGCATCGATCGCCAGGCCCGCGGCCAGCAAGTCATTCTGTCGCGTTCGGCGCCTGACTTCATCCGTCAGCTGTTCGAAAACGAAGTGCCGGAAATCGAGCAGGGTCTGCTCGAACTGAAGGGTGCTGCGCGGGATCCGGGCGTGCGCGCCAAGATCGCCGTCGTGGCCCATGACCGCCGCATCGATCCGATCGGTACGTGTGTCGGCATGCGCGGTTCGCGCGTGCAGGCCGTCCGGAACGAATTGGGTGGTGAGCAGGTCGATATCGTCCTGTGGTCCGAAGATCCGGCCCAGTTCGTCATCGGCGCGCTTGCGCCGGCCAACGTGCAATCGATCGTGGTCGACGAAGACCGCCATGCGATGGACGTCGTGGTGGACGAGGACAACCTGGCGATCGCGATCGGCCGCAGTGGCCAGAACGTGCGCCTGGCGTCCGAGCTGACCGGCTGGCAGATCAACATCATGACGCCGGACGAAAGCCAGGCCAAGCAGCAGCAGGAACAGACCGCGCTGCGCGATACTTTCATGAGCAAGCTGGACGTCGACGAAGAAGTCGCCGACATCCTGATCTCGGAAGGTTTCACGGGTCTGGAAGAAATTGCTTATGTGCCCATCCAGGAGCTCCTCGAGATCGAGGCCTTCGATGAGGACACCATCAACGAATTGCGCAATCGCGCTCGCAATGCACTGCTCACTGAAGCAATTGCTCAGGAAGAGCGGGTCGAGACGGCGCAGGATTTGCTCACGCTCGAAGGTGTGACCCCCGAACTGGCGGCCAGTCTGGCTGCCGGTCAGGTGTTCACCCGAGACGACCTGGCGGATTTGTCCGTCGATGAGCTTACCGAATTGACCGGCATCGATGCAGAAGAAGCCAAGCAATTGATCGTACGTGCGCGTGCGCACTGGTTCGAACAGGCTTGAATTTGTCTATAGCGTCGATCAGCCACACCGGGGAAGAGAAACGAATGTCGAGTAACACTGTCGCCCAGTTCGCCACCGAGCTGAAACTGCCTGCAAACGTGCTGTTGGATCAATTGCGCGCCGCTGGTGTAAGCATCAAGTCGGTTGACGATACCGTCACCGAAAGCGACAAGGCACAACTGCTCGAATCGTTGCGCCGTGCCCACGGCGCCACCGAAGGCAAGAAGATCACGGTGACTCGCAAGCAAACGTCCGAGATCAAGCAGTCGGACGCCACGGGCAAGGCACGCACGATCCAGGTGGAAGTTCGCAAGAAGCGCGTGTTCATCAAGCGTGACAATCCTGATGGTACGGAACTCGACGGCGCTGCCGCCGTGCGCGACGACGACGTCGCGGCCGTGCCGGAAGAAGACGATAGCGCGCTGCTGGCGCGCGAGGCTGAACGTCAGGCCAAGGAAGAAGCCGAAGCCAAGGCACGCGCCGAAGCCGAAGCCAGGGAACAGCAAGAAGCCGAAGCACGGCTGCGCGAAGCGGAAGAACAGGCCCGCGTCGCAGCTGAAGCCGCCGAGCGCGCCGCCAAGGAAGCAGAGGCCGCCGCTGCGGCCGCTGCCGCCCGCGAGCAGGCGCAACCTGCTCCGGCGGCCCCGGTCAATTCCACCCAGCCTGCCACGCCCGAGGGAGGGGCTGCAGTGAGCGATGTCGTAGTGAACAAGGCGGTTTCCAGTGCGGAAGCCGCGCGTATCAAGGCCGACGAGGCCCGCAAGAACGCCGACGAAATCCGCAAGGCGGACGCCAAGGCGCAGGAAGTGCGCGCCAACGCCCGCCAGGCTGCAGAAGCCGAAGCCGCCGCGTTGCGCCAGATGCTGAGCCGTCCGCGCAACAAGGTGCTGCATGCCCCTGCGCCGACGCCGCCGGCAGCACCTGCTGCGCCCGCCGCGCCGATTGCCGGCACCTTGCACAAGCCTGCCGGCAAGCCGGGCCAGGAAACCAAGGAAGCCGTCAAGAAAGACGACAAGCCCGCAGCGCCTGGCAAGAAGGTCATCAAGACCGGTGCCGTGGCCTCGACCTGGTCGGAAGACGCCGCACGCAAGAAGGCGCTCAAGACACGCGGCGACGCATCCTCGGGCACCAGCCGTGACGGCTGGCGTGGGGGTGGCCGCGGCAAGAGCCGTCATCAGCAGGACAACCGTTCGGCGCCGGCTGCCGAAAGCATCGTGCGCGAAGTGCACGTGCCGGAAACCATTTCCGTCTCGGATCTGGCTCACAAGATGGCCGTGAAGGCTGCCGAAGTGATCAAGGTCCTGATGAAGATGGGCCAGATGGTCACCATCAACCAGGTGCTCGATCAGGAAACCGGCATGATCGTGGTCGAAGAACTCGGCCACACCGCCATCGCCGCGAAGCTGGACGATCCGGAAGCTTTCCTGGACGAAACGCCTGTGTCGTCGGAAGTGGTCGAGATGCCTCGTGCACCGGTCGTGACCGTCATGGGCCACGTCGACCACGGCAAGACCTCGCTGCTGGACTACATCCGTCGCGCCAAGGTTGCGTCGGGTGAAGCCGGCGGGATCACGCAGCACATCGGCGCGTACCACGTGCAGACCGAGCGCGGCATGGTCACCTTCCTTGACACCCCGGGTCACGAGGCCTTCACGGCCATGCGTGCTCGCGGCGCCAAGGCAACGGACATCGTGATTCTGGTCGTGGCGGCCGACGACGGCGTGATGCCGCAAACGAAGGAAGCCATTCACCACGCCAAGGCAGCAGGTGTGCCGATCGTGGTGGCGATCAACAAGATCGACAAGCCGGACGCCAACCTGGAACGTGTGAAGCAGGAACTGGTTGCCGAAGAAGTGGTGCCGGAAGAGTACGGCGGCGATGCGCCCTTCGTGGGTGTGTCGGCCAAGACCGGTGCCGGTATCGACGATCTGCTGGAACAGCTGCTGCTGCAAGCCGAAGTGCTGGAACTGAAAGCGCCGGTCGAAACCGCCGCCAAGGGCCTGGTCATCGAAGCCAAGCTGGACAAGGGCCGCGGCCCGGTCGCCACGATCCTGGTGCAGAGCGGTACGCTCAAGCGCGGCGACGTGGTGCTGGCCGGCGCAAGCTTCGGCCGTGTCCGCGCCATGCTGGACGAATTGGGCAAGCCGATTTCGGAAGCGGGTCCGTCGATCCCTGTCGAGATCCAGGGCCTGACTGACGTGCCGGCCGCAGGTGACGAACTGATTGTGCTGAGCGACGAGCGCAAGGCGCGCGAAATCGCGATGTTCCGTCAGGGCAAGTTCCGCGACGTCAAGCTGGCTCGCCAGCAGGCCGCGAAGCTCGAAACGCTGTTCGACAACATCGGCGAAGGCGTGCAGACGCTGGCGTTGATCGTGAAGACCGACGTGCAGGGTTCGCAGGAAGCGCTGGTGCAGGCACTGACCAAGCTGTCGACCGACGAAGTCCGTGTGCAGGTCGTGCATGCGGCCGTGGGCGGCATCTCGGAAAGCGACGTCAACCTGGCTATCGCCTCGAAGGCAGTCGTGATCGGCTTCAACGTGCGTGCCGATGCAGGCTCGAAGAAGCTGGCCGAAAACAACGGCGTGGATCTGCGCTACTACAACATCATTTACGACGCGGTCGACGAAGTGAAGTCCGCCATGTCGGGAATGCTGGCGCCAGAAAAGCGCGAAGAGATCATCGGCCTGGTCGAGATCCGCGAAGTCTATGCGGTATCCCGTATCGGCAACGTCGCCGGTTGTATGGTCCTCGACGGCCTCGTGCGTCGCAGCTCGCAGGTTCGCCTGCTGCGCAACAACGTGGTGCAGTGGACTGGCGAGATCGAATCGCTCCGTCGCTTCAAGGATGACGTGCGCGAGGTCAAGTCCGGCTTCGATTGCGGTATCACGCTGCGTAACAACAATGACATCGCGGTGGGTGACCAGCTCGAAGTGTTTGAAGTCAAGGAAGTGGCGCGTACGCTGTAAGAAGCGTCCCGCCCATCAAGATGAGTCGTCACAAGCAACAGAAAAAAATCCCCGGCGGCCGCCTGTTGCGGCTCGCCGACCAGATCCAGAAGGATCTGGCCGAAATGATTCAGCGCGAGATTCCGATCTCGCGTGCAGGATTGATCACGCTCAGCGAAGTCGAGCTGTCGGCGGATTATGCCCACGCCCAGGTGTATTTCACGGTGATGGGCGCCGAACCCGACGTCGCTGTCGCGGCTTTGAACGAAAAGGCCGGCTACCTGCATTCGCTGCTGTTCAAGCGTCTGCACATCCACACGGTGCCGACCCTGCATTTCCATTACGACGAACAACGGTCGCGCGGCATGGTCATGGCGCATCTGATCAACCAGGCCAACACGCCCGGCGTGCTGGCTGACGAGGTCATGCCTGCCGGCCCGATGGATGCGACCGACGACGATGCGCGTCTGGAGATTTCTCCGGCGGAACCTCACGTCCCTGACGACCAGCGCGGCTAAGCCGTCGCTGCGTCCATTTTTTCTCGACGATTCCGATGGCTTCCCGACGCGGGTGTGCGCTCGACGGTGTGTTGTTGCTGGACAAGCCAGAAGGCCTGTCGAGCAACCACGCATTGCAGCGGGCAAGGCGCATCCTGGATGCGCGCAAGGCGGGGCATACGGGAACACTTGACCCGTTCGCCACTGGATTGATGGTCCTGTGTTTCGGCGAGGCCACCAAGTTTTCCGCCGACATGTTCCATGCCGACAAGACCTACGTGGCCGATGTGGTGCTGCGGGAAGAGACCGACACGGGCGACCGGACCGGTCTGCCGGTGACCTACGACGGCCAGGTGGTCGACGCCCCGGTGGACGAGGAAAAGATCCGCGCCGTCCTGTCACGCTTCGTCGGTAGCATCGATCAGTTGCCGCCGATGTATTCGGCGCTCAAGCGCGATGGCAAGCCGCTGTACGAATACGCGCGGCAGGGCATCGAGCTGGAACGCGAGACGCGGCGCATCACCATTTTTTCGATTGAATTGCTGTCTTGCACCGAATCCGGTTTTTCGATGGAAGTCAGTTGCAGCAAGGGCACCTATATCCGCACATTGGCGCAGGATATCGGTCGCATGCTGGGATGCGGCGCGCATCTTGGCGCGCTGCGCAGGACCCGCACGGCGGGTTTCGACATCGGCCAGGCAGTCACGCTGGAAGGTCTTGAAGCCTTGGACGTGGCGGCGACGGCGCTGATGCCCATCGAAGCCCTGCTCGCGCCCCTGCCGGTGGTCACCATCGATCAGGCCAGGGCAGCGAAGTTCATGCAGGGCCAAAAACTACAGATCGAGACAGAAGGGCAGACGGCAGGCGACGCTACGGCGATCACCGGGCCGGATGCGGAAACGATTTTGACAAGGGCGCGTGTGCACGGCCCTGACAGCAAATTTCTGGGAACGGCACGCTGCATAGGCGGTTGGCTGCAGCCCGACAGATTGATTTCTTTCAAGGAAACGACATGACACGCGCACTGCGCAACGTAGCGATCATCGCTCACGTCGACCACGGCAAGACCACGCTGGTGGACCAGCTGCTTCGCCAATCCGGCACCTTCCGCGAGAACCAGCAGATGGGCGAGCGGATCATGGACTCGAACGATCTCGAAAAAGAACGCGGGATCACGATTCTGGCCAAGAACTGTGCCGTGGAATACGAAGGCACGCACATCAATATCGTCGACACCCCGGGACACGCCGACTTCGGCGGTGAAGTCGAGCGCGTGATGTCGATGGTTGACGGCGTGCTGCTGCTGGTGGACGCCGTTGAAGGCCCGATGCCGCAAACGCGTTTCGTGACGCGCAAGGCGCTGGCCCTGGGCCTGAAGCCTATCGTCGTGATCAACAAGGTCGACCGCCCGGGTGCGCGTGCCGACTGGGTGATCAACCAGACGTTCGACCTGTTCGACAAGCTGGGCGCGACCGAAGAACAGCTCGACTTCCCGATCATCTATGCATCGGGCCTGAACGGCTATGCCGGTCTGACCGAAGATGTGCGCTCGGGCGACATGAAGCCGCTGTTCGAAACGATCCTGAGCAAGGTGCCGGTGCGTGACGACGACCTCGACGGTCCGTTGCAGCTGCAGATCATCTCGCTGGAATACTCGACCTACGTCGGCAAGATCGGCGTGGGCCGTATCTCGCGCGGCAAGGTCAAGGCCCTGCAAGACGTGGTCGTCAAGTTCGGTCCGGACAGCGCGCCCATCAAGGGCCGCATCAACCAGGTGCTGAAGTTCCGTGGCCTGGAACGCGAGATCGTCGAAGAAGCGCAAGCGGGCGACATCGTGCTGATCAACGGTATCGAAGAACTGGGCATCGGCTGCACCGTGTGCGCACCCGACGTGCAGGACGCGCTGCCCATGCTGAAGGTTGACGAGCCGACGCTGACGATGAACTTCTGCGTCAACACGTCGCCGCTGGCTGGCCGTGAAGGCAAGTTCGTTACCAGCCGCCAGCTGCGTGAACGTCTGGACCGCGAACTCAAGGCCAACGTGGCCCTGCGTGTGCGTGACACCGGCGACGATACGATTTTTGAAGTGTCGGGCCGCGGCGAACTGCACCTGACGATTCTGCTGGAAAACATGCGCCGTGAAGGCTACGAGCTGGCCGTGTCGCGCCCGCGCGTGGTGTTCAAGGAAATCGACGGCGTGAAGCACGAGCCGTTCGAACTGCTGACCATCGATCTGGAAGACGCCCATCAGGGCGGCGTGATGGAAGAGCTGGGCCGCCGCAAGGGCGAACTGCTCGACATGGCGTCCGACGGCAAGGGCCGCACGCGTCTGGAATACCGCGTGCCGGCACGGGGCCTGATCGGCTTCCAGGGCGAATTCATGACGCTGACGCGCGGTACTGGCCTGGCCAGCCACGTGTTCGACGAATACGCACCGGTCCGCGAAGGCGGCGTGGGCGATCGTCACAACGGCGTGCTGATCAGCCAGGACGACGGCGATGCCGTGGCCTACGCACTGTGGAAGCTGCAGGATCGCGGCCGCATGTTCGTGAAGCCGGGTGATGCGCTGTACGAAGGCATGATCATCGGCATCCACAGCCGCGACAACGACCTGGTCGTGAACCCGATCAAGGGCAAGCAGCTGACCAACGTGCGCGCGTCGGGTACCGACGAAGCCGTGCGCCTGGTGCCGACGATCCAGATGTCGCTCGAATACGCAGTGGAATTCATTGCGGACGACGAGCTGGTGGAAATCACGCCAAAGAACATCCGTCTGCGCAAGCGCCACCTGAAGGAACATGATCGCAAGCGCGCCAGCCGCGAATCGAACTGATCCTTGGGTTGTCGGGTAGAAAAGAAAGAGGCTTCGGCCTCTTTTTTTTCGTCTGTTTGCGGCGTCCCGGCGGCGCAAGGGCCGGGCGTCCGTCATGTACGGTTGGTGATGCAGCGTGCTTTCATGCTCGACGGTAAGACGGTGTTCAGGACCCCGTCAGTGAACCGTCATCGCTCATTAATGAGCATGTTCATTTTTATGCAACAGTGGATGTCTACGCTGCGAGCCTTGTTGTTCACACAACACGACACGACCCGTCCCGGAGACCGCACTTCATGTCCACGCCTTGCCTTGTCCCTTCCACGCCGTCCCGCCCGCCGGCCGACGCCTTCAAGCGCGCGCTGATGGCGCTGGTACTTCCGCTATGCCTTACCCTGTCTGCCTGTGGTGGGGACGATGATTCAGGATCGAACGGCGGCACGCCCGCAACCAGCCCGGCGCCGCAGATGAAATGCGCGCCCTGATCGGCCAGGGGACGCTCCCCGGCCGCCGCACTCAGGCTGTGCGCTTCGACTGACTGACTACCCGTTCACCCGCGCGCCCCGTGCGCTGCCCAGACCCAAAGACACCCATGACCGAATCGCTTTCACGCCGCCGCTTCCTGCGCAACACCGCCACCGCCGCAGGCGCGACCATGGCGTTCTCGATGTTTCCGCCGTCCATCCGCAAGGCCCTGGCCATTGCTGCGAACAACCGCACCGGCACGATCCAGGACGTCGAGCACATCGTTATCTTCATGCAGGAAAACCGGTCGTTCGACCACTACTTCGGCACGATGCAAGGCGTGCGCGGCTTTGCCGATCGTTTCCCGATCCCGGTAGCCGACTCGCCCGACTTCAGCAACAAGACCGTCTGGTACCAACGTTATGAAACGGCCGCCACCGGCGCGCCGCGCGTGCTGGCGCCGCAGCACAACGACACCACGCAGAACTTTGCGTTGATCCGCACGGCCGGCACGCCGCACTTGTTCCCCGACGCGCAAGACGCCTGGGACGACGGCAAGATGACCAACTGGCCCGACTACAAGCGCCCCGCGTCGATGGTGTACTACAAGGAAGCGGACATTCCGTTCCAGTTCGCGTTGGCCAACGCGTTTACGGTGGGCGACGCGAACCACTCGTCATTCAGTGGCGGCACCAACCCGAACCGCTGCTTTCTGTACACCGGCACCAACCACGGCAAGGACGACCCGACCAAGCCCGGCGTCTATAACGGCCCGGCCGTGGACAACTCGTACAACACGCTCAAGAACGGCACGATCGGCGCCGGCTATACCTGGATGACGTATGCCGAACGCCTGGAAGACGCAGGGGTGAGCTGGCAGGTCTATCAGAACAACGAAAAAGAGTTCTATGCCTTGAACTCGCTGTTCGGCTTCAAGACCTTCCGCGAGGCCAATGCGGCCAGCACGCCCACCGTGTCGCCCACCCGCACGCCGCGTCAGCAGGCCCTGTACGAAAAGGGCATCAAGACGCGCGACCTGGACCTGCTCAAGGCGGATGTGATCGCCGGCAAGCTGCCGAAGGTGAGCTGGGTCTGCGCAACTTCGTCCGGTTCGGAACACCCCAGCGCGTCGAGCCCGGCGCAAGGCGCGGCCTATACCGCGCAAGTGCTGGACGCGCTGACCG
Source organism: Pigmentiphaga litoralis (assembly GCF_013408655.1). NCBI lineage: Bacteria > Pseudomonadati > Pseudomonadota > Betaproteobacteria > Burkholderiales > Alcaligenaceae > Pigmentiphaga > Pigmentiphaga litoralis. Next base: position 97,829 of record NZ_JACCBP010000001.1, read on the forward strand.
CCAATCCGGAGGTGTGGAGCAAGACGGTGTTGATCCTGAACTTCGACGAGAACGACGGCCTGTTCGATCACATGCCGCCGCCCGCGCCGCCGTCCTATCTGCAATACGACGCCAGCCCGGCGATCGCCCGATTGGCCGGCGCCACCACCGTGGACGCCAGCGATGAATACCTGGGCGAAGACATCGGCGGCATCAAAGCCGTTGAGAACTACAAGCATCGTCCGTATGGCCTCGGCCCGCGCGTGCCGCTGTATGTGATCTCGCCGTGGAGCAAGGGCGGCTGGGTCAACTCGCAGGTGTTCGACCAGACATCGACCATCCGTTTTGTCGAAGCGCGCTTTGGCGTGAAGGAACCCAACATCAGCCCGTGGCGCCGTGCCGTGGTGGGCGACCTGACGTCCTGCTTCAACTTCGTCAACCCGAATGACGACGATGTGGTCAAGACCTTCCCGGAAACCGCCACCCGCGATGCCGCCAGCCGCGCGCTTGGCAAGACCACGACACCGGCTCCGTCGGCCCAGGTGGTGCTGCCCGTGCAGGCGACCGGCACCCGCAAGTCGCGCGCCTTGCCGTACGAGCTGCACACCAGCAGCGTCGCTGCCGTGGGGGCAGGCAAGGTCGATCTGATCTTTGCCAACAGCGGCGCAGCCGCCGCCGTCTTTCACGTGTATGACCGCAAGCATCTGGACGCCGCGCCCCGCCGCTACACGGTCGAAGCCGCTAAGCAGTTGACCGGGTCGTGGGATGTGGCCGCCGACAAGGGCGCCTACGATCTGTGGGTGCTGGGACCGAACGGTTTCCATCGCCACTTCACGGGCACTGTGGCCGCGTCCGGCGCCAATCCGGAAGTGCAGGTCTGCTACGCGCCAGCCGAGAATCAGGTCTGGGTCAAGGTGCACAACACCGGGACGGCCGCAGCTAGCGTGTCGATCAAGTCCAACGCGTACCGCACCGATGGTCCGTGGACGCTGTCGGTTGCGCCGCAGGGCGAGGGCGTGCAGAGCTGGACGCTGGCGGACAGCGGCGGCTGGTACGACTTTACCGTGACGGTGCCGGGCGTGGCGGGCTACAGCCGCCGCTTTGCAGGCCGCCTGGAAACCGGCAAGGACTCCGTGTCTGACCCGGCCATGGGCGGCACCGCGATCGGGGAGCAGGTGAAAGTGGCGTGATGATTCGCGCTACAGATCTTTGACGCGCTGCCGATAACCCCCGTACATGAATACGTAATAGCACGAACATCCACCGCCGCCCTGGCGGGGATGTTCATGCAGGCAACAGGGGATGGCATGAGCGCAGTACTGCACGATTCGGGAATTTCCATGGCCGCGGAGCCGCGGGCGGCCAAGGCGCCACGCACGGGTGGATCCACCCTGCGCACCAAGCTTTTTGCCATGGTCGCACTGGCCGTGGTGTTGTTGGTGGGCGTGCAGGCATGGTCCATCTACAGCGAACGCGAATTGATGGTCGCCACCAAGCGGACCGAAATCACGTCCGTGGCCCAATCGGCCTGGGGCGTCGTTAATCACTTCTACCAGCAGCAACAAGCCGGCAAGCTGTCGCAGGAAGCGGCCCAGGCCGCTGCCATCGAATCGCTGATGGGCATGCGCTACGGCGGCGTCGACGGCCGGTCCGAATACATTTTCGTCACGGCATCAAGCGGCATCATCGTCATGAACGGCGGCAACCCGTCGTTTGCCGGCTCCAATTCCATTACCCGCAGCGGCGACAAGCGCGATCCGACAGCCGTCATGGCGGAACGGATGGCGGCCATGCGCGCCGGTGGCGGCACCAGCTTCATCAACATCCAGTTCGTGCGCCCGGGCGGCACCGAACCGTCGCCCAAGCTGAACATCTACAAGCTGCATGAACCGTGGGGCTGGGCCATCGGCACCGGCGTCTTCATGGACGACCTGCAGGAAATGGTGCGTGAACGCATCATCCACGGCGCCATCCTGGCCGTGATCCTGACCCTGATCCTGCTGGCCGGCGGCTGGGTGATTTCGCGCAAGGTGCTGTCGCAGATCGGCGGCGAGCCGAGCGACGTGATTGCCGTCATGAACCGCGCCGCGCATGGCGACCTGTCGCAACCGCTGCCGGACTCGACGCCGGGCAGCGTGCTGCATGGCTTTTCGACCATGTCGGGTTCGGTCCGTGGCCTGATCTCCAAGGTGCGTGACGAAGCCGTCGAAATGAAGCGGGACTCGCAGCGTATTGCCGAGTCGGTCGCGCAAGTGACGGCCGCGTCGTCGGCACAAAGCGACGCCACGTCGTCGATGGCCGCTGCCGTGGAAGAGCTGACCGTATCGGTCGCGCACATTTCCGACGCTGCCACCGAAACGCAGCGCAATTCCGAAGGCGTGGCGCAAAAGTGCCGCGACGGCGAAGTGCAGGTGACGGGTGCTGCCGATGGCATGAAGCGCATCGCCACCGCCGTGGGCGAAGCCTCGGAAAAGATCCGTGGCCTGGAAGCGCGCGCGCTGCAGATCAATTCGATTGCTGCGTCGATCAAGGAAATCGCGGGCCAGACCAATCTGCTGGCGTTGAACGCCGCGATCGAGGCGGCCCGTGCAGGCGAGCAGGGCCGTGGCTTCAGTGTCGTGGCCGACGAAGTGCGCAAGCTGGCCGAGCGGACCTCGTCCGCCACGGTGGAAATCGAAGAGATGGTCAGCGCCGTGCAGCGCGAGACGTCGGAATCGACCGAAACCATGGAGCACATCCTGCCGATGGTGACGGAAGGCACGCAACTGGCCGATCAGGTAGCCGTGTCGCTGCGCGAAATCCGCTTGAGCGCCGATGCGTCGCTGGAACGGGTGCGCGAAGTGGCCAATGCCACCAAGGAACAGTCGGCGGCCAGCACGTCGATCGCGCAGCAGGTGGAAAGCATTGCGCAGATGGTGGAAGAGACGACCGCTGCGATGGGTGAGACGGCCCGGTCGGCGCAGGAAATGCGCGACATGGCGGAACGCCTGGATCGCCTGGTGGGTACGTTTAAGGTGTGATTGCGTTGAACGGATGACGAAAAAGCCGACTCGGTTGAGTCGGCTTTTTTTCGTCTTGCCGGGGTGATCGACGTTGGGTCAGTCCTTCTTTGCCAGCGACGTCAGCGCATCACCCGTCATGCGCACGATGCGCCATTCCGGCATCACCACCGCGCCCATCGCCTCGTAGAAATCGATGGCCGGCTGGTTCCAGTCCAGCACGCTCCACTCGAAACGGGCGCAGCCGCGTTCCACGGCCAGCGCCGCTAGCCGCGTCAGCATCGCCTTGCCCAGCCCCTTCCCGCGATGATCGGGGTGCACGTACAGGTCTTCCAGATACAGCCCTTTGCGCCCAAGGAAGGTCGAGTAGTTGTGGAAGAAGAGGGCGTAACCGATCACGGCGCCATCAACTTCGGCCGCCAGGCATTCCGCCGCCGGGTGGGGGCCGAACAGCGCGTCGTGCAGCAGTTCGTCCGTCGCGATGAACAGATGCGTGAGCTTTTCGTACTCGGCCAGGCCGCGCATCAGGTCGGTGATGGGGCCGACATCGGCAGGGGTGGCGGTGCGGACGAGCTGGGCGGGGAGGGCGGACATGGTGCTGGGGACGAGTGGGGGGAGGGGTCAGATTCTAGCTGACGCCTGGCGTTGCACCATGGCAATGTCCCTGGGATACGCCGCGTACGTAAAAGTATGACAGGCATTCCCTCTTTCGGTAACAATACGCGTTCTCATTTCCATTCGTCCCGGAACGCGTTCATGCCCGCTCGCCACTTTGTTTTCCGCCCTCACGTGATCGCGACCTTGCTCGCCTTGCAAACGCTGAGCGCCCACGCGCAGTCGCCTGCGTCATCCGCCGCCCCAACCTCTGTGCAGCCGCCGGCAGAAGCGACCACGCTGTCTACCGTGAACGTCAACGCCAGCGCCGACGCGTCCGCCGAGGGCGTTCCCGACGCCTACGCGGGCGGACAGGTTGCGCGCGGCGGCCGCGTCGGCATCCTCGGCAACCTCGACACTATGAGCACGCCCTTCACCAGCACCAGCTACACCAGCGAACTGATCCAGGACCAGCAGGCACAAAGCGTGGCTGACGTTCTGCTCAACGATCCGTCGGTGCGCAGCGCACGCGGCTTCGGCAATTTCCAGGAACTGTATGTCGTGCGCGGCTTCCCGGTGTATTCCGACGACATCTCGTACAACGGCCTGTACGGCATGCTGCCCCGCCAATACATCGCGTCGGAATTCTTTGAACGCGTCGAAGTGCTGCGCGGCGCGAACACCTTCCTGAACGGCGCGGCCCCGGCGGGCAGCGGCATCGGTGGCGCCATTAACCTGCTGCCCAAACGCGCGCCCAACGAACCGCTCAACCGCGTCGGCTTTGGCTTGCAGACCGGCGGGCAAAAGTCGGTCAACTTCGACGTTGCCCGGCGCTTTGGTCCGGACGACAGCGTTGGCCTGCGCCTGATCGGCGCGCGCCGCGACGGTGGCACGGGGGTGGATCGCGAAGAACGCGAAGTGTCTGCCCTCGGTATTGGCCTGGACTGGCGCGGCTCGCGGGCGCGTCTGTCAGCTGACGTGGGCTACCAGAACAGCAGCCTGAACGCAGGCCGGCCGAGCGTCACGCCGCTGGCAGGCGCACCGATCCCGCGCGCGCCGAATGCCTCGTCCAACTTCGCACAGCCATGGACGGTCGCCAAGGAACGCGACACCTTCGCGACCTTGCGTGGGGAATACGACATTACGGACCAGGTGACGGCCTGGGCGGCGGGGGGCGTGCGGCGCGGCAGCGAATTCAATTCGCTGGCGAATCCGACGATCACCAATGCGGCAGGGGACACCACTGCCACCCGCTTCGACAACGCCCGCGAAGATCGGATCAGCACCGGCGAGATCGGCTTGCGCGCGAAGGTGCGCACGGGCAGTGTGGGGCACACCATTGTCGCGTCGGCTACGACGTACAACTCGCGGTCGGCCAATGCGTTTGTTCGCGGCACGGGCACGACGCTGAGCAACATCTATTCGCCGACTGACCGCGTGGCGACCGCGCTGGGCGCGCAGTCCAACGACATGACCAATCCGTCGTTGACCAACAAGGTCGAAACCAGCAGCTTCGCGTTGGCGGATACGCTTTCCTTCTATGACGACCGCGTCCTGCTGACCCTTGGCTTGCGGCGCCAGACCCTGGAGCAGACCAGCTACGCCTACAACACGCTTGCGCCGGCACCGACTTCCGACACGACCAAGACGACACCGGTGGCCGGCATCGTCTTCAAGGCCACGGACTGGATGTCGGTGTATGGCAACTACATCGAGGGCCTGGTGCGCGGGCCGATCGCCCCGGCCACGACCGGCGGGCTGGCCGTCGCCAACGTGGGCGCCATCCTGTCGCCGTACGTCGCGAAGCAGAAAGAAGCCGGCCTGAAATTCGACTCCGGCCGTATGGGCGGCAGCGTTGCGGTGTTCGAAACGACCCAACCGATCACGGGCTTTGAGCGTATTGCCGGCAGCACCGCCGTCAACTTCGGCCCCTACGGCGAACAGCGCAACCGTGGCCTGGAATTCTCGGTATATGGCGAGCCGGTCCGTGGCGTGCGCGTGCTGGGCGGCTTGACCCTGCTCGATGCAGAACAATCCAAGACGCAAAACGGCGCGACAGACGGCAAGGACGCGGTCGGCGTTCCCGAACGCCAACTGAACCTCGGCGCCGAATGGGACATCCCAGGCATCCGCAACCTGGCCGTCAACGCCCGCGCCGTCTACACGTCCAAGCAGTTCGCCAACGCCGCCAACACACAAACCGTGCCCTCATGGACCCGCTTCGACTTGGGCGCACGCTACCTGATCGACATCGGCAACAACCGGACGCTGACCCTGCGGGCGCGCATCGACAACCTGTTCGACCGCAACTACTGGGCATCGGCAGGGGGCTCGCCAGGATCGAACTATCTGGTGGTGGGCGCGCCGCGTACGTTCTACGTGACGGGCACGATCGACTTCTGAGATTGCTTGGGGCGTGTGTGCGGATCGGCAGAGGCACGCCGACTGCCGCGCGCTAGCCATGGAGTTCCGCGTAAGCCTTTCGATTTAGGCGTTTCACCTACGCGACAGCACTTACTTGCGGACGCCTTTTCAGCAACAATAACGGTTCTCATTTTCGTTCCCTGTGGACCGTGTCATGCCCCAACGCCGCTTTGCCTACCGCCCGCACGTGCTGGCTACCCTGCTTGCGCTGCACGCCATGGGCGCGTACGCCCAGACCACAGGCGGCTCATCGGCCGACCCGGCGGCCCCCGCCGCGCCTGCCACGACACTGTCCACAGTCAACGTCAACGCCAGCGCGGACGCGTCGGCAGAAGGCCTGCCCGAAGCCTACGCAGGCGGCCAGGTCGCCCGGGGCGGCCGCGTCGGCATCCTGGGCAACCAGGACTACATGGCCACGCCGTTCTCCAGCACCAACTACACCAGCGAACTGATCCAGGACCAGCAGGCGCAAAGCGTAGCCGACGTATTGCTCAACGATCCGTCGGTGCGCACCGCACGCGGTTTCGGCAATTTCCAGGAGCTGTACGTCGTGCGCGGCTTTCCGGTCTATTCCGATGACGTCGCCTACAACGGCCTGTACGGCATGCTGCCGCGCCAGTACATCTCGTCCGAATTCTTTGAACGCGTCGAAGTCTTCCGGGGTGCGAATACCTTCCTGAACGGCGCAGCCCCCGGCGGATCCGGCATCGGCGGCGCCATCAACCTGCTGCCCAAACGTGCACCGAACGAGCCCCTGAACCGCGTCGGCTTCGGCATCCAGACGGGCGGCCAGAAATCCCTGCAATTCGATCTGGCGCGCCGTTTCGGCCCCGACGACAGCCTGGGTATCCGCCTGTACGGCACCCGCCGCGACGGCGGCACCGGTGTCCGCGGTGAAGACCGCGAACTGTCCGCCATGGGCGTGGGCCTCGACTGGCGCAGCAGCCGGGCGCGTCTGTCGGCCGACGTGGGCTACCAGAACAACGACCTGCGCAATGGCCGCCCCAGCGTCACGCCGGGCGCCAACCTGCCGATCCCGCGTGCGCCCGATGCGTCGTCCAACTTCGCGCAACCCTGGACCTACTCCAAGGAACGCAACCTGTTCGCCACCGTGCGCGGCGAATACGACATCACCGACAACGTCACGGCGTGGGCCGCCGGCGGTGTCCGTCGCGGCAGCGAATCCAACTCGCTTGCCAACCCCACCGTCACCAACGCGGCCGGCGACACCACGGCCTACCGCTTCGACAACCACCGCGAAGACCGCATCAGCACCGGCGAAATCGGCCTGCGCGCCAAGCTGCGCACCGGCAGCGTCGGCCATACGCTCGTCGCATCGGTCGCCACCTACAACGGCCGCGAACGCAATGCCTATGCGTTCTCGGACTTTGGCGGCTTTGCCAGCAACCTGTACTCCCCGATCAACGTCGCCGCCCCGGTCGCCAATGCGTTGGTGGGCGGATCGCTGACCGATCCAGTGCAAACCAACAAGGTCGAGACCCGCAGTTTTGCGATCGCCGACACGCTGTCGTTCTTCGATGACCGCGCCTTGCTGACCATCGGCGCCCGCCGCCAGACGATCGAGCAGAACGCCTACAACGTCAACACTGGATTCCAGGAAAGCAGCTACGACAAATCCAAGACGTCGCCGGTCGCTGGCATCGTCTTCAAGCTCACACCAGCCACATCCTTGTACGGCAACTACATTGAAGGCCTGGTCCGCGGCGACGTCGCACCAACCACCACTCCCGGTGGCCTGGTGGTGACCAACGGCGGGCAGATCTTCTCGCCCTACAAGTCCAAGCAGAAAGAAATCGGCGTCAAATACGATGGCGGGCGCATCGGCGGCAATTTGGCGTTCTTCCAGACCGACAAACCCATTACCGCGTTCGAGCGCACCGGCGCGTTCGCCGTGTACGGCCCGTATGGCGAACAACGCAACCGCGGGCTCGAACTATCCGTATTCGGCCAACCGGTCCGGGGCGTGCGCGTCCTGGGCGGCCTGACCCTGCTCGACGCCGAACAAACCAAAACGCAAGACGGCATCACCAACGGCAAAGACGCCATTGGCGTTGCCAAACGCCAATTCAATCTGGGCGCCGAATGGGACATCCCGGGTGTGAACAACCTGGCCGTCAACGCCCGCATGGTATATACGTCCAAACAGTATGCCGACGCAGCCAATACCCAAAGCGTCCCGTCATGGACCCGCTTCGATCTGGGCGCCCGGTATCTGATGGATATCGGCAACAACCGCACGCTGACCATGCGCGCCCGCGTCGACAACCTGTTTGACAAGAATTACTGGGCTTCCGTCGGCGGCTATCCCGGTTCGGGCTATCTGGTATTGGGCGCCCCGCGCACCTTCATGCTGACCGGCACCATCGACTTCTAAGGAAACACACGCATGCGCAGGGCCTTGACCCTTATTCATCGATGGGCGGGCCTGACGGTTGCGCTATTCCTCATCGTCGCCGGGCTGACCGGTGCGATTACCTCGTGGGACCACGAACTCGACGAGTGGTTGAACGAGGATTTATATAAAACCGAAAGCCGCGGCGAATTCCGGGACCCCCTGGAACTCGCCGCTGCGATCGAAGCCGCCGACCCCCGCGCCCGCGTCACCTACGTCGCCCTGAACTTCGAAGAAGGCCACAACGCCGGCTATTTCGTCGAACCCCGCATCGACCCCGCCACGGGCGCCCCCTACGCGCTTGGCTACAACGCCGTCTTCGTCGACCCCGTCACCGCCAACATCGCCGGCCGCCGCGACACCACCGCCGTGTCCCTCACCCGCGAAAACCTGATGCCCTTCCTGCGGACCGTGCACTACAGCCTGCACATCCCCAGCATGTGGGGCACCGACCGCATCGGCTACTGGATCATGGGCACCGTTGCATTGATCTGGCTGATCGACAGCTTTGTCGGTTTCTACCTGACCACGCCCCGCAAACTGCGGTTGCCTTCGATCCCCCACCGACGTGACCCCGCGACCTGGTGGCAAAGATGGAAACCCGCGTGGATGGTGCGGTGGAGGGCAGGGGGCTACAAGCTCAACTTCGACCTGCACCGCGCGGGCGGCCTGTGGGTGTGGGGCATCATCATCGTCGTGGCCTTCACCTCATTTTCGTTGAATCTGTACCGCGAGGTGTTTTATCCGGTGCTGTCTTTGGTTTCCAAGACCACGCCGGGGCCGTATGAGACGCGCACCATGGCGCCGCTAGGGACCTTCATTGAACCCAAACTGAGTTTTGCGCAAGTCGTGCCGATCGCGGCATTTGCTGCGAAAGAACGCGGCTTCGCCACACCGCCGGGTGGCGTGTATTACGAAGGGCGGTATGGGTTCTATAACGTGTCGTTCTTCAATCCCGGCGGGGATCATGACCAGGGCGGGATGGGCCTGTCGAATCTTTATCTGGATGCGAACACCGGCGCGGTGCTGAGCGAGAACCAGCCGTGGAAGGGGACGGTGGCGGATGTGTTCGTGCAGTTGCAGTTCCCGCTCCATTCCGGCCGGATTCTGGGAATGCCCGGGCGGATCATGATGTCGCTGATGGGGTTGCTGGTGGCGATGTTGTCGGTGACGGGGATTGTGATCTGGGCGAAGAAGCGGCGGGCGAGGCTGCTTCAGGAACGCCGGGAGAAAGCCATTTCAACGGGTCGACCTCAAACTGCAAGGCCTAGGACCGCCTGATTCCACCGCGCCGGGGCGCTGTCCGAATGCAGCCAAGCCGGCACGTCTGGACCGTCGCTTTGCCCAATGGTCCTGCGTCGGCCTGCCACAACGTTACCGGATGGCTGTGGTGTTGCGGGTTGACACGCAGCGGCACCCGCGCGAATATCGGTCCAGATGACGCAGTGCACCAGTTTGCCGGTGCCGCGCATGTTTGTTCCCGGTCGCCGCGGCGCTTCAACCTTCGGCGCGACCTATCCAGCTCACAGCGCCCGCAGTGGTGAGCGATTGACTCTCAGACAGGATCGGCATGGAAGCCTATGTTCTTGACTGGGCCAATCTTCTGCTGCGCTGGCTCCACATCATTGTGGCCATCGCCTGGATAGGCTCTTCCTTCTACTTCGTCTGGCTGGACAACAGCCTCCTCAAGCCGCAAAACCCTGCGCTCCTTAACAAAGGCGTGTCGGGTGAGCTGTGGGCCGTCCACGGTGGCGGTTTCTACAATCCCCAGAAATACATGGTGGCGCCCAAGCAGTTGCCCGAGCACCTGCACTGGTTCTACTGGGAAAGCTACTTCACGTGGATGTCGGGTTTTGCGCTCTTTATCGCGCTGTACCTGTTCAACGCGCAGACCTATCTGATCGACAAGAACGTGTTCGACTGGAGCCCGGCGGCTGCAGTCAGCGCGGCGCTGGCGATGCTGGTGGTGGGCTGGGTGGTGTATCACCTGATCTGTACGATGGCCGGGACGGAAGAAGGGTCGGACCTGAAGGTGGGTATCGCGGTCAGCATCTTTATCGTGCTGGCGTCGTGGGTGGCCTGTCAGTTGTTTTCGGGCCGCGCGGCGTTTCTGCTGACGGGCGCAATGATCGCGACGATCATGAGCGCGAACGTGCTGATGGTGATCATTCCGGGGCAGCGCAAGGTGGTGGCGGCGATGCGGGCGGGGCAGCCGGTCGATCCGATCTATGGCAAGTTGGGCAAGCAGCGCAGCGTTCACAACACGTATTTCACGCTGCCGGTGATTTTCGCGATGCTGTCGAATCACTACAGCATGGTGTATTCCGCCAAACATAACTGGGTCGTGCTGGTTGTGCTGATGCTGTCGGGCGCGCTGATTCGCCAGTATTTTGTGCTGCGGCACAAGGGTGTGAATCAGATCGGTTATCCGATTGCGGGTGTGGCGCTGATTGTCGCGATCGCGGTGTGGATTGCACCGGCATCGGTAACGGCGCCGGCGCCGGCCAAGACGGCATTCACGGAAGCCGATACGGCGCAGGTGCAGCAGATTGTGGCGCAGCGCTGCGCGATGTGTCATAACGCGGTGGTGCAGAACAAGGGTATCCAGCTGGATACGCCAGCCACGCTGACGTCGCATGCCCAGGCTGTCTACCAGCAGGCGGTGGTGCAGAAGACGATGCCGATGGCGAATGCGACCGGCATGACGGATGAGGAACGGGCGCTGCTGGGCCGGTGGTTCCTGGCCGGGGCGCCTGCGCCGAAGTAGTCAACACACTTATCCATCGCGCCTTCCCAGGCGCAAATCGAGGGCGGCTTCCGGGCCGCCCTCGTCATTTACAATGCCCGGCATGTCTCGCCACCACGGCGAGCCCGGCATTCCAGATAAAAAGGGCCTCCCCATGATCATCAAACCGCGCGTGCGTGGATTCATCTGCGTGACTACCCATCCGGTTGGCTGCGAAGCCAACGTCAAGGAACAGATCGATTACGTGACCGCTCAGGGTCCGATCGCCAATGGGCCGAAGCGCGTGCTGGTGATTGGCGGGTCGACGGGGTATGGCCTGGCTGCTCGCATTTCTGCCGCGTTCGGGTCTGACGCCGCAACCCTGAGCGTGTTCTTTGAACGCGCGGGTACCGAATCGAAGCCGGCCACGGCGGGCTGGTACAACACGGCCGCCTTCGAAAAGTTTGCGACGGCCAAGGGCCTGTACGCACGGGGCATCAATGGCGACGCGTTTTCGGACGCCGTAAAGCAGCGCACGATAGCCGTGATCAAGGAAGACCTGGGTCAAGTGGACCTGGTCGTGTACAGCCTGGCGTCGCCGCGCCGCACGCATCCCAAGACGGGTGAGGTCTTCAATTCGACGCTCAAGCCGGTCGGCAAGTCGATTACCGTGCGCGGTATCGATACCGACAAGGAAGTGGTCAAGGACGTGACGCTGGAACCTGCCAGCGAGAAGGAAATCGCCGACACGGTCGCCGTGATGGGTGGCGAGGACTGGCAGATGTGGATCGACGCGCTGCAGGAAGCGGGCGTGCTGGCCGAAGGCGCGAAGACGACGGCGTTCACTTACCTGGGCGAGAAGGTCACGCACGACATCTACTGGAATGGTTCGATCGGCGCCGCCAAGAAGGACCTGGACCAGAAGGTGTTGAGCATTCGCGAAAAACTGGCTGCGACGGGTGGCGACGCGCGTGTGTCGGTGTTGAAGGCGGTTGTGACGCAGGCAAGCTCGGCCATTCCGGTCATGCCGCTGTACCTGTCGTTGCTGTTCAAGGTGATGAAGGCCAAGGGCACGCACGAAGGGTGTATCGAGCAGGTCTACGGTCTGTACAAGGAAAGCCTGTACGGCAACGCGCCGCATGTGGATGACGAAGGGCGTTTGCGCGCGGATTACAAGGAACTGGATCCGGCAGTGCAGGAAGAAGTACAGAAGCTGTGGGATGAGGTCACGACCGAGACCATTTATAGCCAGACGGATTTTGCGGGCTACAAGAAGGACTTTCTGCGGCTGTTCGGCTTCGAGATTGAGGGTGTGGATTACAACGCCGACGTGAATCCCGACGTGCAGATTCCGAACGTCGTGCAGGTCTAAGCGCAGCGGCTTGAAGGTCAGGCCGGCGGCCGGCTGTTCCCGCGCGGAGCATGCTGTCGCAGTGACAGCACGGCGGCAGCCGCGGGGCGACCAGAGCGTGCACATTGCTTCGCCGAGTGACGGCGATGCGATCACCGCGCGCTGTCATCACCAGGTCATAGACGCTCCGACGTAAAAAGACGCCGCCTCGGGGCAGGGGTATACTGCCTGCTGCTCCGGGGTGTGTCCGCGCAGTTGTTAGCGGACGCTGAGATGACCATACCGAACCCGCGAACTTGACTCGGTTCATACCGACGTAAGAAGAGCTGTCTGCCGAACCGCGGCCCCCGGGCCGCACCCTGCACGACTTCCCCGATCTTGGTGTGACGGGACGTCGGGCCAAGCAGGATCGGCAGCGAATGGCGAGTGTCTGCCACGCTTTCGGAGCAAGGTTCCGGTTTCGACCGGCCAAGAACGCCAAGGCTCCGACGAGGCACCCTGTGACACACGCCGACCCCGCCGCACCGGGCATTGCGCCCGACCTGCTTGCGGATCTCCTCGCATTCATAGCTACGCCGCAGGCTGCTGCCAAGGCCGACACTGACGCCGACGCCGCCTTCAACGCGCTGGCGCTGCGTCTGTTCGCCCATCAGTTCCAGCACAACGCCGCGTTCCGCCGTTATTGCCAGCAGCAGGGCAAGACCGCGCGCACCGTGCGCCATTGGCGCGACATTCCGGCAGTGCCGATCAATGCCTTCAAGGATCTGACGCTGAGCTGCGTGCCGCCCGATCAATGCGAACGGGTGTTCATGACCAGCGGCACGACGCGCGGCGATGTGAAGGGCCGTCATTACCATCCGCACCTGCAGGTGTACGACCTGTCGATGCGCCGGCACTTTGCCGAGCGCGTGATGCGAGGCGTGCCGCGCATGCGGATGGGCATTGTCTTTCCAACCGAAGCGATGATGCCGAATTCGTCGCTCGCGCATTATCTTGCGCTGGCCAAGACGCATTTCGGAACGGACGACAGCGCCTACTTTGTCGGGCCTGACGGGCTGGATGCCGACGCGTTGCGCGATACCTTGCTGGACGTGGTGCAGAAGGGCGAGCCGTATGCCTTGCTGGGCGCCAGCTACAGCCTGGTGCATGCCATGGATGCGCTGCGTGAGCAGGGCGTCAGCGTGAAGCTGCCGCCGGGCAGCCGGTTGTTTGATACGGGTGGCTTCAAGGGCCAGTCGCGCGAATTGGCAATGGATGATTTCTACAACCAGTTGACCGAGATGTTCGGCGTGCCGGCCGAGTGGTGCATCAACATGTACGGCATGACGGAACTGAGCACGCAGTTCTATGACGATGGCAATGCCACGTTGCCGGCGATCAAGTCCGGGCCGCATTGGATTCGATCCCGCACGGTGGACCCGATGACGGGGCAGGATGTCCCGAAGGGCGAGCGGGGCGTGCTGACGCATTGCGACCTGGCCAACTTCAATTCGGTCACGACCATCCTGACCGAAGATGTTGGGATTACCGTAGACGGCGGGTTCCTGCTGCTGGGCCGGGCGGAAGGTGCGCAGGCGAAGGGGTGTTCGATGGCGGTGGATGCGTTTTTGCAGGCGGCGCGGGCATGAACAGGAAGGGGCTTGGCGACGCGGCAAGCCAACCGGCACCCCGTGCTTGTCGATCCGCATCGAATCCGCCCACGACGCGATTACCTTTAATCGCTGTTGCCTGCCACGTTCCCGGTCTTGCTGCGGACGCCATGGCTTGGGAGACCTTGTCCTTCGACGCGCACGGCGAGCGGGTCAACCTTTCCGTGCCGCGCCTGACGCCGGAGCAACTCACAGCCGTGGCGGACCGTGTGGCCCTGTCGTCGCAACACGTGATGACGACCCTGCCGGTGATGGATGTGGTGGATGCTATCGACCGCGCCGTTGCACGCTTGCTCGACGTTAATAACGCCGATCGCCAATTGCTTGAACACCTGCTGCCCGTCATCACCGGCTTTGACCGCGAGATGGTTCGATCGGGTCTGAACGCCGCGCTGAAGTCATTCCGCCGTCCGCAGTTGCTGCGCTTTCTGGTCGAAGACTTTGGCGATCCCGGTCTGCTGGATGACTTTCGGCCACGCGTCAAAGGCGGTTGGACGAAAGCCTGCGGCCCGCGCTTGTTGGGGCACGTGTGGGCAGGCAATGTGCCGGCCTTGCCCCTCTGGAGCATGGTGGCTGGCCTGCTCGTCAAGGGCGGCAACGTAGGCAAGGTATCGAGTGACGAGCCGCTATTCGCCGGTGTTTTTGCACGTGTGCTGGCCGAGGTGGAGCCGCGTCTGGCCGATGCCCTGGCCGTGCTGTGGTGGCCCGGCAGTGATGCTGCGATGGCGCAGGCGCTGTGTAGCAAAGTCGATGTGCTGATGGTCTACGGCGGTGATTCGGCATTGGCTGCGTGGCAGCAGCATGTGCCGCCTGGCGTGCGCTTCCTGCCGCACGGGCACAAGATCAGCGCGGGGTTGGTGGCGGCTTCGGCGCTGGATGCGCGGCAGTCGCAGGCGACCGCGCGGCTGGCTGCGCTCGACATGGTGCGGTGGGATCAGCAGGGCTGCTATTCGCCGCAGGTGTTTTATGTCGAACGCGGTGCGCAGGTGGCGCCGCGTGCCTTTGCCCATCTGGTGGCGGGGGAACTGGCGGCGCAGCAGTATCGGTATGGCCGCCGCGGGCTGTCCTTGGAAGAAACAGCCGGCATGGCGGCGTGGCGGCAGCGGCTGGATTTCCAGGCCATGCAGGATGACCGCGTGTCGTTGATCGGTCCGGCCGACGCGCCCTGGAGCCTGGCCTTCCTCGACCTGCCGCAACCCCCGCCGCCCAGCGCGTTGAACCGCAGTGCCTGCGTTGTCGCGGTCGATAGACTGGACGACGTGGCTGCATTGCTGGCGCACCATCGCGCGCATTTGCAGACCGTGGGCGTGGCGGCCAGCCCGGAACGGCTGTTCCGGCTGGCGCCGCAACTGGCCGCGGCCGGTGCAACACGCATCTGCGGCTTGGGGGCCATGGCGACGCCCGACGTGGGCTGGCATCACGACGGGCGGTTCAGCCTGCTGGATCTGGTGCGCATGGTCGACATCGAAGCGTCGGCGGAAACGCTTGCCGAAGCACATGCCTCGTACCGCGATTGATGCGATGACACGCGATACGCACAGCGACAGCAGGGACGTTTCCGGAGGCGCGACTGCCGGGCATGCCGCGCCGCTGACAGCCAACAGGGGGCAGCGTCCCTTGGTCGACGCGCGGGATGACGCTGGCCGGGAAGCCGACCCTGACAACGCGTCGCGACCCGGTGCCGACGCTTTCCTGAGCATGAACGACGTGCGCTTCACGTACGCCGGGTCTTTGCATCCTGTGGTCGAGCACATCGATATGGCGTTGCCGGCCGGCGCGATCCATTGCCTGCTGGGCCGCAGCGGCTGCGGCAAGTCGACGCTGCTGAAGCTTGCGGCTGGCTTGCTGCGCCCCGACGTCGGGACGATTACGGTTGGCGGCGAACCGGTACGCGAGCCGGATCAAGCGACCGGTTTTGTCTTCCAGTCCCCGACACTGCTCGCGTGGCTGGACGTGCTCGACAACGTGCTGTTGCCAGTGTCCCTGCATCGCAAGCCGGGCGCCCAGGACATCGCCGAGGCGAAGACCTTGCTCGGGCAACTGGGCCTGGCCGACCTGTTGCATCGGTTCCCCCATCAACTGTCCGGCGGGCAGCAGAGCCGCGTGGCGATCGCACGCGCCTTGCTGCCGAAACCGCGCCTGTTGCTGATGGACGAGCCGTTCGCCGCCCTTGACGCACTGACGCGCGAAGCCTTGCAGGATGCCTTGCTGGCGGTGTGCGCATCGCAGGGGGTGTCGGTGCTGTTTGTGACGCATGACATTGCCGAAGCGGTGTACCTGGGTGACCGCGTGATGGTGGTGGAGCAGGGCAGCCTGCGCTGCGATATCCCGGTCACGGTGGGCCGGCCGCGAACGTCTGGCGTGCGGCATCGTGCCGACTTCAATGCCGTCTGCATGCAGCTGCGGGAAGTGATGGAAGCAGGTGAGCGTGCGGCCGGAATCGGGATGATCGGATGACCGGACAATCGAAGCGAAACGGGGTGACACTGGAAACGAAAAATACCGCCACATGGGCGCGGTCCCCCGGCCTGTGGTCGGCCGCATTGTTGCTTGCCGCGCTGCTGCTATGGCAAGGCGCAGTCACTGTCTTTGACTGGTCGCAACTCGTCCTGCCATCGCCCGGCGTCGTTGCCGCGTCGCTGTACCGCGGCTTTACCTCGGGCTACTTCTGGCCGCATATCTGGCAGACCACGGTCGAAGTGCTGCTGGGCCTGGCGCTTGGCGGCGCGATCGGTTTTGCTTGCGGACTCGCGCTGGGCGAATCGGCTTTCGTGCGCCGCGTGGTCATGCCTTATGTGGTCGCCAGCCAGGTCATGCCCAAGCTGGCGCTGGCGCCGCTGCTGACGGTGTGGCTAGGCTTTGGCACCTTGCCCATGGTCGTGATCACGGCGATGGTGTGCTTTTTCCCGTTGCTGGAAAGCACGCTGACCGGCATCGGCCAAGCCGATCCCGCCCGGCTGGAACTGTTTCGCATGCTGGGCGCGTCGCGGTGGAAGACGCTGTGGCGGCTCAAGGTGCCGACCGGGCTGCCTGGCATTCTGGCCGGGCTGCGCATGGCCGTGGTGCTGGCGCTGGTAGGCGCGGTGGTGGGCGAGTTCATTGGCGGCAGCGTGGGGCTGGGCGCCCTGATCATTGCTGCCCAAGGATCGATGGATACGCCGTTGATGTTCGCCGTGCTGGCGTTGATCACGGTGCAAGGATTGGTGCTGTATCACGGCGTGGTCGGGCTGCAGCAGTTTCTGCTGCGCCGCTACGTCGCCCCGTCCGCGTCGGAGAACTGAACGGGGGAACCGGGCGAAGCTGGACCGAATCCAGATACGCCGAACCCAGGTAAATCGAACTCAGGTGATCCGAATTCGGGCACCTGACTTAAGGAAGTGGAACCATGAGAAGAACATTCCTGCGCCGCACAGGCGCCCTGGCGGCGGCTGCTGCATTGACGTCGGCCGTGGGTGCGCTGACGCTGACGCTATGGCCAACGGCGGCCGTGCACGCGCAGGCCGCGCCCGCCAAGCCCACCGCACCCCAGCCTTTCACGCTGGCCGGGTGGAGCAAGCCCATTACCGAGATCACGCACCTGCTGGTCGAAGAAGAGAAGGGCTTTTTCCGCAGCGAAGGGTTGGCGCTGAACTACCTGCCGGGCGCGGGCGGTGGGGATGCCTTGCGCAATCTGCTCAGCGGTCAGGCAGACATCGCCTTTACCGATCCGGGTTCGTTTTTCGCAGCCCTGGACAAGGGCGAGAAGCTGCGCGCCGTGTACGACATCTACCCGCAAAACGTGTTCAACGTCGTGTCTTTGCCGACCAGCAATATCCGCAAGCCGGCGGACCTGAAGGGCAAACGTGTGGGGGTCTACAGCTTGTCCAGCGGCACGCTGCAGAACCTGCAGATTTTGCTGCAGCAGGCAGGATTGAAGAAGGACGACGTGACGGTGGTCGTGACCGGCCTGCTGAATTTCGCGCCGTTGATCCAGGGGCAGGTTGACGCTACCGCCGCCACCGATACCGGCCTGGCCTTGGCGCGCCGCCGTGGCGTGCGCGACCCGCAGGTGATTGAAGTCGGTGACTACCTGAATTATTCCAGCGACATTCTGGTGGTGCGCGAGTCGACCTACCAGCAGAACAAGGACGTACTGCGCCGCTTTCTGGCCGGCTATCGCCGCAGTGCGCAATGGATGATCGATCAGCCGGCCGAAGCCGCGCAATTGGCCGTGAAGCGAGCGATCGACGGGCAGGATCCGGCACTGAACCGCGAGATCATTGATATCCGCAACCGTTCCGCAGTGTCGCCGCTGACCAAGGAACGCGGGCTGGGCACCCTGGATGAGAAGAGCCTGCAGGCAGCCGCCGACGCGTATCGCAAGTTGGGGCTGATCGAGCGCGACATTCGTATTAGCGATGTGATCGGCACCGACCTGTTGCCGACGCGGTGAGCGAAGCCGAGGACGACGCGCCAAAGCACGTGCAAGCACCGCAATCCGTTTCTTACCTAAAGGCCCGCTGATGGACTTCAAGAACAAGGTCGTACTGGTGACTGGCGCAAGCCGCGGCATTGGCGCGGCCATTGCCACAGCCTTTGCGAAAGAGGGGGCCGTTGTTGCCGTCAACTATCTGCAGAACGATGCGGCGGCGGGTGCGACGGTGGACCGGTGTATTGCCGCGGGCGGCGACGCGTGGGCTGTCAAGGCAGACGTGACCGATGCCCAGGCCGTGCAGACCATGGTGGACGAGGTGCTGCTGGAAGCTGGCAAGATAGATGTCGTCGTCAACAATGCGTTCCGGCCGTATCGCTTCGATCCGGACACGCGTCGGCGCTTTGCGGAACTGGATTGGACGGCGTATCGCGACCAGTTCGACGGTGCCGTGCAGGGCGCCTGCAACGTGTGCCTGGCTGTGCTGCCGCACATGCGCGAGCGGGCAAGCGGCAGCATCATCAACATCAGCAGTGACCTGGTCGAACAACCGGTAGTGCCGTATCACGACTACGCCACGGCCAAGGCCGCGTTGACGGGCTTCAGCCGGCATCTGGCCGCCGACCTGGGGCCGTCGAATATTCGCGTGAACTGCGTGGCGCCAGGCCTGGTGTGGCCAACGCATGCCAGTGCCGGCACGCGGGAATCGATACGCGAACAGATCGCAAGCCAGACGCCATTGCGGCGCATTGCGACGCCCGAAGACGTGACCGGCCCGGTGTTGTTCCTGGCATCCGACTGGAGCCGTTTCATGACAGGCCAGGTGCTGTTCGTGGACGGCGGGCTGGTCATGCGCTAGGCGCGCGCAGCCACAAGCAACGACGCCTCAAACAACGACGCCTAAAGCAACGACACCCCAAACAACGACACCGCAAACGACGACGCCCACCGCGGCATACCACCGGGCGGGCGTCTGGAAAACGGGTACTGCCAACTATTCCAACCGGGCCGAATAGTCCGCCCGAATCCCTTACAGCGGATCGAACCCGTACAAACGCTGCGGGTTGTCCACCAGCAGCTTCTGGCGCAGTTCCGGCGTGTCGCAGAAGTCCAGCATCAGGTCGACCAGTTCACCGTCATTCGGCATGTCTTTCGAGATGTTCGGATGCGGCCAGTCGGTGCCCCACAACACGCGGTCGGGCGCGGCTTCGATCAGCGCGCGCGCAAACGGCGCGGCATCGGCAAACGGGCGCTTGCCCACCGACACGCGTTCGCCGCCACACACCTTGACCCACGCCAGCGGATTCTTCATCAGCTCCAGCAGGCTCTTGAACGGAGCCTGGTCCAGGCCCTTGGCAGCCTGCACGCGACCCATGTGGTCGATCACGAAGGGCACGTTGATCGTGTTGATGCGATCGCTGTAGGTCAGGATGTCTTGCGCGTCCAGGTGCAGCACGACGTGCCAGCCCAGGGGCTTGAGCTTGCCGACGATCTTGTCGAACACGTCCAGATCGGGGGCGCCGCCCAGGTGCTGCACGAAGTTGAAGCGCACGGCGCGCACGCCGCCGTCATGCAGGGCCTGCAGTTCTTCGTCGGTCGTGTCGCCGTCGACAATGGCCACGCCGCGATAGCGGCCGCCGCTGCGCGCAATGGCGTCGAGCATGGCGGTGTTGTCGGTGCCGTGGCAGCTTGCCTGCACGATCACGGCGCGCGACAGACCCAGGTAGTCATGCAGGGCCATCAGGCTTTCGAAGGGCGCGTCGGGCGGCGTGTAGCTGCGGTCGTCGGCATACGGGAACACGGCGGCCGGGCCGAACACGTGGCAGTGGGCATCGCAGGCACCCGTAGGCAGGGCTTCGCGGGGCTTGACGGGATTGGGATCGGGAGCAGCGCAGGTCTTCATGATCGGGTCCGCAAAAAAAGGGAAATGAAAAGGGAGGGCGGGCGTCGCCGCGGCGAGTTCGGCATCAGGGAGTCCGACATCGCGGAATCCCGGGCTGAATCGCCCCAGGCATTGACATCATCAGCGCCGCCCGTCAGGCAGGCAGGGCAGGCGGCGCGTGCCGCCCGCCATCCATCAACGTGGCACGTCGTTAAGCGAGTCGTAGTACTTCAGGCCGGCTTCTTCCAGCTTCGGGCGCATCTTGTAGATGTCCAGGCCCAGTTCGCCGGATGCCAGGCGGGCACGCTTGCCTTCTTCTTCGGACGCGCGCTTTTCGGCCTTGGCCAGCACGGCGGCGATCTGGCCGTTCGGCACGATCACCACGCCGTCATCGTCCGACACGACCGCATCACCCGGGGTGACCAGGCCGCCGGCGCAGACGACGGGGATGTTGACCGAGCCCAGCGTGGCCTTGACCGTGCCGCGCGGGTTGACGGCCTTGGACCAGACCGGGAAGTTCATTTCCTGCAGGGTCGCGATGTCGCGCACGCCCGCATCGATGATCAGGCCGACCACGCCGCGCGACTGCAGGGACGTCGCCAGCAGGTCGCCAAACATGCCGTCGCTGTTGTCGGTGGTGCAGGCCACGACGAGCACGTCGCCAGGCGAGCACAGTTCGACCGCAACGTGCAGCATCCAGTTGTCGCCCGGCTGGGCCAGTACCGTCACGGCGGCGCCGGCGATCGATGCACCCGGGTAGATCGGACGCATGTAGGGCTTGAGCAGGCCTACGCGGCCCATGGCTTCGTGCACCGTGGCCGAGCCGAGCTTGGCCAGCTTGGCGGCGGCGCCTTCGGGCAGGGCGGGTTTGTTCTTGACTGCGACTCCGATCATGGCAACTCCGAGGTCACTGAGGGTGGCGCGCGCCGGAGGCGTTCCGGCGGCGAATTGAATGGGGGACTTGAATGAGGTGATGCAGACAGCGGGGGTAGAGCGATGGTGCGATTCAAACTGCCCGCGCCAGGATTGCGGCGCGGGCAACACGCATTACATGAGCTTTTCGATCTTGGCGGTGTCGATCACCTTGCGCCACTTGTCGATTTCGGTGACGAGGTACTTCGAGAATTCTTCCGGCGTCGTCGTCTGCGGCGTCAGGCCCAGTTCGGTCAGCTTCTTGTTGGTGGCGGGATCAGCCACCACTTCACGCACGGCCTTGTTCAGGGTGGCAACGATCGCGGGCGGCGTGCCTTGCTTGACGGCAATACCGTTCCACGAGGTGGCCACATAGTTCGGGACGCCCGATTCGGCAATGGTGGGCACGTCCGGGAACATCGGGTTGCGCTTGGTCGAACCAATGCCGATCACACGCAGGTCGCCGCTCTTGATGTTGCCGATGATGGCGGGCACCGTTTCGAACATGACCTGGACGTTGTTGCCGCGAACCGCCGACAGCACTTCGCCGCTGGACTTGAAGGGCACCACCGGCACGCTGAGGCCGGACGTGGTGCGGAACAGTTCAGCCGACAGCTGTTGCGTGCTGCCGACACCGATCGTGCCGATATTGAAGCCGTCGGGGTTCTTGCGGGCGCTGGCCATGACATCGGCCATGGTCTTGATCGGGCTCTTGCCATCCACCGCGGCCACGATGTCGAACGAACCGATCAACGACACCATCTGGAACTGCTTGACCGGATCGTAAGGCAGCGAACGGAACATCGACGGGCTGACGGCGCTCTGGTTGCTGACCAGGAACAGGCTGTAGCCGTCGGCGTCGCTGCGCAGCATGTTTTGCGCGCCGCTGATGCCACCCGCGCCGGCGTAGTTCTCAACCACAACGGGCTTGCCCAGCTTTTCAGCCAGGCCTTGCGCCACGACGCGCGCGGTCACGTCCGCCACACCGCCCGGGCCGAAGGGCACAACAATGCGCAGCGGCTTGTTGGGGAAGTCCTGGGCGACAGCGCCGGTGGTGGCAATCATTCCCAGGGCGAGGCCTGCGCACAGGCGAGCGAGCATAGAGCGTTTCATGTCTTCCTCTTTTGATGGACGCCGGCATGGATCCTGTGCAGAGCATGGTCCTGCCGACATTCTCGAAACGGTTGTCTTCGATAGACGGGTCGTCAATACCGCGATTGTGGACTGTTATCACCCTTCATAATAGACAATCCTCTACTATCTGATATGTTTAAATTGAACGATCCTCTCTGCGCGGGTCATCTTCGGAGCACACCATGGATTTGCGGCAGCTGGAATGCTTCGTCCGCGTCGTCGAATTGGGCAGCGTCACGCGGGCGGCCATCACGCTGAACCTGTCGCAACCGGTCGTCAGCCGCCACGTCAGGCAGCTGGAAGTCGAGTTGAAGGAACACCTGTTGTCGCGCAACGGCCGGGGCGTCGCACCCACCGATGCCGGCAGGCGTCTGCTGGAACGTGGCAAGGGCATCCTGCACCAGGTGGAGCTGGCCAAGCAGGAAGTCGAAGAGCAACGCGCATCGCCAAGCGGCAAGGTGGTGGTGGGCATGCCCCCAAGCGTGGGCAAGGCCATGACCGTCAATCTGGTGACCCAGTTTCGCGAACATTATCCGAAAGCTTCGCTGGGCGTGATCGAAGCGCTGACGGTGTCGATGCATGAATGGCTGCTGCTGGGCCGCCTGGACTTTGCCCTGCTCTACAACCCGCCGGTCAGCCAGCAGGTGATCACCGAACACGTGTGGTCCGAAGACCTGTACCTGATCGGCGCCGACGTGCCGCATCGCCCCATGCCGGCCGAAGTGCAGATGGCCGACCTGCCGTCATGGCCGGTCATCGTGCCCAGCCAGCCCAATGCGCTGCGCAACCTGGCCGAAGTCGAATGCGCGCGGCTGGGGGTCCGGCTGGATATCACGCTGGAAGTCGATTCCATCGAATCCCTGCTGGACCTGGTCGACCGGGGCATGGGCTACGCGATCCTGTCCCGCAACGCGATCTTCGGCCGCGCCCAGCGGCCCAACCTTCGCGCCGCGCATATCGTGTCGCCCAATCTGGTCAGCCGCCTGGTGATTGCCTCGTCGGCCCAGCGGCCCCTGACCCGGCTCGCCCAGGGCACCATGCAACTGATCAAGGCGCAGATCCTGGCCGGCGGTCTGCAGGGCCACCGCCGCACGGCGTAAGGGCGCGAAGTCCATGCTATCGTCGGCAGCGCTGACGGCGGGCTGAACGCCGTCACGCATCCGGACGTCCTCGCCTTCCGCGACCGCGGTCAAATTTACCGACGAAGCCCTTACTGTTGAGCAGGAATGTTTCTTGCGCAGAGCCGTCGTGCCACTTTTACCGAGCGAGGCTTATGTCGGAGACTACCCAGCCCTTGACCATCCGTATCCTGACGGTCAACACGCACAAGGGGTTCACTTTTTTCAATCGGCGGTTCATTTTGCATGAGCTGCGTGATGCCGTGCGCAATGTGTCGGCCGACGTGGTGTTCCTGCAGGAAGTGCTAGGCACGCATGACAAGCATTCGAACCGGTACACCAACTGGCCCGAGGTGTCGCAGTACGAATTCCTGGCGGACACCATCTGGACGGACTTTGCCTATGGCCGCAACGCCGTCTATCCGGCAGGTCACCACGGCAATGCCTTGCTGTCGAAGTTTCCCATCCTGCGCTATGAGAACCGCGATGCATCGATCAGCGGACCGGAGCGTCGCGGCCTGTTGCACTGTGTGCTGAAGGGCCCGAACGATATCGAGATCCACGCGATCTGCGTGCATCTGGGACTGCAGGAAGGGCACCGCCGCCAGCAACTCGAGATGCTGTGCGAATTGATCCGCGCCGAAGTGCCGGACAACGCACCGTTGATCATTGCCGGCGATTTCAACGATTGGCGCATGCGCGCCGGACAGATCCTGAAGCAGGGCGCAGGCCTGGAAGAGGTGTTTGTCGAAGCCCATGGACGCGAGCGCAAGACCTTTCCGGCGCGCTTTCCCTTGCTGGCGCTCGACCGCATCTACGTGCGTAACGTGCGCATCCACCAGCCGATCAAGCTGAGCATGCGCCCGTGGTCGCATCTGTCCGACCATGCGCCGCTAGCCGCGGAGTTGACGTTATGAAATGGGAATGGGTGCCGGGCAACCGGATCCGCCTGCTGGAAAACGGCGAGGCGTTCTTTCCACGCGTGTTTGAAACGATCGCGAACGCCAAGAAGGAAGTGCTGCTCGAGACCTTCATCCTGTTTGAAGACAAGGTGGGGTATGAACTGCGCGACGTTCTGGTCGCGGCGGCCCAGCGCGGTGTGGAAGTGCTGGTCACGGTGGACGGCTACGGGTCCAGCGAACTGACGCCGGAATTCCTGGCGTCACTGACGACGGCGGGCGTGCGCTTCCATGTGTTCGACCCCCGCCCTAAGGTGCTGGGGATGCGGACCAACGTGTTCCGGCGCATGCACCGCAAGATCGTCGTGGTCGATGGCGAAATCGCGTTCATTGGCGGCATCAACTATTCCGCCGAGCACCTGGGCGACTTCGGCCCGCAGGCCAAGCAGGACTACGCGGTCGAAGCCGAAGGCCCGATCGTTGACACCATCCACCGGTTTGCGCGCGCCGTGCTGACGCAGCCCGACCGCCGCCGCCGATGGCGGGGCCGTGGCGATACGCCGCCGGTCGCTGCAAATCGCGAAACCGCGGGCGAAGCGCAAACCCTGTTCGTGACGCGCGACAACGAACGTCATCACACCGATATCGAACAGCATTACCGCATCGCGATCCGTGCCGCGCGGCAGGAGATCACGATTGCCAATGCCTATTTCTTTCCGGGCTACCGATTGCTGCGGGACTTGGCCAAGGCCGCCAGGCGGGGCGTGAAGGTCACGCTGATCCTGCAGGGCGAGCCCGACATGCCGATCGTGAAAGTGGCGGCGCACCTGTTGCACGACTACCTGCTGTCGGCGGGCGTCACGATCTACGAGTATTGCGAGCGGCCCTTGCACGGCAAGGTGGCGTACGCCGACGATGAATGGTCGACGGTCGGATCGAGCAACCTGGATCCGCTCAGCCTGTCCTTGAACCTTGAGGCCAACCTGATCATTCGGGACAAGCCGTTCAATTCCGTGCTGCGCGAACGGCTGCAGTACCTGATTGCCCATCACTGCAAGAAGATCGAACCCGAGCCCGGCCGCCGCCGATCCATCTGGCGCCTGACACTCGGCTTCCTGGTGTTCCACGTGCTGCGCCGTTTCCCGGCGTGGATAGGCTGGCTGCCGGCGCACACGCCGCGTCTGGCGCGTGTGACACCGCCTCCGCAGGCGCTGGCCGAAAAGGCCGATACCGAGCGGGGGGCCACATGCGAATCTTGATGACAGGGCACAAGCCATGACCGAAGCGGTCCATCCGCAAACCGGGCAGGGCGCGAAGAAGGCGTGGTGGCCCTGGGCCAAACGTATCCTGACCGGCGTGTTCTTCATCCTTGTGATCTGGTTGCTGGTGACGCAGGCCAGAGCCGTGGAATGGGGAGAAGTGCGCGAGTCCATCACGGCGTACAAGACGTCGACGCTGGCGCTGGCCGTGCTGCTTGCCGCGGCCAGTCACCTGCTGTTCAGTTCCTTTGATCTGCTGGGACGTATCTACACGCAGCACGGATTGAGCAAGCTCAAGGTGCTGCTGGTGGCGTCGATCAGCTATGTGTTCACCCTGAACCTGGGGGCGCTGGTGGGCGGCGTAGGCTTCCGGTATCGGCTCTACACACGGCTGGGCCTGGACAAGGGCGTCATCACGCGGGTGTATGCCCTGAGCGTGATCACCAACTGGCTGGGCTACTTCGTGCTGGGCGGCGCGGCGTTCCTGTTCGCCCCGATTGATGTGCCCGATGGCTGGAAGGTCGGATCAACGGCCTTGCAGGTGCTGGGCGCGGCGCTGCTGGCGATCGCCGCGGTGTACTTCTGCCTGTGTGCATTTGCCAAGAAGCGCACCTACACGATCCGCAAGCAGGAACTGACGCTGCCCAGTTTTCGCCTGGCGGCCACGCAATGCGTGATCTCGGTCGTGAACTGGTCCGTCATGGCCAGCATCATCTACCTGCTGTTGCAGCAGAAGATCGAGTTCACGGCCGTGCTGACCGTGCTGCTCATGAGCGCCGTGGCTGGCGTGCTGACCCATGTGCCTGCGGGCCTGGGCGTGCTGGAAGCGGTCTTCATCGCCATGCTTGGCGACCGCATGCCGGCGTCGGCCCTGCTGGCGGCCTTGCTGGCCTACCGGGCGATTTACTATCTCATTCCCCTGGTGATCGGCACGGTGGCCTATGCGGTGACCGAAGCGCGCGCCAAGAAAATGAAGCAGGCTGGCTGACCCCTGCCGCCTGCGGTTTGACCGAGACCCCCTTTTGCCTGTGACCATGCCGACTTCCGCAACACCTTCCCATTCCGCCGCGTCCGCTACCGTCGGCATGGCCGCACCGCCCACGGCGGGACGGTCACGCCGTTGGGAGCTCGACGCGCTGCGCGGCCTGATGCTGGTGCTGATGCTGTCGACGCACTTGCCGACCTTCTTTGCCTTGCCGCTGGGCCAGCCCTTCGGATTCGTGTCGGCGGCGGAAGGTTTCGTGATGCTGTCGGCCTACATGGCCGGCCTGGTGTACACGCAGCGCTCCATGAAAGAAGGCATTCCCGCCATGCGCAAGGCCTTCCTGCGCCGCGCCATGGTGGTCTACCTCTGCCAGGCGGCGTCGCTGCTGTTCCTGTTCACGGTGATTGCCTGGCTAGGCATGACCTTTGACCAGGCGGCCGCGCGCAATCTGATCTCGTTCTATCTCGCGCATCCGACGACTGGACTGTGGGCCTCGCTGCTGCTGATCTACAACCCGCCGCTGCTGGATATCCTGCCGATCTACGTGATGTTCATGTTGCTGAGTCCCTGGGTGCTGGCTTACGGCCTGCAGCACGGCTGGCGGGCCATCGCGGCCCTTAGCGGGGCCTTGTGGGTGGCGACACAGTTCGGCCTGTCCAAGGTGCTGTACGACTGGCTGGTGGCCATGACGGGGCTGTCCGTGCCGTTCCGCGAAACCGGTTCGTTCGAAACCTTCGCGTGGCAGGCCCTGTGGATCTTCGGCCTGTGGATGGGCGCCCGGCATGCGCAGACGCCTGCCGAAAAGCGCGGCGAGTTTCCGCGCTGGCTGGTCAACGCGTCGATCGTGGTTGCCGTGGTGTTCTTCATCTGGCGGCACCTGACCGGCCAGGAACCGTTCCCGATGGGGCACCCCATCAATTTTGTCTTCGACAAATGGCACCTGGGTCCGATGCGCCTGGTCGACTTCTTTGCGCTGATGATCTTGGTGATTCACTTCGAATCCTGGCTCAAGTCCCACGCACCCAGGCTCAAGTGGCTGGAGACCATGGGCGCCGCGTCGTTGCCGGTGTTCTGCGCGCACCTGGTGCTGGTGCTGCTCGCGCTGGCGCTGCTGGGCGAGACCAATCCCGGCCGGCCGATGTGGATCGATCCGGTCATGTTCGTGGGATGCATCGTGGTGTTGTATGTCGTGGCCAGGCTGGTGCTGGCCTTCGAGTCCCGCGCACCGCGTAAAAAAGCCGGCTCGGAGCCGGCGGATGCAGCGGGAAGTGCGCGGGCTAGCGTGCCGCCTGCTGGGCCGTCGCCGTCGCCGGCGAATCCAGATGCGCCGAGATGATGTTGCGCCACAGGGCATAGCCGGACGCATTCAGGTGCAGGTCGTCTTCGCGGAAGAGTTCGCCGCGCGGCTTGCCTGATGCGTTCATCATGGGCGTGAAGATATCGATGTAATCGGCGTTGGCCACCGACTGCGTATACGACTGGATCATCGTGTTGGTTTCGCGGATCTGCGGCAGCAGCTGCATCCGGGACGGGCTGGGTTTGATCGAGATGTAGACGATACGGGTATCGGGCAGGGTGTCCCGCACGCCTTCCACGAAATTCGAAAAGCTTTTCAGCACGTCTTGCGGGGTCAGGCCTTCGGCCAGATCGTTGTCACCCGCATAGACCAGCACCACCTTCGGCTTGTAGGGCGTGACCAGCTTCTGCAGGTGGGTCGCACAGTCCAGCATGCGCGAGCCGCCAAAGCCCCGCTTGACGACCACGGGCAACGACTTGAAGTCGGTTTCCAGGTCGCTCCACATCCGGATCGACGAGCTGCCCACGAACAGCACACCGCCCGGCTTGGGCGCATGCAATTTGTCTTCTTCGGCAAACGCCGCGAAGCTCGCGTCCCAGCGCGTATCGACCGCCGGCCGGCTGGCAGGGGGTGCGTTGACCGCAACAACGGTCTGGGCGGTGGCAAGGGGGAGTCCGGCAAGTCCGAACACGCCGGAAAGCGTGCACGTCAGGGCAATACGGCGAATCGTCGTCATTCAATACCTTGTGATGGCGGGGAAAGAGAAGATGGCCGGGCTGCTACGAGCCGGTCTCCCATCATAGGACTAAGACATTGAAAAGAAAAAGGAAATTTGGTTGGATGTTGCAATGATGTGAGGGCTACCGGGGATCAGGGCGGGCACGCCGATTGCTGTAGGAGTTGTGTCAAAACCTACTCTGGAGCATTCCATGAACAAGTCTTCCATCCCCGCAGGTCAGAAGGTCGCCCTCAGCTTGCTGCTCGACGATCACCGCAAGGCCAAGAAGCTGTTCAAGGCCTTCGAGGACGCCAAGGACGATTCGGAAAAGGAAAGCATTGCACGTGAAGTCTGTATGGAATTGACGGTGCATACGCAGCTGGAAGAAGAGCTTTTCTATCCCGCGCTGCGCAAGGCAGACGAGGTGTTTGCCGACATGCTCGACGAAGCTGAGGTGGAACACGCCAGCGCCAAGGACCTGATTGCCCAGGTTGAAGGCATGCACCCCGGCGACGACCTGTACGACGCCAAGGTCACCGTGCTGGGCGAGTACGTGAGCCACCACGTCGAAGAAGAAGAGGAAGAGATGTTCACGAAGGTCGTGAGCAAGAAGGTGGACCTGAAAGAATTGGGCGAGCAGATGAAGGCTCGCAAGGAAGAACTGATGCAGGCGGCAATGGCAACCTGATCGTCATTGCACGGCAGACAGGGCAGGCGACTGCCCTGGTTCAAGCAGCCGATGCAAAAATGGTGTAATATTCATTTCTCAGACGCGGGGTGGAGCAGTCTGGCAGCTCGTCGGGCTCATAACCCGAAGGTCACAGGTTCAAATCCTGTCCCCGCAACCAGATTTTCAGAACGGCCTTGATGCTTTTGCATCAAGGCCGTTTTGTTTTGCGCAGGCACTTCATAGCTTCGCGCGGCGCATCATGGATGAGCAGAAAGCCGCATCAGTTGGCGTGAAAGGGATAGGCATGGGGCGTGTGATGAAGGGAATCGTGGCCGTCGTCGCGCTGGCTATCGTTGGGTGGATTGCCAGCGTGCTGCTGGCCGACACGCCCGAAAAACATGCCGAGCGGGTGGACGCCGCAATCTTGCGCCAGTGCCAGAACGCGATTCGCAGCCTGGCCCGCTTCGGGGATTCGGACCGGCCCGGGCCCGCGGTGGGCACGCGTCAGGAAGGGCGCATCACCTTCGAATGGCCGGACGGCAGCTTTTATTTCCTGCAAGGCGACAACACGCGTGCGCCGCAGTCCGCGCGCTGCGCGGCGCGGCTCGACACGCAGACCATCATTTTCCTGCAGCTGCGCGACAAGGTGATCGTCGACGACATGAACTCGGCGGCGGCGGTTGGCCGCTGATCCTGCCGGGCCCCCAAAAAGCAGAACGGGCCTTTCGGCCCGTTGGGGTGACATCCCTTGCCAAGTCCAGCGCGGTGGATGCCGCCGGGAATGCCCCGGCTTATCAAAAAAGGCGACTAGCCGCCCATGGTCATCCGCATCAAAGCGTCAGACGCGTTGCGCTCTTGAATATCCGCGGTCTTTGCCGCTTTACAGAGTCCCAGGGCCAAGAGAAGTGCCATTGCCGGAAAAGAAACTGCAATGAGCGCTATGACCAAGAATGTTGATGCATGCATGTCTCGCTCCTCATATTTTTTGTGATGGTGCGATTCCAATATAGACCCGCCTGCCCTCGGGCGCTGCTCGGGACTTCCCTGTAGTTGTTACAGGGTGAAGACAATCTGCCACCACAGGATTAAGGGCTTTCACCAAGCTTTCCCTGCGTTGGTGCATAACCGGCGGTTATGAATCTCACAAATACTCTCATTGCCGATGAAAGTGGCCCTGTTGTTGTCTGAGCAAGTTGCAGTCCCACACAAGCGCTTGCCTTGCGGATACGGTTGGCCCCCTAGAATGCAGGCTGGATTCTTCCCCGAAGGGTGTCCCATGTCTCAAGTCTTTTTCATCGCCCCGTCCGTCCGTCAGGCATTGACCGGTTTGGGCGCGGCCATTGCCGTCATGACGGGTGCCGCCGCCTACGCACAACCCGTTGATCAGGTCTGCCAGAAGACGCTCAACGGCATCAGCATCTGCGATGTGGCGCGCGACGTCGCCAGCAAGACGTCGGCCCAGTTGACGCCTGCCACGCCCCCGGCCACCCCGCCAGGCGCGACGCAGGCCATGCGCTACACGCGCATCTACGCGCAGAGCAACCAGGTCGTGCTCGTCGGCCAACTGGCGTCGGACCCGGTCGCGATGGCCCAGGGCTTTGCCTCGTCGGGCAAGACACTGGACCAGGCACGTGAAGACATGATCCAGGCCGGCCGCCAGAGTGCGTGCGCACCTGCGTCGCGACCGTTCATCGACGCCGGGGGCGCGATCCGCATGACCGTGAACTTCCCGGACGGCTCGCCTTTCATGGACACCGTTTACGCGCGTTGCTGACGCAGCGGTTGCGCTCCTACAATCCGGCATTCATGCCCCGGAGCGCGACCATGTCACAGCAACACGTACAGGCCTTTTTTCGGCTGCTGCACGACGATCCGCATCTGGCCGAACGGGTGCACGACATTCCCGACGCGGCCGATGCGCCCAATCGATTGCTCGAGATCGCCGCGTCGGTCGGCCTGCCTTTCACGCTGCGCGAACTGTATGCCGAACGGGATCGGGATCGCGACGCCTTTCAGTCCTGCGTGCCGGCGATCCTGCGACGCATGACGTAAGAATTCTGCAAGACTCTCACCCTAGAACCTGCCCCGCAGCGCCATGCGAATTTATCGGCGGTGCTGTCTTCCGGGACCTACGTGTTAGCGGCTAGTATGTCGGCTGGGCGTAGTCGAGAAACCGGTTCATGAATGGATTGTTGGGCCGCCGCCGTCGCCTGATCATCAGCGCGATGTGTGCATGTGCCGGCGTGGTCGTCGGGCTGTTGTGGGTGTTCGAATCGAGTGCGGGATTGATCTCGCCCTTCGATCGTTACGGCTATCCCTTTCTGCTTGCCCTGTTCGGGGGCGGAATGATCACCATCGTCGCGGCGCCGCGCTATCGCGGCCATGCCGAAGTCATCGTGTACACGGGCGCGTCGATCTACTTCATTGGCGCGCTGTTTTCGTTCACGGTCATCCAGGCCGACAACCGCATCTACACCGTCGCGAACACCCTGCAGTGGATGCCCATCATGTATGTGGCGGCCTTCGTGCTGTTCCGCCACCGCGTCGCCATCATCATGTCGGTCAGCATTTTCGTGCTGGCCATGCTGCCCAGCGTCGTCATCCTGGCCCTGTATGGCCCGGGCTATTGGGACGTGACGGTGGCCGGCCTGCTGATCAACGCCTACACCGCCCATATCCTGATCCTGATTGCCTTGTCCTTGGTCGCGGTGCTGGACCGTGAATACGAACGCGCGGCCTTGCTGGCGCGCAGCATGGAAACGGCGGCCCTGACGGACGGATTGACCGGCATCGCCAATCGCCGCGGACTGGACCAGGTGTTCACGGGGCTGTCGGAAAAACCGGGCGTCATGGTCGGCCTGATCCTGGTCGACGTGGATCACTTCAAACGCGTCAACGACATCTATGGCCATCTGGTTGGCGACGAGCTGCTGATCTTCCTGGTCCGCCACATCAACGATCAATTGAGTTCGACCGATGTGCTGGGCCGATGGGGCGGCGAAGAGCTGCTGGTCGTGTCGGTGGGCGTGGGCTATGACGGCACCGTGCAACTGGCCGAGCGCATTCGTGCGGTGATCTTCGCGGCGGCCCATCCGGTGGCCGGGCGCATCACGGTCAGCGCGGGCGTGACGGTCTGGACCAGCGGCACGCCCATTGCCGACGCTTTGCGGCAGGCCGACAAGGCGATGTACTGCGCCAAGACCCTGGGACGCGATCGGGTCGAGTGCCTGTAGCACAATGCGGGTTGGCATACAGAACCGGGATGGATCGATGATGAAGACAGCCTGCGCGTTGATGGCGGCGTTGATGTGCTGCGCGGGATGCATTTCGGTGCCTGCCGGCGGCTCGCCCACTCCCGCCCCGGCATGCCCGTTCGGCCAGTCCAGCGGCAGCTGCACCCCCGATCGCGACAGCAATTTCTGCCCGCCAGGGGATGCACGCAAGGGGGCGTGCAAGGTGCGGTAGGGGGCCGGCTGGGTCGGCTGTTGCGTGGGCTGTTGGTGCCGCGGCGCAACGGCCGTTACAGCAGCGGTCACGCACGCAGTAAACTTGCGGGTTGTCCGCGCTTCACCTGGCAGAATGCTTTGACACCTTCACACCTTCCGCCCGACGGGCGGGATTGGCGCCTGTGCGTCGCACCCATGATCGATTGGACAGACCGGCATTGCCGTTACTTCCATCGGCTGCTCGCGCCTCGTGCACGGCTGTACACCGAAATGATCACCACCGGCGCGCTGGCGTACAGCGATCCGGAACGTCACCTTGACTTCGACGCGTCCGAACATCCGATCGCCCTGCAACTGGGCGGCAGCGAACTGGACGCGCTGGCCACGTCAGCCAGAATGGGCGAGCGGTGGGGGTATGACGAGATCAACCTGAATTGCGGTTGCCCGTCCGAACGGGTGCTGAAGGGATCGTTCGGCGCCTGCCTGATGGCCGACCCGATGTTGGTGGCGGACTGCTACAAGGCGATGCGCGACGCGGTGGATATCCCGGTCACGCTCAAGCACCGGATCGGGCTGGACAAGAACGAGTCCTACGGTTTTGTGCGGGACTTTGTGGGCGCATCGTACGACGCCGGTTGCCGCGTGTTCATCGTGCATGCGCGCAACGCGATCCTGAAGGGGCTGTCGCCAAAGGAAAATCGCGAAATCCCGCCGCTGCGCTACGACGTGGCCCGGCGCTTGAAGCGGGATTTTCCGGATGCGGTGTTCGTGCTGAATGGCGGGTTGCGCACGGCGGATCAGATCGTGGAAGAACTGGCGCCGCATGATGGCGTGACGCTGGATGGCGTGATGATCGGGCGCGAGGCCTACCAGCGCCCCCGATCCTTGTCGGAGATGTCGGCACGCCTGTGGCCTGACGTGCCGTTGCCGTCCGATGAAGAGGTGGTGGACGCGATGACGGCCTACACGGCAGAGCGTATTGCTGCGGGCGAGCCGCTGCGCTGCGTGGCGCGGCATATCTTGAATCTGGTGAATGGCCAGGACGGCGCGCGGCGCTGGCGGCAGATGCTGTCGGATAATCGCTTGCTGAACGGCAACGACGCGCAGCTGATCCGGCAAGCCTACGACACGGTGGTGGCGGCGGGCCGCGATCGGGCGGCGGAAAAGCGCGAGTATATGCTGGGGGCTGCGCAGCCGGATGCCATGTCGTCGGGTGTCTGACGGGCGCCGATTGCGATTCCGCTACTTTTTCTGGTCCTTCAGATACGCGTTCAATTCGGCCAGCGCCTTGCGGGTGCTGGCTACCAGCGTCATGTAGCGGGCGTTGATCTCTTTGAGCAGGGCGACCTCTTCGGCGGTAGTCGGGGCGTCCATCGCCTTGAGCCGCGTCAGCAACGTCACCCGCCCGTTCAACATTTCCTGCAGCTTGACGTAGGCCGGTTCCAGCACAAAATCGCCTTTTTCCTGTTTGACGTCGGCAAGCAGGGTGTTGACGGAAACCAGGGTCTTTTCGAAGTTGGCGACGATGGGCCGCCATTTGGCTTCGGTCTTGTCGGGGTCGGACAGATAGCTGGAGATGCTTTCGACAACCATGTAGTTCTGGTTGCCCAGCAGCTGGGCGGTGTTGCGTCCCAGCTCATGGCGCCTCCTTCCTGCGTTCCAGCCCGTTTCCGCGGCCGATCGGCAAAAGTCGTACGTAATGTAGCGGCTTTTTCGGGCTTGAAGGGGGATGAGGCCAGGCGATACTGCCGGATCATTCGGCCGTCAGGCTACCCACTTCCCTGTACAAGGACACTTCATGGCCCAGATCGTTTGCGTGCTCGGCAACAAAGGCGGCACCGGCAAGACGACGCTGTCGCACATGATCGCGCATGGCATGGGGCTGCTGGGCAAACGTGTCGTGTGCGTGCTGACCGACATCGAACGGGAACGTCTTTCCAAGGAAGGCCGCAAGTACCTGCCGTTCGATGCGCGCGAACCGGAAGTGCTGGGGCAGGTGATCACGACGCTGAACCATGTCGATGAGTGGTTCGGGGTGATCGATGGTGGCGGCAACCGGTCGGACATGGACAGCCACCTGGCATCCCTGGCGGACCTGGTCATTTTGCCCTTCCGGGATTCGCACGAAGATATCCGCACGGTGCTGCGCGACCTGGAATGGCTGCCGCGCGCCTGGGCCCTGCCGTTCCAGTGGCCGACGAATGCGTGGTCGCGCGATGCGGCCAACAAGTCGGTCGAAATGTTCATGGGGCATTACCAGGACCGGATCCTGGACCCGATTCCCGCGCTGTCGTCGACCAAGCTGCTGCTGCAGGACGACGTGCCGGCCCGGTTGCCCGCAGCCTTGAACAGCGCCTGTCGCATTCTTGCGATGCAGGTGTTTGAACTGCTGGGGGTGGACTTCGAAAGCCTGCCCGATGATTCGGTGCCGGCCGGGACAGCGACGTCGGCGGTGCAGGCCAAGCCGGCGTCGTCGAAAGCGGCAGCCAAAAAAACCTCGAAACCCGCACCGCAAATCCTCCGCAGCGGGGCCTGACGGGCCGGGGCGTTTAGTCGCCCGTTACTGCGCTGTCGCCATCCCCCGTTCCCACCAGCACCTTGCCAGGGTTCATCAGTCCCTTGGGATCCAGCGCGTCCTTGATCCGACGCATCAATGCCATTTCCAGCGGGCTTTTGTAGCGCAGCAATTCGTCGCGCTTCAGTTGACCGATGCCGTGTTCGGCGCTGATCGAGCCCTGGTGGGCATGCACGCTGTCATGCACTACACGATAGACGTCGTATTGCCGTGCCAGAAAGTCTGGCTCGGTCATGGTTTCCGGGCGGGTCAGATTGTAGTGCAGGTTGCCGTCGCCCAGGTGGCCGAACGTAATGTTCCGTGCACCGGGGATCAGGTCCTGCAGCAGGGCGTCGGTGGTGCGGACATACTGGGCGATCTTCGAGATCGGCACGGAAATATCGTGCTTGATGTTCTTGCCTTCGGCCGACTGCGCAAGCGAAATGCTTTCACGCAGGTGCCACAAGGCTCGGCCCTGCGCGATGTTGGCGGCGATCACCACATCCTGCACCAGGTCAGCTTCCAGCGCGCCTTCCAGGACGGTCTCGAAACGCTCGCGGCCGTGGGCCTCGCTTTCGCTGTCGGACACTTCGAGCAACGCAAACCAGGGTGACGTGGGCAGGGGCAGCGACTGCTGCGGGAACATGCGCACGACCAGTTCAAGGCTGACGCCAGACATGACTTCGAAGCCGGTCAGTGAGGCGCCGAACCCCGCGCGCGATCGTGCAAGCAAGGCGACGGCGTCGTCCATCGACCGCAGTGCGACCAATGCCGTGCAGACCGCGACCGGCAATGGGTACAGGCGCAGCGTGGCCGCGGTGATGATGCCCAGGGTGCCTTCACTGCCAATGTACAGGTCGCGCAGGTCGTAGCCGGTGTTGTCCTTGCGCAGTCCACGCAGGCCATCCCAGATCTCGCCATCGGGCGTGACGACTTCCAGGCCCAGCGCCAGCTCGCGGGTGTTGCCATAACGGAGCACCTGGGTGCCGCCGGCGTTGGTCGCCAGGTTGCCGCCGACCGTGCAACTGCCTTCGGACGCGAGGCTGAGCGGAAAAAGGCGGTCCGCATTGCGCGCGGCCTGCTGCACGTTCTGCAGGATGCAGCCGGCTTCGACGGTCATGGTGTCGTTGTCGGTGTCGATGGCGCGAATCTGCTGCAGGCGCTGCAGCGAGATCACCACCGCTTTGCCGGACGCATCGGGTGTGGCGGCGCCGGCCAGACCCGTGTTGCCTCCCTGCGGCACGACCGGCACGCCATGCTGGGCGCAGCAGGCCATGACCGCGGCGACTTCCTGGGTCGATCCCGGCCGCACGACGGCTTGGGCAGCGCCGGTGTAACGCTGCCGCCAGTCCGTCAGGTAGGGCGCGGCGGCGTCGCCGGTCAGCACGTGATCAGCGCCGATGCGGTCGGTCAGCGCCTGTAGCAGGGAGGTTGAAGAAGTCATGACAAGGTGGCAGGAAGAAGGGGGAGGGCGGACGGGCAGGGCGCAGATGTCGGGATCATCGGCCGGTCAGTCCGGCGTGTTCCGGGGGGCTGGAACCAAAGGCGCCTGGGAGGCGGATGCAGCCGGTGCCGCGGAAGGAGACGCCGTCGGGAATGAATCGGTAGCCGCCGCAGGCGCTGCCGTCGCCGCAGCCGCTGCAGTCGCCGCTTTGGCAGCCGTTTCCGCGGCGCTTTTTGCCTGCTTGTGCGCACGTTTGGCCGGCCGCACGTACAACACCGCGCACCAGAAAAACACGGTGGACAGCAGCACTTCGACCCACGCCACGTTGGCCGAGAATCCCGGGTCGCTGGTGGCGCGGACGATGCCTTCCATGAAGTACAGCAGCATCAGCATCGACGCCCACTGGAACGTGTACAGATTGCCGCGCAGCACGCCGCGCAGCGGCAGCAGCAGCGGCAACGCCTTGAGCGCCAGCAGCGTGCCCCCCGGCCGCACGGGCGCCAGCACCGTTTCCCACAACACGCACAGCACGATCAACGCGATCAGGGACACGGAAGCGCCAAGGCGCAGGCCAGGGCTCAGCTGGGCGGGCAGGCGGGGTGGGGGGCTTTGCGGCGCGCCGGGGGGCAGGTCGTGGTTCATGCGGTCATGGTCATGCGTTCAATGTTCCTGCGTTCAATGTTCCTGCGGTCATGGTTCATGCAGTCATGGTTCATGCGGTCATGGTTCGTGCGGTTATCGTTCATGCGTCGCCGCGTTGCCGGCCAAGATGCAGCGCCCGCGCGGTCTGCGCGAGCCGCGTCCCCAGCACCTGCGCCAAGTGCTTTTCGTCCGCGCTGATCGGCAGGGTGTTGTCAACCCCCGCCACGTGCGACGCGCCGTACGGCGTGCCGCCAGTGCGCGTGCCCATCAGTGCGGGCTCGGAATAGGGCAGGCCGACCATGACCATGCCATGGTGCAGCAGCGGAATCATCATCGACAGCAGGGTGGCTTCCTGCCCGCCGTGCATCGACCCGGTGGACGTGAAGACCGCCCCCGGCTTGCCCGCCAGCGTGCCGCTGAGCCAGGCCGAAGTGGTGCTGTCAATGAAGTGCTTGAGCGGCGCCGCCATATTGCCGTAGCGCGTGGGGGATCCCAGCGCCAGGCCGACACAGTCGTCCAGGTCGCTCTGCTCCACATACGGGGGACCGTCGTCAGGGATGGCCGGCGCGGTGGCTTCGCAGACGGCGGACACGGGCGGTACGGTCCGCAGCCGGGCCGTCATGCCCGGCACCCGTTCGACGCCCAGCGCGATCTGTTCGGCCAGCTGGCGCGTGGCGCCCTGGCGGCTGTAGTACAAAATGAGAATATTCATAGGCCTGTATTATCTCTCGTCATGACTGAGCGCATATCCACCGAGAGCACCCCCGCCGGAAAACCCGCAACCCGGCCAGATCCGTACCCCGATTCCGCCCTGCACGCGGCGCCCGTGCCTGCACCGGGCGCAGCACCCACACCCGCACCCGCCCCAGGCCCGTCCGACGCCGCTCCAGTGGACGCCCATTCGGAAACGCCGCGGGGTATTGCGGCCCGCCGCGCGGCGCTGCGCGCCCGGTGGACGGCCAAAGAGTCGATGCTGAGCCGTATTGGACGCCTTTTGCGGTTCGCCGCCAAGCGCGCCGACGAAGAACGCATCACCCAGGTCGCGTCCAGCCTGACCTTTACGTCCGTGTTGTCCATGGTGCCGCTGCTGGCCGTGGCGCTGGCCCTGTTCACCGCGTTTCCGCTGTTCAATCAATTCCAGGGCGCGCTGGAAGAATATCTGGTCACCAACCTGATGCCGCCATCGGTCGCCCAGAACATCATGGGCTACCTGAATGATTTCGCGCAGAAGGCGTCCCGCCTGACTGCGATCGGTGGCGTCTTCCTGGTCTTTACCGCGCTGTCCCTGATGCTGACCATCGACCACGCGCTGAACGAGATATGGCATGTACGCAAGGCTCGCGCGCTGCCGCAGCGGGTGCTGATCTACTGGGCCACACTTACGCTCGGGCCCGTGTTGATGGGCGCCAGCCTGTGGGCCACGTCGTTCCTGGCTCGCGAATCGATGGGCCTGGTCGGAAACACGATTGCCCCGCTGGAAGTCCTGCTGTCCTTCCTGCCGATGGTGCTGACGGGTCTGGCGTTTGCCGCGCTGTTCATTGTCGTGCCGAACCGCCAGGTCGAAGCGCGCGATGCGCTGACCGGCGGCTTTGCGGCGGCGGTCGTGCTCGAAATCATGAAGGCCTGCTTTGCCTTCTACCTGACACGTTTCCCGTCCTACACGGTGATCTACGGCGCCTTCGCGACGCTTCCGATCTTTTTGCTGTGGGTCTACTTGTCGTGGCTGGTGACGCTCTTCGGCGCCATCCTGGCCGCCAGCCTGCCGCTGATCCGCATGGGCCGATGGGCCGACGAACGGCACTCGGGTGCGCCATTCATTGACGCGATGGCCATCTTGCGCGCGCTGATCGCGGCCCGCGCCGCCAAGAAAGTGGGCCTGAGCACCCGC
The DNA here is from genome assembly GCF_013408655.1 of Pigmentiphaga litoralis. Lineage (NCBI taxonomy): Bacteria > Pseudomonadati > Pseudomonadota > Betaproteobacteria > Burkholderiales > Alcaligenaceae > Pigmentiphaga > Pigmentiphaga litoralis. The sequence goes on from NZ_JACCBP010000001.1 coordinate 137,222, forward strand.
AGCTTGCGCAACCGGCTGCACCTGCATCACGAAGAATTGATGACCGTGCTCGACACCCTGTCCGACGTCGGCTACATCGTGCGCGTGGGCGACGCCGGCACGTCGCGCGAACGGTGGGCCCTGGTGTGCGATCCGGAGACGGCCACGCTGGAACCCGTGTTCGACCGCCTGCTGCTCGACCGCCACCAGTTCATCAAGGAAGGCGCCGCCCCCTTGCTGACCGCCGCCAATGCGGCCTGGGCGAACCCCAAGGTCACGCTATCGCAGGCGCTGGAACAAGTGGACGACCTGCCCGACGAACACGCCTTGCTGCACGATCCGCTGGCCACCGTGGATCCCAAGGTGCTGCCGGGGAACGACGCGCCCGCGCACGGGTCTGAGCCCGCCCCCGGGTCTGAGCCCGCCCCCGAGTCCGCCGGGCCGAAGCCCCAAACGCCCGCGCCCGCCGGGCCCGGTGCCACCCCAGCCCGGCCCGCCTACTGATCCAGCGACCAGTACGAGCCGCCCATGCCGCAGCGCATCTGCACGGACGGCACGTAGAACACGCTTTCGGCCTTGGCGTTGCCGCACTCCGCGGCGGCGCCCATCGCCACGATCCACGCCAGCAGTTCGCCTGCGCCGCCGTCACCGCCCGTCAGCAGCTTCTCGAACGTCAGTTCCTGCCGCACCCGGTCCAGGTCGCCACCTTCCAGCAGTTCCATGAACCAGCGGTCAAAGCCTTCATGGACGGTAAAGTAGTCTTTGCCGCCCGGGTCGTGCGACAGGCCACCGGTGGCCATCAGCACGACGCGTTCGTCTGAAGGGAAGGCGGCCACCGTGCGCGCGATCTGCGCACCGACGGCCAGGCATCGTTCCGCACTCGGCACGGGTGGCACGATCGGATTCATGTGGATGGGAACGAAGCGCGGTTCATAACGCGGGACCAGGAACTTCAGCGGCACGGACCAGTTATCGTCAAACAGCAGCTGGTCGGCAAAGGCGTGGTTGATGCCCGCCTTGGCGGCATCCCGCACCAGCGCACGGCCCAGTTCGCGGTGGCCGGTGATCGTGTAGTCGGGCACGTTCAGCCAGTCCTTGAACCACGGGGCCGGACCCGCCCATTGATCACCCAGCCCCACGCAAAAGTCGGGCACGTTATCGAGCGAAAAATTGAGCAGGTGGTCGTTGGCGACGCCAATGATCACATCGGGCTTGAGTGCTTCCATGCGGCGCGCGAATTCGGCGTAGCCGGCCAGCACGGCGTCCTGCTCGTGCTGCGGGGATTTGTCGATCCAGCCGGTCACACCCGGTGCGTGCGCGACGCCCAGGGCGGCAATGAGTTTGGCCATGGCAGGTCCTTGCTTGAATGGTCGGTTTCAAAGAGTCGATGCGGTCAGCCGACGCATGCAGATGCAGCGTGCAGATGCCGCCATTCCCGTCACGTCGGGATCCGCATCTTTTCGGCGTACAGCCGTGCGGCATCGCTGTCGTTGTGATTGCGGCTGCCACCCCGGAACAGCCGCGCCACCTGCGGCAGAAAATAGGGGTGCATGCCCATGCGCGCCAACGCTTCGATGTCGATGTTGCGCCAGGCTTCCTTCTCGGCATCGGTCAGGCCGTACTGCGTCATGCAGGCTTCCATGTCCTGCTGAAAGGCCTGGAAGCGGCTCAAGTCGCGCCGCAGTTCGAACACCATGCGGTTCGACGGCAGCGTCTTGTCGGTATCCTGGATTCCCATGATGTGGACTCTCTAAAAAAGGTTGGGGCGGGGCGCCGGGGCTCAGGCCGTCACGCCAAGCAGACGGTCGAGCGCTTCCCCGTCGCGCGCCAGTTCCGCGCTCGGGGCGTGATGAATGATCTGGCCGCGTTCCAGGACGATCACGTCCTGCGTCATGGCCAGGGCAATGATGGGATGCTGCTCGACCACAATGGATGTCAGCCCTTCTTCGTCGTGCAGGCGGCGGATGGCGGCCGACAGTTCCTCGACCACGATCGGCGCCAGGCCTTCCATCGGTTCGTCCAGCAGCAGCAGTTTGGGATTGGTCATGAGCGCGCGGGCGATCACCAGCATCTGCTGCTCGCCGCCCGACAATTCATTGCCGAAGTTGCGGCGGCGTTCCCGCAGGCGCGGAAACAGGTCGTACACCCGAGCCAGCGTCCATGGACCGGGGCAGGCCACCACCGTCAGGTTTTCCTGCACGGTCAACGAGGGAAAGGCTTCGCGTTCCTGCGGCACCCAGCCAATGCCGCCGCGCGCGCGCTGATTGGGGGCCATGGATGTGATGTCCCGTCCTTGCCACCGCAAGGCGCCACCCATCAACCGCGTGTTGCCAACAATCGTCTCCAGCAAGGTCGTCTTGCCCACGCCATTGCGGCCCAGCACGGCCAGGCTGCGGCCGGCTTCGATCCGCAAGGAAAGCTGTTCAAGCACGATGGCATCGCCATATCCCGCGTCGACGTGATCGAGTTCCAGCAATACCGCGCCGGCTGGCGAGGCGGTGCCGGCAGGCCTGGTGCGGTCCATCGCGGGGTCCATCATGCGGTCACCGTATCGAGACGGGTCTGGCCGAGGTAGACCTCGCGCACCCGGGGGTTGGACGCAATCGCATCGGGAGTGCCGCTGGCGACCAGCGCGCCGCCGACCAGTACCGAAATCTGCTGCGCAAAGCGGAATACCAGGCGCATGTCGTGTTCGATCAGCAGGATCGAAACGTCCTTGGGCAACTCGTCAAGAATCTGGAAGACCTGCTTGCTGTCGGCGGACGGCACGCCCGCGGCGGGTTCATCCAGCAGCAAGACCTTGGGCTTGCGCGCCAGCGCCAGGGCGATCTCGATCAGGCGTTGGCGGCCATAGGGCAGATGCCGGGTCAGCCGATGCGCGTCGGCGCGCAGCCCCATGCGGTCCAGCAGCGCCAGCGCTTCCCGGGCCGCCGGGCCTTGCTTGCGCAAGGAACCGAACAGCGACGACGTGGCCCCCTCGCGCGTCATGATGACGAGGGAGACGGCCTCCAGCGGCGTCATGTCCAGGAACAGTGTGTTGATCTGAAAGGTGCGGACCAGGCCCAACTTGACGCGCGCCTCGGGCCGCATGCCGTTGAGCAACACGTCCCCCAGCAGTACGTCGCCCGACGTGGGCTGCAGCATGCCGGTCAGCAGGTTGATCAGGGTTGTCTTGCCTGCGCCGTTCGGCCCGATCAGGGCATGACGGGAACCCGGTTCCAGGCGGAACGTCAGGTCGTTGGTGGCAGTGAAGCCGCCAAACCTTTTATGCAGATGGCGGGTTGCGATCATTGCCTGGCTCCCCGGCGCGCGGCCAGCCGGCGGGCCCACACGACACCACTGCCGACGATGCCGCCGCGCGCAAAAAAGATCGTCAATACCAGGACCAGGCCCAGCCAGAAATGCCAATAGGCGGGGCTGATCCCGGACAGCAGGTCGCGTCCGATCACGAACACCGCCGCGCCCACAAAGCCGCCGTACAGGTAGCCCGCGCCGCCCAGGGCCGCAATGATCAGGATGTCGGCAGACCGTCCGAAGCCCAGCGCGTCAATGGTCAGGAACTGCGTAATCTGCGTGAGCAGCGCACCCGACATGCCGGCAATGACGGCGGCGGCGGTATAGGCGATGCCCAGGGTGCGCCCGTCGTCAATGCCCATGGCCATGGCGCGGCGGGCATTCATGCGCACCGCCTGCAGCGTCATGCCATACGGCGAGTTCACCAGGCGTCGCGCCACCCACAGCAGCACGAACGACACCACGGCCGCATAGACATACGCCACGTTGCCGTACAAGTCGAACTCGAAGACGCCAAACAGGGGCGCAAAGGAAATGCCCTGCAGCCCGTCAATGCCACCGGTCAGATGGGTCGCCTTGTTGGCCGCTTCGTACAACACCAGACCCAGGCCCAGCGTCACCATGAGCCGGCTCAGGTCCGTGCCGCGCACGATCAGCCGCGCGGTGATCGCACCGGCCGCGCCCGCCACCAGTCCGGCAATCAGCAGGCCCGAGATCGGTTCGTGCCAGCCGTACTTCCCCAGCCAGCCGGCGACAAAGGCGCCAATGCCAAAGAACGCGGCCTGGCCCAGGGTGACGATGCCCGCAAAGCCCAGCAGCAGGTCCAGCGACAGCGCAAAACACCCCATGACCAGGACTTGCGCGCCCAGCGTCCGGTAGTCGCCGAACACAAAGAAAGCCCCCACCACCACCAGCCAGAACGCCACTTCGGCGGGTTGCCACCGTGCGCGATCCAGGAACGGGCGCAGGTCGCGATCGTTGCTTGCATCCATTTATCGTTACCCCTTGCGCGCAAAGAGGCTGTACAGACCCTTGGGGCGGTACAGCAGGACCAGGACCATGATCACGTAGATCATGAACGCGCCAAATTGCGGCACGTAGTATTTGCTGGCGACATCTGCCACGCCCAGCAGCATGGCCGCAAAGAAGGTGCCATTGATGGACCCGGCGCCCCCCACCACGACGACCAGCAGGCACAGCACCAGATAGCGCGCGGCAAAAGCCGGGTCCAGGCCCAGCACTTCGGCCCCGAGCGCGCCGCCAAGCGCCGCCAGTCCACACCCCACCGCGAACGCAATCATGAACACGCGCCGGACCGGCACGCCCAGGCCGCCGGCAACACGCTGGTTGTCGACCGACGCGCGGATCATGGCGCCAAAACGCGTGCTGTCCAGCCCCACCTTGAGCAGCACCAGTAGCGCCACGCCGATGGCCAGCAACATGGCGCGGTATTTCGAAATGCTCAGGTCCCCCAGCGCCCACCGTCCGGTCAGAACTTCAGGGATGCGCACGGCCTGCTGCGACGGACCCCAGAAGTAATGGGCGATGCCGCCCGCCATCAACATCACGCCGAATGTCAGCAGGCTCTGGTCCAGTTGCGAGGCACGGTAGAACGGCGCATACACCACCCGTTCAATGAGCACGCTCAACAGCGCAACGGCCAGCGTCACGGCAATGATCGCGGGCAAGAAAGGCCAGTCGTAGCGGCCCACCAGCGTCACCATGAAGTAGCCGCCGAACATGGCGAACGCGCCATGGGCCAGGTTGACGAAGCCCATCAGGCCCAGGGTGATGGACAGGCCGATGGCGATCACGAACAGCATGGCGCCATACGACAGCCCGTCGATGAATACGCCGATCAGGTTGACGAGCATGAACTCATTCCTTCCCGGGATCCTTGACCGCCGTCACCTTGTCGAACTCGACGTTATAAAGTTCGCCGCCGACCTTTTCCACCTTGCGGATGTAGACGTCCTGCACGATGTCGCGCGTGGCCGGATCGATGGTGAACGGGCCGCGCGGGCTGTCGACTTTCAGGCCTTTCATGGCGGCGATCAAGGCATCGCCGTTGGTGTCGCCCTTGGTCTTGCGCAGCGCCTGGTAGATCACATCCATGGCGTCGTAGGCGGCCACCGCATGGAAGTTCGGACGCTTCTTGCTGGCGTCGCGCACCGCCTGCACAAAGGCCTTGTTCTGCGGCGAATCGTGCGCCGCCGAATAGTGATGGGCGGTGACGGTGTCGAGCGCCACGTCGCCGATCGCCTGGAGGGAATCGTCATCGGTCATGTCGCCGGTGCCGATCAGCTTGACGCCCGCCTGCTTGAAGCCCCGTTCGTTGTACGACTTCATGAACGAAATGGCCGCTTCACTGCCCGGCACGAACACGAAGATCGCATCGGCCTTGGCGTCGCGGGCGCGCTGCAGGAAGGGCGAAAAATCCATGCTGCTGACGGGCATGCGGATCTCGCCGACGATCTCGCCGCCCGCCGCCTTGAACGCATCCTTGAACGCCTTTTCGGCATCGTGGCCAGGGCCGTAATCGGACACCAGCGTGAACACGCGCTTGAGCCCGTTCCTGGCCGACCACGTCGCCATCGGGGCCGACGTCTGCGCTAGCGTGGACGACGTCCGCACAATGTAGGGCGACTTTTCCGTGACGATGGACGTCGACGCAAACACCAGCATCGGTTTCTTGGCGGTGGTTGCCACGGGCGCGGCGGCCAGCGCATTGGGCGTGAAGTTGAAGCCGGCCAGGAAGTCCACCTTGTCGCGCGTGATCAGTTCCTGCGCATGGCGCCGGGCGGTTTCGGGCGCGATGCCGCCTGTGTCGCGGATGACCAGTTCGACCTTCTTGCCTTCGATCTGATCGCCGTGCAGTTTGAGGTAGGCACGCAGGCCGCTTTCGATGGACTGGCCAGCCGACGCATAGGTGCCGGAAAATTCCGAGACCACGCCGATGCGGATCACCTTGTCGGCGGCATGGGCGGGCAGGGCGGCTGCCGTGGCGGCAAACGCCAGCGCGGCAAGGGCGCGCAAGACGGTCGTTCGCAGAAGGCGCGAGGTCGTGGTCATCGCTGTGGTCGTCGCTGCGATCGTCAGTACGGCGGAAGGTTGTTGCGCACAACTAGTCATCGTTTTCTCCGGTGATGCAAACACAGGTTGAACTGCTGCCATCTCGCCGCAGGGGGCGTTACGTCGCCACGCCGATCTGCTCGAACATGGCCCGGGTCAGCGGGCTTTGGGGATTGCCCAATTCGGTGACGATGGAAAAATGATTCAGGCCCGGCATCGGCAGGTAGGCCGATGGGTGCCCCTTCTGCCGCCACACTTCGGCAAAGGTGGCCGACTGCGCGATGAACTCGGGCGGTTCGGCTTCGCCCACCGCGCAGATCAGCGGGCAGGGCAGATCAGGCAGATGGAACATCGGGCTGTTGCGCACGGCGGCGGCAAGGTCCAGATGCAGCCAGCCGTTCGCACGGGTGTGCGTGAGCGGGATCAGGTCGAACAGGCCACTCAGCGTCGTCACACCCTTGACCAGGTCGGCGGGCAGGCCTTGCGCGGCCCAATCCGTTGCCGCGGCCATCGCCACCAGATGTCCGCCTGCCGAGTTGCCGCACAAAAAGATCCGCGACGGGTCACCGCCAAAGCGTGCAGCGTGTTCATGGACCCAGGCCACCGCGCGCCGTGTGCAGGCCACCATGTCATCCAGCGTGGCGGCAGGCGCCAGCGGATATTCCTGCGAGATCCATATCGCGCCAGCCGGACCAAAGGCCTCCGCCGGAAACGCGCGGTCATTCTTGCTGGACGCTTTCCAGAATCCGCCATGCAGATAGATCACGATGGGCGCGTTCGGCGTTTCCGTCAGGAAGATGTCGAGCTTTTCCGCGGGCCCGTCGCCATAGGCCACATCGAGTTGCGATGGCCAGTGCGCGCGGGTGTGTTGGCTGGCGGTGATCGACCGCTGCAGGTGTTCCATGAAACCCGGGGTGAATGCTTCAACGTCATACAACTCGGCGCTGCGGGAAACGTCCATGGCGGCTCCTGGGGGTAGGAAGGAATCAGGCGAAGGCAGTGGTGGCGGTGGACGCGGATGGCGTCCAGGCGGCAAGGATCGTTGCGCTGTCCGACACGTCGCCAAACAGAAAGCGCACGTTCATCAAGGTGGCGTCGTGCAGCATGGGCGTGTGGGATGCCACCGCGTCGGCCGGCACGATGCAGTCATAGCCGCGCGAATGGCCATCGCGCACGGTGGACTCCACACAGATCTGGGTCTGCACGCCTGCGAACACCAGCGTCTCGATCTGCTTGCCACGCAAGACGGCGTCCAGGTCGGTGTCGTGAAAGCCGCTGTAGGTGTGCTTGGTCACGACCGGTTCCGTGGGCAGCGGGGCGACGCCAAACCAGTCCGCGCCCCAGGTGCCGGCCGCGCAGCATTCGGTATGGATGCCGGCGCGCAGTTGTTTGGCGAGCATGGACGAGGGGATGGCGCCATGCCCGTAGTCGGCGCGGACCCAGACCACCGGAACGCCGGCGCCTCGGGCGTGAGCAATCAAGGAGTTCAGCACCGGGAGCAGTGCCGCGGCCGCCGAAACGTCCTTGCCCATGACCGCATCGACGTAGCCGCCGGGCGCGCAAAAATCGTTCTGCATATCGATGACCACCAACGCGCTGCGGCAGGGGGCAAGGCGATCCAACAACGACAACGACGTGGAAGATTCCTGCGGCACGCTGGGCTCCGATGGGCTAGGTAATCGATTTGAAATATACGCATCGATTAAAACAGCGTCAACGAAAAATAATCGATTAATTATTGAAGAGGGTGGTGGTCGGGTTCGTCGGGGCCGTTGGCGGCTAGGCCGTATACGTCGTAACGCCAGTGCTCTCGCGAGTTGAGGCTGCCAAAGGCGCGTGCCCAAAGAATCGATTATTTGCCCCCATGCTACGATCCGCCATCGAAGTGGCGTTGAAACGCCCTCCGCACGCGCAAGGAAAACCATGAGACCCGCGGCAGCAGTCCCCAACGTCACCGGCCTGACCGAGGGCGGCCAGAACCTGGCCAACACCGTCGCCACCCGCCTGCGAACCGACATCGTTTCCGGCCGGCGGCCCCCCGGCAGCAAACTGTCGATCGACGAACTGAAAAATGATTTCGGGGTGAGCCTGTCCCCCGTGCGCGAAGCGCTGGCCCGCCTGGCCACCGAAGGGTTCGTCGTCAACGAAGACAAGAAAGGTTTTCGCGTGGCGCCCGTGTCGCGTGAAAACTGCCAGGAAGTCGCCCGGCTGCAATCCACGCTGGAACCCATGGCCCTGCGCGAATCGATTCGCCTGGGCGACACCGCATGGGAAGAAGCGGTGGTGCTGACCCACCACCGGCTGTCGCGCTACGAGCGGCCTGAACGCAAGGAAGGGCGCGATGTGGACGAATGGGAAGCCCACCACCGAGGTTTTCATCTGGCCTTGATTTCGGCCTGCAACATGCCGTTGCTACTGCTGATGTGCGAGTCGCTGCAGCACTTCAGCGCCCGCTATCGCCGCCTGTTCCTGGCCTACCAGCCCTTCGACCACGACGTGCCGAACGAACACCAGAACATGGTCGACGCCATCCTTGACCGCAACGAAGACGTCGCCGCCGCGCTGTTGAAGGAACACATCGAACGCACGGCGCAGAATATTTTGAAGGCGCTCGACGCACGGTAATGGCTCGGTGCGTAATGCCGGCTGAAGCCCCCGCCACAAAACAAAAAAAGCGCCCCGCGTAGACCACCGCGGGGCGCTTTGTTCATGACCGCGGCAAACACTGCCGCGGCTTTCCATTCAAGACATCAGATGTCGAAAAACACCGTCTCGACACTTTCGCTGCCTTGCATGGCGACGTCCCACTCGTAGGTGGAATCGGCCGTCTTGCGGGCCACGAGCGTCTTGGCGCGGGCGCCCAGCGACGACAGGACCGGGTCCTGGTCGACGCCGTCGCTGCCTTCGAAATAGCAGCGCGTGAACAGGTGGCGCAGCAGGCCGCGCGCAAAGATCGTGATGTGCAGGTAGGGCGCCTGCAGGCTGCCGTCGGCCATCGCGATGCGGCCGGGCATGACGGTGTCGATCACGAAGCGGCCTTCGGCGTCGGTGGACGCGCGGGCGAAGGCGGCGGTGCCGTCTTCGTGCACGGGCGACTGCGACATCTTGCCGCTGGCGTCGGCTTGCCAGACCTCAAGGAAGCAATCCGGAATCGGTTCGTCGGCGCCGTCGGTGACGATGCCGGTGACACGCACGCGGCCGCTCTGGACTTGGCTCAGTACCTGGCCGGCGGAATCCCATTTCAGGCCGTGCTTGAAGAAGGGGCCGACGGTTTGCGAGGGGGTGGGGATCAGATTGGACATGGTTCGCTCAGTCAGGTTGGGCAGGCGTGGCGTCGGGACCGTCGAGCACGATGTCGAAGCGGTAGCCCAGGGCCCACTCGGGCTGGGTCAGGGACAGGTCGAAGCTCGACACGAGGCGGTCGCGCACCTTGTCGGACGGCAGGGCGCCGAAGATGGTGTCGTAGCCCAGCAGCGGGTCATTCGGGAAGTACATCTGCGTCACCAGGCGCTGCAGCACGTTGTTGCCGAAGACCGAGAAGTGGATGTGCGCCGGACGCCAGGCGTTTTCATGGTTGCGCCAGGGGTAGGCGCCGGGCTTGATCGTGGTGAACTTGTAGTTGCCGTTTTCGTCGGTGAAGACGCGGCCGTTGCCGGTGAAGTTCGGGTCGAGCGGGGCGTCGTGCTGGTCGCGGTCATGCGCGTAGCGGCCGGTGGCGTTGCACTGCCAGATTTCGATGAAGGCGTTGCGGACGGGCTCGCCTTCGCGGTCGCGCAGACAGCCTTCGACGATGATGCGTTCGCCGATGGCTTCGCCGGCGCACTGACGCGTCAGGTCGTCATGGTTCGAGAACAGGACCGACTTGTCGAAACGCGGGGCGGCCAACTCGAGCGGACCCTCGGGCACGCGCAGCAGCGGCTGGCGGGGCGCCCGCAGCACGGTGCTGGTGTAGCCCGGCGCGGCCCGGTCGAATTCGATGGTGGGGGGTGTCTCCCAGATTTTGCTCATATGCTTGATTTCCTGTGATGGCGGAGGCCCCGCCGGTGTCCCGTGGTGCGCGCAGACGGCGCATCGCGCCGGGCAGTCCCGGGCGGGGGGTGATCCGAAGCGAAGCATAGGGGACGCAGCCATTCATTTCAAATGAATAATCCGCGATGATTTATGCTGTAAAGGTCATGAATAAACGGCGCGGCAGCCAGGAGGCCCCATGGTTCGTTCCACCCAAGACTGGATACACCGGCTCAAGCTGCGTCACCTGGAAATCCTGGTGTCGATCGGCCGCACCGGCAGCATGAGCCGCACGGCTGACCTGATGGCGCTGTCGCAGCCCGCCCTGTCCAAGTGGCTGAAGGGCCTGGAAACGTCGCTGGGCGTGTCGCTGTTCGAGCGCACCACGCGGCGGGTGGTGCTGACCGAATACGGGCGCATCGTGCTGCGGCATGCCGAGCGCGTGCTGGGCGACATGGAGCGCACCCGCAGCGAGATCGATGCCGCCCAGCTCGGGACGGCCGGCCGGATTGTGGTCGGCGCCTTGCCGGCGGCCGCGCCCATCCTGCTGCCGGGGGCGTTGGCCCGGCTGCACCGGCCACGGGTGGAAGCCCAGGTGCAGGTGCATGAAGGCACGCTGGACCGCCTGCTGCCCCTGCTGCAACGGCGCGAGCTGGACCTGGTGATCGGCCGGCTGGAAGGCGATGCTCTGAACCTGGGGCTGCAGAGCGAGGTGCTCTACAAAGAGCCGGTCTGCGTGGCGGGCCGCGCCGGGCATCCGCTGGCCGCCAGGCGCCGCGTGACCTGGAAGGACGTGGCGTCTTTCCCCTGGATCGTGCCGCCGTGGAACACCCCCATGCGCATCAGCCTGGATCTGGCGTTTTCGCGCGCCGGGCTGCCGTTGCCGCAAGCCATGATGGAGTCGGCCGCGCTGCTGACCAACCGCGCCGTGGCCCAGCGCGCCGACTGCCTGTTCGTGGCATCGGAAGACGCGATTGCCAGTTTCGAGCGGGAAGGGCTGCTGTGCCGGCTGCCCCTGTGGCTGGACGATGTGCCGCAGGACGTGGGCATGTTGTGGGGCGATGCGCCGTCGCCCGCCATGGTCCGGCTGATGGATGTGCTGCGGCTGGAAGCCCGCGAGATCGTGGCCGCGCGTGGCATTGCAGTTGAAGCGCGTAGCGTTGCGCGCTAGGATGGAGCCAAGTCCGAGGAGACAACCATGATCAAAGTCAGCGAAATTTTGCGTGTGAAGGGCGATGCGCTCTATACCGTCAGCCCGGATACGCCGGTCACTCAAGTGGTCGACACCATGTCGGTCCACGATATCGGGTCGCTCGTGGTCATGGAATTCGGCGAACTCGTCGGGATGCTGACCTTCCGCGAAATCATCCGCCATCTGCAAAAGAATGCCGGATCGCTGGGCACGTCCACCATCCGTTCGATCATGGACGATGCGCCTGTCACGGTGTCCCCCAATACCGAAGTGAACGAAGTTCGGCGCCTGATGCTCGACAAGCACGCGCGCTACATCCCGGTCATGGATGGCCGCATGTTGCTGGGCGTGATTTCGTTCTACGACGTGGCCAAGGCGGTGCTGGAAGCGCAAGGCTTCGAAAACCGCATGCTCAAGGCCTACATTCGCGACTGGCCGGGTGAACAGCGCGAAGCCGAAGAAGGCATGGCCTGAGGCTCCCGGGCCAGCCCCGCCCGAGCCGGCCCAGGCCGGCCAGGCCGGCAGCAGGCGGCTGGCTTACCCCGATCGGCCGCCAGTGCGATAATCGCGTTTTCCGCTCACTACACCCGGCGTCCCCGGGCACGATCCTATGGCTGGCAATACGCTCGGTGAACTGTTTCGCGTCACCAACTTTGGTGAATCCCACGGCCCTGCGATCGGCTGCGTGATCGACGGCTGCCCGCCGGGACTGCCACTGACAGAAGCCGACATCCAGATCGAACTGGACCGCCGCCGCCCGGGTACCTCGCGCCACGTCACGCAGCGCCAGGAACCGGATCAGGTTGAAATCCTGTCCGGCGTGTACCAGGGCGTAACCAGCGGAACGCCCATCGCGCTGCTGATCCGCAATCAGGACGCGCGCAGCAAGGACTATTCGAACATTGCCGAGACCTTCCGTCCGGGCCACGCCGACTACACCTACTGGCACAAGTTTGGCGTGCGCGATCCGCGCGGCGGGGGGCGTTCTTCCGCCCGCCTGACGGCGCCGACCGTGGCGGCCGGCGCCGTGGCCAAGCTGTGGCTCAAGCAGCGATTCAACATCCGCGTTCGTGGGTTCATGAGCCAGCTCGGTCCGATCCCGATCGAATTCCAGTCGTGGGACCACGTCCACGCCAATCCTTTCTTTGCCGCCAACGCCACGCAGATCGACGAGCTGGAAGCCTATATGGACCAGCTGCGCAAGGATGGCGATTCGGTGGGCGCGCGGATCGACCTGGTGGCCGAAGGCGTGCCCGTGGGTTGGGGTGAACCGATATATGGCCGCCTGGATGCCGACATTGCGCATGCCATGATGGGCTTGAATGCCGTCAAGGGCGTGGAAATCGGCGCCGGTTTCGCCAGCGTTGCGCAGCGCGGCAGCGAACATGGCGACGAGCTCGATCCGACCGGTTTCGGCACCAATCACGCCGGCGGCGTGCTGGGCGGCATCACCACGGGGCAGGACATCCGGGTGTCGATTGCGATCAAGCCGACATCCAGCATCCGCACGCCGCGCCAGTCGATCGACAAGGCCGGCACGCCGACCGTCGTCGAAACGCATGGGCGCCATGATCCGTGCGTGGGCATCCGCGCGACTCCCGTGGCCGAAGGGCTGCTGGCGATCGTGCTGATGGACCAGGCGCTGCGCCACCGCGCGCAGAACGCCGACGTGCACGTGGATACGCCTGCGATTCCGGCTCATCGCTGATCCCGGGCAGACATCCCCGCAGCCTGCCGTGCTTCCCTAACGCACAGTTACGTCCTATTCGGGCAGAATCACGGCAGTTCACTTACCGGGGGAGCCACATGACCACTTTCATTACGCCGACATTCAAGCGCACCGCGATGCGTACTGCCGCCATTCTGGCGTTCACGGCCGTGGCCGGCTGCCAGAGCGTCAACACGACCCAGGGCGGCGCGATCGGCATCGACCGCACGCAGCGCATGTCGAGCCTGGTGCCCGAAGCGCAACTGGATCAGGAAGCCGTCAAGCTGTACGCGCAGACGCTGAACGATGCCAAAGCCAAGGGCCAGCTCAACGCCAACGCCGCGCAGGCCCAGCGGGTCCGCACGATTTCGCAGCGCCTGATCGCCCAGGTCGGCACCTTCCGTCCGGAAGCGGCGTCGTGGAAGTGGGAAGTCAACGTCATCGACAGCAAGGAAGTGAACGCCTGGTGCATGCCCGGCGGCAAGATCGCCGTGTACACCGGCCTGATCAACTCCGTGAAGCCAACCGACGACGAACTGGCTGCCGTGATCGGCCACGAAATTGCGCATGCGCTGCGTGAACACGCCCGTGAACGTGCGTCCCAGCAGATGGCGACCAGCGTCGGCCTGAGCGTGCTGTCGGTGGTGACCGGCAACCAGGCCACGTCCGACCTGGGCGGCACCCTGGCCAACGTCATGTTCGGCCTGCCGAACAGCCGTCTGCACGAAACCGAAGCCGACCGCATGGGCGTCGAACTGGCCGCCCGCGCCGGGTACGATCCCCGCGCCGCCGTCACGCTGTGGACCAAGATGGGCGCGCTCAGCGGCGGGTCCGCCCAGCCGGAACTGCTGTCGACCCACCCGTCGGCCGAGTCCCGTATTGCCGACCTGAAGGTCGCGTCCGAAAAGGTGCTGCCGCTGTACCAGGCGCGCAAGTAAGTCATTCCGCCGGCGATTCGGCGGAAACCCGCAGGGCAAGAGCAGGCCGCGCAGCAAGCCAGGGCGCGGCCTGTGGCATAATCTAACGCTACCTTCACCCGAGCGGGTCCTTAGTGACGACCAGGCGCGTGCCCCGCGCCAACTGTGCCGCCAGCTAAATTGAGCCCGTTCAATTTTTGACCGGAATCATGGCGAATATGGCTCGTACTCTTTACGACAAGTTGTGGGACGCTCACGTCGTCCACCAGGATGAAGACGGAACCTGTCTGATCTACATCGATCGCCATCTCGTGCACGAAGTGACGAGCCCCCAGGCGTTCGAAGGCCTCAAGATCGCAAACCGCCCCATCTGGCGCATCAGCTCCAACCTTGCGGTGGCTGACCACAACGTTCCCACGCACAACCGCGCAAGCGGCATCGCCGATCCCGTCTCCAGGCTGCAGGTCGATACGCTCGACGCCAACTGCGAAGAACACGGCATCGTCGAATTCAGCATGAACGACCATCGTCAGGGCATCGTCCACGTGATCGGCCCGGAACAGGGCGCGACCCTGCCAGGCATGACGGTCGTCTGCGGCGACTCGCACACCAGCACGCACGGCGCCGTTGCGGCCCTGGCGTTCGGCATCGGCACGTCCGAAGTCGAGCACACCATGGCCACGCAAACGCTGAACATGAAAAAGAACAAGAACATGCTGGTCCGCATCGAAGGCGCGCTGCCTGCCGGTTGCACGGCCAAGGACGTGATCCTGCATGTGATCGGCGTGATCGGCACGGCTGGCGGCACGGGCCACGCGATCGAATTCGCGGGCAGCACCGTGCGCGACCTGTCGGTCGAAGGCCGCATGACGATGTGCAACATGGCGATCGAAGCCGGTGCGCGGTCGGGCCTGGTGGCCGTCGATCAAAAGACGATCGACTACTTCAAGGGCCGCACGTACGCGCCCAAGGAAGACCAGTGGGACGCCGCCGTCGACTACTGGAAGACGCTGCACTCCGACGAAGGCGCGCATTTCGACCGCGTGGTCGAGATCAACGCCGCCGACATCCAGCCGCAGGTCACCTGGGGCACGTCGCCCGAAATGGTGCTGCCAGTCAACGCGATTGTTCCCGATCCTGCCAAGGAAAGCGACGAAGTGCGCCGCGAAGGCATCGAACGCGCGCTGGCCTACATGGGCCTGACCGCCAACATGCCGATCACCGACATCATGATCGACAAGGTCTTTATCGGTTCGTGCACCAACTCGCGGATCGAAGACCTGCGCGCCGCGGCCGACGTGCTGCGCGGCAAGCGGATTGCTTCGAACGTCCAGCTCGCGCTGGCCGTGCCGGGCTCGGGCCTAGTCAAGTCGCAGGCCGAAAAGGAAGGCCTGGACAAGGTGTTCCTGGACGCCGGCTTCGAATGGCGTGATCCGGGCTGCTCGATGTGCCTGGCCATGAACGACGACAAGCTGGGCCCCGGCGAACGTTGCGCGTCCACGTCCAACCGCAACTTCGAAGGCCGTCAGGGCCAGGGCGGCCGCACCCATCTGGTCAGCCCCGCCATGGCGGCAGCGGCTGCGGTGGCAGGCCACTTTGTCGACGTGCGCAACGCGTAAAGAATCAGGAAAACATCATGCAAGCATTTACCGTACATGAAGGCCTGGTGGCGCCGATGGATCGCGCCAATGTCGACACCGACCAGATCATTCCCAAGCAATTCCTGAAGGCCATCACGCGTTCGGGTTTTGGCCCGCACCTGTTCGACGCCTGGCGTTACCTGGACGAAGGCCAGCCCGGCATGGACAATTCCAAGCGGCCGCTGAACCCGGAATTCGTGCTGAACCAGCCGCGTTACCAGGGCGCTTCCGTACTGCTGGCCCGCAAGAACTTTGGCTGCGGGTCGAGCCGGGAACACGCGCCTTGGGCGCTCGATCAATACGGCTTTCGCTGCGTGATCGCGCCGTCGTTTGCCGACATCTTCTTCAACAACAGCTTCAAGAACGGCTTTCTGCCGATCGTGCTGCCCGAAGATCAGGTGGCGCGTCTGTTCGACGAAGCCGAGGCGACCGAAGGCTACCGCCTGCGCATCGACCTGGAACGTCAGGTCGTGGTGACGCCGTCGGGTGAAGAAATGCCGTTCAAGATCGACGAATTCCGCAAGTACTGCATGCTCAATGGCCTGGACGAAATCGGCCTGACCCTGCGCAATGCCGACAAGATCCGCGCCTACGAAGCGGATCGACTGGCCAAGCAGCCCTGGCTTGAATCGCCTGCGCTGCGCGCCACCCACTAACCTGAACAGATCGACATGACCCAACACATTGCAGTGCTGCCGGGCGACGGCATCGGACCGGAAATCATCGAACAGGCCGTGCGCGTGCTGACGTCGCTGGGCGAAGACTTCCGTATCGAAGAACAGCCGGTGGGCGGCGCGGCCTATGCCGCGTCGGGCCATCCCTTGCCGCCCGCCACGCTGGACCTGGCCAAACGCGCCGATGCGGTGCTGTTCGGGTCGGTCGGCGATTGGAAGTACGACTCGCTGGAGCGTTCGCTGCGCCCCGAGCAGGCCATCCTGGGCCTGCGCAAGCAGTTGGGTCTGTTCGCCAACCTGCGTCCGGCCATCCTGTATCCGGAACTGGCCAACGCATCGTCGCTCAAACCGGAAGTGGTCGCGGGCCTGGACATCATCATCATCCGTGAACTGACGGGTGACATCTATTTCGGTTCGCCGCGCGGCATGCGCACGGCGCCCGACGGCCAGTTCGCAGGCGAGCGCGAAGGGTTCGACACGATGCGGTATGCCGAGTCCGAAATCCGCCGTATCGCCCACGTCGGCTTCAAGACCGCGCAGAAGCGCAACCGCAAGCTGTGCAGCGTGGACAAGTCCAACGTGCTGGAAACCTTCCAGTTCTGGCGCGACATCATGACCGAAGTCGGCAAGGAATATCCCGACGTCGAACTGAGCCACATGTATGTCGACAACGCAGCCATGCAACTGGTGCGCGCGCCCAAGCAGTTCGACGTGATCGTGACCGGCAACCTGTTTGGCGACATCCTGTCCGACCAGGCATCGATGCTGACAGGTTCGATCGGCATGTTGCCGTCGGCCTCGCTCAACGAGTCGGGCAAGGGTCTGTACGAGCCCAGCCACGGTTCGGCGCCCGACATTGCCAACCAGGACATCGCCAATCCCCTGGCGACCATCCTGTCGGCGGCCATGATGCTGCGGTATTCGCTCGACAAGGCGGCGCAGGCCGATCGTATCGAAGCCGCCGTCAAGACCGTGCTGGGCCAGGGCCTGCGCACGGCCGACATTTTCGAAGCCGGCACCACCAAGGTGGGTACCACCGAGATGGGCAACGCCGTCATCAAAGCACTGAAGTAAACGCAACGCGTGTCGCGCCCCCGGGTGTGATACGCCCGGGTAACCAACCCTGATATGGAGTCAACAATGAAAGCAGTGGGTCTGGTCGGCTGGCGCGGTATGGTCGGTTCCGTACTGATGCAGCGCATGCGCGATGAAAACGACTTTGCGTTGATCGAACCGGTGTTCTTTTCCACCAGCAACCAGGGTGGCAAGGCGCCGGCATGGGCAGAGGGCGCAGGCCCCCTGCAGAACGCGTACGACATCGACGCGCTGAAAAAGCTGCCGATCATCGTGACCGCGCAGGGCGGCGACTACACGTCCGAGGTCTACCCCAAGCTGCGCGCGGCCGGCTGGACCGGCACGTGGATCGACGCGGCCAGCACGCTGCGCATGAAAGATGACGCCATCATTGTGCTGGACCCGGTCAACCGTCACGTGATCGACGCGGCGCTGGCCAAGGGCGTGCGCGATTTCATTGGCGGCAACTGCACCGTCAGCTGCATGCTGATCGGCCTGGGCGGGCTGTTCAAGCACGACCTGGTCGAGTGGATGACCAGCATGACCTACCAGGCGGCATCGGGCGGCGGCGCGCAGCACATGCGCGAGCTGTTGACGCAGTTCGGCCTGTTGAACGGCCAGGTCAAGGGCCTGCTGGACGACCCGGCATCGGCCATTCTGGACATCGACCGCAACGTGCTGGCGCTGCAGAAGGATCCGTCGCTGCCGCAGGCGCAATTTGGCGTGCCGCTGGCCGGCAACCTGATCCCGTGGATCGACAAGGACCTGGGCAACGGCATGTCCAAGGAAGAGTGGAAGGGCGGCGCCGAAACCAACAAGATCCTGGGTCTGGGCGTGGGCTTTGGCGGTTCCAGGGAAGTGCCGATCGACGGTCTGTGCGTGCGGATCGGCGCCATGCGCTGCCACAGCCAGGCACTGACGATCAAGCTCAAGAAAGACGTGCCGCTGGACGAGATCGACGACATCCTGCGATCGGCCAATCCCTGGGCCAGCGTCGTGCCAAACACGCGTGAAGACTCGATGCGCTCGCTCACGCCGGTGGCCGTGACGGGCACCCTGACGATTCCGGTGGGCCGCATGCGCAAGCTGTCGATGGGTCCGGATTACCTGAGCGCGTTCACGGTGGGCGACCAGTTGTTGTGGGGCGCTGCTGAACCGCTGCGCCGCATGCTTCGGATCGTGCTGGGCGAGCTGTAAGACTCTGGCTGATTGCGTCCGGCTTTGGACGCGATCGCACGGAAAGGGAAGGGGCGGATGCTGCAAGGTGTCCGCCCCTTTGCTTTGGGCCCGCCACGTTGCGCCGGCCCGTTGTCATGGCGTTGTACGCCCGTTTTGTCCACCTGTCAGGCTAGGCACGTAGCTTGCCGCGTCCCCTGCCAGATGGTATGGTCAACGCTCAAAAAATCGGGGATAGAGTAGCTTGTTGCCCAACCACCATCGCGCGCCGTCGCCTGCAGTTTCCGGAATCGACAGCTCGACCGCGGGCACCCAGCCGACGCGCCTGCGCGCGTCGCTGCCTTTCGTGCTTCGACCGGCATGGCTGCTGAGTCTGTCCCTTGTGTTCACAAGCGCCAGTGGCGCCGCCGACCTGGGCCCCTTGCGCGTGTTGTCGGCATCGGGCGATCCGCTGCGCGCCGAGATCGAGATCAGCGCCTTCACGCCTGAAGAATCCACGACGCTGCAGGTGAATCTGGCGTCGGCCGATATCTATCGCGAAGCCAAGGTGGCCTATCCCGAAGGGTTGGCGGGCCTGACGCTCAAGGTGGCCGATCGCCCCAACGGCCGCAAGGTGGTCGAAGTGGTGTCGGCCGGTCCGGTGGATGCCCATGTGCTGGACCTGCTGGTCGAAGTCACGTGGCACCAGGGCCGCTACATTCGCCAATATTCTTTCGTGCTGAAGTCGCCGCCGGCGGAAGCGCGCGCGCCTGCCGTGTCGTCGGCCGCCGTGCCGCCCACGCTCGTGCAGCCGGGTGACACGCTGTTTGATCTGGCCACGCGGCTGCGGCCCGAAGGCGCCACGGTGTTCCAGACGCTGCTGGCGCTGTTCCATGCGAACCCGCAGTCGTTCATCGATGGCAACATGAATCTGTTGCGTGCGGGCGCGACGCTGCAGGTGCCACCGGCATCGCAGGTGCTGGCCGAAAGCGACACCCAGGCGCGGCAGACGCTGCGCACGCAAAACGAATCGTTTGCGCTGTATCGCGAACGCGTGGCCCAGGCCGCTGCGGTCGCCACGCCGATCGAAGCAACGCCGCCTGCCAATTCAAGTGCGGGGGCGATTGCGCCGGCCCCATCTGAGCCGGCGCCGGCCGAAAGCCAGGGCGATGCACTGAAGCTGTCGGCCCAGGGTTCGGCGGCGTCGGACGCCACCAATCCGCAGGCCGTGCGGGATCGGCTGGAAGAAGAACGCGCGGCCACGCAGCGCGCGATCGACGAGTCCGAATCGCGGGTCAAGGAATTGACAGCGAACATCAATGCGATGCGTGGACTGCTGGAATCGCAGAACTCGGCGCTGGCAGGGATGGAGCAGCGGGCCAATGCGGATGCTGCTGCGGATGCTGCTGCGGGTGCGCCGGCGACGCCGGGCGCGGACCCTGCGGCGGTTGATCCTGTGGGTGCTGCTGCTGCCGCCGCTGCGGGTACGGACCCGGCGGCCGATCCTGCGGCTGCGGCTGCGCCGGATGCCCCGGCGGCTGACGCGCCGCCTGCGGCGGATGCCCCGGCGGATCCAGCGGCCGATCCCGCGGCTGCGGCTGCGGCGCCTTTGGGTGAAGACACCCCGACGCCGGCGTGGGCGAATGAAAAGGTGATCGCGCTGTTCGGCGGCCTGCTTGCGGTCCTGGCGGTCGGCCTGGCCGTGATCACGCTGCGCCGTCGTGCGCGGCCCAGCACCCGATTCGACGTAACCGACTCGGCACGTGAACCCAATATGGCCGGCCTGCCGGTGCTGCCGGCGGATTCGGCCTTGCCGGCATCCACGCCGGCTGCGTCTGCTGCAGGCGGCGCCGTGGGCGGGCCTGTGGTGGGCGCGGCGGGTGCAAGCGCCGCCGCTTCTGCGGCTGCCGCGGCCGCCTACGTGGCATCCACCAGCGATGACGATGAATACGGCCCATTGGAAGACGATGGCCCGCCCCCGGCGCATGTGGCGCCGATCGCGCCCATCGACTTCGGTTTTGATCTGGACCTGGACAAGCCAGTTGACAGCAGCTTGCCTGCCGAGCCGTTGGCCGTACTGCCGCTGACCGACATGGTCTACGCAGCCGGACCCACCCCGTCGAACGACGCCGCCGGCTTCCACGTCACGCCGCTAAGCGCCGACCTCGGTGCCGCGGGCAGCGTGGGGCAGGGCGCCTACGATCCCCACGTGAGCCAGGCCGCCGCGACCGCGCCGGTGCCCGAGGGCTCGACGCGCGAATCGCTGGCCGACGGATTTGCTGTGGCGGCTGCGTTGCCGTTGGCAGGTGCCGCGGCGGCAGCCGGTGCTGCAGCGGCGACGCCGGTAGCCGCTCCGGTCAAGGCCGTGGCCGCGCCCGGGCATGAGGATGCAACGGCGGGTGCCGCTGCGTCGGCGTTCGGGGCCGACAAGAATGGCGCGAAGACGGATGCGGTGAAGGGCGCAGGGTCGGCCGGCAAGGCGGCTGGCACGCCCGCTACGGCTGGCACGCCCGCTACGGCTGGCACGCCCGCTACGGCGGCTTCCAGCGCGACTGACATCTACGACAAGGCGGCAAGTTCGCCTGAGCCTTCTGCTGCGCCGCTGGCGTCGCCAACGGCTGACGAGCCAGTGAGCAGTGCCCCGGGCAGCGCCCCGAAGCCGCACACCCGCGCAGCGTCGACCGCTGCGGATGCGCCAGTGTCGAAATCGGCGGCCGCACTCCAGGCTGCACTGGCGGCAAATGCTGCAGCGACGGCTGCAACTGCGGCGGCCACGGCAACAGCAACAGCAACAGCAACGGCAACAGCACCAGCAACGGCAACAGCACCAGCAACAGCAACAGGAACAGCAACAGGAACAGCAACAGGAACAGCAACAGCACCGGCGCAAGTACCTCCAGTACCGGCAGTGGCGGGCACGCCAGCCGCAACGCCTCCAGCACACGCTGCGGTTGACGCGCCACCCGCAGCGCCGTCCGTCACCACGCCGGCCGTGTCGCCAGTGATTCCAGACGGCGATGCGCCACTGCAGCCGCCCATCACGCCCGAGAAGGCGGCACCCGGCACGCCGGTGATGCCGGTCGTGACGCCGCCCGCGACGCCTGGGTTGCTGCCGGAACCGACGCCCGCGCCTGCAACGCCGGCACCGGATACCGCGAAGCCTGCGGACGCTTCCGCCGCGCCTGCAGGAACGACCGGCACGCCAGCCGCAACAGGCGCGACGCCCGCAACAGCCGCGACGCCCGCAGCGTCCGCCGTGCCAGCAGCACCCGCATCCGCATCCGCATCCGCATCCGCACCCGCATCCGCAACGCCCGCTGCACCTGCATCCGCAACACCCTCTGCACCCGCCAAACCCGTTCCGCCCAAGACCGTGCTGTCGTTCGACACGGACACCCCCTCGGCCACCACGACATCCAAGTTCGATCTGGCCAAGGCCTACATCGACCTGGGTGACCGCACGGCGGCGCGTCAGTTGCTGAACGAGATCGTCAAGACGGGCGACACAAGCCAGAAGCACCGCGCCCGCGACATGCTGGCCACGCTGTGAGCCCAGCGGTGTCTTCTTCACGCTGGGTGGTCGCTGCAGGGGCAGGCCGCGTTGATGCTGCCGTCATGGGTTCCGCGAGCGCGACGCTCGCGGCTCGTATCGAACGCCTGGCTTGCCTCGCCAACGCGCGGCGCGTCGTACGGTGCGTCGTACGCCTCGTCTTAGGCAACGATGTCCATGGCGTCGCGTGCATCGCTCCTGGCCACCGTACCGCCCGCCGCCACCCCTCGACTCCGAGAACCTGATGTCCCGTATTGCGTTGGGGCTGTCCTACGACGGCGCGCCCTGGCAAGGCTGGCAGACCCAGCCGCATCGCCGAACCGTGCAAGACACGCTGGAACAGGCACTGGCCACCTTCGTCGGCCAGCCGGTTCCCACGGTATGCGCCGGCCGCACCGACACAGGCGTGCACGCGGTGCAGCAGGTTGTGCACCTTGATGCGCCCGTCGAACGGTCGCTGCAGGCCTGGATACGCGGTGTGAATGCCCACTTGCCGTCCAGCATCGCGGTGCGTTGGTCGGCGCAGGTGCCGGACACGTTCCACGCCCGGTTCTCGGCCCGCTCGCGCGCCTACGTGTATCTGCTGATTGAAGACGCCGTTTGCCCACCCGCGTGGGTCGGCAAGGCGGGCTGGACCTTCCGGCCGCTGGACCTGGACGCCATGCGCGAAGGGGCGAAGCATCTGGTGGGCGAGCATGACTACAGCAGCTTCCGGTCGTCGCAGTGCCAGGCCGCGTCGCCGGTGCGCACGATGACGTCGCTGGAGATCACCCGCCGCGGGCGTTTCTTTGTCTTTACCTTGCGCGCCAATGCCTTCCTGCATCACATGGTGCGCAACATCATCGGTGCGCTGGTGTACGTGGGGCAGGGGCGCCATCCGCCGGAATGGATCGCGCAACTGATCGTGGAACGCGACCGTCGCCGCGCCGCGCCGACTTTCTCGCCCGACGGCTTGTATCTGACCGCGGTCGGCTATCCCGACGTGCCGGAACTGCCATGCACCGACAGCAGCGACGAGGTCCAGCTGGCGCTGTAGGCACTCCCCTTCAGCCCACTGCAACCCGCCCCGGCGCCGCATCGCCCCGTCACTCCGGGCTATCATTGCAGGATGCCTCGTACCCGTATCAAGATCTGCGGCCTGACCCGCGAAGAAGACGTCGATGCCGCCGTAGCGGCTGGCGCTGATGCCATCGGCCTGGTGTTCTACGCCCGCAGCGCCCGCGCGTTGACGCCCGAGCGCGCGGCCGCGTTGCGTGCTCGCCTTCCGCCCTTTGTCGATGTGGTCGCCTTGTTCGTCAATGCGACCCCGGAAGAAGTCAGCAAGGTGGTCGACGTGGTGCAGCCCGAACTGTTGCAATTCCACGGTGACGAGACGCCGGCCGAGTGCGAACGCCATGGCCGCCGTTACCTGCGCGCGCTGCGTGTGGGTGCCCCGGGAATGGACACGCCCGAAGGTTTGCTAAAATCCTGTCTCGAATACAGTTCTGCCGCCGGTTGGCTCTTTGATAGCCACTCTGATGGGTACGGCGGCAGCGGGAGAACGTTCGATTGGTCTCTGGTGCAAAGCGCAAACGCGCGTCCGGTCGTTTTGTCTGGTGGGTTGCATGCCGAAAATGTGGCAGCCGCCGTGGCGACCCTGCGTCCGTTTGCCGTTGACGTAAGCAGCGGCGTAGAACAGGCGCCCGGCATCAAATCGGCGGAAAAGATCGCCCGATTCATTGCCGCGGTACGACAGGCCGACGCGGGCTGATCCTTCAGCCCCTCGCCTTCAGCATCCCACGCCGGGCCGGTTTCCGGCCCCGCAAGCAGATCGAGACCATCCAGTGAAAACCTACGAATTTCCAGATGCCCGCGGGCATTTCGGCCCCTATGGCGGCGTGTTCGTTGCCGAGACGCTCATGCATGCGCTCGACGAACTGCGCGATACCTACGCAAAGTACCAGAACGACCCTGATTTCGTGGCCGAGTACCACTACGAACTCAAGCATTTCGTGGGGCGTCCCAGCCCGATCTATCACGCCAAGCGCTGGTCCGATGAATTGGGCGGCGCGCAGATCTACCTGAAGCGCGAAGACCTGAACCACACGGGCGCGCACAAGGTGAACAACTGCATCGGGCAGGCCTTGCTGGCCCGGCGCATGGGCAAGAAGCGCGTGATTGCCGAAACCGGCGCCGGCCAGCACGGCGTGGCGACCGCGACCGTGGCTGCGCGCTACGGCATGGAATGCATCGTCTACATGGGTAGCGAAGACGTGCGCCGCCAGGCCGCCAACGTGTATCGCATGAAGCTGCTCGGCGCGACGGTGATCCCTGTCGAATCCGGTTCCAAGACACTGAAAGACGCGCTGAACGAGGCGATGCGCGACTGGGTCGCCAACATCGACACCACGTTCTACATCATCGGCACGGTGGCGGGCCCGCATCCGTACCCCATGATGGTCCGCGACTTCCAGCGCGTGATCGGCAACGAATGCCTGGTGCAGATGCCGGAAATGACCGGCCGCCAGCCCGACGTGGTGATTGCGTCGGTGGGCGGTGGCTCGAACGCCATGGGCATCTTCCATCCCTATCTGCCGTATGAAGACGTTGCGCTGGTGGGTGTCGAAGCCGCCGGCGATGGCATGGACACAGGTCGTCATTCGGCATCGCTGGCTGCCGGCATGCCGGGCGTGCTGCACGGCAATCGCACCTACGTGCTGCAAGATGAAAACGGTCAGGTCATGGAGACGCATTCGGTGTCGGCCGGGCTGGATTACCCGGGCGTGGGTCCCGAGCACGCATGGTTGATGGATTCCAAGCGCGCCACTTATGTGGGCATCACGGACGAAGAAGCGCTGTCCGCCTTCCATCAGTGCTGCCGCCTGGAAGGCATCATTCCGGCGCTGGAATCGGCGCACGCCATTGCGCACGCAGTGCGCCTGGCGCCCACGCTGCCCAAGGACAAGATCCTGCTGGTCAACCTGTCGGGCCGTGGCGACAAGGACATGCATACCGTAGCCGACCGTTCCGGCATCACGTTCTGAGCCCGCCATGACCCTGACCACTCCACAGACCCCTGATGTGTCGTCGACCCCGTCGTCGGCACCGGCCGCTTCGGTCGCTTCGACGTCCACGTCCCGCATCGCGGCCGCCTTCGCGCGCCGTGCCCAGTTGCCCAAGGGCCGTCCGGCGCTGATTCCCTACGTCACGGCGGGCGATCCGTCGCCTACCGTGACGGTGCCGGTCATGCATGCGCTAGTGGCGGCGGGCGCCGACATCCTGGAACTCGGCGTGCCGTTTTCCGACCCGATGGCCGACGGCCCCGTGATCCAGCGGGCGAGCGAGCGCGCACTGGCGTTGGGCGTGGGCCTGCGCCACGTGCTGGCCATGGTCCGGGAATTCCGTCAGACCGACACCACGACGCCCGTCGTGTTGATGGGCTACGCAAATCCCATTGAACGCATGGGGCAGGCTACCTTTGCCGCTGCCGCGCAGGAAGTGGGCGTGGACGGCGTGCTGGTGGTGGATTACCCGCCTGAAGAAACCGTGGAATTTGCGGCGCTGCTCGCGCAGCATCACATCGACCCGATCTTTTTGCTGGCGCCGACGTCCACCACGGAACGCATCCAGGCCATCGCGTCGATCGCGAAGGGGTATGTCTATTACGTCTCGCTCAAGGGCGTGACGGGCGCGGGCAATATCGACGTGCAGGAAGTGTCCGAGCGCATCACGACCATCCGCAAGCACGTGCTGGTGCCGGTCGGCGTGGGCTTTGGCATCCGTGATGCGGCCAGTGCCGCGGCGCTGGGCGCGGTGGCCGATGCGGTGGTGATCGGCAGCAAGCTGATCCAGGAGATCGAAGCGGCGGTAGCGGGTGTCCCGGCCGAGCAGCTGGCGGACGTTGCCGCTCGCGCAGCAGGGGACTGGTTGCGTACAATCCGGCACGCGCTCGACGAATTGCCCCCGCGAGCCGTGATTACTGAAACAAGGATATCCGCATGAGCTGGATCGAAAAGCTGCTCCCACCCCGCATCAAAACCACCGATGGCGCGTCGCGTCGCGTCCCGGAAGGGCTGTGGGTCAAGTGTCCATCGTGCGAAGCGGTGCTGTATCGGGACGACCTCGACAAGAACCTGAACGTCTGCCCGAAGTGCGACCATCACATGCGGATCGGCGCGCGTCAGCGTATCGACTCGCTGCTCGATGCCGAAGGCCGCTACGAGATCGGTATCGGCACCTTGCCGGTGGACAGCCTGAAGTTCAAGGACTCCAAGAAGTACACCGACCGCCTGCAGGATGCGATGACGCAGACCGGCGAAACCGATGCGCTGGTGGTGATGGGTGGCGCGATCCATACCGTGCCGGTGGTGCTGGCCGCCTTTGAATTCGAGTTCATGGGCGGGTCGATGGGCTCGGTCGTGGGTGAACGCTTCGCGCGCGGCGTGCTGGCCGCGATCGAACAAAAAGTACCTTTCATTTGCGTGGCGGCCTCGGGCGGTGCGCGGATGCAGGAAGGCCTGCTGTCCCTGATGCAGATGGCCAAGACCACGGCCGGCCTGACCCAGCTGGCCGCCAAGGGCCTGCCGTTCATCAGCATCCTGTCGGATCCCACCATGGGTGGCGTGTCGGCCAGCTTTGCGTTCATGGGTGACGTCGTCATCGTGGAACCCAAGGCGCTGGTGGGTTTTGCCGGTCCGCGAGTGATCGAGCAGACCGTGCGGGAAAAGCTTCCGGAAGGTTTCCAGCGCGCCGAATTCCTGCTGGAAAAGGGCGCGATCGACATGATCGTGGACCGCCGCAAACTGCGCGAAGAAGTGGCGCAGCTGCTGGCGCTGTTGACGAATCAATCCGCCGACGTGGTGGTGGTCACGACCTGAATGATCGTCGCTTTGCAGCGCGTTCAAAAGCGGGTCGGTCTGACATCGTCCTGACTAACGAATTGTTAATGTTGTAAGCGTATCTTCCTTCTTTCGAGTGGGTATGGGGCTAGGCCGCAATTTTGGCCTTGCAGCATTTATAGTTAGCCCCTACTCCGCAGGACACATTCAAATGTTCTGCATCTACGATTGACGACGAGCGCGAACATGAAAAAGATCCTTGGTGCGGTAGCTGCCTTGCTGATGTGCGGACAGGTGATGGCGGCCGGTCCCGGCGAATCCAGCAATCCGTTTGACGGCGGCGCCTGGAGTGTCCAGTTTGGTACGGGTGAGGGCAATCAGCGCCTGACCATCAACCGCGAAACCGCGCCGCTGTGGACCCACAACTTCAGTTCCAGCCGGATTGAACTGGTGGGTGAACTGGGTCTGTCGTACTGGTGGACCACGCAGGACGTGGACCCGGGCGCCAAGAAAAGCGTGTGGCAGGCCAACGCGATCCCGATGTTCCGCTACTGGCCAACGCAGCAGATCTACGTGGAAGCCGGTGTCGGCGCCACCTTCTTCAGCGATACGCGGTTTCACGACAAGAACATCAGCACGTCCTTCCAGTTCGGCGACCACGTGGGCGCCGGCTATCAGCTGACGCGCAACACCCGTATCGGTCTGCGCGTGTCGCACTTCTCGAACCTGAGCATCAAGCGTCCGAACCCGGGGATCAACAACATCGCCATCAATATCGCGACGACGTTCTGAACCTTGCGGCGGGGCCGCGCGTCGGGTGACCGGCGCGGCGCGGGCATGCCGATGCCACCTGCCAGACAGAAACGCCGGAAGATCTTGCGATCCTCCGGCGTTTTTCATTGCTTGCGGTAGCGATTTCAGCCGCCGATATAGCTCATTTCTATCTTCTGTTCCCGAACCGTATCCGCCGTGCGGACTTCGGAGTAGTTGTCATTGCGGCCTGCCCAGATCTGGCCGATCACGGTAGACAGTTCCGCATCGCTGGCGCCGCCCCGCACCAGCGCGCGAAGATCGTGGCCGCGCTGGGCGAACAGGCACAGGTACAGCTTGCCCTCGGTCGACAGGCGCGCGCGGCTACAGGTGCCGCAGAAGGCCTGGGTGACACTGGAAATGACACCGACTTCGCCACCGCCGTCGGCATAGCGCCAGCGCTGCGCGACTTCGCCGCTGTAATGCGGTTCAAGCGATTCCAGGGGCCATTCGGCGTGAAGGCGCGCCAGCACGTCGGCAGACGGGACGACTTCGTCCATCTTCCACCCGTTGGATGCCCCCACGTCCATGTATTCGATGAAGCGCAGGATGTGGCCGGAATTGCGGAAGTAGCGCGCCATTGGCGCCACTTGATCGTCGTTGACGCCGCGCTTGACGACCATGTTGACCTTGACCGGTCCCAGGCCCGCGTCGGCGGCCGCGTCGATGCCGCGCAGCACGTCGGACACGGGAAAGTCGGCGTCATTCATGCGGCGGAAGGTGGCGTCATCCAGGGCGTCCAGGCTGACGGTGACGCGGGTCAGTCCGGCGTCGGCAAGCGCCTTGGCCTTGCGCGCCAGCAAGGACGCGTTGGTGGTCAGGGTCAGGTCGGGCGCGCGGCCCGACGGCGTGCGCAGGTCCGCCAGTTGTGCGACCAGCGATTCCAGGTTCTTGCGCAGCAGCGGTTCACCGCCGGTCAGCCGGATCTTTTCGGTGCCGTGGGCCAGGAAGAGGGCGGCCAGGCGGCGGATTTCTTCGAACGACAGCAAGGACGCATGCGGCAGGTACGGATAATCCTTGGTGAAGACTTCTTTCGGCATGCAATACACGCACCGGAAGTTGCACCGGTCCGTGACCGAGATACGCAGGTCGTGCAGCGGACGCGACCGGGCGTCGAGCAGGCGGCCCGTGGGCGCGACCAGCACGCCAGGCACTTTGGGCACGGCATCACGCACACGGAAATCGGTCAGGGGCACAACGTTATCGGTCACGACGACGGCTTCTTCGATCAGGGTTCACCAAGCTTCCATACTAGCGGAAATCCGCAACGCGCCGGGGTGGCGGGCACGGTTGCACGTGTTCCGAACGGTATGCAAGTGTCCACGCACTACCCAGTAGATGTGGGTTTTACGCCGCGGGACAAGAGGTGGTGCACGCTACAATGGCCGCGCGCCGTTACGCCGATTCCTGTGACGACGCTATCGCCCGGACGGGCTACAGAGGAAGACGACGTGCAATCTGGTCAACAGCGTAATTTCACCGCCCGTGTGGCATGTTCCGCGGCGTTTTGCGCCGTTCTGGCCGGTTGCGGCGGCGGTGGCGGCGACGACGGCGGTTCCACCGGCGCGCCATCTTCCGCGCAGCAATACCCGGCAGGCGTCTATACCGGCCTGGCCGGCCCCCTGTCCGCGCAGCGCGAATTCATCGGTTATATCGACGGCGGCAGCACCGGAACGGGCGGCCTCTACTACTTTGCGAAAGACTCGGGCGGCCAGGGCTACGATGGCCTGTATGGCACCCTCACGGTCACGGGCACTGCCTTGCGCGCGCCCAACTCCACCTATTTTTCCACCCTCGACAGCAAGTTCGCGACGTCGCCAATTCTGGTGACCGGGACGGTGTCGGGCGCGGCGGCGGACGTCAAGACCAACGCCCGCATCGTCGGCAGCTACGCGAATCCGGCCGGGACCGTGGCAGCGACCAGCACGCAGGTCGTGCCATTCACGCTCAATTACAGCGCCGCGCTGACCGAACACCCGTCCAGCCTGGCGCTGCTGAAGGGCACCTACCGCAGCGGGGGCGCGTTCGGCTCGAACGCTGCCGTGGTCACGGTCGACGCGCTGGGCAACGTGACCGGAACCAATGTGGGCTGCACCTTTACGGGCACGGCGCGCACGCCCAATCCGCAGCGCGGCATCTACAACGTGACCCTGACTTTGGGCGGGACAGCCGCCAACTGCCCCCGTACCGGCAGTTCCGAGTCGGGCATTGCCGTGGTCGCCTATGACGCCGCAGGCGCCAAGCAGGCACTGTGGATCTTCACGACGGCGCCAGCCACGTCGACCCGCAACACGTTCGTGATCAACGCGGTGCCCGATCCTGAACCCTTGACTCCGCCGCCCGCCACGACGCCGCAAGTGGCCACGGGCTTGTTCACCGGCACGGTAGCTTCGGGCGCCACGTCGGACGGCTTCAATGGCGTCGTGCTGCCCGACAATCAGTACTTCTTCTATCGCAGCAAGGGCAGCAGCTACGACGTGCTGTACGGGTCCCTGAGCGTGGCGCCGGCGTCCAGCGTGTTCTCGTCGAACAATGGCATCTACTACGCGTCGGCTGCCGGCACCTATACCGGCGGCGTGGTGTTCACCGGCGACGTGCGCACCCGTGGCGCCTTGACCGGCAGCTTTGCTGATCCCACCGCCGGCAATTCGGTCGCGCAGATCACGACGACGTATTCGACGCTGTTCGATGCGCGCGCCGCTGACCTGTCGGTGCTGGCCGGCAAGACGTACCGCCAGAACGGCAACTTCAGCGGACGGTCGATGGAGATCGCGATCGATGCCGCCGGCACCATTACCGGCAGCAACAGCGACAACTGCACGGTGGGCGGGACCATCGCGCCGTACACGACGCCGTCGACGGCCAATCTGTACACCGTCACGCTGATCTATGGCGGCACGACGTGCACGGGGATCAACCGTCCGCGCGAAGGGGGCGTGGCGATTGCCGAAGCCAATGGCGGCCTGCGCATCCTGACCGCCGGGTATAGCGAGGCGAATCAGGCGCGGTATACGACCGTGTTCATCAGCGGGCCGGGCACGGCGACGCCGGTGACCGCTCCGGTGACGACGCCGGCTGCGACCACACCGGTCACGACGACATCGTAAGCACCCACTCCGTCGGCGCCGGGGCTGCACGTCCCGGCGTCGTTGGATCGGGATGCACGGCGCTGAGACGCTGCGGCTTCCACCGCGAGACGGGCCGCACAAAAGCTGTCCGCACGAAAGACCGCAGACACGAAAGACCGCATACACGAAGACCGCATATACAAAGGCCGCATGAGTCACCTCATGCGGCCTTTGTTTTTACTGCGCGGACAACGACGACTTCACGCCATCAATACATGAACGGCGACTGATATGGGCTGACCGGGTAGGCGACCGGACCCGTCATGGGTTGCAGGGCGTAGCGCAGATACAGGCCGCCCATCAGCTGGCGGTAGTCGCTGGCGTTGTTCATGGCCAGGTTCCCGCCCAGGAACAGTTGCGGCGACAACTGGTATTCCATCGCGGCCGCCAGGTTGTAGCCCAGACCGGTCTTGGTCTGCCCGGCATAGGTAGCGCTGGTGTTGCTGCTCAGGCCGAAGGCGGCCGCATCGTTGGCGGCTTGTTGCGCGGCGGACTGTTGCGCGGAATCACCCGGGTAGTAGTCGGCGGCGTCTTCCTTGAACGACTGGATCCCCAGCGAACCCTTGACCTGGTACGACAGCTTGCCTGCGCGCTGCGACCACGACACAGGCACGCTGACCGACAGGAATTCCTGCG
This sequence comes from Pigmentiphaga litoralis, assembly GCF_013408655.1. NCBI lineage: Bacteria > Pseudomonadati > Pseudomonadota > Betaproteobacteria > Burkholderiales > Alcaligenaceae > Pigmentiphaga > Pigmentiphaga litoralis. The sequence continues at coordinate 168,876 of NZ_JACCBP010000001.1, forward strand.
GGCTGAAGTAGCCGCCATGGCCGTACGTGAAGTAACGCAGGTTCTTGTCGTAGCCCAGGCCGGTGATGTTGACCCCGGTGGTCAGATCGGAACCCGCCGTCTTGGCCAGGCGCCAGTACAGGCCGCCGCCGCCTTCCAGCCGGCTGTTCGACACCACGTTATTACCGGTCACGGCATGGAAGGATCCGTAGCCGTAGACGCCGTAGACGCCGTCGTCCCAACCCACTTCCAGCCGGCCGCCGGTGGCCGACACGCCGCCCCAGGTCTGGCCGGTGCGATCGTCGCGGGCGCCGGCAAATGACAGCACGCTGTCGGTCACGGCCCGGCGCGACAGGTCGGCCGTGTAGGACACTTCATTGGTGATCGGACCCTTGACCTTCACGCCGCCGTTGATGTCGGTGTAGCGAAAGCCGAGTGGCGTCGTGCCCAGGTCGGCCTGCAGGCGGGCGCTTTCATAGGCTACGCCCAGGCCGAGGCCGGACTGGTTCTGCGATCCGATGTTGGACGAGCCGCCCGCCGCCGTGGCCAGGGCGGCCGCCGGGCCGCCGCCGAAGCGGCTGTTGGTGTTGTAGTTGCTGGAGACGTTGCCAGCATCCAGCGTGACCGGCGTCACACGCAGCGCGATTTTGCCGTCCCCAGCGGGCATGCGGTATTCGATCGGCGCCTGCACGTCGCTGAGCTGGCTGAGGCCCGCTTCGCCCTGACGTGAACGGCCGACGACGCCGACCGAAATCGTGGGCGTGCGATCCTGGCGCAGTTCGTTCAATTCGTCCTGCATCGTGCGCGGGCGGTTGCCTGCGCCCCCGGCGTCGTCACGAGAATTCCAGGGCAGCGATGCCGCGGCGGCGTACGCCGCAGGATTCGCGCCGAACTGCGGTGCGCCATTGGGCCCCTGGCCGGAGGCGTTGGGCGAAGGACCGTTGAAGTAGGGCGCGTTCGGGTTAGGACCGCTCGGGTAGGGCGCCGGCGGGTAGCCACCGTTCTGCGCGTAGGCCTGGCCAGGCGCATTCACCGGGGCGGGAATATAGGCCTGCGGGCCGCCATAGCCCCCCGGCGGAACTCCATAGCCCCCTTGCGGTGCGCCGTAGCCACCTTGGCCCGGCTGCGCATACATGGGTGCGGGCGCGGCGGGGGTGCCGTAGACCGGCGCGTTGCCGGCCGGGCGTGCGGAGTTGGCGGCGCGGGCCGGGTTGTTTGATGACGCCGCCGATGATGCCGCCGATGACCCCGCCGATGACGCATTGCGCGACGCCGAGTTGGCCGTTGCTGCGCGGCCGCTGCCGGCATTGGCGGCTGATGTCGTGCCTCGCGGCGCGGGTTGCCGCGTGGCGGGCGTGGGCGCCGGCCCCGTCGGCGCGCCGGACGGGGAGTAGCCACCGCCCGCGGGCGGCGCCGGGTTGGCCTCGTTGTAATAGCCCGCCGGGTTGGGCGGTGCGTATTGCGGCCCGCCGTAAGGGTTGTAGCCGGGCGGCACGTAGCCTTGCGGGGGAAGGTTCTGCTGCGGGTAGGCTTGCTGAGGGTAGCCCTGCTGAGGATAGGCCTGCTGCGGGTAGCCTTGCTGAGGGTACGCTTGCTGCGGGTAAGCCTGCTGCGGGTAGCCCTGTTGAGGGTACGCCTGCTGCGGGTAGCCTTGCTGCGGATACCCCGGTTGCGGATAACCCTGCGGGGCACCGGCGGGCGGGGGAATGTACGCCTCGCCACCCTGCGGCGCGCCGTAATTTTGCCCACCGTAATTCTGTCCGCCTTGGGCGGGATAGGAGGGCGCGCCGCCTTGCTGCGGGTAGCCCTGAGGATACCCCTGCTGGCCGCCCTGGCCTTGCTGTCCATAGGTGGCCTGCACCGGCATGGCGCGCGCGCCTTGTCCGGGCACCGCCATGGCACGGTAGGCCTGCGCGCCATAGGCCAGTTGCGTGCCGGCCCGCTGCTGCGTGCCCACGGGTTCCTGCGTGGCATTCGATTGGGACGCGCCGTACACCGTCTCGCCATACGCCGGTTGCGAACCGGAGGCTTGCTGTGCGCCATACGTTGGCTGCGCCCCGGATGCCGGCTGCCGACCATAGGACGGTTGTCCACCGTAGCCAGGCTGTCCACCACCATACCCAGGCTGCCCACCGTACCCAGGCTGTCCGCCATAAGGCGGCGCGGCGCCGTACCCCGCCGGCTGTCCTGCCGCCGATCCCATGGACTGCGGCAGCCCCGGCGCGGCGCGTTGCCCGTTGCGGCCCGCGAACGGGTTGCCGTTGGACGGCCGGCCCGCGGCCGCAGCCGGTGCGGTCTGGCGGCCATAGCCTGGCGGAGTCGCGGCCAGGTTCTGCACGCTGACGGCGGCGCTCAGGTACTGCGTCGCCTTCGTGGTTTTGCCTTGGGCCCGGTACAGGCGTCCGGCGGTGGCGAGCACCTCGGGATTGTTGGGCGCGCGGGCGATCGCGACGTCGATGGCCCGCTCGGCGTAGCCGTATTCCTTGGCCTGGGTGGCCGTGGTCGCCGCGGCGACCAGGGTGTCGACGTCGTCCGGACGTTTCTGCAGCAATCGGTCGTACAGGCCCATCGCCTGCGCGTGATCGCCCGCCGCGGCGTACATGCGTGCCAGCGAGGCGATCACTTGCGGATCATCGGGGCGCTCGGCCAGCACGGGCGCGAGCGTGTCGTAGGCGCTGACCAGGTCACCGCGTTCGCGCAGGCTGTCCGCCTGCCGCACGATGTAGGCCAGCCGCAAGGATTCGAACGACGCGCGATCCGCCGTCGTCATTTGCGCGCCCTGCAATTGCCGCAGGATGCCTGCCAGTTCCACATCCTGCTGCGTCTTAAGCAGGATCGATGCGTACTGCAGGCGCAGGCCGGTGTCAGGCCGCGTCGTGCGCGCCATGACCTGCCGGATCATGCCCAGTGCGCGGGTGGAATCGCCGGCATCGGTGTAGGCCGTTGCGACCGCGCCCAGCAGTTCCGGATCCTGGCCGGCAAAGGGCTCGACCTGCGCCAGCGTGGCCAGGGCTTCCTGCCCGCGACCTTGCTGCGCCAGCGCCGACGCCATGTCCGCCTGAGCGTGCACCCACACCCGCTTCTGCAGCGTGGCAATGTCACGGGTACGGTTCTGTGGCGGGATGCTGTCCAGGGTGGCCAACGCACCGCGCCAGTCCTTCATTTCCGAGGCCAGCAGGGCGCTGGCATACAGCCCTTCGGGCATGTTCGGATTGGAAATCAGCAGGCCGTCCATGACGCCGCGCGCTTCATTCAACGCGCCCAGCTTCATGTACAGGCGGGCCAGATCCAGGCGGATCCAGGGGCTGTTCGGATCGTTGAGGAGGGCGTCTTCCAGCGCGAGCCGCGCCGTGTTGTCGTCGCCGCGCTGCATGGCCGACTTCGACACGCCCACGGCTTGCGCCGCACGCAAACGCCCAAGTTCGCCGATCTGCGCCTGCTGCGTCGGGCTCAGCCGCTCGATCAACTGCAAGGCCTGATCGGGCTTGTTGTTCTGCGCCATGACGCCGACCAATCCGCGGATGGCGTCGGGGTTGTCGTTCTGCAAGGCCAGCACGCGCCGGTAGGCGGCTTCGGCCGCGTCGAACTGGCCGCTGTCGGCCAGCACGTCGGCCAGGGCGTTTTCTGCCGTGGGTTCTTTCGGGTCGAGCTTGACGGCCTGTTCCAGCAACTGGCGCGCACCGTCGCGATTGCCGGCGCTGCGGGCGCCAGCCGCCTGTTCGACCAGGGTCCAGTAGGTCGCGCTAGTGAGCGCGCCGCGCCACCGGGCGGGCGATCCGCTACGCGACGCGCGTTCCAGCAAGGACCGCGCTTCGGCAAAGTTTTCCTGCCGCAGCCGCAGCACACCGAGGCCGCCCAGGGCGTCGGAGTCGCCGGCCCGCGAGGCCAGGACGGCCTGGAAGTCGGTTTCGGCCGTGGCCAGGTCGCCGGCTTCCAGCGCCTTGAAGCCCGACGTGCTGCGCGCACGCAGGGGATCGGTCGTCACGACCGCGGCTTGCCGCGATTCCTGTTGCTGCTTGCGGATGTCGTCGAGCCGGCCCTTGATGGCGTTGTCGTCTGGATTGACGGCCAGATACGACTCGTACAGGGGCACGTCGGCCGGACGCGTGCCGATCCACGCCAGCGCCTTGCGCCAGCTGTCGGTCGCTTCGGTCCGTGTCGCGGGCTGCGCCGCCAGGCGAGACAGCTGGTTGATGCCGTCGCGGCGCGTGGCTTCGCGATAGGTCAGGTGTTGCGCCAGCGCGAGCGCGATACGGCTGTCGCTCGGGTTGTCTCGGGCCAGGCGTTCCAGGCCGCGGCGGGCTTCATCCCAGCCTTGCGGGGTGCCGCCCAGGGTCTGGTAGTACTCCAGCGCCAGCGGACCTTCGGGCGCCTTGCCGCCCAGGGCGGCCTGGTAGCTGGCGATGGCTTCGGCGGACTGTCCGGCGCGCGCCTGCTGGCGCGCATCCCGCAGTTGCGGCGCGTTCGAGCCCAGGTTGATGCTCTGTTCCAGCCGCGCGACCAAGGGGCTGGCCGGCGCCACGCGTTTCAATTGATCCAGATAGCGCCGGGCCGCGTCCGTGCGGCCGCCGTCCAGTTCGATCTGCGCCATGCCCGACAGCGCATCAGGCTGGTTCGGATTCAGGCGCAGCAGCTTCTGCCAGGCTTCCTGCGCCCGCACGCCGTTGCCGCGCGCCTGCCAGTACTGGCCTTGCTCGATCAATACCTTGATGGGGTCGTCCTGAGCCCAGACCGCCTGGTGGAGCAGGGCGGCCAGCAGTCCGACTGCTAGCGTGTGGTGGCGCGTGGACATGCGTTCTCCCAGCGTAATTGGATTTTCCCGGTGGTCAGGAAGCGGTAGCGTTGTTCCGCCCAACCCGTTCCGAACAGACCGAGAACATAGTCGTAGTAGCGCGGCATCGCCTGGGGCGGCAGCGTGGAATTGAAGAATTGCGCCTGGACGCGGTCACGTTGCGCGGCCAGCAGCCGGGTCTGGCCGTTGGCTGTGAAGTAGGGCAGCAGCGCCGCGGAAAATCCGACCGGACCGCTGCCTTGCACCGCGCCCGTCAGCGCGCGCGCGGATTCCGGCGGCACGCCCGAGGGCAGGGTACCGGCGGTCATGCCGGCCAGCGCGCGCAGCATCGGTCCGGCCAGGGGATCGGCCGGCGGCGTCATGCCCGCCCACAGATACGTTCGGATGGCGTCGTAGCTGCCCACGTCACCCTTGTCGGGATCGACGACGACCGCGCCGGCAGGGGTGTCCGGGGGCATGCCGGGTGTGGCCGTATAGGCAACCCAGTCAGGCACGTAGCCCTTGGGAGATGACTGCGCCACCAGCTTGGCGGTGGCCGTGGCGATCGCGGTCCACGGGCCTTGGCGGTCTTCGGCCGCCAGCCGTCGCAGCACCGGCACCGGCATATAGCTGGGATTCAGGCGCCACAGGATGGGGGACGCCGCCGCCATGCCCGCCGCGCCGTGGTTCGGACCGCCGGCCCCAGCGGGTCCGGTCCCGTTCGATCCATTCCCGTTAGATCCCGCCCCATTTGATCCCGCCCCATTCGGTGCCGCCCCAGTCGGCCCGCCGCGCTGGAACCCCATCGGGCCCGGCAGCAGCATCTTGCCCAGACCGGGCAGATCGGCCACTTCTTCGCGCGCGACACGCGTCATCAATGTCCGGGCATCGCGCAGGTAGTCGTCACGCTTCCAGACGCGGCCCGCTTCGAGCAGGGCATACGCATACCAAAGGTCGGCGTCCGACGCGGCGTTCGGATCCAGCACGCCCCAGGTGCCGTCGGGCTTGAGCCCCCACTGCCACGCGGGCAGCCGGCTGGCGATATCGCCGCCCGCCAGGTTCGCCACGCTCCAGCGCCACAGGCGCTCGAAGGTGGCCGGGTCGTTGGCCACCAGCGCGAACATCATGCCGTAGGACTGGCCTTCGGACGTGGTGTGCATCTGCGGCACGCTGGGGTCGATCACGCGGCCATCGGCCTGCAGGAAGCGGTCCAGGAAGGTCTGGTACATGGGCCACGGCGTCGTGCATGACGCGGCGGGCAGGCTGCCGCCGTTGTCCTGACCCGGTGCCGCGGACGCAGGCGCACCCGCGGCCTGCGCTGTCCAGGACAGGCCCAGCGCGGTGGCCGCCAGGGCGGCACGGGCCAGAAGATGCCGCATGATCACAGCGTCAACCGGCGGCGCGCCCGGGCCCGCAGCGACAGATACAGCACGATGGCAAACAGCAGCGCACTGCCCACGCCCATCAGCATCAGCATCAGCGGATGGCGCGACAGGAACCACTGCGCGTGGGTGACCGGATTCAGGCGCCCGGCGTAATACGACGGTTCCGACACCAGGCTGTCGACCTGCTTGCCGCGGATCACGGCCAGGCTGCCCTGGATCTTCTTGACGGCATCCGGGTCCTGCAATGCGTCGAGGGCGTTGGTCATGCCGGCCGGGCGATTGCTCGAAATGACGACCACGCTGCGTCCGCCTGCCAGCGGCGATTCAAAGCCGGTGATCATGGCATCGGTCCCGGCGCTGCTGAAGGCCACCTGGCCACGGGCAGGGCGGCTGGCGTTGCCTTGCACGGAATCCCACCACGTCAGCATCTTGGACATCAGGTCCGACACCTGGAAGCGTTTGGTGTCGCCGTTCAGCGCCACGGGCATGTCTTCGGCCCATTCCGCCACCAGCGGCTGGCTGCCGGTGGCGCCGAGCACGAGCAGGTCCTTGTCGGCCACGCTGTTGACTTGCTGCGCCTGCGTCACGGTCACGCCCGTGGCCGGATAGCCGGTCGAATCGCCCATGCGGCCCAGCAGCGCCAGGTACAGGCCATAGTCGATCGGGCCGGGGTTGTCAGGCAGCACGACGGCCGTCTGCGACAGGTCGGCCATGCGCGTGAACGGGAAGCCGGCATTGCTGAAGGCGGCCAGGTCGGGCATGGCAATGAAGTGCGAAAAGCCCGAGATATCGATGGTCGAATCCGGTTCGATCGCGCCCTTCACGTTGTCCAGAATCACGTCCTTGCAGGCGCCTTGCTTCTGGTAGTCGTAGTAATAGTGGAACTGCAGCTGGGTTTGCGAGGGCAGCTTGAACAGCGGAATGTTCAGGGTGGCTTCGGCAGGCGTCTGGCCATCGGGCATCACGCGCGTCAGCAACTGGTCGATCTTGCCGCCATTGCGGTCCGCGGCCAGCAGGGGCAGCGACGTCAGGAACTGTTCGTTCACGTTGACGTTCAAGGTGGACTTGTCGATGGTCGGGCGCGGTGTGTAGCGGTACTTCAGTTTGATCGCGATATCTTTCTCGCGCCACGCGAACAGATCGGGCGGCATGCGGAAGTTGATGCGGATCAGGTCGGGGGTGTAGCCCGACACGTTCAGCGTCTGGGCCGCGGCCAGCTCGCCAAAACTGACGGCGCGATGGTTGGGCAGCCAGTTGGGCGCATCGTACGGCTCGCGCGGCTTCAGGTTGGTCAGCTCGCTGATCAGGGCCGTCGGGCCCGACAGGGTCGGCGCGCCCACCGACAGGGTCGTGGCAGCGGTCTTCAATTCCTTGACGTCGCGGCCGCTGACCAGCAGCAGCTTGCCCGACGGGTCATTCGGATTGGGCACGATGGACAGCGTCGGGCCGCCCGGCTGCGGCAGCGCCACGCCCGGCAGGCGCGCGCCGCCGGCCATGATCACGACGGCGTTGCCGCGTGCCGGAATCTGGCCGACCGTGGTCGGGAACGTGGCGCCGCGGTAACCCGCCAGCGCGCCGAACCATGACGACAGGATGCCTGCGGCTTCAAGTGTTCCCGTGTCGGGCGCCGACGCAAAAACGAAGGGCAGGTCCAGCCGGCGCACGTCGCGCCGGTCGAAGAAGGGCTGCGGCAACAGCGACAGGTCGTTTTCCAGGCTGATCGGCGATACCGTCAGTTCCAGCGTGCTGTTGTTGCTGACATTGGCCCACAGGCTGGAATGCGCAGGGTCTTCGCATTCCATCGTGTAATGGCCGACCAGCTGCAGGTTGAGCCGGTTGAATTCGGTGATCAGGCGCGGCGGGATGGCGATCTCGCGCATCTGCGCGGCGCCGCCCTGTTCTTTCGGCACCGGGATCGTCGCGGCGACTTCATCGTTGACCAGCACCTTGATGTGCGACAGTTCGCTGATCAGGGCAGGCGAAAACGCGTAATTGAGCTTGAGCTTGGCGCCCGTCACGATCTCGTCGGCACGGATGCTGAAAGGCACGCCGCTGCTGCCTTCCACGCCGCGCAACTGCAGCGGGTAGAGGGCGCCCAGCTGCTTGAGCGACAGGCTGTACGTACGCGATCCGCCCGGCAAGGACGCCGTGGTGGACGACCCGGCGGCGTTCGTGGACCCCCCGAATGCAGACCCCCCGAACGCGGACGCGCCGGAAGCCGGTCCGGTATAGCCGGTCGTGGGCGCGGGCAGGGGCGGCAGGGTGCGGCCGGCATCGGCGGCCAGGGCCGACGGCACGGTGGCGGGCGTGGTCAACAGCAACAGGCCACCGATCAGGCCAGGCAGGGTCCGTGGTCGGGCAGGCCATGGGCCGCCAGGTCGTACAGGCCGCTGAATCATCAATCCCCCGTGTCGAGTTTGGGTTGCGCTGCCTTGCGCGCCGAACGTGGCGTCTTGGCCATGCTGTATAGGTGTTTGAAGAACATGCCGAAGCCGCGCACGCCCACGCGCATCACGCCGCGCAGTGCCGTCAGCGGGGTATCCCGATCGCCCTGGCCCCAGCCGCTGGCCCAGTTGTCGGCGCGCGCAAATGTCAGCTGCGCCAATTCCACCTGCTGCTGCGTGTTCAATTCATGAAAGCGCACGCCCAGGTGCTCGCCGTTGCGGAACGCCACAGTGGCCGGGAACACGCCTTCATCGTTATTGCGGAAAATGGAGACCAGCACTTGCTGGCCGATGGGCACGTCCACATCCGCCGGGATGCGCAGGCCCAGGCCGGTCTGCGAAAAGTCTTCGGTTTCGCACGACAGCGTCTTGCCGTTGGTGAAGCGCAGGCCGGCACGCAGGTTGGCGGCCACGCGGGGGCTGGCGCGCACCTGGCGCGTCTCGCTGGCGACCGCGATGGCGGCGCTGGTGATGCCGACGTTGTAGACGGTCCAGAACAGGTTGATCATTACCGTGATGGCTTCGTCATTCGTGCCGAAGATCAGCATGCCGATGCCGACCACGAAGCCGATCAGGTTGGCCAGCATCAGGATGATGTAGGGCCGCGCGATGGTCCAGTCGAAGTAGGCTTCGTCGATCACGCCGCCCTTGGCCGTGACGTTGAACTTGCCGAGCTTGGGGTTGATGAAGGCCACCAGCACCGGCCGCAGGATGTACCAGGCCAGCACCGACTCGTACACCTCGTTCCAGAACGAATGGCGAAAGCGTCCTTGCATCCGCGAATTGGTCACGCTGGCGTGCATCAGGTGCGGCATGGCGTACACCGCGATCATGAGCGCCGACGATTCGAACACGTGCGCGCCAAAGATCAGGTAGGCCAGCGGCGCGGTCAGGAAGATCAGCCGCGGCAGGCCATAGAAAAAGTGCAGCATGGCGTTCAGGTAGCACAGACGCTGGCCCAGCTTCAGGCCCGGTCCGAACAGGGGGTTGTCCAGACGGCAGATCTGCGCCATGCCGCGTGCCCAGCGAATCCGCTGGCCGATATGCCCCGACAGGCTTTCGGTGGCCAGCCCCGCGGCCTGCGGGATCGCCAGGTAGGCGGTGTTGTAGCCAAGGCGGTTCAGCTTGAGCGCGGTGTGCGCGTCTTCGGTCACGGTTTCGATCGCGATGCCGCCGACTTCTTCAAGCGGCTTGCGGCGGATCAGTGCGCACGATCCGCAAAAGAAGGTGGCGTTCCAGAGGTCATTGCCGTCTTGCACCAGACCGTAGAAGAGTTCACCTTCGTTGGGGATGTGGCGGAAGGTGTCCAGGTTCTTTTCGAACGGGTCGGGCGAAAAGAAGAAGTGCGGCGTCTGCAGCATCGCGAGCTTGGGGTCCTTCAGGAACCAGCCCATGCAGATCTGCATGAAGGACCGCGTCGGCACGTGATCGCAATCGAAGATCGCCACGTATTCGGCGCTGGTGACCTTGAGCGCTTCGTTGATGTTGCCAGCCTTGGCGTGACGGTTGTTGTCGCGCGTCACGTAGCCGATGCCGACGTCTTCACAGAAGGCGCGAAATTCCGGACGGCGCCCGTCGTCCAGCACATAGACCTTGAGCTTTTCGGTCGGCCAGTCCAGACCCATGGCGGTGAACACGGTCTGCTTCACCACGTCCAGCGGTTCGTTGTAGGTCGGGATGAACACGTCGACTTCGGGCCATTCTTCGGGCGGCGTCGACATGGCAATCGGCTTGCGCTGCAGCGGCCACGCGGTCTGGAAGTAGCCCAGCAGCAGCACGATCAGCGCATACATTTCGGCGGCCAGCAGGCCAAAACCGAAGAAGGTGTCGACCAGCGTTTCGAAGCCCAGCGTGTCCGTCACGCGCCAGTACATGTAGCGCATCGATGCGGACACCGACAGCACGATCATGATCAGCGTGGGCAGCCGGCCTTCGGTCTTGCTCAGCAGCATCGCCACCGCAAAGCTTGCCGCGGCAAACAGCAGTTGCTGCGTCAGCGTCAGCGGCACGGTAATGACCAGCAGCACCAGGGCGGTGGCCATCAGCAGGGTCAGGATCCGCACGACGGCGTGGTCCCACAGCGGGGATTCCAGCAGCCGCGACGCCAGGCCGGTCAGGCCCGATGCAGTGGAACCTGATGCAGTGGAGCCTGATGCGGTGGCGGGCGCAGCGGGCCGGCCGGTGGGGGACGGGGAGGGCGTCACAGCGGGCTTCCTGCCTGGAGTCGTTCGGAGATCACATGGGCACAGGCGACGAAGTCTTGCGTGGCCTGGCACTGGCTGTCGTAGTCCAGCACGCTCTTGTCATAGGCCAGGGCCTCGCTGACGGACTCGTCCTGGTGCACCAGCCCCACGACCCGTTCCTTGAAGTTGACGCGCATGACCTGCGTCACGTCCTTGGCGAGCTGCTTGGCGCTGTCCAGCTGATTGATGACGTACGTGTAGTCGATGAATCCCGGGCGCCCCACGCAGTAGGTCTGCACCAGGTTTTCCATCATGGGCATGGTCGCGTAGGACGCCGCGTCGGGCAGCGTCACGATCACCACCAGGTTGGCGGACGACAGCGCCTGGCGCATGTAGATGGACGGTCCTGGCGGCGTGTCGAGCACCACCAGGTCGTTCTCGGCCAGGCCGAGCCCGCTCAGGTTGCGCACCAGCCAGTCCGGGTTGGCTTCCAGGTATTGCTCGAACGATTGCCGGTCCGCTTCATTCACCATGCCGTAGGGCAGGGTGTAGACGCCCGATGCCGTCGTGGTGACGATTTCCGACCAGTCCTGGCCGGCCAGCGTGGCGCGCGATGTGCCGACGATGTCGTTGGGATCAAGCCCGAGATGGAAACGCAGCGCGTTCTGGGGATCGAGGTCGACGGTCAGCACCCGGTGGCCGCCGTACTTCAGCGCCGTACTCAGGTTGGCGGTGACGGTGGTCTTGCCGACGCCCCCCTTGGCTGACACAACAGCGACTATTTTCACAATCGGCGAAGACGTTGGAGAAGACTGGCGTTCTTGTCGGGGGTGGGCGGCGTGTCCGGCAGCGGCTGCGCCAGGCGGGCGAACACGGTCTGCAGTTCGGTCGCGGGCGCGGCGGCCAGGGCCGATTGCGCAGGCAGGCCGGCGGGGGCGGGCGGCGCCATGACGGGCAGCGGCGATGGGGCGGCGACGGCAGCAGCCGGTGGCGCCGACGCCGCAGGGGCCGCGGCGGAAGATCCTGCCAGGAAAGCCGGCGCCGATGCGGGCTGCGGGGGCGCTGCTGCGGGCGCTTCGGGCACCATGCGCCCGAAAGGCATGGCCACGTCGGCGGGTGGCCGGGGCTCGAAGCGGGCCGGCGTACGCGGGCGCGGGGGAATGAATTCGGCGCTGGGGCCGGACGCCGCCGCCGGTTCCACGCTGCGCAGCACCGGTTCCTGGCGCGCAGGCGCCTGGGGCGCGGCCGGCGGGGTGGCCGGGGCAGGGGCGGCCGCCAGCGCAGCTGGCATCGACGGCGCCGGCGCAACGTCGGCCTGAGGCGCCCCGCGCAGCTGCTGCTGCACCGGTGGCGCGTCCGACGCCTGGGTGGCCTCGACCGCGGTCAGCAGGGGCCACCGCGCACGGGACATCTTGGCGTCGTTGCTGCGCGCGATTTCCCGGTACTGGTCGGGCTGGCCGCCAAAGTGTTTGAAGAGGTTCGCGATGTCGTCGGAATCAGTCATGCTTGGCTTCTATGCGGACGCGGGGTGGGTCTATCGGCTGAGGCGAAAGTCGATGCATCCCAGCGCGTCGATGTCCGACGCCTGGGACACGACCAGTTCACCGCCGGATCCGACCTGGGCAAACCAGCGCTGGTACACGCCTTCCAGAAAGGCCGGTGTCCATCCGCTGGCCTGCTGCCCGAACGCGGCGTTCAGCGGGGCGCAGTTGTGGCGGATCGCCAGGGAAGTGGGGGCTTCTTCGATCGTGACCCAGCCCCAATCCATGCCGACCCACACCTTGCCCATGGCCAGTTGCAGGTCGTCCAGGGTGGCGCACGGGGTGAGCGGGACGGCGTCGGCAAACCGGCCGCCAATGCGCTGCATCAGGGCACGCAGATCGTCGGCGGGCAGCTGCGACGCGAATTCTTCGGCCATGACGCCAAGGAAGGTTTTCCACTGCCGCGAGCAGCGGCTGTCGATCAGATAGTCGACGATCGTTTGATCCACCCGGAGATCCTTTGTTGGGCCCATCAGTTGACCGCCAAGCGTACCAGAAACAATTAATCACCTTCCAATAGTGATTAGTACAAAAGTGTCGTATTTCTGTACGCTAAAGGTGGACGCTTACTATCTGTTAGTCTTACCACCGAATTACACCCGCAAACTTTGCGTGCAATGATGAATTTCGTACATTTGACGGCATATCCGGGCTTTCACCGCACCCGGATATGCGATCATTCGTCCAAAGTCGGGGTGAGAATTCTGCGCCCGCGCGGATGAATCCCTACCCGATGCCGTCTTCTACGTCCGACTCAATGCTTCAACCCTCAAGCATCTCGAGTTTTGCCCAGCAGCTTGGCGCCGTCACCGAACGACGGGCCTTGTTGCGTGAGCTATCCGTCCTTATCAATGAGCGGCGGCGCGCGGCCGTCCTGGCCGTCAACATTCCCCAGCAGACGGACGCCCCGACGCGGGACGACATCGTTCGCCGCATCCGGCCCTACGTGCGCCTGGACGACCTGATGTGCCTGCTCGAAGACGGCAATCTGATCGTGGTGTTGCGGGATCTGGGCGACAAGGCCAGCGCCATCGGTGCGGCCCAGCGGCTGTTCCAGCGCTGCGCGCTGCTGCAGTCGATCGGGGTATCGGCCGACGACGCCTTCGTGTCGTTCGGCATCGTCATGCTGCCCAGTGACTTGTCGCAGCCCGAAAACGTGGTGCAGCGGGCCGAGCAGGCCGCGCGCTACGCCAGCCGCACGCACGCCCGCTGGGTGTGCTGGAGCAACGGCCCCGACGACGTCGACAGTGTGGTGCTGACGCGCGAAGACACGCTGGCCACCGAAGTGATCCAGGGGCTGGAGCGCGACGAATTCGAACTCTATTACCAGCCGCAACTGGAAATGGGCAGCGGCCGCCTGCGCGGCATGGAAGCGCTGATCCGCTGGCGCCGCGGCGATACCATCGTGCCGCCGGGCGACTTCATTCCGGCCATCGAAGCTGCCGGCCTGAGCGCCGCTCTGGGGTCGTGGGTGCTGCGCAAGGCCTGCCAGCAGATTTCGGCCTGGCGGGCCGAGGGGCTGCATTGCCCGCGCGTGGCGGTGAACCTGAGCGCCGCGCAATTGCAGGGCGATCTGGTCGACATCGTGTGGCACATGCTGGCTGAATACCAGACCGAGGCGAATCAGCTGGAAATCGAGCTGACCGAATCGACCGAAATCGCGCACCCCGAAGAAGCCCTGGCGATCACCGGCCAGCTGGCCGAGATGGGCATCAGCTTCAGCCTGGACGATTTCGGCACCGGCTATTCCAGTTTCGTGCGCCTGAAAGCGGCCCCGTTCCAGGCAGTCAAGATCGAACGCCAGTTCGTGGCGAACATGATGACCGATCCCTACGACATGGAAATGATTCGCGCGGTGATCGAATTTGGCCGCAAGGTCAATATCGCGACCATCGCCGAAGGGGTGGAAACGCAGGAGCAGTACGACATCCTGCGCGAGATGGGCTGCGATGCGTGGCAGGGATTTCTGTGTTCGCGGCCCATGCCGCTGGCCGACGCGACGGCCTTCCTGCGCACCGCCCGGGTCTAGACGTCACCCGCGCTGCGTGACCGCCAGCTGCCCGCTGTTCTTGCCGGCCCGCTTGGCGGCGTACATGGCGTCGTCCGCCGCCTGGATCAGGCTGTCGCGCGTGGCACCGTGCTGCGGGTAGACGGCCGCGCCGATGCTGGCGCCGACCCGCGCCTCGAACGCGTCGCCATTGGCCGTCAGCTGATAGGGCTGACCCAGCCTGGCGCAGATCTCCATGCACTTGCGCATCAGGGCGTCGGGGTCGCCGGCGTGATCCACCACCACCGCAAACTCGTCCCCGCCCAGCCGCGCCACCGTGTCTTCCACGCGCAAGATGGCACGCAGCCGCTGCGCGATCTCGACCAGCAGCATGTCGCCGGCCTGATGGCCGAAGCTGTCGTTCACCGCCTTGAACCCGTCGATGTCGATGTACAGCAGGCCGAACTTTTCGTCGTGGCGTTGCGCGCGGCTCAGCGCCTGGTCCAGCGTTTCGATGAACAGCGCGCGATTGGGCAGGCCGGTCAGCAGGTCGTGGGTGGCCTGGTGGCGCATCTGCGCTTCGATCCGCCGGCGTTCGGCAATCTCGAGCCGCAGCTGTTCATTGCGTTGCTCCAGTGACGCCAGCGCATCCGTCAGCCGGGCCTTGCTGCCATACAGTTCCAGGAACACCTTGACCTTGGACAACAGGATCGCATCGTTCACCGGCTTGGCAATGTAGTCGACCGCGCCCGACCGGTAGCCCTTCAGGCGGCTCAGGTCGTCGGCATAGGCGGCCGTCACGAAAATGATCGGCGTTTCTTCCAGGTGCAATTCGTCGCTCATGATGTCGGCGACTTCGAAGCCGTCCATGTCGGGCATGTTGACATCGAGCAGCACCAGCGCGAACTGGTGATCCAGGCACAGCGACAACGCCTCGTTGCCGGACGCGCACTCGATCACGTCGGCATCGACCTGCGCGAGCAGCCGGCGCATGGCGAACAGGTTGGCGGGAGTGTCATCGACGACCAGGATCTTTGGTCGGGAGGCAGGCACGTTCAAGGGTGAAATATCCGGTTGATCAACGGGGCAATGTCGGCAAGGCGCAGGCAATGGTCGGCGCCTGACAGGTCCAGGCAGGCTTGCGGCATGACCGGCACTTCGGCTTCGGCAGGGTCCTGCACGATAGCCAGGCCGCCAGCCCGCCGCACGGCAAGCAGGCCTTCGGCGCCGTCCTGATTGGCGCCAGTCATCACTACACCGATGAGCATCCCCCTGGATGCAAACGCCGCAGAAGAAAAGAGGACATCGATGCTGGGGCGAACGAAACACACCTTGGCATCGACCGATAATTCGAAGCGGCCGTCGCTACTGATGAGCAGATGATAGCCCGAAGGCGCAATGTGGACGACGCCTGCCGCGGGCGCGCAGCGCTCGGCGGCCTCGATCACGGGCAGGGCGGTGTGCCGGCGCAGCAGGTCGCAGATCAGATCCACTTCGTTGGATGCGGTATGCGTCACGATCACCACGGGCACGGGCAAACGCGGGTCCAGTCCGCCCAGCACGACCTGCATGGCATGCAGACCGCCGGCCGAGCAGCCGATCACGATCAGTTCAGGCAGGGGAGGCATGCGGTCCTTTCCCTGCGCCTAGGCTGGCCGCGCAAGCCGGAAGATGCGCGAAGGCACATCCACGCCAACGAATTCACCGGCCGCGGGCGCGAACGAAATGTTTTCCTTCGTGCCCAGGCACAGGAAGCCGCCGCGCACCAGGCTGGCCGCGAACAGGCCCAGCGTGCGGTTCTGCAAGGCGTCGTTGAAGTAGATCAGCACATTGCGGCAGACGATCAGGTGCGCTTCGCAGAACACGCCATCGCCTGCCAGGTTGTGGTTGGCAAACGTGACGTTGCGGCGCAAGGCCGCATCGAATTTGATCAGCTCGTAACGCGCGTGATAGTAGTCCGACAAGGACCGCGATCCGCCGGCGGCGAGATAGCGCACCGCCGCCGCCCGCGCATCGCGCACCGGAAAGATCCCTTCGCGCGCCCGCGTCAGCGCGGCGTCGGAAATGTCGGTGGCATAGATGTGGCAGCGGTCGTACAGGCCGGCTTCTTCAAGCAGGATGGCCAGCGAATAGGTCTCTTCGCCAAAGGCGCACCCGGCCTGCCAGATGTTGATCTGCGGGTAGGACGCCAGCAGCGGGAACACCTGTTCACGCAGGGCGGCGAACACCTGCGGGTCGCGAAACAGTTCCGACACCGGCACCGACAGGCCCGATATCGCCGTCGGCAAAAAGGCCGGGTCATGGAGCAGGCGCGGAATGAGGTCGCTCACGCTGGCCGCGCCTTGCTGGTCGGCCAGGTGGATCACGCGGCGCTTGAGCGATGCCCTGGCGTAGTCGCTCAGGTCGTACCCGTGGCAGCGTTGCAGCGCCTGCACGAACAGGTCCACTTCCAGGTCCTGGATGTCGGCGCTGACCGGGGGCCGGCCGTTCTGCGCCGCGGTCATGGCAACCACACCCGCATCATGGACAGCAGCTTGGGAATGTCGATGGGCTTGGACAGGTAATCGTTGGCGCCTGCGGCCAGGCTTTTTTCGCGGTCACCGCGCATGGCTTTGGCGGTCAGCGAAATGATCGGCAGCTTGCCAAAGCGGGGGTCCTTGCGGATCTCCTGGATGGTTTCGTAGCCGTCCATGACCGGCATCATCACGTCCATCAGGACCAGTTCGATGTCGGGGGATTCGTCCAGCACCTTCAGCGCCTTCTGGCCATCTTGCGCCAGGCTGACTTCCAGGCCCTTGGCCCGCAGCACCTTCGACAGCGCAAAGATGTTGCGCATGTCGTCGTCCACGACCAGCACCTTGCGGCCCACCAGTTCTTCGCCGGTATCTTCGCGCGCGGCGCCGCCCTGCTGGTTGATGCTGTGCAGGAACAGGCTGACTTCATCGATCAGGCGTTCCGGCGACCGCGCGCCCTTGATCACGATACTGTCAGTGTGCTCACGAATCCGCAGGCTTTCTTCACGCGTCAGTTCACGGGCCGAATACACCACCACCGGCGCCTGGCCGGCTTCGCTGCGCATCTGTTCCAGGAAGTCGAAGCCCGACATGCCGGGCAGGCCCAGGTCCAGCACGATGCAGTCGTAGGCCAACACATTCAGCTTGGCCAGCGCGTCTTCGGCCGACGCCGACTCGATCACTTCCACCGTGGGCGAAGCCACCAGCTTGCGCACGGCTGCGCGCGAAATCGGATCGTCATCCACGACCAGCAGACGGCGGGTGTTGTCGGCCTTGAAGTGCAGCAGGCGCTCGAACGCGCCGGTCAGCGCTTCGGACGTGACCGGCTTGGTCAGGAAGCCCACGGCGCCCAGTTCGCGGCCGCGGGCGCTTTCATCCAGCGCAGAAATGAAGTGCACGGGAATGTGCCGCACGGCCGGGTCGGCCTTCAGGTGTTCGATCACGCTCCAGCCGTCCATGCTGGGCAGCATGACGTCGAGCAGGATGCCCGTGGGTCGATAGGTGCGCGCCAGATGCAGGCCTGCTTCGCCATCGCCCGCGGCCAGCGCCTTGAGGCCCTTGCGGCGGATCAGGTCGGTCAGGATGCGGGCAAACGCCGGGTCGTCCTCGATCACCAGGATGGCGGTGTCGCCGGGCGTGATGGATTGGCGGTCGTCCTCGACAATGATGCCGGTGACGGCGGTGGCCGACAGGGTGGGCAACGGCGCGGCGGGCATGGGACGAAAGCGTGCGCCTTCGGATCGCGCATGCGCGCGCGGGGCGGTGCGGGAGTCAGCCGTCGCGGGGCTGTTGCCGTCGCCCTGGCCGGTGGCCGTCTGCGGCGTGGCCGGCTGCGTGTCGGGCAGCAGCATCGTGAAGGTGCTGCCCTGGCCGAGTTCGCTGTGCAGCACGATGTCGCCATGATGCAGCTTCATCAGCTGCCGCGAGATGGCCAGGCCCAGGCCCGTGCCGCCGTACTGGCGGCTGGTGCTGGCATCCACCTGCTCGAACGCGCCAAACACGCGGCCCAGCTTGTCGTCCGGAATGCCGATGCCGGTATCGGTGACTTCGATCGCGACCGTGCTGCGGCTGTCAAAGCCCGGATAGTCCTTGTAGGGGCGGCCGATGCGCATGTGTACCGCGCCCAGCCGGGTGAACTTGAAGGCGTTGCTGAGCAGGTTGCTGGCAACCTGTTCCAGCTTGCCGCCATCACCCACCACCGACGGCGGCATGCCGTCATCGACCAGCACCGTGAAGTCGACCTGCTTGTCCTTGGCGATGCGGTTGAAGTTGCGCTTGAGGGTGGACGCAAAGCGCGTCAGGTCCACCGGTTCCAGCAGCAGGTCCATCTTGCCCGCTTCAATCTTGGACAGATCCAGGATGTCGTTGATCAGGCGCAGCAGGTTCGACCCGCTTTCATGAATGATGCGCGCCGATTCCACCTGATCGCCCGATAAATTGCCGTCACCGTTTTCGGCCAGGTCATTCGACAGGATCAACAGGCTGTTCAAGGGCGTGCGCAATTCGTGCGACATGTTCGCCAGAAATTCCGACTTGTACTGGTTCGCGCGGGTCAGCGCTTCGGCCTTGCTTTGCGTTTCCTGCTGCAGGGTTTCCAGAATGCTTTTCTGCTGATTGAGCGTGTCCGACTTCTGCCGCAGTTCTTCGTTGGACGCCTGCAGTTCTTCCTGCTGGGTCCGCAATTCTTCTTCGGACGCGCGCAGCTCGCCGGCCTGGGCCTGGGTCTGCTCGAGCAATTCGCGGGTGCGCACGGCGCGGGTGATGTTGTCGAGCGACAGGGCCACCAGCGGACCCAAGGCGTCCAGCAAGCGCTGCTGGCGCGACGTGGGATGCGAAAAGCTGGCCAGTTCGATCACGGCCAGCAGGCGCTCGCGCGACACCACGGGCAGCAGCAGCACATGGCGGGGCGATGCCTGGCCGCTGCCCGAATGGATGTCCAGGTAGCCGGGTGGCACGTCGGCAATGGCCAGCGGCTTGCGTTCGGCGGCGCACTGGCCTACCAGGCCTTCGCCAATGGCGTAGTGGTCCGGTCGGTCACCTTGCGCGCGGTAGCCGTAGCTGCCGGTGCGCACCAGGCGTTCTTCGGTCGTGTCATGCAGGTAGAGCAGGCCTGCACCGGCGTTGAGCAGCGGCGCGACTTCCGACAGCAGGGTGTTGGCGTAGTCGCGATGCGTGTCCACGCGTTGCAGACGGGTCGACACCGAGGCAATGCCGGACTTGATCCAGTTCTGGTCGGCCGTTTCGATGGCCATGGCCTTGAAGGCTTCCAGCGCCCGCGCAATCACGCCGACTTCGTCGCGGCGGCCGACTGCGGGAATGTCGATGTCGTGATCATGACGGGCCAGCCGGGTCATCAGGTCGGCGAGTTGGCGCAGCGGCCGCGTGATCAGCGACACCGACAGCCACAGCGCCGCGGCCCCGCCCAGCAGCGCAAGCACCAGCGAACCGTAGCTCAGCCAGCGGCGCTGCATTTCGGTGTCGTCCAGCCGGCGTTCCCGTTCTTCCAGTCCGTCGCGGGCCACTTGGGCGACCTGGTCCATCAGCTGAATGATGTCAGGGGTGCGGGTCGTGGAATTGGCCGACGCGGTCTGGAAGATACGTTCGCGCTCGGTCACCGACAGGCTGCCGTCCTGCTGCCAGGCGGCCTTGACGGCGGTAATGATGGGGGTCGATACGGTGCTGATCCAGCGGCGGTCCACTTCCACCACCCGGTCCAGCCGGCTGGATTGCAAGGCATCGCCGCGTGCCGCTTCGATGATCTTGTGCAGCACGTCGTGGAAGCCCTGGTCGGCCGCGTCATACAGCGTGGTGTCCGGCGACAGGCCCGAAAACAGGATCTGCCGCATTTCGTACTGGCGCTCGAACAGGAAACGTGTGGCCCGATTCACTTCGCGCAGCAGCAGGGTGGTATCGCGCGTCGCCTGCTGGATGTCCTGCTGCTCTTTTTCGACCAGGGCGGTGCCCGCGGAAGACAGGGCGAACAGACCGATCAGAAGGCCGACAACGAGCGAGACTTTGGCCAGCAACGAGACGTCGCCAAGCCAGGTTTGGTGGAGTTTCATGAATCGGGCGGGCGCCGGACGAGGGCGCGAGGAGAGGACCGCGCTACATTAACCCGGCGCGGTCCGCTCTGCAGTAGTCCGATGGATTACTCAGCGGTAATCTGCGCGGCGCGTATCACTTTCGTCCACTTTGCAATTTCCGATTGCACCAGCGCAGCAAATGCGTCTGGCGAACTGGTCACCACATCGGCGCCTTGCTCGGCAAACCGCTTCTGCAGTTCGGGATCCTTGAGCGCTTCAAGCGACGCCTGGTACAGCTTGGCGACCACGTCCTTGGGCGTGCCGGCTGGCGCGAATACGCCATACCACTGCGGCACTTCAAAGTCGGCCAGACCGGCTTCGGCAAAGGTCGGGACGTCGGGGAACAGCGGCGACCGCTTCTTGCCGGTAATGGCCAGCGCGCGCACGGTGCCATTCTTGATCTGGCCCGACCCGCTGACCAGCGTGCCGAACATGAGCTGCGTGCGGCCAGCCACGGTATCGGCCAGGGCTGGCGCGGCGCCGCGATAGTGGATCGGCGTCATATCCGTGCCGGTCAGCTGCGCGAACAGCGCGCCGGCAATGTGCGGCATCGACCCCTTGCCCGACGACGCGTAGTTCAACTTGCCGGGCTCCGCCTTCAGCAGCGCGACCAGTTCCTTGACCGACTGCGCCTTGACGGCAGGGTTGACCAGCAACCCCGTCTGGGCGACGGCGGCCTGCGTGATCGGCGCGAAATCCTTGACGGCGTCATACGGCAGCTTTTCCAGCGCCGGGTTGGTGCCGTGGGTGCCGATGTAGCCCATCAACAGCGTGTAGCCGTCCGCCGGCGCCTTGGCGACGTAATCCGATCCGATGGTGCCGCCTGCACCGCCCTTGTTTTCGACCACCACGCTGACGCCCAGCTTGTCGGTCAGCTTCTGCGCCAGCACGCGCGCCATGAAGTCCGTGCCGCCGCCAGGCGCGGTCGGAACGATCAGGCGGACGGGTTTGTTGGGGAAGGCTGCCTGGGCCGATGCCGCCATGGGCAAGGCCAGGGTGGCCGAGGCCAGCAGTGCGCTTGCCGCGAGCGTGCGCAGGGAAGGAAGAAGGGAAGTCGTGGTCATGGTGAGTCTCGTGTCGTGTTGTCGTTGTGTCGTGTCGTTCTGTCGTGTCGTTCTTGTGGTGCGGTGATGCGGTGTCGCTTCCGGGGATGCCGCAGCATCCGGCCGAGGACGAATGATAGGACCGAAAACGACAATGCCGCACTCGAAAGTGCGGCATTGTCTTTACCCCCTGGCGCGAACGCCAGGGCAGGTTGCCGACCCCTTAACCGCGGGTTTCGACCTGCACCAGCGGCTCGTCGGCCACGGCCGCGCGAACCTTGGGTTCACGGCCCAGCTTGACCGCCGGCGTGGACGCCATCTTTTCCTGGGCAGCCACCAGCTTGCTGCGGTCCGTCTCGACCCACTGCATGCCGGCCTGTTCGACCACCTGGACCAGATCGGCCTTGGCGGGCGCGGCGGCAGGCGCTGCTGCGGCGGGTGCCGGAGCAGGTGTAGCGGCAGGTGCCGGAGCCGTTGCCGGAGCCGCCACCGGTGCGGGCGCAGCGGCAGGCGTGACCGTGGCGGGAGCCTCGGCCGGCGCAACCGGTGCTTCGGCCACGGCCGTCACAGGCACGTCGGCGATGAACGCCGGCGACACGGCAACGGGTTCCGGCTCGGCGGCAGGTTCGGCCACCGGAGCCGGGGCAACAGCAGCCGGAGCAACTGGAGCCGGAGCAACCGCAGCCGGAGCAACAGCAGCCGGGGCAACAGCAGCCGGGGCAACAGCAGCCGGGGCCGGCACCAGGGCCGGGACGACGGCCGGCGCCGCCGCCTGGACCGGTGCAGGCACCGACGCGTCGGGTTCCAGCGCTTCGACCGTGGCTTCGCCCTTCGCGGCTTCGACCTTGACCAGGCGGTCTTCGGTCTCGGCCGGCAGCTCGGCAGGCGCAGCCACCGGAGCAGGTGCGGTGTTCACGGCATCGGCAGCGGCAGCCGCAGCGGCAGGCGCGGCAGCCGGAGCCACTGGCGCAGGTGCCACAACCGGTGCAGGTGCCACAAACGGCGCAGCAGCCACGGGTTGCGACGGCACGGCAGCGTCAGACGATGCCGAAGCCGATCCAGCAAACGGATCCACCGGCGCCTTCGGGGCGCTGGGGGTCAGGAACGGATCAGCAATCGATGCGGCCGGGGTGACCGGCACATCGGCGGCAGGCGCCGCCACGGGCACCGGCACGCCCAGATCCACCGGCGACGATGCCTTGGCGTCGGTCACGGCTTCCGCAGCGATTGGCGCGACTGGCGTTGCAGGCCCAGCATGCGCCACGGCGTTTTCGACCACGGCCGCTTCGGTCACCGCAGGCGACAGCAGGGTCACGTCGCGGTCATCGGCGCTGGCGTCGTCGTCATCCAGGTCGCTCATGCCATCTTCCTGCATGGGCTGGCCGGCCTCGTTGGTACGGCGGCCGCGGCGGCCACGACGGCGGCGGCGCTTGCGCTCCGGTTCGCCTTCGACGCCATCGTCGGTTTCACCCGGGGCCAGTCCATCGGCATCCAGGATGGGGGTGCCGGCATCGATCGCCTGACCCATTTCCTGCGGCGCATTGATGGCATCGGCCAGCGGGCGCGTCATGTCGTCCGGATGCGGCACGATGACCGGCTTGGGTGCCGGGGCAGGTGCGGCAACCGGTTCAGCGATCGCGACCTGCGTCACGACGGCAGCGGTGGTCAGTGCGGTCTCGTCGATCTGCACGTCGTCACGGCGGCCACCGCGGCGGCCACGGCGGCTGCGCGGACCGCGCGGGTCGAGCGCATCGGCGTCGTCGGCGGCGTAGGGCGCGGTCGACAGGGCGGCGTGGCGGACTTCTTCCGGACGCTGGCGGGCCGTGTCGGCGCGCGGGGCGCGGTCGTCACGGCGGCCGTCGCGGCGGCCACGGCCTTCCTTGCGGCCGTCCAGGTCGCCGTCGATGCGGGTCACGTCGTCGGACGCACGCGGCTCGCGATTGTCACGGCCTTCGCTGCGGCCGCGGTTGTTGCCGCTGCCATTGCTGCCGGTGCGGCGGTTGCGATTGCGGTTGGCATCGCGGGCGGCGGTGTCGGGCGTGGCGACCGGACGCGGAGCCGGAGCCGGTGCGACCGGCGCCGGATCGGCGAACGTGCTGCGGAACCAGCCCATCACGCGCGACAGCAGGCCGGCAGCCGGCTCGACCACCGGTGCGGGCGCAGGCGTGGGCGCGGGTGCGGCGGCGGCGGCACCCCGGCGCGGACG
Source organism: Pigmentiphaga litoralis (assembly GCF_013408655.1). Taxonomy (NCBI): domain Bacteria; kingdom Pseudomonadati; phylum Pseudomonadota; class Betaproteobacteria; order Burkholderiales; family Alcaligenaceae; genus Pigmentiphaga; species Pigmentiphaga litoralis. The sequence goes on from NZ_JACCBP010000001.1 coordinate 192,512, forward strand.
CAGCGGCGTGACATTGCCGGCCTCGTCCACGGTGGTGGGCGTCGACGACACAGGCGCCGGTTGCGATGGGGTGATGCCCTTGACCAGCGCTTCGGGCTTGGCCTTGACCTCGGATTCCTGCAGCGAATAAGCCAGGTTCGTTTCGGGCGCTTCGGCCAGTTCGAAGCTGGCTTTGGCGTTCTCAAGGCGCGGGTCGTCGTGACGCAGGCGCTCGAGCGTGTGATGCGGGGTGTCCAGATGCTTGTTCGGGATCAGGATCAGGTTGACCTTGAGCCGGGCTTCCATCTTGGCGATGTCGGTGCGCTTCTCGTTCAGCAGGAAAGTCGCGACTTCCACCGGCACCTGTGCATGCACAGCCGCCGTGTTTTCCTTCATCGACTCTTCTTCGATCAGGCGCAGCACCTGCAGCGCGCTCGACTCGGTATCGCGGATCACGCCGGTGCCGTTGCAACGCGGGCAGGTGATGTGCGAACCCTCGTTCAGGGCCGGACGCAGGCGCTGGCGCGACAGTTCCATCAGGCCGAAACGCGAAATCTTGCCCATCTGGACGCGGGCACGGTCGAAGTGCAGGGCCTCGCGCAGCCGTTGTTCCACCGCGCGCTGGTTCTTGCTGTCTTCCATGTCGATGAAGTCGATCACGATCAGACCGCCCAGGTCGCGCAAGCGCAGCTGGCGGGCGACTTCGTCGGCCGCTTCAAGGTTGGTCCGCACCGCGGTTTCTTCGATGTCGCTGCCCTTGGTCGAGCGCGCCGAGTTCACGTCGACGGCCACCAGGGCTTCGGTATGGTCGATCACCACGGCGCCGCCCGAAGGCAGCGGCACGGTCCGCGCGTAGGCGGTTTCGATCTGGTGTTCGATCTGGAAACGCGAAAAGAGGGGAACGTCGTCCTGGTAGCGCTTCACGCGGCTGACGTTGTCCGGCATCACCACGCCCATGAAGGCGCAGGCCTGGTCGGCAATGTCGTCGGTGTCGATCAGGATTTCGCCGATGTCGGGCGAAAAGTAGTCACGGATCGCGCGGATCACCAGACTGGATTCAAGGTAGATCAGGATCGGGCCGGTGTTGTCACGGGCGGCGCCGTCGATCGCGGTCCACAGTTGCAGCAGATAGGACAGGTCCCACTGCAGTTCTTCGACATTGCGGCCGATGCCGGCGGTGCGGGCGATGATGCTCATGCCGGTCGGGACCGACAATTGCTCCATGGTCTCGCGCAGTTCCTGGCGGTCTTCGCCTTCCACGCGGCGCGAAACGCCACCGCCGCGCGGATTGTTGGGCATCAGGACCAGATAGCGGCCAGCCAGCGAAATGAAGGTGGTGAGGGCGGCGCCTTTGTTGCCGCGCTCTTCCTTTTCGACCTGGACGATGAGTTCCTGGCCTTCACGCAGCACGTCCTGGATGCGGGCGGTGCGGACGTCGACGCCTTCCTTGAAGTAGGCGCGGGCGATTTCCTTGAAGGGCAGGAAACCGTGGCGTTCTTCGCCGTAGTTGACGAAACACGCTTCCAGACTGGGTTCGACCCGGGTGACGATACCCTTGTAGATATTGCCTTTGCGCTGTTCGCGGCCGGCAGTTTCAATGTCGAGGTCGATGAGTTTTTGCCCATCGACAATGGCAACGCGCAGTTCTTCCTGGTGCGTTGCATTAAACAGCATGCGCTTCATGTATGAAGTTCTCCGTGGTCATATCGCGCCGGAATCGGCGCGCAGCCTCGGGCCATCAGGAAGAATGCATCACGCAGGGCGAGCAGAAAGAAAGCCGGTGCGCGAAGGGCGCACCCCACGGGTCAGGTCAATGTGGCCAGCCGGGCGTGGAATGCGCAGGGTCAAGGAAGAGCGCTTGCACCGTGAATGCCGCAGCCGACGCCCCTGCACCGCAATCGGCGGTGGGGGACATGAAGTGGCGCGGGATCGAATAGTTTATGTTCACGGATTTTGCGAGCCAGACCAGCGCGCTTGTCTAAGCGCGCCGTTATTGCGTATACGACGGTTTCCTCTACAGGCGTCTGCGGAAGCGTACTTCTGTGGACTGCGCGGCAAGACCCGTTAGGTGCGGATGCTGGCGGCGCGGTCGACAGGCGACCGTGACGGCCCGAAGAATCAAGTGGGAGGGGCGGGTACAATTCCGGCACACTTAGCAAACACCTGTGGCACACAAGGCGGAGACGCCGCGAAAAAGCGCGTCTCGACGCATACGTGCTGCACCCCGGTGTTGCAACCCACCTGACTCGATCAGGCTTCTGGATTATATGTCGGTACCCCTATTGCGCAAAGCGAAATCCTCCGCTCCAACCTCGGCCCGCAAGCCTGCGCCAGCCCGGCCGACGCCCTCCGCGCCGGCCCCTCTGGTCGTGCGGCAGGTCGAGGTGGACGACGACCACGACGGCCAGCGACTCGACAATTTCCTCATGCGCCTGTGCAAGGGCGTACCCAAGAGCCATATCTATAAGGCGATCCGGGGTGGCGAGGTCCGGGTCAACAAGGGCCGGGTGGGGGTCGACCATCGTCTGGCCGTGGGCGACATCGTGCGGGTTCCGCCGCTGCGCCTGCCCGAACAGAAGGTCCATTTCGTGCCACCCGGGGAGTTTCCCGTAGTGTTCGAAGATGAAGCCATGCTGGTCATCGACAAACCCGCCGGCGTCGCCGTCCATGGCGGCAGCGGCGTCGACTTCGGCGTGATCGAACAGCTGCGCAAGTCCCGTCCCCAGGCCAAGTTTCTTGAACTGGTCCACCGGCTCGACCGCGACACGTCGGGCCTGCTCATGATCGGCAAGAAGCGCAGCGCGCTGGTGGGTCTGCACCAGTCCCTGCGCGACGGCGGCTGGAGCAAGCACTACCTGACGGTGGTGTCGGGCGACTGGGTCAACGATCGCCAGCACGTCCGCCTGCCGCTGACCAAGTGGACCACCAAGTCCGGAGAACGCCGCGTGCGCGTGGACCCCGATGGCCAGGTGGCGCACACCATCTTTTCGCTCAAGCAGCGCTACGGCGCGTTCAGCCTGCTCGACGCCGAACTCAAGACCGGGCGGACTCACCAGATCCGCGTCCATCTCGCCAGCAGCGGCTTTCCCATCATCGGGGACGACAAATATGGCGATGACGACGTGAATGCCCGCCTGGCCAGCAGCGGCTTCAAGCGCATGTTCCTGCATGCGCATACGCTAAGCCTGTTGCACCCCCTGACCGGAGAGCGGCTTGAACTGCAGGCGCCGCTGCCGCCCGACTGTGTTGCCTTCCTTGAGGAACTTGCCACGCCATGAACGCGCTCCATCCGGCACCGGTTTCCGCCGCCCGCCCTACGTATTCCCTGGTTGTGTTCGACTGGGACGGCACCCTGATGGACTCGACGCCCACCATCGTCAACGCGATCCAGGCGTCCTGCCGCGACCTGGGTCTGCCCGTGCCGCCCGACGCCGCGGCCAGCTGGGTGATCGGCCTGGGCCTGACCGAAGCGCTGGCGACGGCCATTCCCACGCTGCAGCCAGAACAGATCCCCAAGCTGCTGGAACGCTATCGCTTCCATTACCTGACCAAGGATCCCGAACTGCGGCTGTTTCCGGGCATCCAGGAGATGCTGGATGCCCTGCGGAGCAAAGGCGTGAAGATGGCGGTGGCTACCGGCAAGAGCCGCCTGGGCCTGGAACGCATGCTGGAAACCACTGGCCTGCGGCCGTACTTCACGGCCACGCGCTGCGCCGACGAGACGTTCTCCAAGCCGCATCCGGGCATGTTGCTGGAGTTGATGGAAGAAATTGGCACGATCCCCGAAGAAGTCATCATGATCGGTGATACGTCACACGATCTGAACATGGCCTGCAATGCGGGCGTGGCCGGACTGGGCGTGGCCTATGGCGCCCATCCGATCAGCGAACTGCTGCCCTGCCGGCCCGAAGTGGTCGTTCACACCGTGCCAGAGCTGCATGCCTGGCTGATCGGTCATGTCATCGGCGGTCCGGTCACCGGCACGCCGGCTGGCGCGGCCTGATCGCGGGGCGCTTCCGGGCGGAGCGAGCGATGGCACCGCCCGCCCGGCGGCCGCCGGCCTTCATGGCCTTTACACCACAGGTCACGCATCTCCATCGGCCGCACGGTATTGCCGTCAGGTGGAATCGCCTATCCTAATGTCCTTAATGTCTGTCCCGTCATAGCGAGCACTGTTCATGTCCCAGGATGTCTATCCGCCCTCATCGTCGTCCGCCGCGGCCTATCCGGACGCCGCGCGGCCGGTCCTGGCCGAGCCGTGGGAGCGGGAAGTGCTTGAAAAGCTCGTTTTCGCGTCGTTGAAAGAGCAGCGCGCCAGGCGCCGCTGGACGATCTTCTTCCGGCTGCTGTTCATCGCCATCGTCTTGTTCATCCTGTTTTCCATGACGGACCTGTTCAGCCGTGGTTCGTCGGCCAGCGTGCCCGAAGCCCATACGGCGCTGGTCACGCTGGACGGCGTCATCGATGCCGAAGGCGAAGCCAGCGCCGAGAAGGTGGTGGGTGCGTTGCAGGCCGCCTATGAAGACGCCGGCACGCGAGGCGTGATCCTGCGTATCAACAGCCCGGGCGGCAGCCCGGTACAGTCCGGCATCATCTACGACGAAATCCGCCGCCTGCGCGAACTGCACGCCGACAAGCCGCTGTATGTGGTGGTCGAGGAAATCTGCGCGTCGGGCGGGTATTACGTCGCCGCCGCGGCCGACAAGATCTACGTCAACCGGGCCAGTATCGTGGGTTCCATTGGCGTGATCATGGAAGGTTTCGGCTTTACCGGCCTGATGGAAAAGGTGGGCGTGGACCGCCGCCTGGTCGTTTCGGGTGAAAACAAGGCGCTGCTCGATCCGTTCTCGCCGCCCAATCCGGCTCAGCAGCAATATGCGTCGCAGCTGGTGGGTGAGATCTATCAGCAGTTCGTCACCGCCGTCAAAACCGGCCGGGGCGATCGCCTGAAAGAAACGCCCGACATGTTCACCGGGCTGATCTGGACCGGCGCCAAAAGCGTGGAACTGGGCCTGACCGACGGCCTGGGCACCGTGGAAAGCGTGGCTCGCGACGTGATCAAGGCCGAAACGGTCGTGGATTACACGGTCAAGGAAAACCTGGCCGAACGCGTGGCCAAACGCGTCGGCATGTCGTTTGGCGCTGGCGCGGTCAACGCCAGCCTGGGCGCGACGCAGCGCGGGTACAGCTGGCGGTAAGACGCAGCGGGGTCGGCACGGTGCCGCGCGGTGCACCGCAATGCGGTCCAGGGCGGCGCGGTCCCTGACCGACGCGACACCGCACGCAGGCGGCTGCTTACTTCCCCTTGCCGTGCGCCAGATACAGGAACAGGGTCGGCTGTTTGTCCAATGACGGTGCCGGCCGGCTCTTCCAAGCCGACACCGGATGCGTCTGCACCCATTCCTCATCGGTCGTCAGTGACCGGGCCACGCACAGCAAGGTATCGCCGCGCAGGCCGTCGATCAGCGTCTGGAACATCGCGCCATTGCGATAGGGCGTCTCGATCAGCAATTGCGTCTGGTCGTGGCGCGCCGACAGCGTCTCCCACTCCTTGAGCTGTTTCAGCCGTTCAGCCGCGTCCACCGGGGCGTAGCCGTGAAAGGCGAAGCGCTGCCCGTCCAGTCCGCTCGCCATCAGGCCCAGCAGGATGGACGACGGCCCCACCCACGGGCGTACCTGGATTCCCATGGCGTGCGCCGCCCGCGCCACCGTCGCGCCGGGGTCCGCCACGGCGGGGCAGCCCGCTTCGGACACCAGCCCGATCTCGCCACCCTTGGCGATGGGCGCCAGCCACGCGCGGATGTCGTCGGGCCGGGCCTTCTGGTCCAGCGTGTGGATGGTGATTTCCTGCAGCGGGCGTATCGTGCCGATGGCTTTGAGGAAGGCGCGCGCCGTCTTGGCGTTCTCGGCAATATAGGTGTCCAGGCGGCTGGCCAGGCTGCGAACGTCGGCTGGCAGCCAGCGTTCCGGGGGCGCGTTGCCCAGCGATACGGGAATCAGATGCAGGATGCCGCTCACGCCGCGTCTCCAGTAGAAAGGTGGTCCAGGGGGTCCAGGCCGAACTGCGCAAGCAGGCGGGTGGTGGCAATCAGGGGCAGGCCGATCAGCGCTGTCGGATCGTCGCTGTCGATCCGTTCCATCAGGGCGATGCCCAACGCTTCGGCCTTGGCGCTGCCGGCGGTGTCGTAAGGCGTTTCGGCGTGCAGGTAGGCGGTCAGCGCGCGGGTCGTCAGGGCTCGCAGGCGGCAGCGCGTATCTACCACGGCGGTGCGCACCGTCACGCCGTCATCGATGGCCAGCGCCGTGTGGAACATGACGTCCTTGCCCTGCATGGATTGCAGCTGGGCCAGGGCGGCATCGAAGCTGCCGGGTTTGCCGATCGGGCTGCCGTCGATGGTCGCCACCTGGTCGGACCCAATCACCACGCTGCCGGGGTGAAGACTGGCCACGGCACGGGCCTTGGCGCACGCCAGGCGCAAGGACAGGTCGACGGGCGGCTCGCCAGGGTGTGGTGTTTCGTCCACGCCCGGCGAGACAACGGAAAAGGGCAGCCGCAGACGCTCGAGCAGCTCACGCCGGTAGATGGACGTGGATGCCAGGATGAGCGGGCGGGGCAGGGGAGTTGGAATGGCCATGAATCAGGGTTTTGCCCAGGTAAGTGTTTGACTCGCTTGGATTTTCCACGCTATTATCCAACGTTTTCCCGGCGGGCTTTTGCTCTTGGGAATGCGCTGGCAGCGGCGGCATCATTGAAGGCCAGGGTCAGTTGATCGGGCATTGGCCCGATGAATGGTCTTCAAGTACTGGTCCAAGCGATGGTTCCAAGCACTGGTTCCAAGCCCTGGCCCCAAGCACTTGCCGATCGGGTATGGCCCTTTGGCCGCCTGACTACCGGTCGAATGGGGCTTGAGGTTCGGGCTTGAAGTTCGGCCTGAAGTTCGGCCTGTAACCCAGCCCCAGCCCCTGCCACCAGATCCACATTACGGAATTTCACACCACGCATCGATCGATTGCAGCGCGCGAACTGCGGGCAGGCCACATGCCATTGCCCGGAATGCCCCCAGACGCGACCAAGATATCTGCGACGTGACACTTATCCCTGACCCGGCCAGCCATGACCCAGCACGACAAGCACAGCGATTCCGACGACGCGCCCACGCCTGAACAGGTGGCGGCAGCAGCAGCGCCAGGCCGCTACATCGATGCCTTTGAATTTGTCCGGCTGGGCAAGTCCACCCAGGGTTCCGCTCCCATCACCTGGTTCGAGCGACTGGTGGAAGACATGCCCGAGCAGCAACCGGGCGCCATGGTGTCGTGGTCGGCCCACGCCGACAAGGGTCCGCTGGGCGAGCCGTTGATCGTGCTTGGGGTCGATACGGTTCTGACCGTACAATGCGAGCGCTGCCTGGGGCCGATGCCGGTGCATCTGGCGTCCGAAGTGCCGCTGCAGCTGGTCGAAACCGAAGCCGAGCTTGACGATCCCGACAGCTTCGATGTGTCGGAACTCGACGCCTTCGAAGCGGGCGAGGCCTTTGACAAGGTGCTTGGCACCCGCAAGTTCGATCTTTTCGAACAGGTCGAAGACGAGCTGATCCTGTGCGTGCCGTACGTGCCCAAGCACGACGTGTGCCCCGAAGGCGCTTTGCCGCCAGGCCTGGGGGATGCGGACACCGACAGCGAAGAAGAGCGTGAGCCATCGCCCTTTGCGGCGTTGGCGAAATTGAAAGGCAAGCCTGACCTGGCCAGTTGAGCCGGCAGACTGCCATGCCGGGCACCATCCCCGGCGGATCGGGGGTACCAATCCCCGGCGGGTCGGGGGCACCAATCCCCGGCGGATCGGGGGCACCATCCTCCGGCTGAAGTCCAGAATTTGTCCGTAGCGCGGCGCCGCAGGTGACACACCTGCGATGCACGACGATGCGGGTCGATGTAGTGCAGTAGCAGTATGTAGTTGACGTTGGGTCCAAAGAACGGTGTGTCGGGCAAGCCTGCGCAGGCCACCGTTATCTTCATTGAAAGCAGGCATCAGAACTCGCGACGGCATGACCTGAGCCGATATGGCTTACAATGCGCGCGCCGTTCCAAGGAGTCATCTAACATGGCCGTTCAGCAAAACAAGAAGTCGCCTTCCAAGCGTGGCATGCACCGTGCACACGATTTCCTGACCAACCCGCCGACCGCTACCGAAGCGACGACGGGCGAGACGCACCTGCGTCATCACATCAGCCCTAACGGTTTCTACCGTGGTCGCAAGATCTTCAAGACCAAGAACGACGAGTGATGATTGACGGCCCCAGGGGGCAAGTCCTTGTTATGAGACTAGTCCCGACAGGGCCGTTACTCAGGGGTGGATTGCGGATCGTCGCAAGACACATGCATCGGCATTTCACCCCTGGGCACTTGCGAATCCTTTTTTCAGGGTTTGTCTGCTCGGTCGGCTATAGTGGCCGGAAGCAGGCTTTTCTGTGTCCATGGCTATGATCCGAATCGCGATCGATTGCATGGGTGGCGATTTCGGCCTTCCCGTGACAATTCCGGCCGCGCTGGCGTTTTGCGACCGTCAACCCGACGTGCGCTTGCTCCTGACCGGTCTCCCCGACCAAATCGAAGCACGGCTGGCGGAATGCGGCGCAACCGCGGCGCAACGCGAGCGGCTGACGATCGTCCCTGCGTCCGAAGTCGTGACGATGGACGACAAGGTCGAAGTGGCCCTGCGTCGCAAAAAAGATTCTTCCATGCGGGTCGCCGCGGCCCAGGTGCGGGATGGCCTGGCCGACGCATGCGTGTCCGCGGGCAATACCGGCGCGTGGATGGCCATCTCGCGATTCGTCCTGAAGACGCTGGACGGCATCGACCGTCCGGCGATCGCCAAGGCAATCCCGAACCAGGCGGGCCGCAAGACCGTGGTGCTCGACCTGGGCGCCAACGTCGATTGCACCGCCGAACACCTGCTGCAGTTCGCCATTCTCGGTTCCGCCATGATGTCCGCCGTCGGACACGTCGAACGGCCAAGCGTGGGACTGCTCAATATCGGTGAAGAAGCCATCAAGGGCAACGAGGTCGTCAAGCAGGCGTCTGAACTGCTGCGCGCCAGTTCCCTCAACTTCCATGGAAACGTGGAAGGCAATGACATCTACAAGGGCACGGTTGACGTGATCGTCTGCGACGGTTTTGTCGGCAATGTCGTGCTCAAGGCTTCCGAAGGCATGGCCCGCCTGCTGGGCGGCTTCCTGAAAGAAGAATTCACGCGTTCCTTCTTCTCGCTTCTGATGGCCTCGGTGGCCCGTCCGGTGCTCAACCGCTTCCGCGGCCGTGTCGACCCCCGCCGGTATAACGGCGCGTCGTTGCTGGGCCTGCGGGGCGTGGTGATCAAGAGCCACGGGTCGGCCGACGCCCATTCATTTGAATGGGCGCTGCGCGATGCGTACGACGCGGTGTCGACCGGCCTGCTGGCCAAGACGACCCTGGCCGTGCAGCAGCTGACGCGCGTGGCGCAAGCCCCGGGCGAGCCGGCCGTGGCAGCCCCGCTGACAGGCGCCTCGGCGACGGGCGCGGCGACCACTGCATCGGCCCCGGCATCGGCCGCCGCGGCAGCCCCCGCATCGACCCCATCAGCAGCGACCCCGGCGGCAACGCTGGAGACTTCCACGCACGGAGATAATGCATGAGTGCAACCGCGTCCGACTTTGCCCGGGCCGCCGCGCCTGCGCGCTGGTCGAAGATCGTCGGCACCGGCAGCTTCCTGCCCGAGCGCGTCGTGTCGAACGACCAGCTGGCCAGGGACCTTGCCGAACGGGGCATCGAGACGTCCGACCAGTGGATCGTCGAACGAACCGGCATTCGGCAGCGGCACCTGGCCGAAAAGGGCGTCACGTCCAGCGAACTCGGCTTCGAGGCCTGCGTACGCGCCTTGGCCGACGCCGGCGTGGATGCGTCCGAAGTCGACCTCATCATCGTCGCCACCTCGACCCCCGATTTCGTATTTCCCAGCACGGCGTGCCTGATCCAGGCCAAGCTCGGTGCATCGAATGCCGCGGCCTTCGACGTGCAGGCCGTGTGCAGCGGTTTTGTGTACGCGCTCACTACCGCCGACAGCTTCATCCAGGCGGGCCGCGCCAAGTGCGCGCTGGTGATCGGAACGGAAGTTTTCTCGCGTATCCTGGACTGGAACGATCGCGGCACCTGTGTCCTGTTCGGTGACGGCGCGGGTGCGGTCGTCCTGCGCGCGTCGAACGAACCTGGCGTGCTGTCGGCCAAGCTGCATTCCGACGGCAGCCAGATGAAAATCCTTTGCGCCGCCGGCAACGTGGCCTATGGCGAAGTGACCGGCGACCCTTTCCTGCGGATGGAAGGGCAGGCCGTGTTCAAGCAGGCCGTCACGGTCCTGGACAAGGTGGCGCGCGAAGTCTGCGACGAAGCCAATGTCAGCCTCGACAGCGTCGACTGGCTGATCCCCCACCAGGCCAATGTCCGTATCCTGAATTCCACCGCGCGCAAGCTGGGCATCCCGCTGGAACGCGTGGTCGTGACCGTCGACAGCCACGCCAACACGTCGGCCGCCAGTGTGCCGCTGGCGCTGGATGTCGCGCGCCGTGATGGCCGCATCCAGCCAGGACAGCTCGTCATGCTGCAAGGCGTGGGCGGCGGCTTCACCTGGGGCGCCGTCCTGGCCCGCATGTAAAACTAGAACGACACGGAATCGTCATTTCATGAAAATCGCTTTTGTATTTCCCGGACAGGGCTCGCAGGCCGTCGGCATGCTCAATGGCTTTGCCGGCAATGAGGCCGTCCAGGACGTCGTGACCCGCGCCAGCGCTGCGCTGGGCGACGACCTGGGCAAGCTGATGGCCGAAGGCCCGGCCGACCAGTTGAACCTGACCACGTTCACCCAGCCCGTGATGCTGACGGCCGGCGTGGCGTTCTACGCCGCCTGGCGCGCCGCGGGCGGCCCGGTGCCTGCCCTGGTTGCCGGCCACAGCCTCGGTGAATACGCCGCGCTGGTTGCCGCGGGCAGCCTGACGCTGGAAGACGCCGTGCGCCTGGTGCGCGTGCGCGCCGACGCCATGCAATCGGCCGTGCCGGTCGGCACCGGCGGCATGGCCGCCATTCTTGGCCTGGATGACGACACCGTGCGCCTGGCTTGCAGCGCCGCCGCGGACGACGAAATTGTCGAAGCCGTCAACTTCAATGCCCCGGCCCAGGTCGTGATCGCCGGCCACAAGGCCGCCGTGGAACGCGCTTGCGAAGCCGCCAAGGCTGCGGGCGCCAAGCGCGCGTTGCCGCTGCCCGTGTCGGCGCCATTCCATTCGAGCCTGATGCAGCCCGCGGCCGACGTCCTGGCCAAGGCCCTGGCCGGCATCGAGGTCAAGCGCCCGATGATCCCGGTCCTGAACAACGTCGACGTCGCCACGCCCGATGAACCGGCCGCGATCGTCGATGCTCTGACCCGCCAGGCCTGGCATCCGGTACGCTGGGTCGAGACGATCCAGGCCATGAAGGAAGCGGGCGTGACCCATATCGTCGAATGCGGCCCGGGCAAGGTGCTCGCCGGCCTGGTCAAGCGCATCGACAGCAGCATGGTCGGTCTGGCGATCACCGACGAAGCGTCGCTGGCCGCCGCTTTGGCCGCGGTCAATACGCCCGACGCGGCCGCCTGATCTCGATTACAAGGAAAAGAACATGGATTTGCAGGACAAGGTCGCGCTGGTCACCGGCGCATCGCGGGGTATCGGCAAGGCGATTGCGGCCGAACTGGCAGCACGCGGCGCCTGCGTGATCGGCACCGCCACCAGCGAAGCCGGCGCCCAGGGCATCACCGAAGCGCTGGCCGGCCAGAACGGCAGCCGCGGCGTGGTGCTGGAAGTCAATGACGCCGCGGCGGTCGATGCACTGATCGACGCGCTGGTCAAGGAGTCGGGCGGCCCGCACATTCTCGTCAACAATGCCGGCATCACCCGCGATACGCTCGCGATGCGCATGAAAGATGACGACTGGACGGCCGTGATCGACACCAACCTGAGCGCCGTTTTCCGCTTGTCCCGTGCGGTCATGCGGGGGATGATGAAGGCCAAGTGGGGCCGCATCGTCAACGTCACGTCGGTGGTCGGCGCCAGCGGCAACGCAGGCCAGGCCAACTACGCGGCGGCCAAGGCCGGTGTGGCAGGACTGACACGCGCGCTCGCCCGCGAACTCGGCAGCCGGAACATTACCGTAAACTGCGTGGCGCCTGGCTTCATCGATACCGACATGACCAAGTCGCTGGGCGATACCCAGACCAGCGCGTTGCTGGGCCAGATTCCGCTGGGCCGCCTTGGCCGCCCGGAAGATATCGCCCACGCCGTGGCCTATCTGGCGTCCCCGGCCGCAGGGTATGTGACCGGTACCGAGCTGCATGTGAACGGCGGCATGTACATGAACTAAGTTACCGCATATTGCATCCGCGATATGTATTTGTCCCGGCCGGTCCGCTTGATCCCAAGCGAGCTTGGCTATAATCAGTAAGATAAATAGACCCTTTTGGAGGATCTCCATGGATAGCATCGAACAGCGCGTCAAGAAGATCGTCGCTGAGCAGCTCGGCGTCAACGAAGCCGAGATCAAGAACGAATCTTCTTTTGTCGACGACCTCGGTGCCGATTCGCTCGATATGGTTGAGCTCGTGATGGCCCTCGAAGACGAATTCGAAACCGAGATTCCAGACGAAGAAGCCGAGAAGATCACGACTGTTCAACAGGCGATCGACTACGTCAGCTCGAACATCAAGAAGTAAGCATCCGTCATTCACATGACAGGGGGCGGCCCGTTGGCCGCCTTCATCTTTTTATTGCGGCTCGGCCGCGCGCGGCCTCATTCCCGTCTCTGGCGGTTTGGGCTGTTGCCGAACGCGCTTTTTTCTCCGCGCACTTGAGGAGTCTTCAGTGAAGCGACGCGTCGTCATCACCGGCCTCGGTATCGTTTCCCCAGTGGGCAACGACATCGCTACTGCATGGGACAACATCGTCAACGGCCGGTCCGGCATCGACCGTATCACCCGTTTCGACAGCACCGACTTCAACTGCCATATCGCGGGTGAAGTGAAGAATTTCGACCTGACCAAGTACCTGTCCACCAAAGAAGCCCGTCAGATGGATACGTTCATCCACTACGGCGTGGCGGCGGGCGTCCAGGCATGGGAAGACAGCGGCCTGACGGTCACCGAAGAAAACGCCGACCGTATCGGTGTGGTCGTCGGCTCCGGCATCGGCGGTCTGCCCCGTATCGAAGAGACCCACCAGGATTTCGTGGATCGTGGTCCTCGCAAGATTTCTCCGTTTTTCGTGCCCGCGTCGATCATCAACATGATCTCGGGGCAGATCTCCATCCGCTACGGGATGAAGGGTCCGAACTATTCGATCGTGTCGGCATGCACGACCGGCCTGCATTGCATCGGTGATGCCGGCCGCCTGATCGAATACGGCGACGCCGACATCATGCTGGCGGGTGGCGCCGAATCGACCGTGTCGCCCCTGGGCATCGGCGGTTTCGCCGCGGCTCGCGCGCTTTCCACCCGCAACGACGATCCCACCACGGCGTCGCGTCCGTGGGACAAGGATCGTGACGGCTTCGTGCTGGGGGAAGGCGCCGGCGTGCTGGTGCTGGAAGAATACGAACACGCCAAGGCGCGTGGCGCGCGGATCTACGGCGAACTGGCAGGCTACGGCATGAGCGCCGACGCCTATCACATCACGTCGCCTGACCGCGACGGCCCCCGCCGCGGCATCCAGAACGCGCTGCGCAATGGCGGTTTCAACGGCGACGAAGTGCAGTACGTGAACGCGCACGGCACCTCGACCCCGCTGGGCGACAGGAACGAAACCGAAGCGATCAAGCTGGCGTTCGGCGACCACGCCAAGAAACTCGTGATCAACTCGACCAAGTCGATGACGGGCCACTTGCTGGGCGCCGCGGGCGGTATCGAAGCGGTGTTCACGGCGCTGGCCGTGCACCACCAGATCTCGCCCCCGACGATCAACATCTTCAACCAGGACCCCGAGTGCGATCTCGACTACTGCGCGAACGAAGCCCGGAAGATGAACATCGACGTGGCGATCTCGAATTCGTTCGGTTTCGGTGGCACCAACGGCACCATGATCGTGCGTAAGGTCTGATTTGAACGATTCCGCGGCGTTTGCCGGCTTGCAGGTTCATACGTCGTTAGTACCGTCTCTGCGTGCAGAGACGTCGGTCCGGCTCGCCACGGTGGCGGCGTCGGCCGCGGTGGCGATCAGCCTGTATTGGGTGGTGATCGCCATCGGCGCCGGCCAGGCCACCGCGTGGGCCCTGGCCCTGGCCATGGCTGCCGCCGGTCTGGTGGCGGCCAGCCGGCCGTCCCGCCCGGTGCCGGTCGCTTACACCGCCCTGGCCATCGACGCCGGAGGCCACTGGCATCTTCAGTCAGCCCGCGGCTGGTTCCGTTTTACCCCCCATTCCATTTCCGTCTCGCCGTTTGGCTGGATGTCGCTAGCCGGCGACGCGCGGCACGGCCCGATTCGCCTGGCCATCTGGTCCGACAGCGTCTCCGCCCCCGTCTGGCGCCGCTTGCGCATCGCCGCGGGCTGGCTGGCGCAGCGCCCCGATGGCCTCGTCGTGCCTGCATCCGCCGCCGACCCCCGCCTGCTGGGAACGTCATGACGGAACGCGAAATCGACGCCGAACTGGTCGCCCGCGTCCAGCGCGGGGACAAAAAAGCGTTCGAACTGCTGATGCTGAAGTATCAGCGCAAGATCCTGCGCCTGCTGTCGCGATTCGTCCGGGACCCGGGCGAAGTCGAAGACGTGGCCCAGGAAGCATTCATCAAGGCCTACCGCGCACTGCCGCAATTTCGCGGTGAAAGCGCGTTCTACACCTGGTTGTACCGGATCGCCATCAACACCGCGAAGAACCATCTCGTGGCGTCAGGGCGTCGTCCAAGCTCGCCATCTGAATATGAAAACGAAGACGGTGAAACTTTCGACGAAACCGACAACCTAAGTGATATCAACACGCCGGAATCGATGATGGCCTCGCGGGAAATCGCGGAAACCGTCAACTCTGCCATCGAGGCTTTGCCCGAGGAACTGAGAACCGCGATCGTCCTGCGTGAAATCGAAGGCATGAGCTATGAAGATATCGCTCAGTCGATGGGCTGCCCCATTGGCACCGTGCGGTCCCGGATCTTCCGGGCGCGCGAAGCGATAGCGACGCGGCTCAGGCCATTATTGGGCACCAAGGACGACAAGCGGTGGTAGGCCGGCTGACGTCACGAGGGTGCAGGCAAGCACTACTGGCAACAAGCACATCGGTTGGCGCCGGTGGCGGAGGGTAAACAAATGCAGGTAACACCGCGTCGGGAACAACGTCCGACTCACGCTGAAGGCGCAACGGCAGCGCCGTATTTGTCTTCGTCAGATCCCCTGTCGTCGGCCGAATGGTTGTCCGCGTACATCGACGCCGAAGCCGAACTCGATGACGACAGCCTCCCGGCCTCGTTGTCGACCGCCGACGGCCTGGCCCGCTGGGACGCCTACCACCTGATCGGCGACGTGCTGCGCACGCCTGATCTGGCGCAGCCCGTGTCCGCCGGTTTCCATGCCCGTTTCCTTGACGCGCTCGAAGAGGAAGCCCCGATCATTGCCGCGCCGCGCCGCGCGCCGCAGCGCCGTTTCATGACGCGTTACGGCCTGCCTGGCCTGGCGGCGGCTGCCGCCGTGGCGTCCGTGACGTGGATGGCGCAGCCTTACTTCGGCTCGCAGCCGACCGCGCCGGGCACTGCCGAATTCACCGCATCGTCGTTCATTCCCGGTCAGGGCATGGTGTCGCAGGTGTCGTCGCCAGTGGCGCCCGCAGCGCCGCAGAACGGCGGGATCGTGCCCATGGACGGATCCACCGGGGCGGACCTGTCGCTGGCCGACTACCTTGACGCACACCGTCAGGTCTCTGGCAAAAGCGCCATCCGGGAAGTTTCGACGACCTCTTACGACACCGAGGCAGGACAGCGTTGATATCGAGTGCGGCGAGCCGGATCGGCAGGGTTCAGCCGGTGTTGCAGTCGGCACGCCCCCTCGTGGCGGTGCTGACCTGCGTGCTGGCGGTAGCGGTCCACGCACAGGGGATCGCAGGGCAGGGGCAGGGCGATACCGCCGCGGCGGCCAACGTCTCGTTGCTCCAACGTATCCAGAATTCGGCGCAGCAGCTGAATTACACAGGTGTCTTCACCTATCAGCAGGGCGCGTCGATGCAATCGTCGCGCGTCACGCATATCGCCGACAGCAAGGGCGAGCATGAGCGCCTCGAGATTCTCGATGGGCAGCCGCTCGAATTCCTGCGCGAAAACGACGATATCCAGTGCCTGATACCGGCCAAGAAGGCGATCCTTGTCGAAAAGCGCACCACGCGCGACCGGTTTCCCGGGCTGATGCTGGGCAAGGCCGATCAACTGGCCGCCAACTACAACGTCACGGTGGACCCCCAGTCCGAACGCGTTGCCGACCGGGACTGTCAGGTCATCAACGTCCAGCCCAAGGATAACGACCGCTACGGCTACCGCCTCTGTGCGGACACCAGCTCCGGCCTGCTGCTTCGTGCGCAGACGCTGTCGAGCGAAGCCGGTGTGGTCGAGCAGGTGGCGTTCATGACGCTGCAGGTGGGGTCCGACGTGGATGCCGCCCAGCTCAAGCCCAAGTGGTCCACCAAGGACTGGAAAGTCATCCGCGCGCAACTGACGCCGACCGATCTGGCCGCCAATGGCTGGTCGGTGGCCGAAACCGCGGGCTTCCATACTGTCACGCAGTTGCAGCGCTCGATGGGCGGCAAGCAGAACGTCAAGCAGATCATGCTGTCCGACGGGCTCGCCGCCATTTCCATCTTCATCGAGCCCTTCAGCAACGCACATCCCCAACAGGTCGGGTCGAGTTCCCGCGGCGCCATTCACGTGGTGGGCCGCAGGCTGGGTGATTACTGGATCACGGTGCTCGGCGAAGCTCCGCTGGGAACCATTCAGCGCGTTGCCGCGTCCGTCGACTATCACCCTGTCTCGCGTCGTCCCTGAACCGGCGGGCGCAGTGCGCCTGCCGTCCAGCTGACCCGTATCCGCTTTCTCTTCTTCGCCGGAGTGTTTCATGCTCGAGTTGTCCTTGCCGATGGCGCGTCTCGATATGCGCAAGGCATTGTTGGCCGTCGTAACGTCATTGACCCTGTTCGTCGGCGTGGCTCCCACGGTGCACGCGCAGGCGCGCGGGTTGCCCGACTTTACCGATCTGGTGGACCGGGCCGACCCCGCGGTCGTCAACATCCGCACGACGTCGAAAGCCGTGGCGCGCGGTCCGTCCGGCGTCCCCGGCGCGCCGGGCGGGCAAGACCCGTATGAACTCTTCCGCTGGTTCTTCGGCCCGGACTTCAACCCGCCGGGCGGTGGCGGTGGTGGTGGCGGCGGGCAAGCCCCGCGCACGCCGCGCGGCCAGGTTCCGGACAGTGGTGAAGGCCAGGAAGTCCCGCGTGGCGTGGGCTCGGGGTTCTTCATCTCGGCGGACGGCTACGCACTGACCAATCACCATGTGGTGAAAGACGCCGACGACATCTACGTCACCCTGACCGACCGCCGCGAATTCAAGGCCAAGGTGATCGGGTCCGACGAACGCACCGACGTGGCGCTGATCAAGATCGACGCCACCGGCCTGACGCCGCTCAAGATCGGTGACCCCAGCGTGCTGCGCAAGGGCGAGTGGGTCGTGGCGATCGGTTCGCCGTTCGGTCTGGATTCGACCGTGACCGCGGGCATCGTCAGCGCCAAGGGCCGCGATACCGGCGATTACCTGCCGTTCATCCAGACCGACGTGGCCGTCAACCCCGGCAACTCGGGCGGTCCGCTGCTGAACATGCGCGGTGAAGTGGTCGGCATCAACTCGCAGATCATTTCGCGTAGCGGCGGCTTCATGGGCATTTCGCTGTCGATCCCGATCGACGACGCCATGCGTGTGGTCGAACAGCTGCGCACCACGGGCCGCGTCACGCGGGGCCGTATCGGCGTGCAGATCAGCGAAGTCACCAAGGAAGTCGCCGACGCGATCGGCCTGGGCCGCACTGCCGGCGCATCGGTTGGCATGGTCGAGCCGGGCAGCCCCGCCGAAAAGGCCGGGATCGAGCCGGGCGACGTCGTGCTCAAGTTCAACAACAAGACGATCGACCGGTCTTCCGACCTGCCGCGTGCCGTTGGCGAAACCAAGCCCGGCTCGAAGGCCACGATCCAGGTGTGGCGCCGTGGCGCGACCAAGGACCTGACCATCACGGTGGCGGAACTGGAAGACAAGACCGCGTCGGCCGCAGGGCGTGGCGAAGAGAAGGAACCGGCTCCGGCGCAGAAGACCAACGCCCTGGGCGTGGTGGTGTCAGAAGTGCCGGCCGCCCGCAAGAAGGAACTGCGGATCCGCGGCGGCGTGCAGGTTGACGCGGTGGACGGCGCGGCTGCCCGTGCCGGGATCAAGGCAGGCGATATACTGCTGGCGCTCGACAATACGGAAATCACGGGCGTGTCGCAGTTCAACGGCATCGTCGCCAAGCTCGAAAAGGGCAAGGTGCACGGCGTGCTGGTGCGCCGCGACGAGCTGACGCAATGGGTGCCGCTGCGCCCGGCGCGCTAGGGCCAGGGCGCCTGCTGCCGGCAAAACCGGCACACATCGCCGCGCAAGGCTAAAATGCCGTGTCGCGGCAGGAAATTGGCGGGTGTCCACCGGCTTTCCGGTCGACACCACGCAGGCGGGGCGCGTAGCGCCCCCTTTTTTCGCCGCCCGCTACCTCATTCATAACGGATCGCATGCAGCACATTCGCAATTTCTCCATCATCGCCCACATTGACCATGGCAAGTCGACGCTCGCCGACCGCCTGATCCAGCGTTGTGGCGGATTGTCCGACCGCGAGATGGAAGCCCAGGTGCTCGATTCGATGGATATCGAGCGCGAGCGGGGCATCACGATCAAGGCGCAGACCGCGTCGCTCAGCTACAAGGCGCGCGACGGCAAGGTCTATAACCTGAACCTGATCGACACCCCGGGGCACGTCGACTTTTCGTACGAAGTCAGCCGCTCGCTATCGGCGTGCGAAGGCGCGCTGCTGGTGGTTGACGCCTCGCAGGGCGTCGAAGCGCAGACCGTGGCCAACTGCTACACCGCCATCGAACTGGGCGTTGAAGTGGTGCCGGTCCTGAACAAGATGGACCTGCCGCAGGCCGATCCCGAAGGCGCCAAGCGCGAGATCGAAGAAGTCATCGGCATCAACGCCGAAAACGCGATTCCCGCCAGCGCCAAGACCGGCATGGGCATCGATGACATTCTGGAAGCCGTCATCGAACGCATCCCGGCGCCCAAGGGCGACCCCGATGCCAAGCTGCAGGCGCTGATTGTCGATTCGTGGTTCGACAACTACGTTGGCGTCGTGATGCTGGTGCGCGTGATCAACGGCGTGCTCAAGCCCAAGGAAAAGATCCTGCTGATGGCATCGGGCGCCACGCACCTGAGCGAGCACCTGGGCGTGTTCACCCCCAAGTCGCAGCCGCGCCAGCAGCTGTCGGCGGGGGAAGTGGGCTTCATCATCGCCGGCATCAAGGAATTGAAGAACGCCAAGGTGGGCGACACCGTCACGCACGCGGCCAAGCCGGCCGACGAGATGCTGCCGGGCTTCAAGGAAGTCAAACCGCAGGTGTTCGCCGGCCTGTACCCGGTCGAATCCAGCGAATATGACCAGCTGCGCGATTCGCTCGAAAAACTCAAGCTGAACGACGCGGCGCTGATGTACGAACCGGAAGTGTCGCAGGCGCTGGGCTTTGGCTTTCGCTGCGGCTTCCTGGGCCTCTTGCACATGGAAATCGTGCAGGAACGCCTGGAACGTGAATTCAATATGGACCTGATCACCACCGCGCCGTCGGTGGTGTACGAAGTCGTGCAGCGCGACGGCACCGTCGTGATGGTGGACAGCCCGTCCAAGATGCCCGAGGTCGGCAAGCTGGACGACATTCGCGAGCCTATCGTGACGGTCGTTCTGTTCATGCCGCAGGAATACGTGGGCCCCGTCATGACGCTGTGTACCGCCAAGCGCGGCACGCAGCTGAACATGGCCTACCACGGCCGCCAGGTGCACCTGACGTATGAAATCCCGCTGGCCGAAATCGTGCTGGACTTCTTTGACAAGCTCAAGTCCGTGTCGCGCGGGTATGCGTCCATGGACTACGAGTTCAAGGAATACCGCAGCGCCGACGTGGTGCGGGTGGACCTGTTGATCAACGGCGACCGGGTCGATGCCTTGTCTTTGATCGTGCACCGGGCCAACGCCCGCTACCGCGGCCGCGACGTCACGGCGCGCATGCGCGAACTGATCCCGCGCCAGATGTACGACGTGGCGATCCAGGCCGCGATCGGCGCCGAGGTGATCGCACGCGAAAACGTCAAGGCGCTGCGCAAGAACGTGCTGGCCAAGTGCTACGGCGGCGACATTTCGCGCAAGAAGAAGCTGCTCGAGAAACAGAAGGCCGGCAAGAAGCGCATGAAGCAGGTCGGCAGCGTCGAGATTCCCCAGGAAGCCTTCCTGGCCATTCTGCAGGTCGAGGACAAATGATGCGTGGCGTGATCCTTAGTGGCGTGATCGGTGTTTCCCGCACCGCCGGAGCGGCGGCATGAGCCTGAACTTCGCGTTGATCCTGTTCGTGCTGTTGATCGTGACCGGCATCGTCTGGTCGCTGGACCGCTGGTCCTTGCGGCCCGCCCGCCAGGCCCGCATGAACGCGGCTGCCGCCGATTTCGACCGCCAGCAGGGCGATGCCATCCGCGCGTCCAGCGGCCAGGCCGAAGCGGCGCGCCGCCGCCAGGAAGCCGTGGACCGCGCGGCCAAGATGCCGTGGTGGGTCGAATATTCGGTCAGCTTCTTTCCGGTCATCCTGTTCGTGTTCGCGCTGCGGTCCTTCGTGGTCGAACCCTTCCGCATTCCGTCGGGTTCCATGATGCCGACCCTGCAGATCGGCGACCTGATCCTGGTGAACAAGTTTTCGTACGGCATCCGCCTGCCCATCATCGACAAGAAGATCATTCCCGTGTCGGACCCCAAGCGCGGCGACGTGATGGTGTTTCGCTACCCGGCCGATCCCCAGGTCGACTACATCAAGCGCGTCGTGGGCGTGCCGGGTGACGAGGTCGCCTACCTGAACAAGCGGCTGACGATCAACGGCCAGGTGGTCCCGACCGTGTCCAAGGGCGAGTATTTCGACCCGGATCGCGTGTCCTACGCGGGCCTGTTCGGCGAGACTCTGGGCGGCGTGCCGCACGAAATCCTGATCGAAGAACGCCGCCCGGCCGAGATCGAACCGTTCCCCAGCTTCCCGAACAAGGACCAGTGCACCTACTCGCGGGAAGGGGTACGCTGCAAGGTGCCGGCGGGCAGTTACTTCATGATGGGCGATAATCGGGACAACAGTGCCGACAGCCGCTACTGGGGTTTCGTGCCCGAAGCCAACATTGTCGGCAAGGCATTCTTCGTCTGGATGAACTTCGGCGACCTCAAACGGATAGGCCGCTTCCATTGATCTCTTTCATCACCACCCCCGCCGGTTCCGTGCCGGCGGCGGGCGCTAAGGCCCATGAATGAGCTTGAGTACGCTCGAAAAATGTATCGACTACAGCTTCAGGAACAAAAGCCTGCTTGAGCAGGCTTTGACGCACCGCAGCCACAGCAGCAAACATAACGAACGGCTGGAATTCCTGGGCGACAGCGTGCTGAACTGCGCGATCGCTTCCTTGCTGTACGACCGTTTCAGCCGCATCGACGAGGGCGACCTGTCGCGGCTGCGGGCCAATCTTGTCAAGCAGGCCTCGCTGGCCGACATCGCCCAGCGCCTGGAATTGTCCCGTTTCCTGCGTCTGGGGGAAGGGGAGCTGAAGAGCGGCGGGTTCCGCCGTCCGTCCATCCTGGCCGACACGCTGGAAGCCATTTTTGGCGCCATCTACATGGACGCGGGCTTTGACGTGGCCAGCAAGGCGATTGCCAAGCTGTACAAGCCGGTGCTGGAAACGGTCGACCCGAAAACCCTGGGGAAGGACGCCAAGACGCTGCTGCAGGAATACCTGCAGGGCCGCAAGATCGCCTTGCCGGTGTACACGGTGGTGGCCACGCACGGCGCGGCGCACAGCCAGGAATTTGAAGTCGAATGTGCGATTCCGAAGCTGGACGTGCAGGTGGTCGGCATTGGCGGCAGCCGGCGCGCGGCCGAGCAATCGGCTGCCAAGCAGGCGCTGGAAGTGGCCCTGACGGCCGCCCCGGCGCCCGCCAAACGCACGCCGCGCGCCCGCAAGACGGCGCAATTGTCGCTGCCGGTGGCCGTGGCCCAGGCCGCGTCCGACGACATGCCCGGTGCTTCGGCGGCCGATGCGCCGTCGCCGCAGCTGGCCCTGGCGGCCGACGCGCATGCTGATGCACACGCCGATACGCCTGCCGATGCACCTGCCGATGCACCTGCCGACTCGCCTGCCGATGCGCGCACCACCGCGCCCGCGCCTTCCGACGACCGCCCGGCCGATGACCGCCAGGCCTCCCTTACGCTGACCAAGAAATGAGCATGTCCGAAGAATCCTCCCCCGCCTTCCGTTGTGGTTTCGTGGCTATCGTCGGGCGGCCCAACGTGGGCAAGTCCACGTTGCTGAATGCGCTGATCGGCGCCAAGGTCAGCATCGTGTCGCGCAAGGCGCAAACCACGCGGCACCGCATTCACGGCGTCCTGACCCGGGAGCATGACCAGTTCGTCTTCGTCGACACGCCGGGCTTCCAGACGCGCCATGGCGGCACCATGAACAAGATGATGAACCGCGTCGTCACGCAGACCCTGTCCGACGTGGACGTGGTGGTGCATGTGATCGAAGCGGGCAAGTGGTCGGATGGCGATGCCAACCTGCTGCCCCTGATGAAGTCGCAGGCGCGCACGGTGCTGGCCGTCAACAAGACCGACCTGCTCAAGGATCGGGAAGCGATGTACCCGTTCGTGAGCAAGGTCATGGCCAAGCACGCGTACGATGCGGTCGTGCCAGTCAGCGCCGCCAAGTCGCGCCAGCTGGACGACCTGCTGAACGAGATTGCCGCCGGCCTGCCCGAAAACGAACCCATGTTCGAGGCCGACACCCTGACCGACCGCCCGGTGCGTTTCATTGCCGGCGAGCTGATCCGCGAAAAGATCTTCCGCCTGGTGGGCGACGAACTGCCGTATGGGTCCACCGTGGTGATCGAGCAGTGGGAAGAAACGCCCAAGCTGACCCGCATCGCCGCGTGCGTGATCGTGGAACGCGACAGCCACAAGCCCATCCTGCTGGGCACCAATGGCGACCGCATCAAGCGGATCGCCACCGAAGCGCGGCAGGACATTGCCAAGCTGATCGACTCGTCGGTCCACCTCGAGATCTACATCAAGGTCAGAAAGGGATGGGCGGACCGCGAAAGCCAGTTGCGCGATCTGGGTTATGAATGATGAGCCGATCTTTTCGGTTCCGTTCGACGCCTCTCCGGTAGGCCTGGCGCCGGCCGACGGCGCCGATGCCGTTGGCTCGCCCAAAAAGACGGCCCGGCGCGCGCCGCGCGTGACCAACCGGGTCGAAGACCGGCCTGCCTTCCTGCTCCATAGCTACCCTTACCGTGAAACGTCGCTGATCCTGGACGTCTTCACGCGGTCCCACGGGCGCGTGGCCCTGGTGGCCAAGGGCGCCAAACGGCCGCATTCGGCCCTGCGGTCGGTGCTGGTGTCATTCCAGCGGCTCAATCTGTCGTGGAGCGGGGCGGGCGACATCAAGACGCTGATCCGCGCCGAATGGTCGGGCGCGCCGCTGCGCTTGCAGGGCTCGTCCGCCATGTCGGCCTGGTACCTGAACGAACTGCTGCTGCGACTGCTGACGCGCGACGATCCCCACGAAGCCTTGTACGACGCCTATGTGGATGCGATTTCACGGTTGGCCGAGCAGCCTCGGCTGTCGGCCGGACTGCGCGAGTTCGAATGGATCCTGCTGCGCGAGATTGGCTATGCCTTCGATCCGTCCATGACCGATGCGGGCGAGGCCATCGATCCGGACCAGCAGTACCGCCTGCCGCTGGAAGCGGGGCCATCGCGCATCGATGACGCCATGGAGGACAACTGGGCGTCGCGGTCCGCCATGGCGGTCAGTGGCCGGGTGTTACAGGCGTTGACCGAGCACCGCTTCGATGATGCACTGGTGGAACCCGAGCTGCGCCGCCTGCTGCGGGAACGGCTCGACTATCATATGAGCGGCCGCCCCCTGACCACACGGCAGGTGCTGCGCGATTTGCAGGATTACCTTCCCTGACGCGTTCGGACCGACGCGCCGGATAGACCACAGAGCAGTGATAGACATGATAGATCTGGGTGTGAACATCGACCACGTTGCGACGCTGCGCCAGCAGCGCCACGTCTCCTATCCCGACCCGGTGCGCGCCGCGCTGATGGCCGAAGATGCGGGCGCCGACCTGATCACCCTGCACCTGCGGGAAGACCGGCGCCACATCCAGGACGCCGACGTGGACGCAATCCGTGGCCAGCTGCGCACCCGCATGAACCTGGAATGCGCGATCACGCCGGAAATGCTGGCGATCGCCTGCCGGGTGAAGCCGCATGACGTCTGCCTGGTGCCCGAAAAGCGCCAGGAACTGACGACCGAAGGCGGGCTGGATGTGCTGGGCCACTTCGACACCGTGCGGGCAGCCGTTGCCCAGTTGCAAGACGCAGGCATCCGTGTGTCGCTGTTCATCGATCCCGATGCGGCGCAGATCGAAGCGTCGCAGCGCGCGGGCGCCACCGTCATTGAATTGCATACCGGCGCCTATGCCGAGCAGGAAGGCACGGGCGCGGCGCTGGAGCTGGCGCGTATCCGCGAGGGCATCGCGGCGGGCGTGCGGCACGGCCTGCGCGTCAATGCCGGGCACGGGCTGCACTATGAAAACGTGCAGGCCGTGGCCGAGCTGGATGGCATCGCCGAACTGAATATCGGCCACGCCATCGTGGCCCAGGCAGTGTTCAGCGGCTGGACCGCTGCCGTGCGTGACATGAAGGCGCTGATGGTGACGGCGCGCCAGCATGCGCAGCGCGGCGTGCTGCTGCGGCCGGCGCATTGAGCAAAGCCATGGGCGAGGGGACGGACGGCAACGTGCGTGGTCCTGCGAGCGGCACTTCGGTCGGCGTGGCGGATGGCACGGCAAGCCTCGCTGCAGCCAGTGCGGCGGGCGGGACGTCTTCCAGCATGTCGGCTAGCAAAGGCAGCGCGCGGAACGACGGACCGCCCCAGGCGCGGCCGGCGGCCATTGCCGGTGTCGGCATCGACCTGCTGCGCATCGACCGGATCGAACGCGCCCTGGCGCGCCGGGGCGATCGTTTCGCCAGCAAGATCCTCGGGCCACAGGAACTGGCCAAGTTCGCCGCCCGCCGCGCGCGCGATCCCCAGCGCGGCATCCGATTCCTTGCCACACGCTTTGCCGCCAAGGAAGCCTTCTCCAAGGCGATCGGCCTGGGCATGCGCATGCCCATGGTGTGGACCCGCATGCAGACGCTGAATGCCCCCAGCGGCAAGCCGATGGTCGTGCTGGCCGAGCCCCTGCGCAGCTGGTATGACGCGCGCTTCGGGGCGGCGCATGTGTCGATCACCGACGAATCGGACATGGCGGCGGCGTACGTCGTGGTTGAGATGTTGCCGGCCGAGCCGGCCAGCAACGCAGGCAGCAATGCGGCGAGCGCTGGCATCCCTCGGTCGCTGTGACAGCCCGCTTGATCGTGGCTTCGCGCGGTAAGGCCCCTCACTGCGCTGTGATTGCCGGGTCGTGCCGCAGGTGCACCGCCGCCGCGTGCTCCCTTTATTTTCAACTGATTTCCTTGTGATCCCATGAGCGTGTCTTCCCTTCCTGAGCGCGCCGCGCTGCCCCCCGGCCCGGTCATCGTCGACGTAGCCGGTTTCGAATTGACGCCCGCCGAGGTTGCTCGCCTGCAGCATCCGCTCGTCGGCGGCGTGATCCTGTTTGCCCGCAACTTTGAAAGCCGTGCGCAGCTGTGTGCGCTGACAGCCAGCATCCATGCGGCCCGCAACGGACCGCTGATGATCGCTGTGGACCACGAGGGCGGGCGGGTGCAGCGGTTTCGCACCGATGGATTCACGCACTTGCCGGCCATGCGCACCTTGGGTGTAGCGTGGGACACAGACCCGATGGAGGCCATGCGTCTGGCCACCGACGTGGGCGTGGTGCTGGCCGCCGAGCTGCGCGCGTCGGGTGTGGACCTGAGCTTCACCCCGGTGCTGGATCTGGACTATGGCGACAGCCGCGTGATCCGCGACCGGTCCTTCCATCGCGATCCCAAGGCCGTGACGATGCTGGCGCGCGCCCTGGTGCAAGGGCTGGCGCTGCGGGGCATGAGCAACTGCGGCAAGCATTTTCCAGGGCATGGCTTCGTGCAGGCGGATTCGCACATCGACATTCCGGTGGATGACCGCAGCCTGGACGAGGTGCTCGGCGAAGATGCCATGCCGTACGCGTGGCTGGGCGACAGCGTGCTGCAGGCAGTCATGCCGGCGCATGTGATCTATCCGAAGGTGGACGCGCACCCGGCGGGGTTTTCGCGGGTGTGGGTGCAGGACATGCTGCGCGGCCGGCTGGGCTATCAGGGCGTGGTGTTTTCAGACGACCTGACCATGGAAGGCGCCACGGTGGCGGGGGACATTCTGGGGCGCGCCACGGCGGCCCTGGGGGCAGGGTGCGACATGGTGCTGGTGTGCAACCGGCCGGACATGGCGGACGACCTGCTGGCGCGGCTGGAAGCCGGGCCGAGCACTGCAGGGGCAGGCAGTGGCGGGTCAAGCAGTGTCGGGTCAAGCACGGCCGAGTCAAGCAGTGACGAGTCAAGCACCGCCGGGTCAAGCACCGCCGGGTCCGCGGCCCGGGTGGCGCGCCTGATGCCCCGCTTTGACGCCCCGGACTGGGATGGGTTGGTAACCGATTCGGTCTATACCCGGGCGCGCGACCGTATCCTGGCCTTGCCTCGGTACAATCCAGCCTGATTCGCCTCGATCGGCGTCGAACGCTTTTTTGACGTCACGGCACGGCGGCGCTTTCCTTTATTCGCGCAACCCGAGACCCGTCCATGAGCCGGAGCAAACTTCCTCCCGGCGCCGGTACCGAGCCGGACCCGACTTCATCGCTGCCCCAGGCGCCCGCGCCGGGGACGGAACCTGCGGCCACGCCTTCGACCGTGCAGCCGGCGGCATCGCCTGCTCCGGTGGAAGAGGGTTGCGACCTGCCCGCCGGCACCCAGCCGCCGCTGCCCGAACATCGGGTGGATGGTCAGCAGGCGGAGTTGGCTGGGGATCTTGGAACCGACACCGACACCGACACCGACACCGACACCGACACCGACACCGACACCGACACCGACACCGATACCGATACGGACGCCGACCCGGTAGCGGACGGCGCAGCAGCCGACACCGCCCCCGCCCGCAAATCGCGCGCGAAAGCGGCCGCCCCCGCCACGCCCGACACCCCCCGCGCCGCCGAGCCCTTCGACGCCAAGCGCCTGATGGCGCAGCTGCCGCATCTGCCGGGCGTCTACCGTCACATCAACGCGGAAGGCGAGGTCATGTATGTCGGCAAGGCGCGCGACCTGAAAAAGCGCGTCTCGTCCTACTTCCAGAAGCAGCCGTCCAGCCCACGCATCGCCCACATGGTGGCGCGCGTCACCAAGGTCGACGTGACCGTGACGCGGTCCGAAGCCGAAGCGCTGCTGCTGGAAAACAACCTCATCAAGTCGCTCTCGCCGCGCTACAACATCCTGTTCCGCGACGACAAGTCCTACCCCTATCTGAAGGTGACGGGGCACGAGTTTCCGCGCATCGCCTACTACCGGGGGTCGACCGACCGGCGCAACCAGTACTTTGGGCCGTTTCCCAGCGCGTGGGCCGTGCGTGAAAGCATCCAGGTGCTGCAAAAGGTCTTCCGGCTGCGCACCTGTGAAGACACCGTGTTTTCGAACCGTTCGCGGCCGTGCCTGCTGCATCAGATCCAGCGCTGCTCGGGCCCCTGCGTGGACCTGATCAAACCGGAAGACTATGCCCAGGACGTGCACCGTGCGACGCAGTTCCTGCGCGGGCATACGCAGGCCGTGCTGACGGACATCGAGACGCGCATGTTCCAGGCGTCAAGCGACATGCGCTTCGAAGAAGCGGCCGTGCTGCGCAACCAGATGTCGGCGCTGTCCAGCGTGCTGCGCCAGCAGACCATGGAAGGCATCGGCGACCAGGATGCGGACATCATCGCGATTGCCCTGCAGGGCGGCCGCGCCTGCGTGAACCTGGCCATGGTGCGGGGCGGACGCCATCTGGGCGACAAGCCCTTCTTTCCGACCCATACGGATGGGGATTCGCCGGGCGATGTGCTGGAAGCGTTCATGTCTCAGCACTACATCGAACGGGCGCTACCGCCGGTGGTCGTGGTGTCGCATGCCTTGCCCGATCCCGAAGTGGCCGACATGCTGGCCGAGCAGGCAGGCACCAAGCTGACCGTGCTCAAGCAGCCGCAAGGCGTGCGCAAAAGCTGGCTGGAACAGGCGCGCAAGAACGCCGAGCTGGCGCTGGCGCGGGTGCTGGCCGAAGCCGGCTCGCAGCAGGCCCGGACCTTGGCGCTGGCCCAGGTGCTGGGCATGGATACGGATGAAGCCGCGCTGGAAAATCTGCGCATCGAATGCTTCGACATCAGCCATACGGCGGGGGAGGCCACGCAGGCATCCTGCGTCGTCTACCATCACCACGCCACGCAGCCGAAGGAATACCGGCGCTACAACATCGATGACATCGTGGGCGGTGACGACTACGCCGCCATGCGTCAGGTGCTGACGCGTCGTTACGAAAAAAACTCTCACGGCGAGGGGGTCATGCCGGATATAGTCCTGATCGACGGCGGGAAGGGACAGATCAGTTCGGCGCGTCAGGTCTTTGAAGAACTGG
The DNA here is from genome assembly GCF_013408655.1 of Pigmentiphaga litoralis. NCBI lineage: Bacteria > Pseudomonadati > Pseudomonadota > Betaproteobacteria > Burkholderiales > Alcaligenaceae > Pigmentiphaga > Pigmentiphaga litoralis. The sequence goes on from NZ_JACCBP010000001.1 coordinate 221,522, forward strand.
GCCTGGATATCGGATTGCTGGTCGGCGTCGCCAAGGGGGAGGGCCGCAAGGTCGGACTGGAAACGCTGGTCTTTCCGGACGGCCGGCCGCCGCTGGTGCTGGGCGGCGAATCGGCGGCGCTGATGCTGGTTGCCCAGATTCGCGACGAGGCCCACCGGTTCGCGATCACCGGCATGCGCGCGCGGCGCGCCAAGACCCGGAACGTGTCGCGGCTGGAAGAAGTCGAGGGGATCGGCGCCAAGCGCCGTCAGCGCCTGCTGGCGCGATTCGGAGGGCTGCGCGGGGTACTGGCGGCAAGCGTCGAAGACCTGGCGACGATCGATGGCATCTCGCTCGATCTGGCCGAACGTATCTACCGTCAATTGCATTGAGCATGACCCACCCTTCACCTGGCGACCAGCCTGTTAGCATTCACCATGCCTCTTAATCTGCCGATTATCCTGACCTGGGTGCGGATCGTCATGATCCCCCTGGTAGTAGGTCTTTACTATGTGCCGGAAAGCGTGCTCGGCCTGCACTTGCGCGACATTCTGGCCACGGCGATTTTCGTGTTCGCGGCGCTGACCGACTGGCTCGACGGCTGGCTGGCGCGCCTGTGGAACCAGACCTCGTCGTTCGGGGCGTTCCTGGATCCGGTGGCGGACAAGCTGATGGTCAGCGCCGCCTTGCTGGTGCTGCTGAACCTGGGCCGGGTCGACGCCATGATCGCGCTGGTGATCATCGGGCGTGAGATCACCATTTCGGCCCTGCGGGAATGGATGGCGCAGATCGGCGCGCGCGCCAGTGTGGCGGTGCACCGCCTGGGCAAGTTCAAGACGATTGCGCAAATGGTGGCGATTCCCTGCCTGCTGTACGACCGCCGCCTGTTCGGCGTGATCGACACGCACTGGTGGGGTTCGCGCCTGATCGAGGTCGCGGCCGTGCTGACGGTATGGTCGATGATGTATTACCTGCGTCGGGCGTGGCCGATCATCAAGAAGTCGGCCTGAACCCGGCAATGTGAATTTCGCGGCCCGGCCTCGACGCCGGTCCGACAAGAAGCGCGGCGCGCCACCTACGCCTTTCGGCGAGCCGCCATGGAGACATCGTGCAGCAAGTCCTGAGGGCGCCGGGCCACCGGTATGCCCGTCGTCACTTTGACTGGAAAGTCATCACCCTCGTGGGGATCGCCCACGCGTCGTCGCACTTCTTCCAGCTCGTCATCCCCTCCTTGTACGTGCCGCTGTCGCTGGAATTCGGCCTGAGCTTTGCCGAATTGGGCGCAGTCGTGGCCGTGTTCTATGCGCTGTCGGGACTGGGGCAGGCCGCCTCGGGCTTTGCAGTGGACCGCTTCGGCGCCAAGCCGATGCTGTGGTTCGGCCTTGGCAATTTCGTGCTGGCCGGCTGTGTGCTGGGGGCGGCGCAGGGCTATCTGTGGCTGCTGGCTTCCGCGGCGATCGCGGGGCTGGGCAATGCCGTGTTCCATCCGGTCGACTTTTCCATCCTGAACCGGCGGGTCAGCGCGCCGCGGCTTGGGCACGCGTTCAGTGCGCACGGGATCACGGGCAACCTGGGGTGGGCGGCCACGCCGGTGTTCATTGCCACGCTGACCTATTTCTTCAACTGGCGGGTGGCGGCCTTTGGCGCGGCCCTGCTGCTGGCTGCCGTGCTGGCGATGACGGTGATCGGCCGGCGGCTGCTGACCGTGGACGTGGTACGGCCGGTGGTGACCAACGACTCGGCCATCGCTGCCGCAGCGGGTGCCCCTGCCGATGCAAGTCCGAACGCGAGTGCCGCCGCCGAGCCCCGGCCGGCCGGCGGCGGTTCGCTCAAGGCCCTGATCAGCAGCCCCGTCCTGTGGGGCGCGTTCTTCTTTTTCCTGTGCACGTCGGCGGCGCTGTCGGCCGTGCAGAACTACACGGTGCCGCTGCTGGGCAGCCTGTATGGCATCGCCACAGTGGCCGCCAGCACGGCGTTGTCGGGCTACATGGTGGGCGGGGCAATCGGCATGATCGCCGGGGGCTTCCTGGTGTCCGCCGGGCCCCACAGCGAAAAGATCGTGGCCGCGTCGTTCGTGGCCGCTGGCGGCGTCCTGGCGCTGATTGCGATGCAGGTGGTCCCGTCGGCCTACGCCGTCCCGCTGGTGGTCCTGGCGGGCGCCTGCGCGGGCGTGGCGGGGCCGTCCCGCGACATGCTCGTCCGCAAGGTTGCCCCCAAGGGGGCCACGGGGTCGGTATATGGCCTGGTGTATTCCGGCATGGACACCGGATCGGCGCTGGCGCCGCTGGCATTTGGGGCGCTGTTCGACGCAGGACTGCGCCAGGCGCCGTACTTCGGGGCCTTGCTGGCCTTTATCGTGGCTGCCGTGCTGGCAGCCTGGATTGCCCGCCATGCCAGAACGCGAGCTTGACGGGTTTATACCTACACCAAGAGTATGAGCAATCCAGGGGTATTTTGCGCAATGGGATTAATCCTCGCATGCGCTTACAAGAACTAGGGTAAATGCGTAGCCGTATGGGTTTATGTCAATAGTAGGATAGCTGCTATGTCCTTTACGTATACGAGATGAGACAGCAACCCGGAAATCGCACGTAATTTGCCGGTTTTCGCTTTTGTCGATGGGAATGCGGATGCTCAAGTGATATTTTTGAGAGAATCTACTCAGAAAGATCGGTTCAGGCGCTGCGTTGTCAGGCAATACACGGAGCGTCCTCAGTTCTATGGCACCCTCACTATCCCTGTATCTGCTGGGCCCCCTCGCAATCGAAACGTGCGCGAAGACCCTGTCCCTCCGATATAACAAGGCGCGGGCCTTGCTCGCGTATCTGGCGCTCGAAAGCGGTTTTCACACGCGCGAGTCGCTGGCCTTTCTGCTATGGCCCGAGGCCACCCTGCAGCAGGGCCGTGAAAAGCTCAAGCGTATGCTGTTCGAGTTGAAAGAGGCTCTGGGTGCGGGCCTGCTCGAAGGCAATCGTGACGTCATCCGCCTGCGCGCCGAAGCCGGCCTCTGGACCGACTTTGCCAACTTCAATGCCGCGGTCGATGTCGCGCAGCGCACCTTCTCGGTCGGTGCGTCGGCCGACCTGGATCGCCTGTCGCACGCCATCGCCCTGTACCGCGGCGAATTCCTGCAAGGCCTGGAACTCGACGACGCACCGGATTTCGCCAACTGGGTGGACGTGCGCCGCGAACAGTGCCGTCTGCGCTACCTGCAGGCCGTGCGTCTGCTGGCCGAAGGGTATGAGCGCGATGGCGATGTGCATGCCGCCATCGAACGCGTGCGGCAATGGACCCAGGCGGCGCCGCTGGACGACGCGGCCTGGCACAACCTGCTGCGACTGCTGGTGCGGTCGGGCCAGCGCGAACTGGCTCACCAGGAACTGGAACGCTATCGCGGCATCCTGGAAATGGAGCTGGGCACGGAACCGTCGCCCGCCCTGACCGCGTTGATCAACGCGCCGACCGCCGCCGCGCCTGATCTGCCCGAGCCTGCGGCTGGCCATCCGGACCGCCGGCAATTGACGGTGGTGTCCTGTGAATTCGTGGTGCTGGGCGAACCCGAAGAAGTGGTCGAAGCCATGCGCGGCCCGGTCGCCCAATGCGAAGCGCTGCTGCGTGAAGCGTCGGGCCATACCGTGCGCACGCCCAGCGGCGGGTTGCTGGCCTACTTCGGGTATCCCACTGCGCAAGAAGGTTCGCTTAAACGCGCCATCAGCGCGGCGCTGTCCTGCAGCCGCATCGGCCAGGCGCGCGACCCGGGCGCCGGCATCGACGACCGGCTGTATGTGGAAGTCTGCCTGGGCGTCCATACCGGCGTCGTGATCAGCTCCGTGCGCGACGGCGTGCCCGATGCGGGCGGCGTGGTGTCGCGCCTGGCGGCCCAGCTGGGCGGGCAGGGCGTGACGGGTGAAGTCATCATCAGCGATGAATCGCGCCGCTTGCTGGGCGGCGCCTTTGCCATTGAATTCGCCGGGCGGATGTACGACCGTTCGCAGATCCGCCAGATCGATACCTTCCGTGTGGTCGACAACAGCCGCGCGCTGACGCCATCCGCGCACCGTCTGGAACACACCTTTTGCGGCCGCGAAGGCGAGCTGCAACACCTGGCGCAGCTGTGGGAAGCCAACCCCGAACATACGATTCTGTTGCTGGGCGAAGCGGGCATCGGCAAGTCCTTTCTGGTGGACCGTTTTCGCGCCGTGAACGCCATGCCAGGCGTGACGTTCAAGTGTTCATCCGAACTGCGCCAGATGCCGTTCCACCCGCTGGTCCGCTGGGTGGAAGGCCTGCGTGCCGAGGCGGCGCTGACGGGCGAACCGCAAACGTCCGTCGATATCGAACGGATGGAACTGATCAAGTCGGTGACCGACCTGCTGCACGCGTCGCCGACCGCATCCAGCGCGGAACGGCTGGGCCTGCCGTCGGCCAAGGAATTGCTGCCGCGGCGGCTGTGCCGGCTGATCGGCATGTACGTGCCGCGCGGCGGCATTGTCCATTTCGACGACGTGCAGTGGGCCGACCCGTCCACCCGCGACCTGATCGCGCTGATCGCCGAAAAGCCGCTTGCCCAGCGCCTGCAGGTATTTACCGCACGCAATGAATTCCTGGCGCCCTGGCGCAATACCACGTCGGTCGAAACGCTGGAACTGACGCCGCTGGATTCGGCGGCCATGACGGAGCTTGTGCATTCGGTGGCGGGGCAGGTCAATCTGCCGCAGCCGCTCATGAACCAGATCCTGTCGCTGTCCGAAGGCGTGCCGCTCTATGCCGAAGAACTGACGCGCGAGCTGGTCAGCGACCGCAATGCGGCCGTGCTGGAAGCCGGTGACAGCGATGCGCACAACCTGTCGGAGCGCGTCCCGCGCACCTTGCACGATCTGCTGATGTCGCGGATCGACAGCGTGGGCCGCATCAAGCCGATCGCGCAATTCGCGGCGGCCGCGGGCAGCGAATTCACTCTGGAACTGCTGGCCGCGGCCATGCAGGAACCCAAGTCGAATCTGATGGAAGCGATTGCGACCCTGCTGCGGCAGAACCTGATCGTGAAGCTGGACGACGGCCGCTTTGCGTTCCGCCATGCCTTGCTGCGCGAAGCCGCGTATCAGTCGCAGGCCCGTGCCGCGCGCGTGGACGCGCACCGGCGCCTGGCCGACGTGCTGGCGGCCGACACGTCCACCACGCTGCGAGCGCCGGAAGCGCTGGCCTGGCATTACAGCCGCGCCGGGGAAGACCGGCTGGCGCTGCGCTATGCCCTGATCGCGGCCCGCAAGGCGGCGGCCAAGGCGGCGTCGAATGAAGCCGTCGGCCATTACCGTACGGCGCTGGAACTGGTGGGCAAGGTCGGCAAGGTGACCGAGGTGGGTGACCCCGGCGATACCGACATGCTGCAGCTCGAGATCCTGATGGAACTCGGCATCCAGCTTGGCATGGTGCACGGCCCCGGCGCGCCCGAGGTGGTGGAATGTTTCCAGACCGCCTTGCGCATGGCCAAGCCGCTGGGCGACAACCCCCGGCTGTTCCCGGTGTATTGGGGACTGTGGGCCAGCGCCAGTTCGTGGTCGGATTTCGACATGACCTACGAGCTGTCCGAAACCCTGCTGCGGCTCGCGCAGGCATCGGGCGATCGCAACCTGATGGCCCACGCCATGTATGCGCGCGGCTACTCGTATTTCTTCTTTGGCGATCACGACGCCGCGGTGGACCAGTATCGCAAGGCCATTGCGGCCTGCGATCCGTCCAAGCCCGACCTGACGCTGGGCGAAGACCTGACCTCGGTCGCGCATGCGGCCATGTCGATCTCGCTCTGGTACCTGGGCCAATACGATTCGGCGCAGGCGGCGGGCGAGGCGGGCATCGTGCGGGCCCGCAAGCTCAATCACCGCTATTCGTTGTTGCAGACCCTGGCCATCGTGTCCGAGCTGCAGCGCCTGTGCGGCGATCCGGATGCCGTCACGCGCCTGACCAACGAAGGGCTGGCGCTGGCGCAAGACATGCAGGCGCCGCTGTGGTCCGAGATCCTGACCGGCAGCGAAGCCTGGGCCAATGCGGCGCGGGGCGACGTGTCGGCCGTGGCCGAACTGGCGCTGGGCGTGCACAAGGTCAGCACCATCGCACGCGGGCTCGTGCCCTTTGCCATCACCCGATGGGTCGAAGCCTGCGACTTGGTGGGCGACATCCAGACCGGCATGCAGGTCGCCGCGCGCGGGCTGGGCGCCGCCACCGACAGCAAGGACGTCCACTACCTGTCCGAATTCCAGCGGTACAAGGGCAAGTTCCTGTTCGCGCAGGGGCAGCCGGCGTCGGTCGTGTTGCCGTGGCTGCGCCGCGCGGTCGCCACGGCGCAGGCCTGCGGGTCGCCCCCGCTCATGCTGCGCGCCGTGTTGAGCCTGATCCGGTATTCGGCAGACGGCGGCACGCCCGACGCCCTGGCCTTGCTCGAGAACGCACTGGCCGACATGCAGGGCGGAGAAGAGCTGCCCGAAGTGCGCCGCGCGCGGGCCTTGCTGGACGCCGCGACGGCCGACGCGCGAGGGCACTGAGCCCCCAACTTGTATACCAGTCGGTGCACCATCAAGTGCATCGACTGGTGCGCCACCTTGGTGCCGGCACCCTGTAAACGGCGCTAAGGTGGTGCCGAATCGGCCTGCCATCATGGCACAGCTATTGCTAAATCCTTCCATGCGCCTGGCTCCCGGGCAGTCTTCTCACGAAGCCGGAAGGATTTATGTTCCATACAGTTCTGATCGCCAATCGCGGCGAAATCGCGGTCCGCATCATTCGCACGCTTCGGCGCATGGGCATCAAAAGCGTCGCGGTGTATTCCGACGCCGATCGCGATGCCGCGCATGTCCGTCAGGCCGACGTGGCGGTGGCCATCGGCAAGGCCGCGCCCACCGAAAGCTATCTGCGGGGCGATGCCATCATCCAGGCCGCGCGCGACACGGGCGCCCAGGCCATCATCCCCGGCTACGGTTTCCTGTCCGAAAACGCGGCATTCGCGCAGGCTTGCGAAGACGCAGGTATCGCGTTTGTCGGTCCGACCGCGCAGCAGATGCGCGACTTCGGCCTGAAGCATGCGGCGCGCGAACTGGCGGAAAAGGCCGGCGTGCCCCTGACTCCCGGCTCGGGCCTGCTCAAGGATCTGGACGATGCGCGCGAGTGGGCCGCCCGCATCGGCTATCCCGTCATGCTCAAAAGCACGGCGGGGGGCGGCGGCATCGGGCTGACCCGTTGCAACGACGAACCGGCGCTGGCCACCGCGTTCGAATCGGTGCAGCGTCTGGGCAAAAGCTTTTTCAGCGACGGCGGCGTCTTCGTCGAACGTTTTGTCGACCACGCGCGCCATGTCGAAGTGCAGATCTTTGGCGACGGCCAGGGCAAGGTGCTGGCCGTGGGTGAACGGGACTGCTCGATCCAGCGCCGCAACCAGAAAGTGGTGGAAGAAACCCCGGCGCCAGGGCTGCCCGCAGCCACGCGCACCGCGCTGCTGGACGCCGCGCAGCGCCTGGGCGAGACGGTGTCCTACCGGTCTGCCGGCACGGTGGAATTCATTTACGACGGCGCGAAAGACGCGTTCTACTTTCTTGAGGTCAATACCCGCCTGCAGGTGGAACACGCGATTACCGAGGCCGTCACGGGCGTTGATCTGGTGGAGTGGATGATCCGCACGGCGGCGGGCGATGCACCGGCGCTGGACGTGGCGCCGACGCCCAACGGCGCGTCGATCGAAGTGCGTCTGTATGCCGAAGACCCCCTCAAGGCTTTCCAGCCTTCGCCCGGCGTGCTGACGCAGGTCGTGTTTCCTGACGATGCGCGCATCGACGGCTGGGTAGAGCAGGGCACCGAAGTCTCGCCCTATTACGACCCCATGCTGGCCAAGCTGATCGTGCATGGCGCGGACCGGAACGACGCAATCGCCAAATTGCAGGCGGCGCTGTCGGCCACGCGTCTGGCGGGCATCTCGACCAACCTGGAATACCTGCGGCAGATCGTCGCAAGCCCGGCGTTTCATCAGGCCGGCTTGTCGACCCGCTTTCTGGACACCTTTGATTTTGTTGCGCCCACGGTGGAAGTGGTCGAGGCCGGCACCTACACCACGGTGCAGGACTACCCCGGCCGCGTCGGCTATTGGGACATTGGCGTGCCGCCGTCGGGTCCGATGGATGATTGGGCATTCAGGCTGGCCAACCGCATTGTCGGCAACCATGCCAGTGCGGCGGGCCTTGAATGCACCGTCATCGGACCGACCCTGCGTTTTCATTCCGACAGCGTGTTCGCGTTGACCGGCGCCCCCACGTCCGCCCTGCTGGACGGTGAGCCGGTCGCGTTCTGGGCGCCTGTCACGGTCAAGGCGGGCCAGGTCCTGACGGTAGGCCGCGTCGCCAGCGGCTGCCGCAGTTACCTTGCGATCCGCAATGGCATCGACGTGCCGGACTACCTGGGCAGCAAGTCCACCTTTGCGCTGGGCCAGTTCGGCGGCCATGCCGGCCGGCCGCTGCGCCCGTCGGACATGCTGACCATCAACAATCCCGACCTGATCGGCAGCGGCACGCCCGCGCCGGTGGCCACCCCCGCCGCGTTGCCCGCGTCGCTGGTGCCGACCTACGGCACCACCTGGGAAATCGGTGCGCTGTACGGCCCGCATGGCGCGCCCGATTTCTTTACCGACGAATCGATCGCCACCTTCTTTGCGTCGCCTTGGGAAGTCCACTACAACTCGAACCGCCTGGGCATCCGGCTGACGGGTCCCAAGCCGTCGTGGACGCGGACCGATGGCGGCGAAGCCGGCCTGCATCCGTCCAACGTCCATGATTGCGAATACGCGATCGGCAGCATCAACTTCACGGGCGACATGCCGGTGATCCTGACGCGCGATGGTCCCAGCCTGGGCGGCTTCGTCTGCGCGGCGACCATTGCCAAGGCCGAGTTGTGGAAGGTGGGCCAGGTCAAGCCGGGTGACACCATCCGCTTTGTGCCCATCACCTTCGAACAGGCCCTGGCGCTGGAACTGGCGCAGGACCGCATTGCCGACACGCTGGCCGAAGAAACCTTGCCCGTGTTGACCGCGACGATGGACGCTCCGGTGCCGGTCGTTGGCCGTCCGGTGTCACCCACGATTCTTGCCGAGACCGAAGCCGCCGGCACCGTGCCCAAGGCCGTGTACCGGCAGGCGGGCGACAAGTATGTGCTGATCGAATATGGCGACAACGTCCTTGATCTGAACCTGCGCTTTCGCATCCATGCACTGATGGAAGCCCTGCGCGCCACGCCGATTGACGGCGTGCAGGAAATGTCGCCGGGCGTGCGGTCGCTGCAGATCCGCTACGACAGCCGCATCGTGTCGCAACGCGCCTTGCTCGAAGGGCTGCTGGCGCTGGAAGCCACGCTGCCCCCGGTCGAAAACATGAAAGTGCCGAGCCGCGTCGTGCATCTGCCGCTGGCCTTTGAAGATTCGGCCACGCTGGATGCGGTGGCCAAGTACCGCCAGTCGGTCCGCGACAAGGCGCCTTGGCTGCCAAGCAATACCGAGTTCATGCGGCGCATCAACGGCCTCGATTCCATCGATCAGGTCCGCCAGATCCTGTACGACGCCAGCTACATGGTGCTGGGCCTGGGCGACGTGTACCTGGGCGCGCCGTGCGCCGTGCCGATCGATCCGCGCCATCGCCTGCTCACGTCCAAGTACAACCCGGCACGCACCTACACGGCCGAAGGCACGGTCGGCATCGGCGGCGTCTACATGTGCATCTATGGCATGGACTCGCCCGGCGGCTATCAGCTGGTGGGCCGCACGCTGCCGATCTGGAACAAGTTCCTGAAGAACCCGGTGTTCGTGAACCAGCAGCCGTGGCTGCTCAAGTTCTTTGACCAAGTGCGTTTCTATCCGGTGACGGAAGCCGAACTCGACACCCTGCGCGCCGACTTCCGTGCCGGCCGCCAGAGCATCACGATCACCGAAGAAATCTTTGACCTTGCGGCCTACAACGCCTTCCTGACATCGATCGAACCCGAACTGCAGACCTTCCGCACGAAACAGAAGGCCGCGTTCGAGACCGAGGTCGCGCACTGGAAAACCGAGGATGAAAACGCGCAGGTCGAAGCCGCGTCGCGTGCGCCGGTGATCGACCCCGGCGCGGTCGACAGCGATGCGATTACCGCCGACATCAGCGGCAATGTGTGGAAGCTGATTGCCGAACCCGGCGCAAGCGTCAAGGCGGGGGACCCGCTGCTGATTCTTGAAGCCATGAAGATGGAGTTCCAGATCGTCGCGCCGCATGACGGCGTGGTGCGATCGATTTACTGCCAGCCCGGCATGCTCGTCAGCGCGGGTGACCCGCTGATATCGCTCGACGCGGCAGCCTGATCCACCGTTTTCCCACCCACACCCCCCGAGGAATGAAGATGAACAGACGCGAGTTGCTGAAAATGGGTTCGATCGCCGGCGCCCTGTCGATGGCCGGTGCGCCGTCCGTGCTGTGGGCGCAGGACAAGTCGCCGATCAAGGTCGGCATTCTTCATTCCCTGTCGGGGACGATGGCCATTTCGGAAACGTCGTTGAAAGACGTGGCCCTGATGACGATTGACGAAATCAACAAAAGCGGCGGCGTCATGGGCCGCCAAATCCAGCCGGTGGTGGTCGACCCGGCGTCGAACTGGCCGCTGTTTGCCGAACGCGCCCGCGCGCTGCTGACGCAAGACAAGGTGGCTGCCGTGTTCGGTTGCTGGACGTCGGTGTCGCGCAAGTCGGTGCTGCCGGTGTTTGAAGAATTGAACGGTCTGCTGTTCTACCCGGTGCAATACGAAGGCGAAGAAATGTCGCGCAACGTGTTCTACACCGGCGCAGCGCCGAATCAGCAGGCGATTCCTGCGGTCGAATATCTGCTGAGCAAGGAGGGCGGGGCGGCCAAGCGCATCTTCCTGCTGGGCACTGACTATGTCTACCCGCGCACCACCAACAAGATCCTGCGCGCCTTCCTGCTGACCAAGGGCATCAAGGACAGCGATATCGAAGAGGTGTACACGCCATTCGGCCACAGCGACTATCAGACGATCGTTGCGAACATCAAGCGGTTCTCGCAAGGCGGCAAGACCGCGGTCGTGTCGACCATCAACGGCGATTCGAACGTGCCGTTCTACAAGGAACTGGGCAACCAGGGCCTGAAGGCCAAGGACGTGCCGGTGGTGGCGTTCTCGGTGGGCGAAGAAGAACTGCGCGGCATCGACACCAAGCCGCTGGTGGGTCACCTGGCCGCGTGGAACTACTTCATGTCGGTCAAGAACCCGACCAACGACGCGTTCAAGAAACAGTGGGCGGCATGGGCCAAGGCACAGAAGCTGCCAGGCGCCGACAAGTCGGTCACCAACGACCCGATGGAAGCCACCTACGTGGGCATCAAGATGTGGAAGCAGGCGGTGGAAAAGGCCAAGAGCACGGATGTCGACAAGGTGCGTCCGGCCGTGATCGGCCAGAAGGTCGCTGCCCCGTCGGGCTTCACGCTGGAAATGGACGGCAACCACCATCTGCACAAACCCGTCATGATCGGTGAAGTCCGCGCCAACGGTCAGTTCAACGTGGTGTGGCAGACCAAGGGGCCGATCCGCGCGCAACCGTGGAGCCCGTTCATTGAAGGCAACAAGGGCAAGCCGGATACCGTTGCGGCGGCGCGCCTGCAGGAACTCGAGTCGTCGCTGCGCCGGACGGCCTGATGACGACGCGCTGGCTTGCGTTCGCGGCAAGTCTGGCGCTGGTGTGGCATGTCGGGGCGGTCGCGATGACCGCCGCCGATGTGGCTCCGCTTGCGCAGGACGATTACGCCGACAAGGAAGCGGCGATCCAGCGGCTGGTCGAAGCGGGCGATGCGCCCGCGCTGGCCGTGCTGCAGGCGCTTGATGACGACACCGTGGTGGCGACGTCGTCGGGCCAGATCCTGCTGCAATCGGGCGACCGGTTCACCGATGCCGTCACGGGCCGGCAAGTGCCCGAATCGGTGGGGTCCGAAGCGGATCCTGTCAGTCTGAACAACCGGCTGCGCGGACTGGTGTCCGGCGGCCTGGCGGCGGCCAAGCTTGCATCACCCGACCTGGCCGTACGGCGGGCCGCGGTCGATGCCTTGCTGCAAAGCCCCGACCCCGCATTCAAGAAACAGATCGACGCCGCGCGCGATCGGGAAAAGGACACGACGACCAGGGAACGCCTGGATACCTTGTGGGCCATGGCGTCCCTGCAGGATCCCGATGCGGCCCTGCGGTATGAGGCCGTGCGATTGGTGGCTGCGCGCAACGATCTGCAGATGCGCGAATTGCTGCTGCCGCTACTGGTGCGCAATGCCGATGGCACCTATGCCGAACCTGACGAACAGGTGCGCAAGGCCGCCCAGGCCGGCATCGACACCCTGGACAGCCGGCAGCGCTGGGGCGACCTGGCCGGCACGGCGTTCGCGGGATTGAGCCTGGGCAGCGTGCTGCTGCTGGCCGCGCTGGGGCTGGCGATCACCTATGGCCTGATTGGCGTCATCAACATGGCGCACGGCGAATTCCTGATGATCGGCGCCTATGCCACGTTCTCGGTGCAGAACCTGTTTCGCGCCTACCTTCCGGCGGGCTTCGACTGGTACCCGCTGGCGGCCGTGCCGGTCGCGTTTGCCGCGGCGGCCCTGGCGGGCTTCATCCTGGAACGGCTGGTGCTGCGGCATCTGTATGGCCGGCCGCTGGAAACGTTGCTGACCACCTTCGGTATCAGCCTGCTGCTGATCCAGGCGACCCGCATGCTGTTCGGCGCGCAGAACGTGCAGGTGACCAATCCGGGGTGGATGAGCGGCGGGTTCGCGGTCCTGCCCAACCTGGTGCTGCCGTACAACCGTGTCGTGATCCTGGTGTTTTCCTTTGCGGTTCTGGCGATCGCGTGGTCGGTGCTGAACCGTACGCGGCTGGGGCTGTTCGTGCGTGCCGTGACGCAGAACCGGACCATGGCGGCATGTGTGGGCGTGCAGACCCACAAGGTCGACAGCTATGCCTTTGCGTTCGGCGCAGGCATTGCCGGACTGGGTGGCTGCGCGCTGTCGCAGATCGGCAATGTGGGGCCCGACCTGGGCCAGAGCTACATCATCGATTCGTTCATGGTGGTGGTGCTGGGCGGAGTGGGGCAACTGGCCGGTACCGTGGTTGGCGCGATGGGGCTCGGCATATTGAGCAAGCTCATTGAACCCTTCTGGGGCGCCGTGCTGGCAAAGATCGCGGTCCTGGTGCTCATCGTCCTGTTCATTCAAAAGCGTCCCCAGGGCATGTTTGCCCTCAAGGGCCGCAGCGCGGAGGCTTGATATGACGACCACCGTGAACGGGGCCGTCCCGGACGTGCGGGCGGGGGCCGGGTTGCCTGTGGCGGGCTTGCCAGCGACGGGCTTGCCTTCCGCGACCTTGCCCTTCGCACTGGCCTTGCCACCGCGGCCGGCGTTGCTCAGCCGGCCCGCGTGGATCGCCTTGCTGGTGTTGATCGTGGTGGTGGGGGTGGCGGTGCCGCTGTGCGCGCTGTGGCTGCCCGCCGACCATCCGTTGCACCTGTCGGCCTATGGCATGACGCTGGCCGGCAAGCTGATGTGTTATGCCATCGCCGCGCTGGCGCTGGACCTGGTGTGGGGGTATTGCGGCATCCTGAGCCTGGGGCATGGGCTGTTCTTTGCGCTGGGCGGCTATGCCATGGGCATGTACCTGATGCGGTCGATAGGCCGCGAAGGGTCCTACCAGAGCGACCTGCCGGACTTCATGGTCTTTCTGGACTGGAAGGAACTGCCGTGGTTCTGGCAGGGCACCGACAACTTCGCGTATGCCATGTTGCTGGTCGTGGTCGTGCCCGCGGCGCTGGCCTGGGTGTTCGGCTTCTTTACCTTCCGGTCCCGGGTCAAGGGCGTGTACCTGTCGATCATCACGCAGGCCATGACCTTCGCGGCCATGCTGCTGTTCTATCGCAACGAGACGGGCTTTGGCGGCAACAACGGGTTCACCGACTTCAAGCGGATCCTGGGCTATGGCATCACGCAGCCGGGTACCCGGACGGTGCTGTTCCTGGTCACGTTTCTTGTACTGGTGCTGGCCTTCCTGGCGGCGCGCGCGATCGTCACGTCCAAGCTCGGGCGGGTCGTGACCGGGGTGCGCGATGCCGAGTCGCGGCTCATGTTCCTGGGCTACAGCCCGCTGGGCTACAAACTTTTCATCTGGACCGTGTCGGCGGTGCTGTGCGGCATCGCGGGGGCCTTGTATGTGCCGCAGGTGGGCATCATCAACCCCAATGAAATGTCGCCGGTCAATTCGATCGAGATGGCCATCTGGGTGGCGGTGGGCGGACGCGGCACGCTGATCGGGCCGATCATCGGCGCCTTTGCGGTCAACGGCGCCAAGAGCTTCTTCACCACCTTCTTTGCCGAATACTGGCTGTTCTTCCTGGGCGCGATCTTTGTGCTGGTTCCGCTGCTGCTGCCCAATGGCATCGTGGGGCTGTTCCGGAAGGGAGCGGCGCGATGACATCCCACCGCAAGCGGAGCGCGCGATGAATCCCTATCTGACGCGTGACAAGGACGATGACGAAGGCACCAACGCCAGCGGCAGCACCACCGGCCTGGGCCACATCCTGCGGCCCGGCGAAATCGATGTCTCGCACGGACCCATCCTGTACCTGGAGGACGTGACCGTCAGCTTCGATGGCTTCAAGGCGCTCAACAAGCTGACACTGTCGATCGACGAAGGCGAACTGCGCTGCATCATCGGGCCCAATGGCGCGGGCAAGACCACCATGATGGATGTGATCACCGGCAAGACCCGATGCCAGACCGGCAAGGTGTTCCTGGGCCAGACCATCGACCTGCGGCGCATGGACGAACCGTCGATCGCGCGCATCGGCATCGGCCGCAAGTTCCAGAAGCCCACGGTGTTCGCCAGCCACCCGGTCTGGGAAAACCTGGAGCTGGCCATGAAGACCGACAAGGGCTGGTGGCCGTCCTTGCGCTCGCGCTTCACGCGGCCAGCGCAGGCCCGCGTCGAAGAAATCCTGAGCCTGCTCAACCTTGAGCAGGACGCGTTTCGCCTGGCGGGGGATCTGTCGCACGGGCAGAAGCAGCGGCTGGAAATCGGCATGCTGCTGATGCAGCAGCCGCGCCTGCTGCTGCTCGACGAACCGGCCGCCGGCATCACCGATGAAGAAACCATGGAACTGGCGGCGCTGCTGAACGGCCTGCGCGGGTCGTGCTCGATGATGGTGGTCGAGCACGATATGGACTTCGTGGGCGCGCTGGCCGGCGACACGGGCAAGGTCACGGTCATGGCCGAAGGCAGCGTGCTGGCCGAAGGCACGCTGGACACCGTGCGCGCCAATGACACCGTGATCGAATCCTATCTGGGGAGATGAGCGCATGCTCGAGGTCGACAAGCTCAACCAATACTACGGCGGCAGCCACATCCTGCGCGATGTGACGATGTCGGCGCCGACGGGCGAGCTGACCGTGCTGCTGGGCCGCAACGGCGTCGGCAAGAGCACGCTGTTGAAATGCCTGATGGGCGTGGTGCGCGCCCGCAGTGGCCGCATCGCGTGGCAGGGCAAGGCCTTTGATGGCCTGCCCACACCGGCGCGCGTGGCCGGCGGCTTCGGCTACGTGCCGCAGGGCCGCGATATCTTTTCGCGGCTGACCGTGGAAGAAAACCTGCTGGTGGGCGCCGCCAGCAAGGCCGCGCCCAAGGGCGTGCCCGACCGGATCTATGAACTGTTTCCGGTGCTGCACACCATGAAGCACCGGCGCGGCGGCGACCTGTCGGGCGGCCAGCAGCAGCAATTGGCGATCGGCCGCGCCCTGATGAGCGAGCCGACCCTGCTGATCCTGGACGAGCCCACCGAAGGCATCCAGCCGTCCATCATCAAGGATATTGGCCGCACCCTGCGGCGCCTGGTCGAAGAGTCCGGCATGACCGTGCTGCTGGTCGAACAGTTCTACGACTTTGCCGAAGAAATCGCCGATGGCTACTGGGTGATGAGCCGCGGGGAAATCGTGGCAAATGGGAGGGGAACCGAGATGCAGCAGAACAAGGTGCGGGAACTGATCACGGTGTAGGACACAGAGCTTGCCGACTCAATAAAAAAACACGGCAAGCCAGCTTGCCGTGTTCGGATACCCCTGCCGCCGGGACGGACCCGGCCCACGCTGACGGTCAGACGGCCAGATCCACCAGGTGGGTCCAGTTCAGCCGCGATTGCAGGTGGAAGTAGGTCAGGGGCAGCCAGCCCTTCTGCGCCCATTCCGCCAGCGTTTCGATCGGCAGGCGCGAGAACTTCTCTTCGTCCACCACAAAGAAGCCTTCCAGCGTCACGCGCTCGCCACTTTTGAGTTCGACCACCGCTGATCGTTCGATCAGCAGGTCCGCGGCGACCAGCGCGGCCGCATAGGCCTGGGTCTGCGCGAAGCCGCCCTGGATCTCGCCCAGGAATTGCAGCATCTCGGTCACCAGGGGCGTGGCGCCGGCGTCGTTGAACAGGGGCTCGCCCTTGTCTTGCGACTGGAAGTGCGGGGCGGCTTCGTCGATGCACAGCGCAAAGCGCTGCTGCGCCTCGTCTTCCTGCAGGATGAAGGGATAGCGGCGCAGGTGGGCGGGCACGTAGCGGCCGGCCACCCAGGCGCCGTCGTCGCCGACCAGCAGGTTTTCACCGGAACGGATGCCCAGCACGGCCATCGGCAGGCGGCCTTCGCCGGCGAACACGATGGGCAGGTCGCGCGCGGCCATGGCAAATTCGGTGGCCACGATCGGCACGGCGGTCTGGTTGCGCGCGAAGGCGAAGCCGACCGACCGGTCGAGCTTCAGGTCCTGATGGCGCGCGGGGTCGAGCGGGGCCGCCTGCTGGAACAGCTGCACGGCGGCGGCTTCGGCGGTTTCGACCTTGTCGGTTGTCATGATGAAGAATCCTTGCGTAGATCAGTTGGTGACCAGGACGTCGATCACCTGGCTCGTAGAGTTGAAGCGTACCGCAGCCTTGAGGGGCAGGGCGCCGGCCGGTGCGTCGACCGCCTGGAACGTCAGCGTCTTGGCATCGAACTGCAGCCAGGCCGGCAACGGCTGGCCGTTGTCGAGCACGGCATCGACGGCAACCGCGTTGGCCGGCAGCACTGCCTTGACGGCTTCGGCAGGCACCTTGAACGACCAGCTCGTGCTGTTGCCGGTCTGGACCGCGAAGTCCATCGTGGACGTTTCGCCACGCGGCACCAGCGTCAGTGTACCGGTCACGGCACGGCCGTCCGCGGTCGCGCCAACGACATTCGCGGCCGAGCCCATCGTGGCCGTTGCCGGCACGGTGGCCGCGGCGATCACGATGCCGTTGCTGCTGCCGCCCGAGGTCATGGCAAGGTCGCTCACGACCGGCAGCGTTTCGGTCGCCGCGGGCGGCGGGGTCAGCACGGCCTGGGTCTGCGTCGCCACCACAGGCGCGGGCACGGCCGGCGGCAGTACCGGCGGCAGGGCCGATGCGGCAATGATGTCCCCGGTGATCGTGAAGCTGTTGGACGCCAGCAGGTAGTTGCCGGCATCGGCGCCACCGAGCGAGAAGCCCGACACGTTCATCGTTTTGCCGGTGCCCACTTCGGCATCCAGGAAGGCGGCGATCGGGTTCACGATCGTCACGTTGTCACCGGCCACGCGGTTGTCGTTGAACTGCACGATGCCCACGGTGGACCCGTCATAGACCTTCGGCAGGCCCGTGCCCGTGACGACCAGCGTGGCCCTGGCGATATCCGCCGTGGTCGACGCCGTGCCGTTGACGGTGTAGTTGGCGGCGTCCGCACCCGTGGCGCTGATGCCGGACACCAGCACCTGCTTGTCCTGGCCGGCGTTCTTGTCCGCCACCGACGCGTTGGCGTAAGACAGCGTCAGGCTGTCATTGCCCAGGCGGTTGTCAGCCAATGCCACCGCGACCGCGGTGGACGCGTCGTAGGTCTTGTCGATGCCGGTGGCCGTTGCCGTCAACGCTGCCTTGGCAACGGTGGCGGTGGTGGTGGCCGTGGTGTTGGCGACATAGTTCGCCGCGTCCGCTCCCGTGACGGAAATACCCGCCACGTTCACCAGCTTGTTGGCGCCGGCGTTCTTGTCGGCATAGGCCGCGTTGCCGTAGGTCAGCGACAGGCTGTCGTTGCCCAGGCGGTTGTCGGTCAGGGCGACGTTGGCGGCGGTGGTGGTGTCGTACACCTTGCCGATGCCGGTCGCGCCCACCGTCAGTTGCGCCTTGGCAATGTTGGCCGTGGTGGATGCCGAGGTGTTGGCGACGTAGTTGCCTGCGTCGACGCCACCCAAGGTAATGCCCGCCACATTGACCGCCTTGTTGCTGCCGGCGTTCTTGTCCGCGAATGTGGCGTTGGCATAGCCCAGCGTCAGTTGATCGGCGCCCAGTCGGTTGTCGTTCAGGTTGACGTTGGCAACCGTGGTGGCGTCGTACACCTTGTCGATGCCAGCCGCGCCGACCGTCAACGCCGCCTTGGCGATGGTGGCGGTGGTGGCTGCCGTGGTGTTGGCGACGTAGTTGCCTGCGTCGATGCCCGTCACGGTAATGCCCGCCACAGACACCGTCTTGCCGTTGCCCGCGTTCTTGTCCGCGAAGGCGGCAGTGCCGTAGCCCACGCTCAACTGATCGGCGCCCAGGCGGTTGTCGTTCAAGTTGACGTTGGCAACGGCGGTGGTGTCATACACCTTGTCGATGCCGGCCGCGCCCACGGTCAATTGCGCCTTGGCGATATTGGCGGTGGTGGCAGCCGACGTGTTCGCGATGTAGTTGCCTGCGTCCGCGCCCGTCACCGTAATGCCTGCCACGTTGACAGCCTTGTTGCTGCCGGCATTCTTGTCGGCAAAGGCGGCGTTGCCGTAGCCCAGGGTCAACTGATCGGTGCCGTAGCGGTTGTCGTTCAGGGTCACGCCAGCCACGGTCGTGGTGTCGTACACCTTGTCGATACCGGCCGCGCCAACGGTCAACGCTGCCTTCGCAATGGTGGCCGTGGTCGACGCGGTGGTGTTCGCGACGTAGTTGCCTGCGTCGGTGCCACCGATGGCAATGCCCGCCACGGTGATGGCCTTGCCGGCCCCGGCGTTCTTGTCCGCGAACGCCGCATTGCCGTACGACAGCGTAAGGCTGTCGCTGCCCAGGCGGTTGTCGTTCAGCGCCACGGCAGCGTTGGTGCTTGCGTCGTACACCTTGTCGATGCCGGCTGCGCCGACGGTCAGCGCAGCCTTGGCGATGGTGGCGGTTGTGGAAGCCGTGGTGTTCGCGATGTAGTTGCCTGCATCGGCGCCCGCCACGGTAATGCCTGCCACGTTGACGGCCTTGTTGCTGCCGGCGTTCTTGTCGGCAAAGGCAGCGTTGGCATACGACAGCGACAGGGCGTCGTTGCCCAGGCGATTGTCATTCAGGTTGACGTTGGCAACGGTGGTGGTGTCGTACACCTTGTCGATACCGGCTGCGCCAACGGTCAGTTGCGCCTTGGCGATATTGGCAGTCGTGGCCGCCGTGGTGTTGGCGATGTAGTTGCCTGCATCGGCGCCTGCCACGGTAATGCCTGCCACGGTGATGGCCTTGCCGGCTCCCGCGTTCTTGTCCGCGAACGCCGCGTTGCCGTACGACAGCGTCAGGCTGTCGCTGCCCAGGCGGTTGTCGTTCAGGTTGACGTTCGCAACCGTCGTGGCGTCGTACACCTTGTCGATACCGGCCGCGCCAATGGTCAACGCTGCCTTCGCAATGTTGGCCGTGGTCGATGCCGTGGTGTTGGCCACATAGTTGCCTGCATCGGCGCCCGTGACCGTAA
This sequence comes from Pigmentiphaga litoralis, assembly GCF_013408655.1. Lineage (NCBI taxonomy): Bacteria > Pseudomonadati > Pseudomonadota > Betaproteobacteria > Burkholderiales > Alcaligenaceae > Pigmentiphaga > Pigmentiphaga litoralis. Next base: position 241,315 of record NZ_JACCBP010000001.1, read on the forward strand.
TCCCGCCCACCGACACGCTCTTGCCCGCACCCGCGTTCTTGTCCGCAAACGCCGCGTTGCCGTAGGCCAGCGACACGCTGTCATTGCCCAGGCGGTTGTCGTTCAGGGTGACGCTCGCACCGGTCGTCGCGTCGTACACCTTGTCGACGCCGGTCGCGCCAATGTTCAGCGCGGCCTTGCCGATGTTGGCCGTGGTGGCGGCCGTGGTGTTCGCGATGTAGTTGCCTGCATCCGCGCCCGTGACGGCAATGCCCGCGACGTTCACGGCCTTGCCGTTGCCGGCGTTCTTGTCGGCAAACGCGGCATTGCCATAGGCCAGCGTCAGCTGATCGTTGCCCAGGCGGTTGTCATTCAAGTTGACGTTGGCAACGGTCGTGGTGTCGTACACCTTGTCGATGCCAGCCGCGCCCACCGTCAATTGCGCCTTTGCGATGGTGGCCGTGGTGGCGGCCGTGGTATTCGCGGCGTAATTGCCGGCATCGGCACCCGTCACCGTAATGCCTGCGACCGAGACCGTCTTGCCGTTGCCGGCATTCTTGTCGGCGAACGTGGCGTTGCCGTAGCCCAGCGTCAGCTGGTCGGCGCCCAGGCGGTTGTCACCCAGGGTCACGTTGGCCACGGTCGTGGCGTCGTACACCTTGTCGATGCCGGTGGCGCCAATGGTCAACTGCGCCTTGGCGATGCTGGCCGTGGTCGTGGTTCCAGTGTTGACGGCATAGTTGCCGGCGTCGGCGCCCACGACCGTGATCCCGGCCACCGACACCGTCTTGCCGTTGCCCGCGTTCTTGTCGCTGAAGGCGGCGTTGCCGTAGCCCACGGTCAACTGATCGGCACCCAGGCGGTTGTCGTTCAGCGTGACGGTGGCAGCGGTGGTGGTGTCATACACCTTGTCGATGCCGGCCGCGCCGACCGTCAACTGCGCCTTGGCAATGTTGGCGGTGGTGGTGGTGCCGGTGTTGGCCACATAGTTGCCCGCGTCCGACCCGGTCACGGTCAAACCCGTTACCGAGACGGTCTTGCCGTTGCCGGCATTCTTGTCGGCAAACGCCGCGTCGCCGTAACCCAGGGTGAGCTGGTCGGTTCCCAGGCGGTTGTCGTTCAGGTTGACGGTGGCAACGGTGGTGGTGTCGTACACCTTGTCGATGCCCGTCGCGCCGATGGTCAACGAAGCCTTGGCGATGTTGGCAGTGGTGGCAGCGGTCGTGTTGGCGACATAGTTGCCGGCATCCGCACCGGTCACGCTGATACCCGCGACCGAGACCGTCTTGCCGTTGCCGGCGTTCTTGTCGGCAAACGCGGCGTTGCCATAGCCCAGCGTCAGCTGGTCGGTGCCCAGGCGGTTATCGCCCAGGTTCACGTTGGCAACGGTGGTGGCGTCGTACACCTTGTCGATGCCGGATGCGGCAATCGTCAGCTGCGCCTTGGCAATGTTGGCCGTCGTCGCAGTGCTCGTGTTGGCCACATAGTTGCCCGCATCGGCACCGGTCACGGTCAGACCCGCCACCGACACCGTCTTGCCGTCGCCGGCATTCTTGTCGGCAAACGCGGCCGCGCCATAGCCCACCGTCAGTTGATCGGCGCCCAGGCGGTTGTCATTCAAGTTGACGTTGGCAACCGTCGTGGTGTCGTACACCTTGTCGATGCCGGTCGCGCCGATGTTCAACGACGCTTTGGCGATCGTGGCGGTCGTGGTGGCAGTGGTATTGGCCACGTAGTTGCCGGCGTCGGTCCCGGTCACGGTCAGGCCCGCGACCGACACCGTCTTGCCAGTGCCGGCATTCTTGTCGGCAAAGGCCGCATTGCCGTAACCCAGAACGAGCTGATCGGCGCCCAGGCGGTTGTCGCTCAGGTTGACGGTCGCAACGGTGGTGGTGTCGTACACCTTGTCGATGCCCGCCGCGCCCACGGTCAGTTGTGCCTTGGCAATATCGGCAGTGGTCGACGTACTGGTGTTGGCCAGGTAGTTGCCTGCATCGGCGCCGGTCACGGTCAGACCCGCCACCGACACCGTCTTGCCGTTGCCGGCGTTCTTGTCGGCGAACGACGCACTGCCGTAGGCCACGGTCAATTGATCGGCGCCCAGGCGGTTGTCGTTCAGGTTGACGGTGGCAGCAGTCGTGGTGTCGTACACCTTGCCGTTGCCGGTTGCGCCGATGGCCAACGCAGCCTTGGCGATGGTGGCCGTCGTTTGCGTGGCGGCGCTGGTGTCGATGACGTAGTTGCTCGCGTCGGCGCCGGCAATGGTCAGGCCCGACACCGTCACCGCCTTGTTCGCGCCGGCGTTCTTGTCCGCAAAGGACGCGCTGCCATAGGCGACCGTCAGGGCGTCGTTGGCCAGGCGGTTGTCGGTCAGGTTCACCGTGGCGGCCGTGGTCGTGTCGTAGACCTTGTCGATGCCGGTTGCGCCAACAGTCAGTGCGGCCTTGTTGATGGTGGCGGTCGTGGCCGCGCCTGTGTTCACCACATAGTTGCCGGCGTCCGCGCCAGACAGGGTGATGCCCGATACGGTCACGGCCTTGCCCGCGCCCGCATTCTTGTCCGCAAAGGCGGCTGCGCCGTAGGCCAGGGTGAGCTGGTCGGTGCCGATACGATTGTCGGCCAGGGACACGGTGGCGCCGGTGGTGGCGTCATAGACCTTGTCGATGCCGGTTGCGCTGGCGGTCAATGTGGCCTTGGCGATGTTGGCCTTGGCGTTGGTGACGCCCGACGTGTCGATCGTGTAGTTGTCGGCATCGGCGCCCACGATACGCAGACCCGTCACGGTGATCGCCTTGTTGGCGCCCGCGTTCTTGTCCGCAAATGCTGCGCCAGCGTAGCTGATCGACAGCGCGTCCGTGTTGGACACGCGGTTGTCGACCAGGCTGACCGTGGCCGCCGTGGTGGCGTCGTACACCTTATCCGTGCCCAGAAGCGAGACGGCGAGCAGCGCCTTGCTGATCGCGCCCGAACCGATGGCCGTCGTGCCCACGGTGTAGTTGCCGGCATCCGCGCCCGACAGGGTGACACCCGTCACGTTGATCAGCTTGCCGGTCCCGACATTCTTGTCCAGGAAGTTGGCCGAGGCATAGCCCAGCGTCAGCTGGTCCGTGCCCAGGCGGTTGTCGGCCAGGGTGGCGTTGGCCACCGTCGTGCCGTCATACACCTTGTCGGCGCCGGTTGCCGTGGCGGTCAGCTGTGCCTTCGAGATCGACGCGGTGGTCGATGCCGTGGTGTTCGCCAGCACATAGTTGCCCATGTCAGTACCGCCGGCGGTAATGCCGGAAATGCTGATGGCCTTGCCCGCGCCCGCGTTCTTGTCGGCGAACACGGCATTGCCCGACAGGGTCAGCTGGTCGCCCGCAAAGCGGCTGTCGGTGTAGTTGACGCTGGCAACGGTCGTGGCGTCGTACACCTTGTCGACACCGGTTGCGCCGACCGTCAGGCTGGCCTTCGCCACGGACGTCGTCGTCGTAGTGGTGGTGTTCGCGGTGTAGTTGGCGGCGTCCGTGCCCGTGACCGTAATGCCTGTCACGTTGACCGCCTTGGCGGCACCCGCGTTCTTGTCAGCCAGCGCCGCCTGGCCATACGCCAGGGTCAGCACATCGTTGCCCAGGCGATTGTCGTTCAGCGTGACGGCGGCGTTGGTGGTCGCGTCATACGTCTTGGCCACGCCGGCCGCGCCAACGGTCAGCGCCGCCTTGGTCACGTTGGCCGTGGTCAGTGCGCCCGTGGTGGACGTGGTGTAGTTGCCTGCGTCAATACCGCCTACTGCAATGTTGGTGACAGTCACGGCCTTGCCGTTACCGGCGTTCTTGTCCGCAAACGTGGCCGTGCCGGTAATCGTCAGCTGGTCATTGGCAAAGCGGCCATCGGTGTAGGCGACCGTGGCGTTACGCGTCGTGTCGTACACCTTGTCGACGCCGTCGACCGTAATGCTCAGGTTGGCCTTGGCAATGTTGGCCTGCGCCGATGCGGTCGTGTTGGCCGTGTAGTTGCCAGCATCGGCGCCCGTGACGGAAATGTCGGACACCGTAATCGTCTTGCCGTTGCCCGCGTTCTTGTCTGAGAACGCCGCGCCGCCATGGGTCAGCGTCAGCACGTCGCTGCCAAGGCGGTTGTCGTTCAGCGTGACCGTGGCGCCCGTGGTGGAGTCATAGGTCTTGTTCGTGCCGGTGGCGCCCACCGTCAGCACGGCCTTGTTGATGGTCGCCGTCGTGGCGGTCGTGGTGTTGAACGTGTAGTTGTTTGCGTCCGTTCCGGCCAGGGTGATGCCCGTGACAGCCACGGCTTTGTTCGCCTCGGCGTTCTTGTCGGCAAACGTCGCCTGGCCATACCCCAGCGTCAGCACGTCGGTGCCCAGGCGGTTGTCGGTCAGCGCCACGGTGGCGCCGCGTGTGGCGTCGTAGGTCTTGTCATTGCCGGTCGCGCCAATGGTCAGCGCGGCCTTGGTGATCGTGCCCGTGCCAGAGGTAGTGCCGACGCGGTAGTTGCCCGCTGCGGCGCCACTGAGCTGAACACCCGACAGCGTCAGCGCCTTGCCCGCGCCGGCATCCTTGGTCGCAAAGACCGTGGTGCCGCTGGCGGCAACCTCGTCGCTGTTGACGGTGTTGCCCAACGTGAACGTCGCGCCGGTCAGACCCGTGGTGGCGTCATAAACCTTGCTGCCAGTGGCATTGACGGTCAGCACGCGCTGGTCGACCGTCAAGGTGCCATCGGTGACGGCGCCCAGCGTGTAGCCGTTGGCCGTCACCAGCGATGCGCCATCCAGCTTGATGGCATAAGGCGATGCGGTTACCACGGCGGTTGCGGCCGAACCGTCCGACGTCACGACGGGCGAACCGGCCAGCACGGTGGCCAGCGAGTCGCCCACATAGGCGTTGGTGACGCCGGTTTCCAGCCCGCCAATGGTGAAGGCGGACGAGACGTCCAGCGCGTCGCCATAGGTCTTGGTCAGCGTCTTGCCGCTGAAGGTCAGCACCGGGGTGGCGTTGAACAGGTAGCGGTTGCCGGTGGCCGTGACCGATGCGGGCGCAAGGCCTGCCAGCGTCGCGTTCCAGACAGCGGTGTTCTGGCTGTTCAGGTTTCCGAAGGTATTGCCGGCCTTGTCGCCCACATAGATCAGCCAGCGATGGCCCGCGTCGGTTGTCACGGCGCTTGCGCCCGCGTTGTTGATGAAGTGGCCGGTGGTGCCCGTGGCCAGCACGGCGTTGCCGTTGGCGGCCGCGACGCTGCCGCCCGCGGCGATCGTCAGGTCGCTGCCCGACGTGATGAGGGTGTCGCCCGCGGTGCTGCGCACCGCGCCCGTCACGGTCACGGCGCCGTCACTGACGATGTCCACGCCGTTGACGGCGGTCGCGCCCTTGATGACCGCGGCATTGCTGCTGGCCACCTTGATGGTGTCACCCGACAGGGTCAGGCTGCCGAAGGTATTGCCGGTGTTGCTCAGGTTGATGCCCAACGTGCCGGCGGTCGAAGGCATTGCCGTAAAGCTGGCGTCGCCCGTGATCTGCAGCGTGGTGTTGGCGGCCTGCACGATACCGGTCTGCACGTCGGCGCCGCCGCTGACGATGGCCGGCGCCGCAGTGGTGACCGAGATCTTGCCGCCGATCGCGTTCTGCGCGCCGGCCAGGGCAACGGCGTTGCCGGCGATGGTCGGTCCGCCGAATACGTCGCTGCTGGCGTCGCTGATGACAGTCAGATTGCCTGTCTCGACGCGGTCACCCAAGGTGACGACGCCGTTTTGTTTGACGACGGTCGTACCGGTGGCGCCCGAAATGGCAAGCGTGCCAAACAGGTTGCCGGTATTGCCCAGGTTGATCGACGCGCCTGAAGGCGAGAACGTGCCTGCGACCTTGACCGAGGTGCCTGCGGCCTGACTCACGGTCTGGCCAGCGGCATTCAAGGCATAGTCGGCACCGACCAGCGTGTCGCCGAGCACGGTACTTGCGGCGCCCCGGTTGTCGATGGCCACGTTGCCAGCGGTGTGCGTCGTGGTAAGCGACAGGTCGCCCCCCACGGTCAGCTTTGCGCCGTTGGCCTGGGTGATCAGGTCAGCGGCATTCAGCGCGGCATTGCCGGCCACGCCTGTCGTGGCGCCCAGCGAGATTCCGCCGGTCGACGTTGCGGTCAGGTTGCCGCTGAGCGCGGTGGCGCCCAGGGTGGTCGCCGCGCTTTCCAGCACGGTGGCGTTCTTGCCGGTCAGGCTCAGTACGCCAAAGGTATTGCCGCTGCGGTCCAGCGTGATGTTGTTGGTGCCCGCATTCAGCGTGACGGCCGCGTTGCCCAGGGCCCAGGTATTGCCTTGCAGGATGTCGCGGGTATTGGTCAGCGCCAAGGCCGATGGGGCGGTCGATACGGTCACCGCGCCAAACGCATTGGTTGCGCTTGTCAACGATACGGCGCCGGGCGCCGACACGGTCAGCGCACCCGAGGTGATGCCACCTGCCGTCTGTTGAATCGCGCCACCGGTGGTCAGCGCCAGCGCGGTGGTGCCGGCTGCCAGGTTGCCGGCCAGGGCGATATTGCCCGAGTTGGCGACACCGATGGACAGCGAGGCCAGGCTGGCCGGCAGCTGGCCCAGTTCGCTGGCCGTCAGGCTGAGCGTGTTGGCCGTGGGTGTCGAGGCGCCCAGGGTGATCGCACGGCCTGCCGAGAAGGTCTCGACGGCCAGTGCGCCCGTGCTGGTGATCGCGCCGCCCAGGTCGATATCGTCGCCGATCAGGCGCAGCGCGTTGGCGCCTGCGTTGACCGTTCCGTTCAGATTCAGGGTGCCCGTGCGTGCGTTGAGCGACGTGCCGGCTGCCGTGACCAGCGCACCGTTGACACGCACGCCCACGCCTTGCAGCGCACCGGACGCCGTCGTGGTCGAGCCGGTGTAGACCTGCGCGCCGGTCGTGGTGACATCGCCGAGGGCGAGGGCGCCGCCGGTCGCGGTCAAGGAGGTCAGTGCCGTCGTGCCGCCCGTCGTGCTGAGCTGAATGCCTCCCGTGCCCGCATCGAGCGTCAGCGCGCGTGCGCCGTCGATCCCGCCGTGCAGGACGATGCCGCGGTTGGTCGTGGTCACCGTGGTGCTCGTCGACAGCGTCGTGCCGCCGTTGACCGTCAGGCCGCCGGCTGCCAGCACGTTCGTTGCGCCATTCAGGGTCAGGCGCCCGCCGATGGTGCTGGCGGCCGCACCGCCGAGGCTGGTGGCTTGCTTGAGCGTGACGTTGCCTGTCGCGGCCAGGTGGCCGCGCGTAGCCAGGGTGTTTTCAAACGAGGTGGTACCGACGCCGGTCAATGTGATGGCGGCGCCCACGCCGCTACCGAGTTGGACCGTGTTGCCAACCTGCCCGGCAAAGGTCGTGGTCGCTGCTCCCGAATTGACGGAAAGATTGGCGGCCCCGTTGAGCGCGCCGCCGATCACGACACCGCTGCTGTTGGAGATGATGGATGTGTCGCCGGCCAGGTCCATCGCTTGCGTCTGAACGCCGCCGTACGAGCTGAAGGTAGTGGTGGCGCCCGACCGCCCGATGGTGACCAGGCCCGTGCCGAGGTTGGTGCCGGTCAGGCCGTTGCCGAGCGTCACATTGTTCTGGAAGCGCGTCGCGCCGCCGCCCTGGACGAGCAGACCCGAGTTGGCGTTGACCGTGCTGGCGAAGGTCGAGGCGCCGGAGCCTTGGAGCGTCAGCGCAGCGTCCGCGCCGGCGCCAAGGTTGCTGACAGCGCCGGTGAACGTTTTCGTGCCTGTGCCAGTGCTGACAATCAGGTCGCGTCCGCCGCCCGCCAACGTGTCGGCAAAGGTGACGCCGCTGTTCAAGGTGGCGATGGTGGAATCGCCGCTCAAGGTCACGGCGTTGTTGAACGTGATCGCGCCGCCTTGCGTGGCGCTGCCCAAGGCGCCCGCCACGGTAATGCCGCCGGGCGCGGTGAAGGTCATCGCGCCGGCCACCCCCAGGTTGGCGGGTAGCGTCAAGGTCTGCGCGCTAAGCGTCAGGCCGGTCAGCAGCGGCGAGATGTTGTTGAGGCCGGTGATTGCACCGGCGCCGCCCGCCAACGCATTGAGCGTCAGGGTCTGCGCGCCAGTCACGGCGCCGCCAAGGGCAATGGTGCTGCCGTTCGAGGTGATGGTGGTGGCGCCCGACAAGGCCATGCCGCCATTGAAGGCGATGCCGTCGTAGCCGCTGAAGGTGCCACCGATGGCCACGGGGCCGGCAAAGGCCGAGCCCACGGTGCCGTCGGCCAGCGTGACCGCCTTGGCGAACGTGACTGCGCCGGCAGCCGTCATGCCGCTGCGGGCGTTGACGGTGTCGCTGAAACTGGCCGCCCCGGTGCCCGACAGGGTCAGTGCCGCGCCCGTGCCGTCGCCCAGGGCGGTCGTGCCGCCAATGGGGCCCACGAAATTCTTGACGCCGGTGCCGTTGGCGATCGTCAGATCCCGCGCACCGTCGATGCTGCTGGTGAAACTGACGGCCGAGTCGACCGCCGTCACGGCGGACGTACCTGCCAGGACAACCGGGCCATTGAAAGCGATGGCGCCTGCTGCGGTGCTGGTCACGTTGCCGTTCAGCATGATCGACGAGCCGCCGGTGGCGGTGTAGGACTGCGCGCCATTGATCGCGATGCCGCCCGCAGGCAGGGCCAAGGCGTTGCCGGTCACCGACAGGGACGTTAGGTCCGAGCCGATGCGGTCCAGGCCGGTGATGGCCCCGGTGCCCGCGTTCAAGGTCAGGCCGCGTGCGCCATGCACGGTGCCTGCGGTGGCAAAGGCGAGGGCGCTGTTGTTGGTCGACACGGTGGCCGCGGCGTTCTGCAGCGCCAGGCCGTTGCGGAAGGTCAGGCCATTGAAGGCTGAGACGTTCTGTGCGGTGGCCTTGGCCAGCGTCACTTCGCCCGTGAAGAGCGAGCTGGCATTGCTGATGGCCGAGCCGAGGGTCACGTCATTCTTGAACGTGACCGGGCCCGTCATCGACACGCCGTTGTTGGTCTGCACCGTGGAGTCGAACGTGGCGTTGCCCGACGTCAATTGCAGGACGGTGCTCGCGCTGGCGGCATTGCCGATATTCGATACGGCGCCGCGGAAGTTGGCGGCGCCCGTGCCGGCATTCACGATCAGCTGTTTGTTGGCGCCTGCCACGGCGCCGTCGAACGTGATGGCCGAATTGACGGACTGCACCGTCAGATCATTGGCAAGCGTGGTCGGGCCGGTGAAGGTAATGGCGCCGGCCGCCGTGCTGCTGACGTTGGCATTGATCGTGATGCCGGCCGCCGAGGTGTACGACTGCGCGCCCGCGATGGTCATTGCTGGCAAGGCCAGGACGCTGCCCGCCGTGACCGACAGGCCGGTGCTGGCCGCGCTGACGCTGCCCAGGCTGGTGACGGTGCCGCCCGCGTTCAGCGTGACGGTATTGGCGCCCACGTTGATGCCGGTGGTATTGCCGAGGTTCGCGATATCGAAGGTGCCGCTGTCGGTATAGCTCAGCGCACCGGACAGGCCCGCCGCCAGCTTGGTGACATGGTTGCCGGCGTTGGTCAGCGTAACGGGACCCGTGCCGCTGAGCAGCAGCGAATCCGCGCGGATCGCGCTAACCTGGGTAATGGCGCCGCCCGCGTTGACGGTCATGCCATTGGTCACGGTCGACGTATCGAACACAATGCCGTTCCTGGCCAGGATGTCGGCGGTGTCGGCCGACACGATCTTGACCGTGCCGAAGTCGCTGCGCGGATTGGCATCAAGCACGATCTTGTTCGTGCCCGCCGTCAGGGTCGTCAGCCCACTGACGTTCCAGGCGTTGCCATCGGAAATCAGATCGTTTTCGGTGATGGCCGCGTTGGCAGCCGTCACCGTCAGGTCACCCACCTTGTTCAGTGCTTGCGTGAACGCAACATCATGCGTGCCGGCATTCAACGCGACCGACGCGGTGCCAAGGGTCCAGGCACTGGCCTGGGTGATGTCGTCATTTTCAGTGATGGCCACGCTGGTGGCGCCAGCGATCGCCAGGTTGCCAAGGACGTTGGCCGAATGGGTCAGCGTAATGCCGGCGTTGGTGGCCGTGGTCGTCAGCGACGTCGTGCCGGTCGTGGTCCAGGCGTTGCCCTGGGTGATCACATCGTTTTCGGTAATGGAAACGGCGCCGCCCGTGATCGTCAGGTTGCCCATCTGATTGGCGACGTTGTTCAGCGTGATGGCCTTGTTGTTCTCGGCAACCAGGTCGACACTTTTTCCGGCCAAGGACCATGCGCTTCCTTGCGTGATCGCGTCGTCTTCAGTGATCTTGACCGATGTCGGCACCCCCGACGTCGTGATGATGTCAATGGCACCCAGCACGTTGCCCGATGCCGTCAGGTCAATGCCGAAGGCGCGCGAGTTCAGCGTGACGGGCGCGGTGCCCACCTTCCAGGCCGCAGCCTGCGTGATCGCATCGGCTTCGGTAATGAAGACATACGACGGCGTGCCCTCGATGGCGATGTTGCCCAGCACGTTGGACAGGTTGTCGAGCGCAATGGGCCCGTTGGTGGCCTTCAGGGTCGTCGTGCCCGTCGTCACCCACTGACCGTTATCCGTGATGCTGCTGTTTTCCGTGATGGTCACGGTGTTGCCGCGCAGCGTGATATCGCCCAGCACGTTGCCTGCCTGGGTCAGCGAAATGTTGCCGCCGCCGCTGACGATGCCCGTGCTGTTGTACGCGTTGAGCGTGGTCTGACCGGCGTTCCACGCCGCAAAGTCGGTGATCGCGTCCTTGCCGGCCGTGTCCTTGGCGGAAATGGTCGTCGTCCCGCCACCCAACACTTGCAGGGCGCCCAGCACGTTGTTGGCGTTGCCGAGCGTGACCACGTAGCCCTGTGCATTCAGGGTGGTGTTGCCGTGCGTGGTCCACGCCAGGTTCTGCGCAATATTGTCCGCTTCGACAATGGTGACTGCGCCGGCTGTCGTGGCGCCGGTGTTTTCCTGGGTCACCGTCAAGCCGCCAAACACATTGCCCGAATGGTTCAGATTGATTGCCTGGTCGTTAGTGGTGGTGACCGACACGGAACTGGGCGTGTACCAGGCGCCGCTCTGCGTGATGGCGTCGTTCTCGCGCAGGGAGATCGTCGACCCATTGGAAATGGCGATGTTGCCAAGCACGTTATTGGCGTTGTTCAGGGCAATGTTGGTAAAGCTGCCGAACGACGTTGTAGTGTTGCTGCCCAGCGTGACCGACGTGTTCGACGCCTGATTCAATGTGCCGTTGTTATAGGACGAAAGGTTCAGGTTGCCGGACAGGGCGATATCGCCCAGGGTCAGCGTGCCGGACGTATTGCGCACCGTGGCATTGCGGGCCGCGGCGATCGCGAGCCGTGTCCACGTGTTGCCGTAGTCCGTATTCAACGTGATGTCGGCGGTGCCGGCATTCAGGTTGGTCGCGGTGGACACGACCGTGTTCCAGTTGCTGCTCTGCGTGATGGCGCCGTTGTTGGTCGCCACCGACAGGGTGCCCACGCTGAACGTGCCGTTGGTCGACGACAGGTCGATCGCATTCTTGTCGTAGATCGTTGCCGTGCCGCCGCCGGCCACCGTGATGTGGTTGAAGTCGTTGCCCGTGTCGGTCAGCACGATGTCTTTCGCGCCGCCAGCCAGGAAGGTCGAGTACCCGTTTGTCGCGGTGCCATTGACGACGATCGCGCCCGTCTGCGTGATGCTGCCACTGTTCGCGTAGACCTGCAGGTTGCCGGTCAGGGTCATGCCGGGCAGCGAGACGCTGGGTGCGTTGTCGTAGCGCAGCTTGACGTTGCGCAACTGGCCGACCGTGGTCAGGCCGTTGATGACGGCTGCATTGGCGTTCGTGTTGCGCAGCTGGATGTCCTGGAACGTCCCGGCGCCGGCCGTGGCAAGCGTGACGGTGCCGCCAATGCTGTTGGACGCGCCGGTCAGGTTGCCGTCTTGCAGATTCGACGATCCAAGGAACAGGTTCTTGTTCGCTGCGGTAACCGTAAAGCTGGCGTCCCCGGTAACGGTCAGCGGCGCGCTGCTGTACTCGTTGTTGTACTGGCTGATGTTGCCGGCGGCCGTGACCGCCAGGTTGCCGGTGACGGTGCTCGCGCCCGTGCCGAACATCAAGTCGTTCTTGTCCACGAACGTGGCGGAGCCGGCGGTGTTGACCTGCAGGAAGCTGCCGAAGTCGTTGCCTGCATTGCCGAGCACGACCGTGCCCGCGTTGGTCGTCGTGATGTTGCTGTAGCCGGTCGCGGTGTACACGCCGCTTTGCGAGATATTGCCGCCGGCGACGAGCGTGACGTTGGCGCCGGTGATCGAACCCAGTGCCAGGGCGTTGGCGTCGCGGACGTTCACCGACCCGTTACCCGACGTGACCGACAGGTCGCCCTGGAAATTGTTGGCGTAGGTGAGCGTGACGTCGGACGGAGCCGCGCCAAAGCCGCCGCTGCCGGCGTTGACGGTGGTTGCTCCGACCACCGTGACGACGCCCGTCGAGCCCACGGCGCCACTGGTCGTGACCGACAGGTTGCCCGCGACGGTCGATGCACCTAGCTGTACCGCGTTCTGGTCGCGCACGACGACGTTGTTGCCGACCGCACTGACGATGTTGTAGTCGGAGTTCGAATTGTTCAGCGTGATGTTGCCGCTGCCCGCATTGAAGGTAGCGACGTTGCGGTTCACGATCGACCGCGTGTTGCCCGTGATGTCGCGCCCGTTCGACGTGACATTGAGCGCGCCTGTCACGAACAGTTCGCCCAGGTCCACAGCGCCGGTCGCGGAACCCAGTTGCGTCACATCGAGCAGCGCCGCGCTGACCTTGCCGGTAGACAGGGTGGACGATGCCCCCTTGCCGCCGTTGGTCATGGTGACCTTGCCGGACCCCGCATCGATGCTGCCGGTATTGCTGAACGACGCATCGCCTGCATCGCGATTGGACGTCGCGGCGGTGTCGTTGAATTTGAACGTGATGTCGCCGTCGGCGCTGTAGATGGCTGCGTTGACGGCGAGGGAGCGGCCTGCCTGGAAGGTCAGGGCCCCGCCCGTGGTGACGCCGTTATTCGGGGACGTCGTAATGCTGCTGTTGACGGTCAGGTCATTGTTGGCCTGCAGAACGACTGCCGTGCCTGCGTTGGTGATGGCCGTAATGGCGGCCGCATTGACGTTGCTGTCGGCCGAGGGCAACGTGTCGAAGCCCACGGTGCCGCTGGCCGGGGCGATATCGCCGCCGCTGGTTACCACCGTCAGGTTCTTAGGGTCCAGCAACAGCGAACCTGCCTTGCCCTGGTCCGCGCCGGCATCCACGATGCCCGCAAAACCCAGGTTTTCCTTGCCCGACACTTCGACCTTGCCGCCGTCGCCGCCGGCCTTGCCACCGCGTGCCTTAATGCCGCCCGCGAACACCGTGTCGCCATCGGCCCACATCACGACCTTGCCGCCATCGCCCTGCGCGGTGGCCGACGCGTCGATGGTCACCTGCTGGCCCACCACCGTCTTTTGCGCGTTCGCGACCGACACGTTGCCGCCTTGCCAGTCGCCGCCGGCCAGCACCGTGCCGCCGCCCGCCGCGCCCTTTGCATCAATGTCCGTACCATCGAACAGGCCGACGCGCTGACCGGTGACCTGCACCGTGCCGCCCTTGCCGGTGGCGCTGGACACATCCAGCTTGCCGGTGACTACGGCGTCGCCGTTCACGCCGGCGTCCAGGTAGATGGCGCCGTCACGCTCGACCAGGCCTTGCGCCTGGATCGTCCCTTGCGTGTTGACCGAAGCCCCCAGCAGCGCATTGGCTGCCGATGCGGCCATGATCACGCGGCCACCGTCGGCTTGCACCAAATGGCGGTTTTCGACCAGCGCGCGCACCGTGGCCGGGTCGACCTTGACGCTGACCAGGCCGTCACCGGCCATGTCGAGCGTGATCGTTTCGCCAGCCGCCATGGCAACGGTGCCGAGCTTGGCAGCCACCACGCCTTCGTTCAGCACTTCAGGGGCGAGCAGGGCCACGTAGCCGCCGTCGGCCGCATGCAGTTCACCCTGGTTCACGACCGAGCCGGTCGCGCCATCCCGCGCAAACCGGTAATTGCCCTTCAGGAAATCGTCGTCCTTGATGTTCAGTGTGCTGGCGACCAGGCCGCCCACGTCCACGCGCGCACCCGCGCCGAACATGACGCCGTTCGGGTTGACCAGGAACACGCTGCCGTTGGCGGTCAGGCTGCCGAAGATCTGGCTGGCATCATTGCCGACGACGCGGTTCAGCGCGACCGAGCCCATGCCGGGCTGCTTGAAGTCGACCGAGGCCTGGCTGCCGATGTTGAACGACCCCCAGTTCAGGATGGCCTTGTCGGTGCCTTGCACCACGGTCATGCCGTTGCCGGCCTGCGTGATGGTGGCCTGGCCCGCGACCACTTGGCCGCCGGTGGGCAGCGCGTTGACGGCGGGCGGCGCGGCAAACACCGAACCGGTGGCCCCCGCAAGGATCGCTGCCACCAGCGCTTCACGTGCCCGCGACATCATGCGCAGCAGCAGAGCCGACAACCGTTTGCGGGGGCGCCAGGTCAGCGTCGCCTTGCGGCCGCCAATGCGGATGTGAACGACGCGGGGTTTGGCTTGAGTGTCTTGCTTGCTCATGATGGCAGTCCTGCCCGGAGGGCGGTACGGCCTCGCTGCAGGAGGCCGGTTTGATTCGTGGTGTCTGGTGGGAAATCGGTGCGCGGATCGCGCGGTCAGAAGGCCTTGGCGACCTGCAGCCAGATGCGCGGCACGTGGCGGGTGCCGTCGGTGTCCTTGCCAGTGGCCGGGTTGGCCAGCTCGTTGTCACCAATGCGCCAGGCGATGCTGAGGCGGGCATTCCAGCCGCCCAAGCTGGCCCCGGCGCCTACGCCCGCGCCCGAAAGCTGCACGCGGCGCGGGCCGGTAAACGTGGCGTAGCTGTTGCGGGCGGTGCGCACCGACCCGGTATCGGCGAAGGCGGTCAGGCGGAATTCCGGGGTGACGCGATAGTTGAGATCGACATTCAACAGCCAGCCTTCATCGCCGCCGGCTTCGTTGACCGGATAGGCGCGCACGCCGGCCGGACCGCCCAGGTAAAACTTTTCGGACGAGTCAAGGTTGTCGCTGGCGAACTGGCCGGTCAGCGCGGCCGTCAGCGCCAGGCGCGGCGTCAGGGTCTGCTGGCGGGTCAGGTTCCAGTACAGCTTCTGGTAGCTGCCTGCCGCGCGCGGACCGATCGCATCGGTCTGCGAACTGCCCACGTCATTCAGGCGCAGGCGCCCGGCCGTCAAAATGGCCGAGTAGGACGTCAGCCCGCCGCCCTGGAAGCTGTCGTAGCGGCTGCCGGTCACGCCGCCGCTGGCGCTGCGGGTGCGCTTGTCGCTGACCGTCAGGCCCTGGGCTTCGTTGTCGTAGTCGCGCTGGTCGACCGCGCCAATCAGGTTCAGGTTGTGCAGGCGGCCGCGCAGCAGCGGGTAGCTGGCGGTCAGGCCGGCCGTGGTCGAATCGCCTTCCGCATTCAGGCGCGAAAAGTCGCCTTTCAGTTCATAGTCGAGCCGCGATGCGTTCACGCCCAGCTTCAGGCCTTCCACACCCACCGGCGCCACGTAGGCCACCCGGCCGTACTTGAGGCCTTCGCTGGCCAGCACCCGCACGCTGGCCTGGTCGCCAAAGCCCAGCGGATTGTTCAGGTTCAGGGCGCCCGATGCCTGGAATTCCCCGGTGCTGCGCGCGCCGGTGTTGCCCGCATCCACAAAGCCATCGACCCGCGGGCCGTCGGCCAGACGCAGGATCAGGTCGGTGTCGCCCAGTTGCTTGCCGGCATCCAGCGTGGCGCTGGCCTGCACGCCCGGCAGGTCGTTCAGGAGCAGCATGGCGCGTTCGACGGCATCGCTGCGGAAGGGCTGGCCGGGCTGCTGGCGCGAGGTCAGGTAGCGTGCGGCGCGGTCGGTATCGAAGCGCGCAGGCGGGTCGCCGGCTTCCACGCGGACCGATGAAAAGCGGCCCTCAATGACCTGGATGATGACGGTGCCATCGGCAATCTTTTGCGGGGGCAGGAAGGCCCGGGCCAGGTAGCCCGACGCCCGGTAACTCTCCATGATCGCCTGGGTTGCTTTTTCCAGGTCGACCAGCGTGACCTGCTGGCCGATCAGGCCCGACAGGGCGTTCATCAGGACCGCTTCGTCCATCAAGGTCACGCCTTGCAGGACGACACGCTGCAGCAGGAAGGACGTACCCGTGGGCGTGGCGGAAGGGGTGGGGCGGTCGATGGCGGCATCCGGGGCCGGCGCCGTGGTCCGTGGCTGCTGCTGTTCGATGCCTCGCAAAAGCGTACCGGCATCGGGAACCGCTTGACCAAGCGCGGACGTGGAAATGCAAAGCAATGCCGAACCGGCGAATGTCTGGACCTTCAAAACAGCTCCTGCCACGAGGGCGTTAGGTGAGGATGCGTTCGAAGGTTAATCGGCCGGTCTTGTGAATACGTGAAAGTTCGTACGAAAAGTTACGTGAAATGGCTTGGGGTAAACCCTAGGTAAAAAATTGCAAAGCCGTAACTGGCTGTGTCACGCCGGATCATCGATATATTTACGATCCGCTTGTAAGCCCTTGAATGGCAGAGCATTTTTTACATTTCAGCAGCCTTACAACACTGTTTCCGGTGCCTGACCATCATCCGTAAGAACTACGCCTACAGGTTAACCCCGACATCATGGCCGGCGCAGGGAACGTATCCGTTTCAGGAATATGTATCAATAAATGACAAAACCGGTCTGGCAAGAGAAGGAATCTCACCAGACCGGTTTGGCCAGATACTCACCGATCAGGGCTGCGGCGGGGCGTTGAGGCTTGCCACGAAGGCGCGCCAGCCGCCGAACTCCGACACATCCCGTGCGCCGTTGACGGCCCAGGGCTCGCAAATGAAACCGTGCACCTGGCTGCCGTCCGCCAGGGTCAGGCTGCCCAGGCCGAGTGGCGCAAGGACCTGCTTCAGGAAGGCGCCTACCTGCGTCAACGGCAGTTGCCAGACCTCCACCGCGATCGCCACGCCGCCTTCTTCCACCTTGACCAGGCCCGGCTTGGGCGGGACGGTATTGGGCAGGGCGTAGAGCTTGTACGTGGGCGCCGTTGTCGTGGCTTCCACGAACTGTGCGCCCAGGTCGGTCAGCTGCCAATTCAGCGGCATGCCCGTCAGGTGCGCGCCGACAACGGTAATCGGCAGGCTGAGTGGCATCGGAGGAATAATCGGACGCGGTTCAGGCAGCGGTTCGCCGGTCGCGCCGAGCGTCAGGCCGGTCGAATGATGGAAACGTTGTCCCAATTGCGCCAGCCGCCAGTCGGAACCACCCTTGCCGATCAGGGTGATGCCGAAGGGCAGGCCGTCGGGCCGCATCGATGCCGGCACGGCCAGCGCGGCCCACTGCAGCAGGTTGACGAAGTTGGTGTAGCGGCCCAGACGGCGGTTGGCGTTGATCGGGTCGGCCAGCATCTCGTCGATGGTGGGATGGTTGGGCGCGGTGGGGACCACCAGCACGTCGATGTCCTGCCATATCGGCGCGAGCCGCACGCGCGCGTCTTCCAGCTTGATCTGCATGTCCAGGACATCGGCCGCGGTGTAGCGGGTGCCCGCGCCGATGATCGTGCGGACCGGCTCGATCACGGCGTCGGGCTGCGCGTCAAAGAATGCCTGGATGGCCTGATAGCGTTCGGCCACCAGCGCGCTTTCGTACAGCCACAGCGCGACTTCGTTCAGCGGAGCATCGTCGATGGCGACTGCCGTGCCGCCCAGCTCGACCAGCCTGGCGCACGCGGCCGCAAATTCGGCTTCGGACACGGTGTCGCCGGCAAAGTCGGGAACGGCAGGCACGCCGAAGCGGAAGGTCGCGGGCATGGCCGTCAGGTCATAGGGCAGGGCGGTGCCGGCGGCCATCACGTTCAGGGCGTCGACCGCGTCAGCGACCGTGCGGGCAAAGATGCTGGCGGTATCGAAGCTGCGCGACGCGGGGTAGACCCCGGTGGCGCTGAGCAGTCCGAGCGAGGGTTTGAGGCCCACGATATTGTTGAATCCGGCAGGCACGCGGCCCGACCCGGCCGTATCGGTGCCTAGCGCGATGTCGGCGGCGCCCGTGGCAACCGCCCAGGCCGATCCGCTGCTGGATCCGCCGCTGACATATTCCGGGCGCAGCGCATTGGGCACCGCGCCGTAGGGCGAGCGCGTGCCGTTCAGGCCGCAGGCGAATTGATCCAGGTTGGTCTTGCCCACGATGGCCGCACCGGCATCGAGCAGTTTCTGCACCACATCGGCGCTCTTGTGCGGCGTATAGGCAAATTCCGGCGCCCCGCAGGTCGTCGGGATGCCGGCCACGTCGATGTTGTCCTTCACGGCAACCCGTCGGTTGGCAAGGGGACCGGTGGTCAGGGTTTGAATGGGGGCGGCGAAATGGCGGATCCAGGCGGACATGATGTTCTCGTTCTAAAGGTGATCATCACAAGCAAGGCGCGTACCAGTTGTGTACAAGTTTGTACGCGAACAGAAGCACGGTTCGGCATCAGTCCCCGGCGGATCCCGTCCAACGGTACTCGGGATCACCCAGGGTGGCGCGCAGCAGGTCGATGAACACCCGCACCCGCTGCGGCAGATGCTTGCGCTGCGCGAACACCGCGTGAATGCCATTGGGCGGGGCGGCATAGGCGTCCAGCACCGTCACCAGGCGGCCCTGCGCCAGGTCGGCTTCCACTTCCCACATCGACCGCCACGCCAGCCCGCGGCCCGCCAGCGTCCACGCATGCAGCACCGCGCCATCCGTGCATTCCATATTGCCCGAGACCCGGTGGGCCACGACCTTGTCATCGATACGGAACAGCCAACCCCGCGCCTGGTTGCCGCCGGTGCCGAACGACAGGCAGTTGTGCCGCGCCAGGTCGTCCGGATGTTCGGGCGTGCCGTGCTGCGCCAGATAGGCGGGCGCGGCCACCACCATCCGCCGGTTATCGGCCAGGCGCACGCTGACCAGGCTGGAGTCTTCCAGGTCGCCGATCCGGATGGCGCAGTCGAAGTTGTCGCTGATCAGGTCCACCAGCCGGTCGCTCAGGTCCAGCGTCACGGTAATGCCTGGGTAGTCGTCGATCAGGCGCGGCAGCAGCGGTGCGATATGGCGCCGCCCGAAGCCAGCCGGCGCTGTCACGCGCAAGGGTCCGCTGGGCGTGCCGCCGCCCGCCGATACGGCGTTTTCGGCGCCTTCCATGGCGGCCAGGATGCGTTGGCATTCTTCAAAGAAGGCGCCGCCTTCGGCGGTCAGCGAAATGCGCCGCGTGGTCCGTTGCAGCAGCTTGACGCCCAGGCGGGCCTCCAGCGCGTCGATGCGCCGTCCGATCACGGCGGGTGCAACGCCTTCCAGGCGGGCAGCCGCCGACAGGCTGCCGCGCAACACGGCGGCCACGAAAGTTTCGATCTGTTTGAAGCGGTCCATGCGGCCCAGTGTAACTAGGTCGCTCCGCCGCTGAGCAACGCCGTCAGCCGGTCGATGTCGAGCGGCTTGGTCAGGTGCTGGTCGAAGCCAGCCTTCAGGCAGCGCTGCACATCGGCTTCCATGCCGTAGCCGGTCAGCGCGATCGCCAGCTTGCCGCCGGTGCGATCGAACATGCGCAGCACGTCGATGCCGTCGCCATCGGGCAGGCCCATGTCGCTGACCAGGGCGTCGAAGGTGTTCGAGGCCAGCGTGTTGCGCGCATCCGCCACCGAAATGGCCACCTTCACGATGTAGCCCAGCTCGCTCAGCAGGAACTGCATGGCTTCGGCCGTATCCGCGTTGTCTTCGACCAGCAGCAGTCGCACCGGGGTGCGCCGCGATCCGGCGGTCATGGGTGCCGCCACGCCAGAGGCGCCCTCGCGCGCATCGCCCGCGTAGTCCAGGGTCAGGGTAAAAGTTGCACCCCGTCCTGCGCCGTCGCTGTGCACGTTCAGCGTGCCGCCGTGACGCTGCGCCAGCGAACTGGCAATCGCCAGTCCCAAGCCGAGTCCGCCGCGCATTTCCCCGGGTTCGTTGTCGCCCTGGTCGAAGGCATTGAAGATGCGCTTGAGCGCTTCCTGCTGGATGCCGATACCGGTGTCCGATACTTCGACCGTGACCTTGTCGCGCCGGGGCGGCAGCAGGGTGATGCGGATGGTGCCGGCCTTCTGTGTGAACTTGATCGCGTTCTTGAGCAGGTTCCACAACACCTGCTGCAGACGCGCCGGATCGGCCTGCACGATGACCGGCGCCGGCAGCGGCGTGTACAGCAATTCGATGCCCTGCGCGGCGGCTTCGTCGCGGAAGACGTCGGCCATGCCGCCCAGCAGCGTGACCAGATCGGTCGGCTCGAAGTGCAGCGTCAGCTTGTCGTTGACGATCTTGGAGATGTCCAGCAGATCGTCGATCAGGCGCGCCTCGATCTCCACGTTGCGCTTGATCAGTTCCACGCTGCGGCGCGCCTTGGGCGGCAGGTCGGTCTGCATGTCCAGCGCCTGCGCGGCGGCGTAGATCGGGCCCAGCGGCGTGCGCAATTCGTGTGACAGCACCGCCAGGAAGTGATCTTTCGCCCGGTTGGCGTTTTCGGCCTGTTCCTTGGCGGCCTGCAGCAGGTCGGCGGCCACGCGCGTGTCGGTCATGTCCCGCACGATGCGCGAAAACCCGCGCACCTCGCCGTCATCCCCGAAGATCGCCGTGGTCACCACCGACCCATAGAACGACGTGCCGTTGCGGCGGCGCAGCCAGCGTTCTTCCGACGTGCTGCGCATGGCGCCGATCAGCGCCAGTTCCTGGTTCAGCGCCTGCGACATGGCCTGCGAGACGGCCTGCGGCGAGCCGCGCGGCGTGTCGTCGGGCACAAAGAACATGTCATAGGTCTTGCCCAGCACTTCGTCGGCGCTGTAGCCGAAGATCCATTCCGATGCCTGATTCCAGCTTTCGATCACGCCCGTGGTGGACATGGCAATCACCGAGTAATCGCGCAGGGCGTCGATCAGCTGGCCAAAGTAGGTTTCGCGTTCGCGCAGCTTGCGTTCGGCGTCCTGCCGCGACCGCTTTTCGGTGGCCTCGGCCAGCGCGCGGCGCACGACGATAGGCAGGCGTTCCAGCCGCTGCTTGAGCACGTAATCGGTCGCGCCTTCCTTGAGCATGTCGACCGCATGTTCTTCGCCCAGCACGCCCGACACAAAAATGAAGGGCAGGGGATGCGGCCGGGACATCAGGATGCGCAGCGCTTCCGGACCCGAAAACTGCGGCAGGTGGAAGTCGGACAGCACCAGGTCAAAATCACCGGTATCCAGCGCCGCAGTAAAGCTTTCGGCCGTATCGACAATCGTGACCTGCACGTCGAGCATCGCCAGCTCCAGCCGCTGCAGCGACAGGTCGGCATCGCGCGGGTCATCCTCCACCATCAGTATGCGGATGACTCCCGTGTTCAACGCGGCTTCGGCTTTGCCCAATCGTTTATCCGTTGGCAGTGGAGCGGGCGCGGCGCAGCGACCCTGGCGGCGGTTCATTCAGCACCGCCCAGAACACCCCCAGGTCGCCGATCGCGCGGACGAAATCCTGGAAGATCACGGGCTTGACCACATAGGCGTTCACGCCCAGGTCGTAGGCGCGAACCAGGTCGCTTTCTTCGTTTGACGACGTCAGCATCACGACCGGCGTGGCCTTGAGCGAGGCATCGCCGCGGATCACCTTGAGCACTTCAAGCCCGTCCACCTTGGGCAGCTTCAGATCGAGCAGGACGACGGCAGGGTTGCCCTCGTCGCGATCCGCATGCGCGCCGCGGCGTTGCAGGTAGTCGAGCGCATCCGCGCCATCGCGCGTGATGATGACGTCGTTGGCCAACTGGCTTTTTTCAAGCGCAATCAGCGTCAGTTCCAGGTCATGCGGGTTGTCTTCGACCAGCAGGATCGGTTTGAGCATGTTCAACCTCGTTTCTGGGTCCGTGTGGCGGCGGCTGCCGACCCCGGATCCGGGAGCGCGACGTAAAACGTCGCGCCCTTGTCGATCTCTGCTTCGGCCCACACGCGTCCGCCGTGACGCTCGACAATGCGGCGTACGTTCGCGAGGCCAATGCCCGTCCCTTCGAAATCTTCCATACGATGCAGACGCTGGAAGACCCCGAAAAGTTTCGGCGTGTACTTCATGTCGAAGCCCACGCCATTGTCTTTCACATAGAACACCGTCTCGCCGTCGCCCTGCATGGCGCCGATTTCGACACGCGCATCGTCGCGCTTGCGGGTGTATTTGATGGCATTGGAAATCAGGTTGCGCAGCGCCAGGTGCAGATAGGCCGCGTCGCCATAGGTGCGCGGCATCGGGTGGATCACCCATTCGATGTTGCGGTGCTGGATGTCCGGCTGGAACTCGCGCACGATCTGGTCGATCACCGGCGTCAGATCGACATTGGACGGCCGCAGCGCATTGCGGCCCATCTGCGAAAAGGTCAGCAGCGAGTCGACCAGGTTGCCGGCAAAGCGGGCGGAATCGCCAATATTGCTTAGAAAGCGCACGCCCTTTTCGGACAGCTTGCCGCCCTCGTATTCGTCCAGCAGTTCGGCATAGCCGGCAATGTGCCGCAGCGGCGCGCGCAGGTCGTGCGACACGCTGTACGAAAACGCTTCGAGTTCCTTGTTGGTCCGGTCGAGTTCGTTCGCCATGTCGGCCAGCTCTTCCGCCTTGCGCAGCACGATGCCCAGCACGGCGGCGCGCAGCTCGGCGGCGGCATCCACCACCGCGCGATCCCAGCGGCGCGACTGGCCGCGCACTTCCTGCTGCCAGGACTGGAAGCTTTTGCGCGGATGCAGCCGCAGCGTGCCGTTCTCTTCCTTCACGTCCTGCTTGGTCGGCGCACCCGCCCACTCGATGGTCCGCAGCTGCTGCGGCCGGAACCACAGGATGAAGTTCGCGTGCAGCTCGGAAATCGACACGGCCAGCACGCCGCTGGCATCTTCGATGATCGGCTCGAAGTCCGGTTCGATCAGGGTGAGCCGGTCGGTGTGGAACACATCGCGCTCGGGCTGCGACGCAATGTAGGTGCACAGGGCCTTGATCGTCATGCGATCGGGCGTCTCGCCAAAGGTCAGGCATTCGTCGCCCGACACAATGGCGGCGCCCGCGGCTTGCGCAAAGTTCAGGAAGGTCTCGGGCATGTGATACAGCCCGCGCGCCACGCTGTCGTGGTCGGCCATGGACGACAGCATGCGGACCAGCAGCTGGCGCAATTCCAGCCGGCGTTCGGTATCGGCATGGGCTTCGCGCGCTTCGACCTGCAGCGACACCATCTTGCCCAGCAGATCGCAGGCGACGCGCGTCTGCACAGGAACGGTCAGCGGGTCCGTGTTGTGGCAGGAAATCATGCCCCACAGGCGGCCTTCGACGACGATCGAAATCGACATCGACGCCATCGTGCCCATGTTGCGCATGTATTCCAGGTGCACCGGCGACACGCTGCGCAGCGCCACGTTGCTCAGGTCGGTCGGGCCGCCGGCCGGCCACTCGGGCGGCACCAGGCGCGACGGGGTGTACATGGCGTCCGGGATCACGCGGATCCGGTTCAGCACATACAGTTCGCGGGCCTGCGCCGGGATGTCGGACGCCGGAAACTGCAGTCCCAGGAAGGCGTCGTAGCCACGATCCACGCGCTCGGCATTGACGCGGCCATGGCCTTCCTCGTCAAAGGCATACGCCGTGACCCGGCCGAATCCCGTCACGCGCTTGACCTCGGCCACCGCCAATTCGCACACGGCGTCGGTCGTGCGCGCCTGCTGGAGCTGGGTCACGAACGAGATAAGCGAGGGATACATGGCCGCGGCGCCCAGCATGCGGACGGCTGCCGGTTCGAACTCGGCCATCAGCAGATTGCCGATGGCATGGATGACCATGTCGAATTCGTAAAGGGCGCCGTCGGCGTGGCGCAGCGAGGTGCTCAGGTGATGCGGCGTGAGACTGCCCGCCGTCAGCTGTTCAAGTTCGACAGCCAGCGTCGCGGTATCGCGCTGCATCAGTTCGGCCAGCGAGCGGCCGATCACCGCCTCGGCCTTCATGCCAAGGTGGGTCTCGATCGACGTGCTGGTCTGGACGACCGCCAACGAGACACGATCCAGCACCAGCAGGAAGCCGTGCGGTTGCACGCTGCCGGGGATCCGGATCGGTTCGTTTGCGCAGTTGTCCAGTTCGACCGTACTGAGTGTTCGACTGGTCTGGGTCACTAAGAAAATCGCCAAGGCCTTGGAGAGGCGCTAATGATAAGAAATATCCCTTATGCGCTCCAGCGGCCTTGGCGATTTCGACACGTTTTGACGCTAAAAATTGTGTGTCTTGTTACCGATAAGAAAGGATTTGGTGAGGATCCTTCAATGCTCAACGCTGGCCGCGGTGTGCCCAGGCCGTTGTGCGCTTTTCGATGACGGCAAACAGTTCGTACATGGCCATGGCCATCACGCCAATCACCATCAGGCCCGAGAAGGCCAGCGGCATCTTCATGGACGACCCGGCCGACACCAGCAGGTAGCCGATGCCTTCGTTCGACGCGTTCATTTCGGACACGGTCGACCCCACGAAAGCCAGGGTGATCGCCACCTTGAGCGACGCAAAGAAGTAGGGCATGGAACGGGGCAGGCCGACCTTCATCAGCACATCCATCCGCTTGGCGCCCAGCACGCGCAGCACGTCTTCCAGTTCGGGTTCCAGCGTGGCCAGGCCGGTCGCGATGTTGACCATGATGGGAAAGAACGAGATCAGGAAGGCAGTCAGCATGGCGGGGCCGATGCCGATGCCGAACCACACCACCAGCACTGGCACGAAGGCCGCCTTGGGCAGGGCATTGAAGGCGGTCATCAGCGGGTACACGGCGGTGTAGGCCATGCGCGAACTGCCGATCAGGAAGCCCAGCAGCACACCGACCACGATCGAAATGCCGAAGCCGGTCATGGTCACCCAGAAGGTGCGCCATGCGTGGCCGGCAATCACCGGGGCATAGTCGATCGTGGCCTGCAGGATCTGCGACGGGCTCGGAAAGATGAACTCGGACACGTTGAAGACGCGGCAGATGATCTCCCACAGGGCGATCACGGCCACGAGCAGGGCAAAGGGCGCGGTACGTTCGGCGAAACGGGTCATGGAATGGCTCTCAGGTCGAACGGACGTGGCCGATCTGGGTCCGCAGTTCAAGAACGATGCGGTTGAATTCGTCGGTGTAGGTGGTCTCGAGTTCGCGCGGGCGCGGCAGCTCGACTTCGCGGCGCGACAGGATTCGGCCCGGACGCTTGCTCATCACATAGACGGTGTCGGCAAGGAACACGGCTTCGCGCAGGTCATGCGTCACCAGGATCACGTTGAACCGCTGTTCGGTCCACAGGTCGCGCAGCACGCACCACAGCTCTTCGCGAGTGAAGGCGTCCAGCGCGCCGAAGGGCTCGTCCAGCAACAGCATTTTGGGTTCATGGATCAGCGCGCGGCACAGCGAGGCGCGCTGCTGCATGCCGCCTGACAGTTCCCACGGAAACTTGTCTTCATAACCGGACAATCCCACGGTCGCTAGCAGCTTGCTGGCGCGGGCCATGTGTTCGTCCCGCTTGGCACGGAAGGTGGAACGATACGGCTCGACGATCTCGAGCGGCAGCAGGATGTTGTCGATGGTCGTGCGCCAGGGCAGCAGCGTTGGCGCCTGGAAGGCCATGCCGGCAATCTTGAGCGGGCCGGTCACGGGCTGGCCTTCGACCTTCACCGAGCCGCGCGTGGCCATCTTCAGGCCGGTCGTCAGCTTCATGAACGTGGACTTGCCACAGCCCGACGGGCCGACGATGGCGACGAATTCGCCCTGCGTGATGGACAGCGTCACGTCCTCGACGGCATATTCGCCGGCGCGCGCCAACGCGTCGGTATAGGCCAGCGAAACGTGCTGGAAATCGACAAAAGGAGTCATGGAAAGCTACGCAAAAGGTGCCCCGCCATGATGGCGGGGCGGACGGCGAAGGGGTGAGACGCTCAGTTCTTGGCGCGCAGCACGCCAGCGGTCAGGTCCTTGGCGGGCAGGAAGGAACGGTCGAACGCCAGGTCGGGGTTGACCGGCGTCTTGGTGGCATAGGTGCTCGCCACTTGCGACGCCATCAGGGCCATGCGGCCCGGGTTGATGTCGCCGAAGCCTTCGGCGCGCGCGTCCGGCGTGTCGATCGCGGTCTGGATCGCCAGGCGCAGGCGCTTCAGTTCCAGCGGCTCGTCGATGATGCCGTCGCGCTCTTTCACGGACTTGATCGACGCGGCCGGATCGGCGATCACGTCACGCGTGGCCTTGGTGATGGCGCGCAGGAAGCCCTTGACCGCTTCCGGGTTGTTCTTGGCGAATGCGCGGTCGGCAATGATGGCGTTGCCGTACAGCTTCACGCCGTATTCCGGGAACAGCATGATGTTGATGTCGCTGTCCTTCACGCCGCGGGCGTTCAGGTTCAGCAGCGACGTGAAGTAGAAGCCGGTGATGGCATCCACGTCGCCGCGCGCCAGCATCGTTTCACGCAGGGCCGGTTCCATGCTGACCCAGTTCACCTTCTTGTCGTCGATCTTGTTGGCCTGCGCAAAGATCGGGAACGACCGGCGGCCACCGTCGAACGACGGTGCGCCGATCTTCTTGCCTTCCAGATCCTTGGGGGTTTTGATGGCGGCTTTCTTGAGCGAGAACACGGCGGCCGGCGTGTTGTTGTAGACCATCATCACGCCCGTCGGCTGGTTTGGCGCGGTGGGGTTGTTGCCCTGGAATTCCATCAGCGCGGCCAGGTCGGCAAAGCCCATTTCATAGGCGCCCGACGCCACGCGGTTGACCGCGCCGCCCGAACCGTTGCCCGCGTCGATCGTGACGTCGAGCTTTTCCTGCTTGAAGTAACCCTTCTTGGCAGCCACCAGGAAGATGGCGCTGGGGCCTTCGAAACGCCAGTCGAGCTGGAAGCGGATCTTGGTGTCCTGCGCCGCGGCGGGCGCCGCCCACGCGCCGGCCATCGCGACGACCAGGCTGGCGAGCACGGCGCGGCGGCCCTGGGTGCGGGAGAATTGCTTCATGGTGGTCGTTCCTCAAGTCGCGCCGGCTGGACACTGCCGCCGGCTGTCAGGTTTTCTGAATGGGTTGTCACCCTCGGGCGCCCCGGGACGGATCCCCGTCCTGGTGCATCGCAGTCACCAGGCTGGTGCCAGAGAGTATTGCAAGGTGTTAAAAGCAGGAACCGTGCCCATCCGTGTCCGAGGCCCGGCGCACCACCTTCGCCCATGCGCCGGGTGCGGTATCGTTGCGGCTCAGCCTTCCAGGATCCCGACCATGTGCCAGCTTCTCGGCATGAACTGCAATACCCCGACCGACATCGTCTTCAGCTTTACCGGCTTTGCGTACCGGGCCGGCCGCACGGGCGAACATATCGATGGCTGGGGCATCGCGTTCTTCGAAGGACGCGCCGTGCGCCACTTCGTGGATCACCAGGCTGCCCTGGTCTCGCCGATTGCCGACCTGATCCGGCGCTACCCGATCAAATCGACCAACGTCATTGCCCACATCCGCAAGGCCACGGTCGGCTCGGTCATCCTCGAGAACTGCCATCCCTTCATCCGCGAGATGTGGGGCCGCTATTGGGTCTTCGCCCACAACGGCGACCTGAAGGCCTACGAGCCCGTGCTGGACGGCCCGTACCAGCCCGTCGGCTCCACCGACAGCGAACGGGCCTTCTGCTGGATCCTGCAGTCCTTGCGGGCCCGCTTTGCCGAGCGGCCGTCGCGCGACGTGCTTGCCGAGGCGCTGCGGGGCCTGTGCGCCGACATTGCCACGCACGGCACCTTCAACATGATGTTGTCGGATGGCACCGAGCTGTATGCCCACTGCTCGACGCGCCTGCATTACCTGGTGCGGCAGCATCCGTTCGCCACGGCCAGCCTGTCCGACGACGAGGTCACGGTGAACTTTGCCGAGGTCACGACGCCCGATGACCGGGTGGCCGTCATCGTGACGGAGCCCCTGACCGCGAACGAAACCTGGCTGCCGTTCGCACCGGGCGAATTGAAGGTATTTGTGGACGGCGCACCAGTTTGATGCGCCAGCCGGCGCTGGCGCATCGTTATGGTGCGTTCACGCGTCGGTGGCCAGCCGTTCCAGGAAATCCAGGGTCAGGTCCGCGGCCAGCTGTGCGTCGTCGGCCGTCATGATTTCCAGCGGGTTGTGGCTGATCCCGCCATTGCCGCAGCGCGTGAACAGCATGGTGATGGGCGCCACGTCGGCCAGCTTCATGGCGTCGTGTCCGGCGCCCGAGGGGAGGGCATGGGCGGGCAGGCCCCGCGCGGCAATCGCGTCCGACCAATACGCCATTTCGTGCGGCGCGCAGGGGGCGGCGGCGGCGCGCATCAATTCTTCGGTCACCACGGTGATCTGGCGGCGCGCGCAGATCGCCGCGATCTCGGTTTCCAGATCGGCCACGGCCGCGTCCCGCACGGCGTTGTCGGCCGCGCGGATATCCAGCGACACCGTGCACGCGCCCGGAATCACGTTGACCGACCCGTTCGGCACGGTCAGCACGCCCACCGTGCCGACCAGCGACGGCGTGCTGCCGCAGCGCCTTTCCACCGCCAGCACGATCTCGGCCGCCGCGGCTGCCGCATCCCGCCGCATGTTCATGGGCGTGGTGCCGGCGTGGCTGGCCACGCCGCGCAGCGTCAGCATCCGCCGCACGCTGCCCGCAATCGACGTCACCACGCCAACCGGCAGATTGCGTTCGAACAGCACGGGCCCCTGTTCGATGTGCACCTCGAAATAATGCTTGAGCCGCGCCACGTCCACCGCGGCGGCGTCAATGGCTTCGGGGTCCAGGCCCGCGGCCCGCAGCGCGTCGCGCATCGCGATGCCTTGTGCATCGACCGCGTCCAGCACGGCCGGATCGAAGCGGCCGACATAGGCTGACGATCCCAGGAAGGTGCTGCCGTAGCGCACGCCTTCTTCTTCGGCAAACGCCACCACGTCCAGGTCGTAGGGCAGGCGGCGGCCGGCGCGGTGCAGGTGTTCGACCAGCACGATGGGCAGCAGCACGCCCAGCCGGCCGTCGTACTTGCCGCCATTGCGCACGGTGTCGTAATGGCTGCCGGTGGACACCAGCGCGGGCGCGTCCACGGCCGGATCGGCGCGGTAGCGCCCCACCACATTGCCGATGGCGTCGTGGCGCACGCTGTCGAATCCGGCGGCCTGCATCCAGGCGGCGATCTGCGCCGCCGCCGCGCGGTGCGCCGGCGTCAGGTAGGTGCAGGTCAGGTCGTCCGGCGAATCCGAATGGCTGGCCAGGGTCTCGGCCCACTGCATGATCTGCTCGCCAAAGGCACGCGGCTGCGGCAGGCGGTCGGCCAGGCGGATCTCGGCGATGCGGTCGATCTGGCGCAGCGCCTCATTGAATTCCTGATCGGGCGCATGCCGCAGCCGCCGTTGCCAGGCCGCGATGATCTGCGTGCGTGTCAGTCCCGCGCCGGTCGGACCGCGCACCGCGATGATGAAGGGAAAACCGAACCGTGCACGGTAATCGGCGTTCAAGGCTTGCAGCGTGGCGAACTCTTCGGGCGAGCAGGCATTGAGTCCGGCCCGCGCCTGTTCGCCGGCCGAGTCGGCGGTGAGTTCGCCCGCGATGGCGGCACGCCCGGCCAGTTCCGGGTGCGCGCGGATCAGGGCCAGCTGTTCTTCGCGGGTCGCCTCGCGCACCGCAGTGGCCATGGCGAACTTCAGCGCGGCGGCGGACCGGAACGGCCGCCGGGCAGCGGCGCGTTCCATCACCCACGGGCTGTGTTCGTACAGGCCGTCCAGGCGCTGCGTGAAGTCGCCGATGCTGGCCGCGTTCAGCACGTCCAGGGTCAGCGGCGCCGGGGCCGCGATGGATGCGGATGCGGGTGAGGCGGTCGAGGGGGTCGGGGCAGAAGGCGTGGTCATCACAGGGCGGTAGAAGGGTAGGGGTGGTGCTGCTGCCAGTGGCGCGCGATGTCGATGCGGCGGCACACCCACACGTCGGGGTGCTTTTCCAGATGGTCCAGGAAACGCTGCAGGCCGCGGAAGCGCCCCGGGCGGCCCAGCAGGCGGCAGTGCATGCCGATCGACAGCATGCGCGGCGACTCGGCGCCTTCTTCGTACAGCACGTCAAAGCTGTCACGCAGGTAATCGAAAAAATGGTCGCCGGTATTGAAGCCCTGCGGCGTGGCAAACCGCATGTCGTTGGTGTCCAGCGTGTACGGCACCACCAGGTGCGGCACTGTGCCGCCCTGCGCGGCTTCCACCTGGGTCCAGAACGGCAGATCGTCCCCGTAGTAATCGCTGTCGTACACATAGCCGCCATGTTCCACCACCAGCTTGCGCGTGTTGGGACTGTCGCGGCCGGTGTACCAGCCCAGCGGCCACTGGCCCCCGGTCAAGCGGCGAACGATCTCGGTGCCGATGCGCATATGTTCGCGTTCGGTGGCTTCGTCCATGCCCTGGTAATGGATCCACCGCCAGCCGTGGCACGCGATCTCGTGCCCCAGGTCCACGAAAGCCTGGGTGACTTCCGGGTGGCGTTCCAGCGCCATGGCCGCACCGAACACGGTCAGGGGCAGGCCGCGCTTTTCAAATTCTTTCAGGATGCGCCAGACGCCCACGCGCGAGCCGTATTCGTAGATCGACTCCATGCTCATGTGACGGTCGGGGTAGGCCGCCGCGCCGACGATTTCCGACAGGAACTGTTCCGACGCCGGATCGCCATGCAGCACCGAATTTTCGGCGCCTTCTTCATAGTTCAGGACGAACTGCACGGCAACGCGTGCGCCACCGGGCCAACGGGCGTCGGGGGGAGTGCGGCCGTAGCCGACGAGATCGCGGGGATAGGAAGTCATGGACGAAGGTGGGTGCTGAGCGACCTGAAACTATATACACTTTTTGCCTGGCGCCGAACCGCCTTTGGCTTGGTCGCACCCACCCCGTCGCGTCCACTTCGTTGTATCCACTCAGGAATCCCATGGGCAAATTGACCACACACGTTCTCGACACCGCGCACGGCTGCCCCGCCGCCGGGCTGGCCATCTATCTGTATCGCCTGACTGACGCTGCCGACCCCGCGTCGGCCGTGCTGGTGAAGCGGGTCGTGACCAATGACGATGGGCGGGTCGACGGCCCCCTGCTGGAAGGCCCGGACTTCGTCGTGGCGGCCTACCGCCTGGTATTTGCTGCCGGTGCCTATTTCGCCGCGCGCGGCATCGACCTGCCCGAACCGCGGTTTGTGGATCGTGTGGCGCTGAACTTCGGCATTGCCGACGCCAGCCAGCATTTCCACGTGCCGCTGCTGGTCAGCCCGTGGAGCTGGAGCACGTATCGCGGCAGTTGACGTCCCGGTATCGAGCCCGACCCGGGGGCGCATGCGTGCAGCGCACGGGCCCCCGCATGCAGCGCGCGGGTGCACACCCGTTCAGCCCGACGGTCCCCGCTGCAGACTCACCGCGGGCCCGATACACGCCACGATCTGTTCCCGCAGCCAGCGCACCGGCGCTTCCCGCCGTGCTCGCGCATGCCACAGCAGGCAGTACTGCAACGGGGGCAGGGCGATCGGCAAGGGCAACACCTTGACGGGCAAGGTGCTTGCAAAGAACTGCGTGAAGCGCTGACCCGTCGTCAACAGCAGATCGGTCTGCGTCAGCACATACGGAATCACGCTGAACACTGGAAACTCCAGGGCAATGCGACGGGTATGACCCGCGCGCGCAAGCAGCGTATCCACGGTGCTGCGCAGCCCCGGCCGCATGGCCGTGGGTGCCGCGTGCTGCGCCTGGAAGTAGGCGGCGGCCGTCAGCGGCCGGTCCGCCAGCGGGTGGTGGCTGCCCAGCATCACCACCAGTTCATCGTCCATGATCGGCAAGCGGTGCAACTGCGCCGGCGGGTCGGGCCAGTTGGCGATCACCAGGTCCAGCCGGCCATCCGCCAGTTTTTCCGCGTAGTCCTGGTCGTCGGTCAGCGGATGTACGGTCAATCGGACATCAGGCGCGAGCTGGCGCAGGCGTCCCGCCAGGCGCGGCAGCAGCATCGGGTCCAGATAATCCGGCGCGGCCAAGTGCAATTCGCCTTCGGCGCGCTGCGGATCGAAGCGCGGCGGCGGGGCCAGGAAATGGTCGGCCTGCAGCAACAGTTCGCGCGCAGGCGCTTCCAGCGATAGCGCCGTAGCGGTAGGCACCACCCCGCCTGCGGCGCGCACGAACAGCGTGTCGCCGGTCAATTGCCGCAGCCTCGCCAGCCGCGCCGACAGCTGCGGTTGCCCGACCCCTAGCCGGATGGCGGCGCGGGATACGTGCAGGGTGTCGAGCAGCGTCAAAAAAGCCTGCACGTCGGCCAGGCTCAGGCGGGACAGATCGCTGCGGGGCGTGGTGGGGGAGGGATTGGAAGGCGTGGGCATGGAGGGAGTTTTGTCGCTCGAACCGGTCTGTGCAATGGGGTCATCATCGGACGGTGATGATGGTTATCACTGAAACAGGATGATAGCGCTGCGCTGGCAGCGTATGTTGTGGGACTGCACGTCCTTTTTCCAGCTTGCCGCCGATTCTGGCGGACCTCCGGTGCCCGCCATGACTGCTGCTTCCTCCGATTCTTCCGTCAACGCCGCGTCGCCATCGATGTCATCGCCGCCTGCATCCACGTCGTCGTCCCAGCACTCGGCGCCGTCTTCGGCGTCTGCCTCGGGTTCCGAACGTCCCATCCGCTTCTGGCTGGGCGACCGGCAGGTCAGCGTCGACCACGCGCCGCCCACGCTCACGTTGCTCGAATGGATGCGCGAACGCGGCGGCTGTGCCTCGGTCAAGGAAGGCTGCGCGGAAGGGGACTGCGGCGCATGCACCGTGGCCGTCACCGACCTGGACGCCAACGGCGAACCGCAAGTCCGCGCCGTCAATGCCTGCATCCAGTTCCTGGGCACGCTGGACGGCAAGGCCGTACAGAGCGCGCAAGACATCGCAACTGCCGACGCCCTGCACCCCGTGCAGCAGGCCATGGTCGACTGCCACGGCTCGCAATGCGGCTTCTGTACGCCGGGCTTTGTCATGTCGATGTTTGCGCTGTATGAAACCCGCCGCGCCGCCGCCGGCCGTGGCCTCGGTGGCAACGACAGCCGACAGCCTGGTAGCGACAGCAGTCACGAACCTGGCCGTGACATCAGCCGCGACGACGCCTTGCGCGCCCTGTCCGGCAACCTGTGCCGCTGCACCGGCTACCGTCCGATCGTCGATGCCACCCGCGCCATGTGCGCGGCGCCTTGGCAGGGGCCTGACATGGACCTATGGAAGACCCGTCTGGCCCAGGTCGCCGCAGACGGCGATGCGATCTTCGCGTCGGGCGCCGACGTCGCCGCGCAATGGCCGGGTCACACGGCCGGCCGCTTCTACGCGCCACGCAGCGTGTCATCGTTAAGCGCGGTGCTGGCCGAACGGCCGCAGGCCCGCATCGTGGCAGGGTCGACCGATGTCGGCCTGTGGGTCACCAAACAGCATCGCGCCGTGGGCGATGTGGTGTGGCTGGGCGCGGTGCAAGAACTGCAGGGCATGCAGTCGCAGCCGGGTGATGCTGTCGCGGCGCAAGTGTGGGGCGACGGTACGCCCGTGCTCGAGATCGGCGCGGCGGTCAGCCTCAGTGACGCACTCGACGCCTTGCTGCCGCACCTGCCCAACTGCGCCCTTTACTTCGATCGCTTTGCATCCACTCCCATCCGCAACGCTGGCACGCTGGTCGGCAATCTGGCGAACGGTTCGCCCATCGGCGATTGCCCGCCGTTGATGCTGACCCTGGGCGCGAGCCTGGTGCTGCATCGGGACGGCGTGGAACGGGTCGTACCGCTTGATGACTTCTATCTGGGTTATCAGAAAAACTGCCTGCAAGCCGGCGAGTTCGTGCGCGCGGTGCGCGTGCCGCTGCCGGCGGGTGTCGTCGTCCATGCCTGGAAGGTGTCGAAGCGGCTGGAACAGGACATCAGCGCCGTGGCCGTGGCCACGGCTTTCCGCCTGACCAAGGGCAAGGTTGCGGCCGTGCGCATCGGCGTGGGCGGCATGGCCGCCGTGCCCAGCCGCGCCCCCAAGACCGAAGCGGAATTGCTGGGGCTGGAGGTGTCGGAAGAAGGCGCTCTGGCAACTGCCTTGCAGACCCTGCGCAACGAATTCGCACCGCTGGACGACCTGCGCGCCAGCGCGGCCTACCGTCGCCAGGTCGCTGCCAACCTGTTGCAGCGATCGTGGCTCGCCCTGCAAAGCGCTACGCCACCGGATGCGGCTGGCGCGGTGTCATCGGCTGCAACCGCTGCAACCGCTGCAACGGCTGCATCGGGCGCCGCGCCGTCGACCCCATCGGGCCGCGCGTCCTCCACGCATTCCGTCCATTCCCTTGCCGACCTGTCGCCCATCCTGATGGAGATCACGCCATGAACGCACCTGACCGCCCCGGCGTCCTCGCGCTGCCTGTCGACGCGCGCAGTTGCGGCACATCGCCGGCGCATGAAGCCGCGCATCTGCACGTCAGCGGCCGCGCGCTGTATGTCGACGATGTGGCCGAGCCGCAAGGCACGCTGTTCGTGGCGCCTGTCCTGTCCAAGGTTGCGCACGGCCGCTTGCGTGGGATAGCCACGGCGGCGGCCCAGGCCTTGCCCGGCGTGGTGCGCATCATCGTTGCCGCCGATCTGCCCGGCACCAACCTGCTGGGCTCGGCGCAAGACGAACCGGTGCTGCCCGCCGAGACCGTCGACTATGTCGGCCAACCCATCGCGCTGGTGGTCGCGCGCAGCGCCAAGGCCGCGCGGGTCGCGGCACGGGCCGTGGTGGCCGATATCGGACCCCTCGTGCCCATCCTGAGCATCGACGCCGCACTGGAAGCCGAAGCCTATGTGCTGCCGCCGGTGCATCTGGTGGAAGGCGATGTGCCGTCGGCGCTTGCCGCATCGGCCCACGTGCTGAAAGGCGAATTCGCCGTTGGCGGACAGGAACAGTTCTATCTGGAAGGCCAGATAGCGTTGGCCTTGCCTGGCGAAGACCGCACGATGAAAGTGCTGTCGTCCACCCAGCATCCCGGCGAAGTCCAGCACTGGGTGGCGCATGCCCTGCACGTGCCGACGCATTCGGTGCAGGTGGAATGCCGGCGGATGGGTGGCGGCTTTGGCGGCAAGGAAACGCAGGCCGGACAGATCGCAGTGTGGGCAGCGGTGGCCGCATGGCTGACGCAGGCGCCCTGCAAGATGCGGCTGGATCGTGACGATGACTTCCTGATCACCGGCAAGCGGCATGACTTCATAGGCCGCTGGACCGTCGGCTTCGACGACGACGGCAAGGTGCTCGGCATCGACATGCTGCAGGCCGCGCGTTGCGGGTTTTCAGCCGACCTGTCGGGTCCGATCGCGGACCGCGCCATCTTCCATACCGACAACGCCTATTTCCTGCCCGCGATCGCCATCCACAGCTATCGCTGCAAGACCCATACGCAATCGAACACCGCGTTCCGCGGCTTTGGCGGACCGCAAGGTGTGGCGATGATCGAAGCCATCATGGACGACATCGCGCGCCATCTGAACCTGGATCCGCTGGCGGTACGCACCGTCAATCTGTATGG
This sequence comes from Pigmentiphaga litoralis, assembly GCF_013408655.1. NCBI lineage: Bacteria > Pseudomonadati > Pseudomonadota > Betaproteobacteria > Burkholderiales > Alcaligenaceae > Pigmentiphaga > Pigmentiphaga litoralis. The sequence continues at coordinate 276,842 of NZ_JACCBP010000001.1, forward strand.
CGATGCGCCGCGCAACCGCACGCACTACGGCATGGAAGTCGAAGACAACATCCTGCCCGACCTGCTGCCCCGCCTGGCGGTCGATTGTCAGTACACGGAACGCCGCGCCGCCATCGCGGCTTGGAACGCGACCCAACCGGTGATCAAACGCGGCATTGCCATCACACCTGTCAAGTTCGGCATTTCGTTCACGGCCACCATGTTCAACCAGGCAGGCGCCCTGGTGAACGTCTATACCGATGGTTCCGTCACGGTGAATCATGGCGGAACCGAAATGGGGCAGGGATTGCACACCAAGGTCTGCCAGATCGTGGCGGACACCTTGGGCATCAGCCTCGACAAGGTGCGCATCACCGCCACCGACACGGGCCGCGTGCCGAACGCGTCGGCGACTGCCGCATCCAGTGGCACGGACCTGAACGGCCGCGCGGCCGAATTTGCCGCGATCGAAATCCGCGAACGGCTGCGTCGTTACGTGGCGCAGGCGCATGGCGTGTCGCTGGAAGACATCAGCATCCGCGCGAATGAAGTGCACCTGCCCGGCAAGACCTTGCCCTTTGTGCAGGTGGTCCAGCAGGCCTATGCCGCGCGCGTGTCCTTGTGGTCCGACGGCTACTATGCGACGCCCAAGATCCACTACGACCGCGTGACCATGCGCGGCCGCCCGTTCTACTACTTTGCCTATGGCGCAGCGGCGTGCGAAGTGGCCATCGATACGCTGACGGGCGAGACCCGCCTGCTGCGCGCCGACATCCTGCATGACGTGGGCCGCTCCATCAATCCGGCCATCGACATCGGCCAGATCGAAGGCGGTTTCGTGCAGGGCGTGGGCTGGCTGACGTCCGAAGAACTGGTGTGGAAGGCCGACGGCCTGCTCGCCACGCACGCGCCGTCCACCTACAAGATCCCGACCGCGGCCGACGTGCCCGAACAGTTTTCCGTGACGCTGTGGCACGAGGCCAATCGCGAAGACAATGTGTTCGGATCCAAGGCCGTGGGCGAACCGCCTTTCATGCTGGGCTTTGCCGCGTTCTTTGCAATCCGGGAAGCGGTGGCTGCGGCGCGTGTGGACAGTGCTGACGCTGCAGCGGACGCTCGCGTCTCGCTGTCTGCCCCGGCCACGCCAGAAGCCGTGTTGCGTGCGATCTCGGCAGTCCATGCTTAACGATTCGTTGTTGCCTGTCTCGGCGCACGCGTATGCGTCTGCCTGCCGCGGCGCATCGCGCCCGGCGTGTGTGGTGCGGATCACCGCCGTGCACGGCAGCGTGCCGCGTGCCACCGATGCGTCGCTGGTCGTGGATGCACAGGGATTTGGCGGCACGATAGGCGGCGGGCATCTTGAACTGGAAGCCATCCGGCTCGCGCGGGAAAAGCTGTCCGCCGATGCCAGTTTTCCCGCCGACGAACGCCGCTTTCCATTGGGACCGTCGCTGGGTCAATGCTGTGGGGGCGCCGTCGAACTGCGTTTCTCGCCATTGGCGGATGCCGATCTGCCTGCGCTTGCGGCCCTTGAGCCGCCCCGCCGAGCCGTCTGGCTCTACGGCGCCGGCCACGTTGCGCGGGCCATTGTCTACGCCTTGCTGCCGTTGCCGTTCGAGATCCACTGGGTCGAGACGCGCGACGAAATGCTACCCGAAGGACCGTTCCCGCCGCACGTCGTCCTGCATCACACCGACGACGCCGCGGCGGAAGCCAGGCAGGCGCCGGCGGGCGCTTGCCACCTGGTGATGACGCACAGCCACGCCATCGACTTCGACATCGTGCAGGCCGTGCTGGCGCGCGGCGATGCCGGGTACTGCGGGCTGATCGGTTCCGCCACCAAGCGGACCACATTCGAGCGCAGGCTGGCCGCCCGCGGCATTGCGGACGACCGCATTGCGGCCATGGTGTGCCCGATCGGTATCGCCGACCTGCCGGGCAAACGCCCGGAAGTCATTGCCGTGGCGGTGGCGGCGCAACTGCTGGGCTGGTCGCTGCACGATCGTTGAAGAGCACAACGATCACGCCTTCGGATATGGCATCACCAGCAACACCATCGCCGTCCGCGCCCCCCGGTTGATTACCTGCCGCGATTCGCCCGGCGCCAGCCGCACCGAATCGTGCAAGTGCAGTTCGACTTCCTCGGTCCCGTTGCCGATCGACACCGACCCTTCCAGCACCACGTACATCTTTTCGACCGGCGACGCGGCCAGGTCGGTCTGCCCGCCGGGCAGCACGTGCGACACCCCCAGCCACATCGACTCCGACGGTCCCGCCTCGTGCCCCTGCAGGCGCACGCAAGCCATGTTGTCATGACGTGGAGGGTGGTAGGCGGGCGCCTGGGAAAAGCGGGTCACGTGCATGGTGTGTCTCCTTGATGTTGCTACAGGGATGGGCGCGGGCGCCCGAAAAAATCCGCAAATCGATGCTTGACTCTAAGCAAAAAGCTCGCATAATGCAAACGTTTGCAATGGAGACGGCAGCAAAAATCATGAACACCACGCTCACAGAAAACCGGGGGGAGGGCTTGCGGCTGATCGACGACGCAGCGTCGGTCACCCCGATCGTCAAGGCCGCGATGGCGCTGAATGACGACCCGCGCCTCAAGCAGATCGTCGACGCCTTCGTCGAGCATGCCCATGCCTTCCTGCGCGAGGTCAAGCTGACCGACCAGGAATTCGAAAAGGGCCTGCAGTTCATCGCTGCCGTCGGCCAGGCCAATACCGACTCGCACAATGAGGTCGTGCTGGCGGCCGACGTGCTGGGCATCTCGACCCTGGTCACGGTGCTGAATACGACCGGGCAGGGCGACCGCACACCGGGCGCCTTGCTGGGCCCGTTCTATCGCGGCAATGCGCCCGAATGCGATTGCGGCGCCGACATTGCCCGCGACGGCACGCCGGGCGTGCCCCTGTTCATGCGCGGCGTGGTGCGCGACACCACGGGCAAGCCGCTGGCCAATGCGCTGCTCGACGTGTGGCAGGCATCGCCGGTCGGCCTGTACGACAACCAGGATCCCAACCAGCCCGACAAGAATCTGCGCGGTCAATTCCGCACCGATGCACACGGCCGCTACGAAATCCGCAGCGTGCGCCCGGCCGGCTATCCGGTGCCGGTGCACGGCCCGATCGGCACGCTGCTGAAGATGCAGCATCGCCATCCGTATCGCCCGGCGCATGTGCACTTCATCGTGTCGGCGGCCGATCACGACACGTTGGTGGCGCAGGTGTTTGCCGACGATTCCGAGTACCTGGAAACCGATGTCGTCTTTGGCGTGCAGCGTGGACTGGTCGGCCATTTCGAATGGCACGACGACGGCGCCTTCCCCTGGGGCGATGGGGCCGGGCCGCATTACACCCTCGACTTCGACTTCACGTTGGCGGCCGGCACGCCAACCTATCCCACTCCCCCCATTGCATAGGTTCATCATGAACACTCCTCTCGCACTCGACGGCAAGGTCGCCGTCATTCTTGGCGGCACGGGCGGCATCGGCCAGGCCACCGCGCGCCGCCTGGCCGAGCACGGCGCCGCGGTGGTGCTGACCAGCCGCAGCAAGCTGGACGAGGCCGCGTCGCTGGCCGCCGCGCTGCCGGCCATCTCGAATGCCGCCGGCCACGCCGGCATGCTGGCCGCGGTCGAAGACACCGCGTCGCTGGTGGCCCTCGCCGCCGCGGTCGAAGCCAAGTACGGCCGCGCCGACATCCTTGTCAACACGGCAGGGTTCACGCAGCCGATCGCCCACGCCAACCTTGACGCGCTGACGGACGATTTCATCGACCGCATGTTCGAAGTGAACTGGCGCGGTCAGTTCGCCGCGATCCGCAGCTTTGCACCGCTGCTGCGCGCCAACAATGACGGCCTGGTCGTCAACATCTCGTCGATCGCCGGAACGACCGGCACCGGCAGCAACATTGCCTACTGCGCCGCCAAGGCAGGCCTAGATGTGATGGCCATGTCGCTCGGCCGCGCGCTGGCGCCGGCCATCCGTGTACTGAACGTCTCGCCCGGCGTGGTGCAGACCGACTTCGTTGCAGGCCGCGACCAGGCCTTCAACGACAAGACCGCTGCCACGACGCCGCTCAAGCGCGTCGGGCAACCCGATGACATCGCCGACGCCGTCCTGGCCTGCGCGGTGTCCCTGCGATTCAGTACCGGCACCACGCTCGTCGTCGACGGCGGGCGCCGTCTCGGTTGAGGTCCCTCATGCATCCACGCAAAACCATTCTGACCTGCGCCGTCACGGGCAACCTGACCACCGTCGCGCAGCATCCGGGCCTGCCCGTCACGCCGCGCCAGATCGCCGATGCCGCCCTGGGCGCCGCCCGCGAAGGCGCAGCCGTCGCCCACATCCACGTGCGCGATCCTGCCACGGGCAAGCCGTCGATGGATGTCGCGCTGTACCGCGAAGTCATCACGCTGATCCGCGCCGAGAATCCCGAGCTCATCATCAACCTGACGACCGGCCCCGGCGGCCGCTTCATTCCCAGCGATGAGGATCCGCGTGTCGCGGCGCCGGGTTCGACCCTGCTGCGGCCCGAACTGCGTGTCGAGCACATTGCCGAACTGCGTCCAGACATCTGCTCGCTGGATCTGAACACCATGAACTCGGGCGGTGACGTGGTCATCAACACCCCCAAGAACGTGCGCAAGATGGCGCATGTGATCCGCGAAGCCGGCGTGATGCCGGAACTGGAAATCTTCGACAGCGGCGACATCGCGCTGGCGCTCGACCTGATCCAGGACGGCACGCTGGAAGGCCCCGGCCTGTGGACCTTCGTGCTGGGCGTGAAGTACGGCTTTGGTGCGACGCCCGAGGCGCTCATGTACGCCCGCAACCTGCTGCCGGCCGGTGCGCGCTGGGCTGCATTCGGTATTGGCCGCGCGGAATTCCCGATCGTGGCGCAGGCCTGGCTGGCGGGCGGGCATGTGCGCGTGGGCCTGGAAGACAACATCTATCTGTCCAAGGGCGTGCTCGCACCGGACAACGCGTCGCTGGTCGCCAAGGCGCGCGGGATCCTGGAAGCACTGGGCGGAGAGTTGGCCACGCCGGCGGAAGCCCGCGATCTGCTGCAACTGCAGCGCCGCAGCGCCTGATTGTCGTCCGGTCCCCTGATTGTTCAGTCCCTGGTCGCTCAGTCCCTGGTCGTTCAGTCCCCTGGTCGTTCAGTCCCTAGTCGTTCAGCCCTCTACTCAGGCAGATCTGCAAGCCTCCCTACCTGCAGTCATGCAGATCCGCCGTCATCACCTATTTTTTGCCAGTCCAATGGCAAGCTTGATTACAGGAAGTCTTTCATGAAAGCCCTTCGAGTCACCGAAAAAGCCGCCGACATCGACGCGCTTCAGTTGCCCGCGCACGATGCACCCCGTCCGGTCCTGGCCGCCGGCCAGTGCCTGGTTGAAGTGCACAGCGCCGGCGTCAATCCCAGCGACGTGAAAGCCACGCTGGGCGCCATGCCCCATGCCGTCTGGCCCCGTACCCCGGGCCGCGACTTTGCGGGCGTCGTGGTCGATGGGCCGTCCGACATGGTCGGCAAGGAAGTGTGGGGCAGCGGCGGCGAACTCGGCATCCGCCGCGACGGCACGCATGCGGGCTACCTGGTGCTCGACGCCAAATCGCTGCGCGTCAAGCCCGCCAACGTGACGTTGCTCGAAGCGGGCGCCATCGGCGTGCCCTTCATTACCGCCTACGAAGGCCTGCGCCGCGCCGGTCTGCCCAAGGAAGGCGAAGTCGTTCTGGTACTGGGCGGCAACGGCAAGGTCGGCCAGGCCACCGCACAGATCGCCACCGCACGCGGCGCACGCGTCTTTGGCGTGGAGCGCACGGCGCAGCCCTATCGCGGCCATGCCAGCAGCGAGGTCACCATGCTCGACGCCAGCGCGGGCAGCATTGCCGATGCCGTGCTCGACGCCACGGGCGGGAAGGGCGCGGACATTGTCTACAACACCGTGGGCAGTCCGTACTTTGCCGAGGCCAATCGCGCCATGGGTATCGGTGCGCGACAGATCTTCATCTCGACCTTTGATCGCGCCGTCCCGTTCGACATTTTTTCGTTCTACCGCGGCCAGCACACCTATGTCGGCATCGATACGCTCGCGCTCGACAGCCTGGCCGGTGCGCTGATCCTGGACGAACTTGCCCCCCTGTTCGACAGCGGCGCATTGCGTCCTTTCGAAGTCTTTCCGCACGGCGTGTTCAGCCTGGACAAAGCGACCGACGCCTACCGTGCGGTCCTTGCCGGCGCGCCTGACCGAATCGTATTGACGCCTTCAACGCGCTGATCTGCAAACGTTTGTAGATCGTGGATGCGTCGGGATGGAAGTTTTCTTCCGACGCCTCAAGTTCCACGCTTCATTTTCGACGCTTTCGCAGTCCACCCCGGCGGATACTGCCGCCGGCACACAACGAACGGGGGAGGCGCGCGCGCAGACGCGGCCACCTGTTCCCTGGAGAGAGACAATGACCCACCGCATCCCCTTCGTCGTCACGTCGACGCGCGCCGCCGCCGCGGTAGCCCTGGCTTCGCTGGCCGCAACCGCCACCGGCACGGCCCACGCCGCCGATCCCTATCCCAATCACCCGATCCGCATGATCGTGCCGTTCGGCACGGGCAGCGCGACCGATATCCTGGCGCGCATCCTCAGCCAGAAATTGAGCGACGCGGGCATCCAGCTGGTCGTGGAAAACCGCCCGGGCGCAGGCGGATCGATCGGCACCAGCGTGCTGGCCAAGGCGCCGGCCGATGGCTACACGCTGGCGCTGGTGTCGGCCGGCCATGCCATCAACGCTACGCTCTATCCCAAGCTGCCGTATGACACGGTCAAGGATTTTTCCGCCGTGTCGCTGGTAGCGTCCATCCCGAACGTGCTGGTCGTCGATGCCGCCAGCCCGTACAAAAGCGTGAAAGACCTGTTGGCTGCGGCCAGCGCAAAGCCCGGCACCATCAACTTCGCATCGGCCGGCACCGGCAGTTCCACGCATCTGAGCGGCGAACTGCTCAAGAGCCTGGGGAAAGTGGACATCGTCCACGTTCCGTACAAAGGCACGGGCGAAGCCTTGACCGACGTCATGGCCGGCCGCGTGCAGCTGATGCTCGCGCCCACCGTGTCGGCCGTGCCGTTCGTCGAACAGGGTCGCTTGCGCGCCCTCGGCGTCACCACCGAAAAGCGCGCCGCGGCGCTGCCCAACGTGCCGACCCTGGCCGAAGCCGGCGTGCCCAACTACGCCTTCGATTCATGGTTCGGCATCCTGGCCCCGGCCGGCACGCCGCGCGACGTGATCAAGCGGCTCAACACCGAAGTCATCAAGGCGCTGGCCTTGCCTGATGTGAAGGAAAAGCTGCTGACCCTGGGTGCCGAAGCCACGCCGTCGACACCGGAAGCCTTCGACACCTTCATCGCGTCCGAAGTCACCAAGCTCGCGCCGGTCGTCCGTCAGTCCGGCGCATCGGCCTCGAACTGATCGCAGCGATGCCCACCCGCCCGCCGCATTAGAATGTCGGGCGGGGCAGATCCCCGTAACGGCACAGCGGCGGGAGACGCGCATCATCTATGCAACGTAAGCGGTTGACTCTGAAAGACCTGGCCCATCAGCTGGGCGTGCACTACTCGACCGTTTCGCGCGTCATGAATCCGGCCACGCGGCACATGGTGGCGGTCGACGTGGCCGCGCGCGTCATGCAGGCGGCAGACGACCTCGGCTTCCGGCCCAACCGTATTGCGGCCGGCTTGCGCACGGGCCGCTCGCGCCTGGTAGGCGTCGTCCTGCCCGACATCGGCAACCCCATCTTCCCGTCCATTCTGTGGGGCCTGGAACAGGTCCTGGCCGAGCAGGGCTATGTGCCCATCGTCGTCAACGTCGGCGCCGATACCCAGCGCCAACGCTTTATCATCGATCAGATGGTCGGCCGCCAGGTCGACGGCCTCATCCTGGCCACCGCCGAACGCGACGACGCGATCCTGGATCACTGCGTGAAGGAAGGCATACCGGTTGTCATCGTCAACCGGGGCGAAGACATCGGCCGCGTGTCCTGCGTGGTCAGCGACAACCGCCTGGCCATGCGGCTCACCGTCGATCACCTGGTCGGCCTCGGCCACCGCAAGATCGGCCAGATCAGCGGTCCCCACACCTTGTCCACCGGCTTTCTGCGCAAGGAAGGCTTCATCGACGCAGTCAAGGCCAACGGCCTGAAAAAAGCGCAGTGGGTCAGCATCGACAGCACCGCGTACACCCGTGAAGCCGGACAAGTCGCCTGCGCCGCCTTGCTCGACAAACTGCCCGGCCTGACAGCCATTGCCGCCAGCAACGACCTGGTCGCGCTGGGGTGCTACGACGTGCTGCGCGACAAGGGGCTGCGGTGCCCCGAAGACATTTCCGTTGTCGGCCACAACGACATGCCCTTCGTCGACGCCTTGTACCCCGCGCTCACCACCATCCGCATCCCGCTGCGCGAGATGGGCGCGCACGCCGGCCGCCTGATCCTGCAACGCATCGCCGAACCCGCATCCGACGGCGTCAGCATCGTGCTGCGCCCGGAACTGATCGTGCGCGGCTCCACCGCCGCGCCAGCGTCACTGACGACAGACGGCAAGGCCGCCGCGAAAGCGTAGGCGTCTCAACAACAGCGCGGGCGGTACCGTCCGGGCGCGACCTCTGGTTTGATCAAGCCGGTCGTGGTTTGCGAGCAATCAATTCGGACGCGTGCTGATTCTCCATCATCCACGCTGACGTGATGGGACACCGCAACGCGATCAGTTGCTGGATCTTCTGGAATTCGTCGGCAAGGTGTCGGGTAAAAATCGGCTCGTGGTGCGCAATGCGATTGCGCAGCCGGCGCAGCTGATCCAGTTCCCCGTATATCGATCCTCTCAGCTGGGCGATCGTCTGGTCGGGATCAAGGCAGGGCATCACCGTACGCATGTGCGGCTGCCAGATGCGATCATCAAAACGGCTGGTAAAAAGCGTCTGCCAGAACACGAACTTCAGTTCAGGAATCACTTTGCCAGTGGTGGGCTGGCCGACACGCACTTTCAGTATGTCGGCCCTGGGGTTGTAGCCCCTCGTCGGGTTTGGCAGGCTTGTGATGAACACTTGTTGCCATGGCCAGTCCGAACCGTACACGGCGTCAAGGGCGTCGGCCACCGCGTTGCGGACGACCACTTCGCAGATGTGCAGGGGGGCCATGAGTGCAGCTGACACCTGTGCATTCCAGGCGTACAGGGCAAGGGCACCGGCAAGTGATGGCACGCCCGCTGTTGCGGCCTCATAGGTACTGATGCGGGCGGCGGTCAGTGCCTGTTTGATGGTCAGGTCATTCAGCGTTGACGTCATGGAGGCCTTGGTTGTAGTATCGAGCCACTAGCCGTAGGACTCGCGGGCGAAAGCCTCCCCCTGCGGACAGACGATAGTTGGAAGGGCTCGCCGTTGGCGGGCCTTTTCTTTGTCCGGACGGTGGTGACGCAAGTCCGTTGAGCCCGAACGCTCGAGCATGCCTCATGTCTCCCTGGGGGGAAAGCACGTCGCGGCGTTTCGGGTGCGTTATACGTATTCAGCACAACCTCTCCGGCTCGCGGGAACCGGGTCGGCGGAAACCAAGCCAGCGACATCCATGGCAATGACCACACCATGGTCAAAAAAAAGCCTGCCCCCACCCGGATCCCGATCCAGGCCAGCGCAGGCTTTTACCCGCCTTACACGAAGGGTCAGTTGATCGTCGCCCCCGTGTCCTTCGTCACCTTGCCCCACTTCACGTACTCGGCCGCCAGCAACTCGCCAAAGGCCTGTGGCGTGGATGGCGTGGGTTCCACGCCGGCTTCGGCCAGCTGCTTGGCCGTGTCGGGCGCAGCCAGTGCCTTGGCGACTTCGCTGTTGATGCGGGTCACGATCTCGGGCGGCGTGCCAGCCGGGGCCAGCAGGCCCAGCCAGACCGATGCGTTGTAGCCGGTCAGGCCCGACTCGTTCAGCGTTGGCACATTCGGCATTTGCGGCGACCGTGCGTCCGTCGTCACCGCCAGTGCCTTCAGGCGTCCGGCGTTGACCTGCTGGATGGCGATCGGAATGCCCACAAAGCCCATCTGCACCTGACCACTGACCAGGTCGGCCGTGGCCTGGCCGCTGCCGCGGTAGGGCACATGGTTGATCGGCGCTTGGGTCATGTTGGCGAACAACGCGCCGGCCAGGTGCTGCGTACTGCCGTTGCCCGACGATGCATAGTTGACTTCGCCCGGCTTGGACTTGGTGTAGGCCACCAGATCCTTGACTGACGAGGCCGGCACGGTGGCATTGGTCACCAGCACGTAGGGTGCTTCGACCATCTTGCCGACCGGCACGAAGCTTTTCAGCGCATCGTACGGCAGCGACTTGTACAGGAACGGGCCGATCACGTGGGTCGTTGACACCATCAACAAGGTGTAGCCATCGGGCGCGGCCTTGGACGCCAGGTCGGCGCCGATGGTCGACCCGGCGCCCGGCCGGTTGTCGATGATGATGGTCTGGCCCAGCGACTGCCCCAGCTTGATGGACAGGATGCGCGCCACCACGTCGGTAAAGCCGCCGGGCGAAAACGGCACCACGATCTTGATCTGCCGCGATGGGTAGTTCTGCACCGGTTCGACCACCGTCTGGGCAACGCTGATCGATGCGGCGGTACTGGCGCACAGCGCGGCCAGCGCCAACACGGTACGACGGACGCTGCTGCAAGGGCTGCTACGGGGAGCCCCGACCCTGGCCGCGGTCATGCATGGTCTCCGACATAGACCGGGTCTTCCTGCGTCAGGAATCCATGCAGGATGTGATAGACCATGCGGTAGTTCTTCTGCTGGAAGCTGGCGTGCGAAATCCCCTTCATCACGGTGAACTGCTTGTCCATGTCGGGCAGCAGCGCAAAGAAGTCGATCAGGTCTTCAATGCTCGCAATGCCGTCGTACTCGCCGCGCATCAGCAAGGTCGGCACGTTCAGTTTCTTGGGATCGATCAGCGGCAGCTTCGAGCACATGTCCACATACGTGCCGGTGGGCATGGAGTCGTCCAGCGTCAGGATCGCGTCGGCAAAGGCTTCAACGGTCGCATCATCGGCGCAACCCGCGTGGTCGCGCGAAAAGATGCTGCGCACAAATGCGCGGTCGATCGGGCGGCGATTGTTCTTCTGGAAGTCGGCCAGCTTCTTCTTGCGTTCGTCCAGCGTCGGGCTGCCGTTGCCGGTCCAGACGAAAGCGTCGAGCGCCAGGCGCGCCACGCGGTCGGGATTGCGCTGCGCAAACAGGGCGGCCTTCAACGCGCCCGACGAAATGCCGTACAGGTGCAACTTCCTGGCGCCCGTGGTCTGCTCGATGTACTTGGCGCCAGCTTCCAGATCGTCGGCGCCGTTCGAGATATCGAAGTTGATCGGGCGGCTCTTGTCCGATCGCCCGTAGCCTTCATTGTCCATGACCCAGGTGTCAAAGCCCCGTTCACGGAACCAGTCCATGGCCGACGAATCCGGACGTCCAGGCACGGTCAGGTCAACGGTGGGTTGGCCGGCCATCGACGAGCCGTGAACAAAAAGGAGGGTGCCGGCAGGCTTCGTGCCTTCGGCGCGCGGCTTGTTCCACAGGAACAGCTTGACGTCGCCCTTCTTGATCCAATGCTCCGTGCCACCCGTCCACACCACCGATGGGGTTGCGCTCATGTGCCTGTCTCCTGTTCGTGGCGACGCCCGTGCGTGCCGACATTATTGTGAATTGGTATAAATTGGTTCGATATCTAACCAATAGGCGCACTTTGGTACTAGCTCGAGCGTTTGTCAATCAGGAAATGAGAGGAAAAATATGCGGAACCAAAGAAGTGACGGCGCACTTTGAAGTGAACCAATTGGTCCTCAGCACCCATGTTTCACAGCGACCAGGCCCCCCAGGGCCCATGACCGGGCGCCACACGACCTACAGCTGCAGGCGAAAAAAAAGCGCCCGCGGCAGTGGTGCGCTTGGTTTGTCATCGGCGGGTTCGACCCTGAACCCGTGGCCGATCAGCCGTCAATGGCCTCCAGTTCCCCCTGCAGGGTCAGCCATTCTTCTTCCAGCATTTCGAGCTGCTTGCCGGCCTCGCCGTGTTCCAGCAGCACCTTGCGCCGTTCTTCCTTGCGCGCGTCGTCATACAGCGTGGGGTCGGCGATCAGCGTATCCAGTTCTTTTTTCCGGGCCTCGAACGTCGCCATGGCGGTCTCGACCTTTTTCAGCCGGGCTTCCAGCGGCTTCTTCAGCACCGACATGCGTTGGCGGCTTTCGGCATCGGCGCGGCGCTGGGCCTTGCGATCCAGCTCCGGTGATGCGTCGTCGCCGTTGCCGTCCAGCTTCGCGGGCGGCGGCGCTTCGGACCGCCGCGTGGCCAGCCAGTCGCGGTAGTCTTCCAGGTCGCCGTCGAATTCCTGAACGTTGCCATCCGCAACGATCCAGAAGCTGTCGACGGTGGTGCGCAGCAGATGCCGGTCATGCGATACCAGCAGCATCGTGCCTTCGAACTCGGCCAGCGCTTCGGTCAGCGCTTCGCGGGTATCGACGTCCAGGTGGTTGCTCGGCTCGTCCAGCAGCAGCAGATTGGGCTTTTTCCACACCACCAGCGCCAACGCCAGGCGTGCCTTTTCGCCGCCCGACATGGGCTTGACCTTGGCCGTGGCAAAGTCACCGGAAAAGCCGAAGCCGCCCAGGTAGTTGCGCAGTTCCTGCTCGCGGGTATCCGGTGCGATGCGCGCCAGGTGCTGCATGGGCGTCGCTTCGGGATCCAGGATGTCGAGCTGGTGCTGCGCGAAATACCCGACCTCCAGGCCGCGGGCTTCCTTGCTTTGGCCGCTCAAGGGCGCCAGCTCGCCGGCCAGCGTCTTGACCAGCGTACTCTTGCCGGCGCCGTTCGCGCCCAGAATGCCGATGCGGGCGCCGGCCCGCACCGAGAGCTTCACGTCCCGCAGGATCGGCGCGTCGCCGTAGCCGGCGCTGACCTTGTCCAGCGACAGCAGCGGGTCCGGCATCTGCGTGGGAGACGGGATCGTGATGTGGATGCCCGATGCGGCGCGCACAGGCGCGAGCAGTTGCATCCGGGCCAGCGCCTTCACGCGGCTCTGTGCCTGCTTGGCCTTGCTTGCCTTGGCCTTGAAGCGATCGATAAATTTCTGCAAGTGCGCGGCTTCACGCGATTGGCGATCGAAGGCGATCTGCGTCTGGCGCAACCGTTCGGCGCGTTGCTCCAGGAAGTCTTCGTAGCCGCCTTTGTAGCGAACCAGCTTGCCGTCATCGAAATGCAGAATGGTCTTGGCGACCGAATCCAGGAATTCCGTGTCGTGCGAGATCACCATGACGGTGCCTGCATAGCTCGCCAGCCAGCGCTCCAGCCAGAGCATGGCGTCAAGGTCCAGGTGGTTGGTCGGCTCGTCCAGCAGCAGCAGGTCGGACGGCGCCATCAGCGCGCGCGCCAGGTTCAGGCGCATGCGCCAGCCACCTGAAAAGCTTGCGACCGGCTGCGTGAATTCGTCGAACGCAAAACCCAGCCCGACTAGCAATTGTTCGGCGCGCGACTGGGCCGAAAACGCGCCCGCGTCGAACAGTTCGGCTTCCAGTTCGGCCAGCCGCAGTCCGTCATGGTCGGCATCGACCGTGGCTCGTTCGTGCTGCAGACGACGCAGTCGTGTATCGCCGTCCATCACGAATTCAATGGCCAGGCGATCGGTGTCGTCAATCTCTTGTGCGATCGACGCAATCTGCCAGGTGGCCGGAATCACCACCTGTCCGGCATCGGTATCCAGGTGCCCGTTGAGCAAGGCGAACAACGTCGATTTGCCCGCGCCATTGGCGCCGACAATGCCGACGCGTTCGCCCGGATGCACGACAAATTCCGCGTTCTCCAGCAGCACCTTGGTGCCGCGCCTGAGGGTAATGCCAGATGCTCGTATCACGTCAACGGACTGCTTTTAAAAGATGCCTGAGGGAAGAAAAGGGGGTGTTTACAGCAACTGGTCCTGGCGCAGCATCAGCACCTGGTCGTCGCCGGCCGACGTGCTCAGCCACACCGGTTCCAGTTCAGGAAACGCCTGCTCGAAGAACGCGCGTTCATGCCCGATCTCCAGGATCAGGATGCCGTGCGGTTGCAGGTAGGCTGCTGCCTGATCCAGCAACACGCGGATCAGGTCCATGCCATCCGTGCCGCCCGCCAGCGCCATGTCGGGCTCGTGCAGATATTCCGGGGGCAGGGCGGCCATCGACGACGCATTCACATACGGCGGATTGCACAGGATCACGTCGTAGCGCGCGGGCGGCAGGGTTTCGAACAGGTTCGATTCATGCAGCATCACCCGTTCTTGCAGACCATAGTCGTCGACGTTGCGGCGGGCAACTTCCAGGGCATCCGGCGACAGGTCCACGGCATCGACCTGCGCATGCGGAAAGGTCTCGGCCGCAACGATCGCAAGGCAACCCGAACCGGTACACATGTCGAGCACCCATTCGACCTGATACGGATCTTCGACCCAGGGCGACAGCGCGTCATTCAGCAATTCCGCGATGAACGAACGCGGCACGATCACGCGCTGGTCAACGTAGAAGCGGCGGCCATGCAGCCACGCTTCATTGGTCAGATAGGGCGCGGGCAGGCGCTCGTCAATGCGCCGTTGCAGCAGGTTCAGCACCTTCGTGCGTTCGCTGTCCAGCACGGCGGCGTCCAGGAACGGTTCGAGCCGGTCGATCGGCAGATGCAGGGTATGCAGCACGATGTAGGCCGCTTCGTCGTAAGCGTCGAGCGTGCCATGCCCGAATACCACGCCTGCCGCGTTCATCCGCGACACGGCATAACGAAGCAGATCGCGCACGGTGCGCAGCGCGGCAGTCTCGGCAACAGGAGCCAGGAAGGTCATGATCGTTGTCGTTCCGTTCAGGGTTGGGCGGCCAGCAGCGTCTGCAATGTGCGGCGATAGATATTCTTGAGCGGATCGAGATCGGCGATCGCGATGCATTCGTTGATCTGGTGGATGGTGGCGTTGATGGGGCCGAACTCCACCACCTGCGGGCAGATCTGCGCAATGAAGCGGCCGTCCGACGTGCCGCCGGTGGTGGACAGTTCAGCGGTCACACCCGTCTCGGCGGCGATCGCATCGGTCAGCGCCGCGCACAGCGTGCCCTTGGGCGTCAGGAAGGGCAGGCCGCTCAGGCTCCAGGCGATCTGCGTGTCCAGTCCATGGCGGTCCAGCAGTTCCTGCACGCGCGCCTTCAAGCCGTCGGCAGTGCTTTCCGTTGAAAACCGGAAGTTGAAATCGATCACGGCGTCGCCGGGCACCACGTTGGTCGCGCCAGTGCCGCTGTGGAAATTGGACACCTGGAAAGTCGTTGGCGGGAAGTATTCATTGCCGTTGTCCCAGACCGTCGTGGCCAGTTCGGCCAGGGCCGGCGCCACCAGATGGATCGGGTTGCGGGCCTTTTCCGGGTAGGCCACATGACCTTGCTTGCCCTTGACCGTCAGCTTGCCCGACATCGAACCACGGCGGCCATTCTTGATGGTGTCGCCAAAGGCCGTGGCCGATGTCGGCTCGCCCACGATACAGAAGTCCGGCTTCTGGTCGCGGGCCACCAGCAGTTCGCACACCTTGACCGTGCCGTCGGTGGCCGGGCCTTCTTCATCGGACGTGATCAGCAGGCCGATCGACCCGGTATGGTCCGGATGCGCCGCCACGAACTCTTCCGCCGCCACCACGAACGCCGCGATTGAGCTCTTCATGTCGGCGGCGCCGCGGCCATACAGCTTGCCGTCGGTGATCGTCGGCACGAAGGGGTCGGTGCGCCACTGATCGCGTGGCCCCGGCGGCACCACGTCGGTATGGCCGGCAAAGATGGCAAGCGGCGCGGTCGTGCCGCGGCGCGCCCACAGATTGACGACCCCGCCGCTGGCGATCGTTTCGCACACGAAGCCGGCAGCCGACAGCCGCGCGACCAGCACGGCCTGGCAGCCTTCGTCTTCAGGCGTCACGGAAGGACGGCGGATCAGGTCTTCCACCAGGGACAGCACGGGCGAGGCAGGCGAGGTCATGTTCTAGGAATCAGTTGCGACTATCGAGGGAAATCGGAAGGTCGGGCGGCCGATCACGTCGGGCCCGGGCGCCTGCCAGGGCAGGTCGCATCGGCAGGGCAGGGAAAGGCAAGGTGGCTTGCACCGGCTGGCAGGCTCCGGTGACGCCTGCCGGGTCATGCTGTGCCAGGCCGTCGGTGGCCTGGCGGGTCACGCAGCCGGACGACGTCCGCCGCCTGGCCTTGCTTCAGGTCCGCCGCGAACGATCAGGCGCGCAGCAGATCGTTGATGCTGGTCTTGGCACGCGTTTGCGCGTCGACACGCTTCACGATGATGGCGGCGTACATGCTGTACTTGCCATCGGCCGACGGCAGCGATCCCGGCACCACGACCGACCCCGACGGCACGCGGCCAAAGGTGATCTCGCCGGTTTCACGGTTGTAGATCTTGGTGCTCTGGCTGATGAACACGCCCATCGACAGCACCGAGTTTTCTTCGACCACGACGCCTTCGACCACTTCCGAACGCGCGCCAATGAAGCAGTTGTCTTCGATGATGGTGGGGTTGGCCTGCAGGGGTTCCAGCACGCCGCCAATGCCCACGCCGCCCGACAGGTGCACGTTCTTGCCAATCTGGGCGCACGATCCGACGGTGGCCCACGTGTCGACCATCGTGCCTTCATCGACATACGCGCCGATGTTGGTGTACGACGGCATCAGCACGACATTTTTGGCAATGAACGAACCGCGGCGCGCCACGGCAGGCGGCACCACGCGGAAGCCGCCTTGCTTGAAGTCTTCTTCGGTATAGCTGGCGAACTTGCTTTCGACCTTGTCGTAGAACTGCAGCGGGCCGCCGGCGCTCTGCACGCCGTTGTCGTTCAGGCGGAAAGACAGCAGCACGGCCTTCTTGATCCACTGATGCACGGCCCAGTCGCCGTTGATCTTTTCGGCCACGCGCAGGCGGCCCTTGTCCAGCGATTCGATCACGTGTTCGACGGCGTCGATGACGTCCTTCGGGGCGCCAGCGGGCGACAGCGAGGCACGGTCTTCCCAGGCTTGTTCGATGGTGTTCTGCAAGGCTTGCGTCATGATGGATTCCGGTAGTTCGATAAGGTGAGCGGCGCGGCGGCAACAGGCCCCGCGCGGTAAAAAGGGGCTGGGCGGACGGGGGCAGGGCGGTCGTTCAGCGCGCTGCGTACGCCTTGGCAAAGCGGGCAATGCGGTGGGCCGCCTCGACGCATTCGTCCAGCGGCGCGACCAGCGCGATCCGGATGCGGCCCGTGCCCGGATTGCCGCCGCGGCCATCGGCCGACGCGTCGCGGGCCAGGAAACTGCCGGGCAGCACGGTCACGGCTTCCTGTTCCAGCAGCGCGCGCGCAAAGTCGGTGTCCGACCCGGGCGTGCGCGGCCACAGGTAAAACGCTGCCTGGGGGCGGGTCACGTCCAGCGCAGGCTGCAGGATGGGCAGCACGGCGTCGAACTTTTCGGCGTACATGCGGCGGTTGTCGATCACATGCGCTTCGTCATTCCAGGCCGCAACACTGGCGGCGGCCACGACGTCGCTCATGGCGCTGCCGTGGTAAGTGCGGTACAGCAGGAATTGCTTGATCAGGTTGGCGTCGCCCGCCACAAAGCCCGAGCGCATGCCCGGCACGTTGGACCGCTTCGACAGGCTGGAAAAGCAGATCAGGTTATGGAAGTCGGTGCGGCCCAGGCGGTGCGCCGCTTCCAGCGCGCCCAGCGGCGGATGGGCTTCGTCAAAATAGATTTCGGAATAGCACTCGTCGGCCGCGATCACGAAACCGTGGCGATCGGCCCGGTCGAACAGCATGCGCCATTCGTCCAGCGTCATCACATTGCCGGCCGGATTGCCCGGCGAGCACACATAGATCAGTTGCGTCTCGGCCCAGACTTCGTCCGACACGCTGTCCCAGTCGGCCGCAAAGTCGCGGCTGGCGTCGGCATTGATGAAGGTCGGACGGGCGCCCGCCAGCAAGGCCGAACCTTCGTAGATCTGATAGAACGGGTTCGGGCAGAGCACCCGGGCGTTGGCGTCCGGATCCAGCACGGTCTGCGCAAACGCAAACAGGGCTTCGCGGGATCCCAGCACCGGCAGCACCTGGGTGGCCGGGTCGATCCGGGGCAGGTCGTAGCGGCGCATCAGCCAGTTGGCGATGGCCGACCGCAAGGCGTCGGTTCCGCGCGTGAGCGGATAACCCGACAACCCTTTCAGGTTGTCGCGGACGGCGTCTTCGATGAACGCGGGCGTGGGGTGCTTGGGCTCGCCGATCGACAGGTTGATCGGCCGCCGGTCGGCGGGAAGGACGACCCCGGCGTGCAGCGCACGGAGTTTTTCGAAGGGATAGGGCTGCAGAGCGCCAAGGCGTGGGTTCATGGGGCAGCATTGTAACCTTGCTGTGCCAGCCTCGTCCGTGAGTTTCGTGGGGTCCTTCGGTCCATCCTGCCCTGGAAACGTTTCAAGTTCAGGTTAGAATGCCGAATTACGCGACCGTGGCGAAATTGGTAGACGCAACAGGTTTAGGTCCTGTCGGGAGAAATCCTGTGGAGGTTCGATTCCTCTCGGTCGCACCAGGTGATTGGTGCAGGGGGTGGTGCCATACCACCCCGGTCTTCTGCTCCATGACCATTGCATGACCCCGTGCGCTGTACCCTAGTACTTGTTATCCACGGCGTCAGCCTCATCTTCCCAGTTCGGGCGCAAGCGAACACTGTCATGGTGCGCCGCGCAAGGGCTTCTATGGCGCGCTGTGGCACAATTCAAGGATGCCCGGACGAATCCCGTCCCGCATCAAGCGCCTTCCCGGGCTTGTCCGGGGTCCGTCCCATTGATTACTACATAACACTCATATAGGTTTTTGCATGCAGCCTGTGGTTGAAACCCTGTCGGGTCTTGAGCGTCGCGTGGATCTTTCCGTGCCGGTAGCCGACATCGAAAAAGAAGTCGATTCGCGTCTCAAGCGTATGGCTCGCACCGCCAAAATGCCTGGATTCCGTCCAGGCAAGGTTCCTATGTCCATGCTGTCGCGGTCGTATGGCCCCGAGCTGCGCATGGAAGTGCTGAACGCCAAGATTGGCGACGCACTGGAAAAAACCGTGAGCGAATCCAAGCTGCGTCTGGCTGGCTCGCCCAACGTGGCGCCCAAGACCGAAGGCAACGACGACAGCGTCGTCGCATTCACCGCCACGTTTGAGGTGTACCCCGACGTTGAACTGCCTGACCTGTCGACGCTTGACGTGTCGAAGGCCAAGAGCGACGTGGGCGACGCCGAAATCCAGCGCACCATCGACATTCTGCGCAAGCAGCGCGTCACGTTCGTCGAACGTGAAGGCCGCGCCGCAGAAGACAACGACCAGGTCACGCTCGACTTCGAAGGCAAGATCGACGACGTCGCATTCGACGGCGGCACTGCCGAAGACTTCGCGTTCGTGCTGGGCCAGGGCCGCATGCTTCCCGAATTCGAAGAAGCTGCCCGTGGCCTGAAGGCTGGCGAAACCAAGACCTTCCCGCTGGCTTTCCCGGCTGACTACGGCTCGGCCGACGTCGCTGGCAAGACCGCGCAGTTCACGATCACGATCAAGAAAGTCGAAGAAGGCGTGCTGCCTGAATTCGACAGCGAATTCGCGAAGCAGCTCGGCCAGGCCGAAGGCGACGTGGAAAAGCTGCGCGCCGACATCCGTGGCAACCTGGAACGTGAAGTCAGCAGCCGCACGCTGGCCCGCACCAAGGCCAGCGTGATGGAAGCCCTGGCCAAGGCTGTCTCGTTCGACGTGCCCAAGGCGCTGGTGAACGAAGACGCCGAAAAGCGTATCGCCGCCGCCCGTGAAGACCTGAAGCAGCGCGGCGTGCCGAACGCCGACACAATGCCGATCCCGGCCGACGCGTTTACCGCAGAATCCGAGCGCC
Source organism: Pigmentiphaga litoralis (assembly GCF_013408655.1). Classification (NCBI taxonomy): domain Bacteria; kingdom Pseudomonadati; phylum Pseudomonadota; class Betaproteobacteria; order Burkholderiales; family Alcaligenaceae; genus Pigmentiphaga; species Pigmentiphaga litoralis. Next base: position 296,764 of record NZ_JACCBP010000001.1, read on the forward strand.
GCGTGCGCCTGGGTCTGCTGATCAACGAACTGATCCAGGCCGAAGGCCTGAAAGTCAAGCCGGAACAGATCCGCGCAAAGATCGAAGAATTCGCCCAAAGCTACGAGCGTCCGGAAGAAGTGGTGCGTTACTACATCTCCGACAAGGCGCGTCTGGCCGAAGTCGAATCCATCGTTCTGGAAGACAACGTAGTCCAGCATGTCCTTGCCAAGGCCAAAGTGGCTGAAGAGCAAGTATCCTTCGACGACTTGATGGGAACCGCCCAATAATGCAGCGCTTTGTAGATTTCTACGCATCGATGTACGGGTCCGAGTCGCTCGGCCCGAAAGCTCTCGGCTATATTCCGATGGTTGTCGAGCAGTCTGGTCGGGGTGAACGATCGTACGATATCTACTCGCGTCTGCTGAAAGAGCGGGTGATCTTCATGGTTGGCCCGGTCGCAGACCAGATGGCCAACCTGATCGTGGCCCAGTTGCTGTTCCTTGAATCGGAAAACCCCGACAAGGACATCTCGCTGTACATCAATTCCCCCGGGGGTTCGATCTACGCGGGCATGGCAATCTTCGACACGATGCAGTTCGTGAAGCCAGAGGTCTCGACCTTGTGCACGGGTCTGGCAGCCAGCATGGGCGCGTTCCTGCTTGCCGCCGGCCAGAAGGGCAAGCGTTTCTCGCTGCCGAATTCGCGCATCATGATTCACCAGCCTTCGGGCGGTGCGCAGGGTCAGGCCACCGATATCGAAATCCACGCACGGGAAATCCTTTATCTGCGCGAGCGTCTGAACCGTATCCTGGCGGACCAAACCGGCCAGCCGATCGAACGAATTGCGCTCGATACCGAACGCGACAACTTCATGTCGGCAGCCGACGCGCTCGGGTATGGTTTGATCGATAAAGTGTTCACGAGCCGAACTGAACAGGGTTGAGCATGTCGGAAAAGAAAGGGTCGAACGAAAAACTGCTCTATTGCTCGTTTTGTGGCAAGAGCCAGCACGAAGTTCGCAAGCTGATCGCCGGTCCATCGGTGTTCATCTGCGATGAATGCATCGACCTGTGCAACGACATCATCCGCGACGAAGTCGCCGCGGATGTGAAAACCGGCGCCAAGTCGGAGTTGCCCACGCCGGCCGAGATCAAAGAGATCCTCGACCAGTACGTGATCGGCCAGACGCGCGCCAAGCGCATCCTGTCGGTGGCGGTCTACAACCACTACAAGCGCATTCGCCAGTCTGGCGGCAGCAAGACCGACGAGGTCGAACTGTCCAAGAGCAACATCCTGCTGATCGGGCCCACGGGTTCGGGCAAGACGTTGCTGGCGCAAACGCTGGCGCGGCTGTTGAACGTGCCGTTCGTGATCGCCGATGCGACCACGCTGACGGAAGCCGGTTACGTGGGTGAGGACGTCGAAAACATCATCCAGAAGCTGCTGCAGAACTGCAACTATGACGTTGAAAAGGCGCAGCGCGGCATCGTCTACATCGATGAAATCGACAAGATCTCGCGCAAGGCCGACAACCCGTCCATCACCCGCGACGTATCGGGTGAAGGCGTGCAGCAGGCCCTGCTCAAGCTGATCGAAGGCACGGTTGCATCCGTGCCGCCGCAAGGGGGGCGCAAGCACCCCAACCAGGATTTCGTCCAGATCGACACGACGAACATTCTGTTCATTTGCGGTGGCGCATTCGATGGTCTGGAAAAGGTCATTCGCGGCCGCACCGAAAAGTCGGGTATCGGCTTCGGTGCGTCGGTCAAGGCCCAATCCGAACGGTCGACCAGCGAGCTGTTCGGGGACGCCGAGCCCGAAGATCTGGTCAAGTTCGGGCTGATCCCCGAACTGGTCGGTCGTCTGCCGGTGATCGCCACGTTGGCCGAGCTGGACGAAGAAGCGCTGATCCAGATCCTGGTCGAGCCCAAGAACGCGCTGATCAAGCAGTTCCAGAAGCTTCTGTCCATGGAAGGCGCGGAACTCGACGTGCGTCCGCAGGCACTCCACGCCATCGCCAAGCGCGCACTCAAGCGCAAGACGGGTGCACGGGGTCTGCGGTCCATCATTGAAGCGGCTTTGCTCGATACGATGTACGACCTGCCCAGCCAGGGCAACGTCACCAAAGTCGTATTGGATGAGAACGCCATCAATGGCGAGGGCCCACCGCTCCTGATCTACGGCGAAGCCACAGCCAAGGCGGCGTCTGCCGCCAAGCACTGAGGCTTACGCCCTGATCCTTCCGCCGGTGTAACACCCGGTTGAACCTTCGCTCCATTGCAGTAACGCTGTAGCACGGCAGGATCTTCCTGCCGTGCTACAGTGGTTTTAACGGCGTGCAATCAGCAATCCTGGCCTTGGGGATGCACTTTCTGCGCATCGTTGCCACGCAGACCGAAACATCCGCCTCGATGGCTTGAATTGCACGGATCCGCCCTCATCCTGTAAGCATTCGAATCCGAGGACGAACCATGTCTGCGAGCCTGATACTGCCTTCAGAACCGATCGAGTTGCCGCTGCTTCCGCTGCGCGACGTGGTCGTGTTCCCGCATATGGTCATCCCGTTGTTTGTGGGACGCCCTAAGTCCATCAAAGCGCTGGAATCCGCAATGGAAGCCGGCAAGAGCATCATGCTGGTCGCGCAAAAATCCGCGGCCAAGGACGAACCGTCCGCTGATGACATCTATGAAATCGGTTGCGTTGCCAGCATCCTGCAGATGCTCAAGCTGCCCGACGGTACCGTCAAGGTGCTGGTCGAAGGCGCGCAGCGCGCCCGCATCACCCGTATCGACGACGTCGGCGCCCACTTCGCTTGCGAACTGGTGCCGATCGATCCCGACCGTGGTCAAGGCTCCGAAACCGAAGCGCTGCGCCGCGCGATCGTGTCGCAATTCGATCAGTATGTGAAGCTGAACAAGAAGATCCCGCCCGAGATCCTGACATCGCTCGCCGGTATCGACGAACCCGGCCGCCTGGCTGACACCATCGCCGCTCACCTGCCGCTCAAGCTCGAACAAAAGCAGAAGATGCTGGAAGTCTTTTCCACGTCCGAACGCCTTGAATCCCTGCTGACCCAGCTCGAAGCCGAAATCGACATTCTTCAGGTCGAAAAGCGCATTCGTGGCCGCGTCAAGAAGCAGATGGAAAAGAGCCAGCGCGAGTACTACCTGAACGAACAGGTCAAGGCCATCCAGAAGGAATTGGGCGAAGGCGAAGACGGCGCGGATTTCGAGGAACTCGAAAAAAAGATCATCGCCGCGCACATGCCCAAAGAGGCCAAGAAGAAGGCCGACGGCGAACTGAAGAAGCTCAAGCTGATGTCTCCGATGTCGGCCGAAGCTACCGTGGTGCGCAATTACATCGACACCCTGATCGGCCTGCCCTGGAAAAAGAAGAGCAAGGTCAACAATTCGCTGTCGCACGCCGAAAGCGTGCTCGACGACGACCACTACGGTCTGGACAAGGTCAAGGAACGCATCCTCGAATACCTGGCAGTCCAGCAGCGCGTGGACAAGGTCAAGGCGCCGATTCTGTGCCTGGTTGGACCTCCAGGGGTCGGCAAGACCTCGCTCGGCCAGTCGATCGCCAAGGCGACCAACCGCAAGTTCGTGCGGATGGCGCTGGGTGGCGTGCGCGATGAATCCGAGATCCGCGGCCATCGCCGGACCTATATCGGTTCGATGCCTGGCAAGATCCTGCAGAACCTGTCCAAGACCGGTACGCGCAATCCGCTCTTCCTGCTCGACGAAGTCGACAAGATGGGCATGGACTTCCGCGGCGACCCGGCCTCGGCCCTGCTTGAAGTGCTGGATCCGGAACAGAACCACACCTTCCAGGACCATTATGTCGAGGTCGACTTCGACCTGTCCGATGTGATGTTCGTGGCCACCAGCAACACGCTCAACATTCCGCCGGCGCTGCTCGACCGGATGGAAGTGATTCGCCTGTCCGGTTATACGGAAGACGAAAAGGTGCACATCGCTTCGCAGCACTTGCTGCCCAAGCAGATGAAGAACAACGGCCTCAAGCCGGAAGAACTGCTGATCGAAGAATCGGCGCTGCGCGACATCGTCCGCTACTACACGCGGGAAGCCGGTGTGCGTGCGCTGGAACGTGAAGTCAGCAAGATCTGCCGCAAGGTCGTCAAGCACCTGCTGCTCAAGGGCGGCAAGGAACGTGTGACCGTGGCGTCCGACAACCTGAACGACTACCTGGGCGTTCGCCGGTATTCGTTCGGCGTGGCCGAGAAGGAAAACCAGATCGGTCAGGTGACCGGCCTGGCCTGGACGGAAGTCGGCGGCGATCTGCTGGCGATCGAAGTCGCGGTCATGCCCGGCAAGGGCGCGGTGCAGCGCACCGGTTCGCTGGGTGACGTGATGAAGGAATCGGTTGAAGCGGCACGGTCGGTCGTGCGGGCACGCGCCCGTCGCCTCGGCATCCAGCAGTCGATTCTGGAAAAGCGCGACATCCACGTGCACGTTCCGGATGGCGCCACGCCCAAGGACGGTCCGTCCGCCGGCGCCGCCATCACGACTGCGATCGTGTCGGCGCTCACGGGTATCCCGGTGCGGGCCGACGTGGCCATGACCGGCGAAATCACGCTGCGTGGTGAAGTGCTGCCGATTGGCGGCTTGAAGGAAAAGCTGCTGGCGGCGCATCGCGGCGGCATCCGGACGGTGCTGATTCCGGAAGAAAACGCCAAGGATCTGGCCGAGATTCCGGATTCGGTCAAGAACCACCTCGAGATCATTCCGGTTCGCTGGATCGATCGCGTGCTGGAACTGGCGCTGGAACGTTTCCCCGACGCGTTGCCTGAAGAAGAGGCCACGCCGGCGGTGAAGGAAGGCGAGAAGGTCGAAGGCCACGTTGCTGCGGCGCCTGCCGCGGCCGGCGTGGCGGATCCCGGGTTGAAGCATTAATCCACGGATTCAATCGACGGTCTAATCAGGCTCTGGCCTGCTCGTCAATAGAGGGAGTGCGCAAGCACTCCCTTTTTTTTCGACCCCTGTCTCAAACACCCATTTCCCCTGGGAAGACGGCCCGTTTTCCCTTGACACGTATTTCCACGCAAGGCTTAAATAGTCCTTTGCCTATCCCCGGTAAACCGACGTTTCACCGGTATCGATGCGCCTGGAACTCGACCCTTGACGGTGTCGAGATGTCCGTTCCATTATCCATAGACAGACCTTGAGAGGGGCCTAATGAACAAGACCGAGCTTATCGACCATATCGCCAAGCATGCCGATATTTCCAAGGCAGCAGCAGGCCGTTCCTTGGACGCCTTGGTCGGAGCGGTTAAGACCACCCTCAAGAAGGGTGGCACGGTGACACTGGTCGGTTTCGGCACGTTTGCAGTCACCGCGCGCGCCGCCCGCACGGGCCGCAACCCGCGCACCGGCGAAGCCATCAAAATCAAGAAAGCCAAAGTGCCAAAGTTCCGTCCGGGCAAGGCGCTGAAAGACGCCGTCAACTGATCTGCGCCAGACTGCAGGCCGCGCGCATCTCGCCCGTCGGCCCTGCAAAAGTTTTTCGCTTCCGATATAATCGTTTTCGCACTGAACGAACGCCCTCGGGCGCTTAGCTCAGCTGGTAGAGCGGCGCCCTTACAAGGCGTAGGTCGGGGGTTCGAACCCCTCAGCGCCCACCAAGTATTTGGTGGAGTTCCAGATTCGGTGTGACTGTAGTCAAGAATGATTGAAGCCCCTCGTGAAGGGGCTTTTTTATTGTCCGGTGCAAAGCGGTCTTCGACGACGAATGAAAAATAGCCCCTTCCTCAAGGGGCTTTTTTTATTGCTCAGACGGACCGCCGCACTCGCCGAACCTTGCTCTAATCGAGCATCCCCTTTTTCACCAGCCACGCGTGCACGATGCCCGCGATCTGATCGGAATTAGCACGGATAATTATAAATTCACGCTCATTTAACCAAATAATATATGATCTTCGAACGCGTCCAACAGAGACGCGATATGGCAAGCGGCCAAAGGCCATGCCATCCACCCAATGGAGAAGACACATGTTGCGAACCTTGAGCGGCACGCTGACTGCCGTCCTTGCTGTGGCGGCGATGGCCACGGCTAGCCCAGCCGAAGCGCAGACCTATCCCGACCGGCCCATCAAAATCCTGCTGCCATTCTCGCCAGGCGGTAACCCGGACACCGTCGCACGCATCCTTGCCCAGGAACTGACGAAGCGCATGGGCCAGACGGTCGTTGTCGATAATCGGGCAGGGGCCAATGGCATCATCGCGACAGAAGCGGTCGCCAACGCGCCGGCCGACGGCTATACGCTGCTGTACACCACCGGCTCGCACGTCATCAATCCCCTGCTGTACAAGAAGCTGCCCTACGACACCGCGAAAGATTTCGTGCCGGTGTCGCTCGTGGGCGTGACGCGCGGTCAGGTATTGGTCGCCAATCCGCGCCTGGCGGCCAAGGATGTTCAGGAACTGGTCGCGTTGGCTCGGCCAGCCCAGTCCAATATCACGTACGGGTCCGCCGGCGTTGGAAACACCATGCACATGGTCGCTGAATACTTCAACAGCAAGGCGGGCACGCATCTGGTCCACATTCCCTACAAGGGCGCCGCACCGGCAATGAATGCGGTCATTGCAGGCGAGGTGCAGGTGGCCTTCCTGAATCCCGTGTCGGCCATCGAGCAGGTCAAGCAAGGCAAGTTGAAAGCCCTGGCGGTGACCGGAAGCTCGCGTATTCCGCAGTTGCCGGACGTGCCGACGGTGAAGGAAGCAGGCGTTTCCGGCTTTGAAGTCGACGGCGGTTGGCAGGGCTTTCTGGCTCCGGCGAACACGCCACCCGATGTCGTTGCCAAGCTCAACAAAACGCTCGATGACATCCTGAAGTCACCCGAGATGACGCAGCGGTTCGCGTCCATGGGCCTTGACGTGGTGGGAGGCCCGCCCAAGGACATGGCGTCGCATCTGGACAAGGAAACCAGTGTGTACACGCAGATCGCCGCGGCGGCAAACATTCAAAAAGAATGAATCGCAGGGCGACGTGCCATCGCGTTCGCCTCAGTGTGTCCATCATCCGGCAGGAGACCCCCCATGAGCATCACCCCATTACGTTCCCATGCAATGGTGTTCGAGAAAGACGTTGCGATTCCTATGGACGACGGCGCCATCTTGCGCGCCAATGTGTTCCGGCCGGACGCGCCCGGCCAGTATCCGGTCGTCATGGCGCAAGGCGTTTATGGCAAGGACGTGCACTTTGCCGATGGCTGGAAGCCGCAGTGGGAAAAGTTGATGAAGCTGCATCCGGACCTGTGCAGCAACGGGTCCACCGGCAAATACATGCGATGGGAAACCGTCGATCCGGAGCGTTGGGTGCCGGATGGCTTCGTGGTGATCCATGTCGATTCGCGAGGCAGCGGCAAGTCTCCGGGCTTCCTTGATCCGATGTCAGCACGCGAGATCGAAGATTACGTGGCGTCCATTGCGTGGGCGGGGACACAAACCTGGAGCAACGGCAAAGTCGGGTTGATCGGCATTTCGTATTACGCAGCGACGCAATGGCGGGTTGCCGCGCTGCGTCCTCCTTATCTGGCCGCCATCGTGCCGTGGGAAGGACGTTCGGACCATTACCGTGACTATGGCTTTCACGGCGGGATCATGAGCAATGGGTTCCTGCAGGCCTGGTGGCCCAAGCAGGTGCTGTCCAACCAGCACGGCAGCGGTGGCACGCCGTATCGCGATCGGGATACCGGCTTGCCCACCACGGGCGACGCACTGAGTGCGCCTCTGCTGCTCGGTAATCGAAGTGATTACCCCGCCGAAATGGCGCGGCACCCCCTGTGCGACGCATGGCATCGTGAACGTTCGCCGGATCTGTCCCGGATCGACGTGCCCGTGTTATCCGCTGGCAATTGGGGCGGGCCGGGCAACCACCTTCGGGGGAACATCGAGGGGTACCTGCGGGCGGGCGCCAAAAAGAAATGGCTGTCCATGCATATCGGGACGCACTACGAAAGCTTCTATCTGCCCGACTACGTGGCCATGCAAAAGCGCTTCTTCAATTTTTATCTACGAGGCGATCAAAACGGCTGGGAGGATGAGCCGCCGGTCAAGCTGGCGGTCCGTCACGTCGAAGGTTCCGCGACGCGGACGGAAAACGAATTTCCCTTGGCGCGCACCGTATGGACAGCGTTCTATCTGGACGCCGCGACGCGAAGCCTGGCGCCAGAGACGCCGGGATCCGCGGCCGAAACAAGTTTTGACGCGACGGGGGATGGCGTGGACTTCACGACAGCGCCCTTTGCGCAGGAAACGGAATTGACAGGGTTTGTCACGCTGAAAATCTGGGTGGCGTCCTCGACGCCCGACCTGGATCTGTTTGCCATCCTCAGGCTCTTTGATCCCGACGGCAAAGAAGTGGTATTTGACGGTGCGCATGAACCCACGCCGCTGACGCGGGGCTGGCTCCGGGCGTCGCACCGCAAGATCGATGAGGCCCAGTCGCTGCCCTACCGGGTCTTCCATGCGCACGATGAAGTGCAGAAGCTCGAGCCGGGCCAGTCCTATGCGCTGGATGTCGAGGTCTGGCCAACGTCTATCGTGATTCCCGCCGGCTACCGATTGACGCTGACGCTGCAAGGCAAAGACTTCGAGTTCCCGGGCAAGGCCGGACGTCTGTTGCACAATCATCCGCTGGACCGCGGTCACGACGATTTTTCAGGTACATCCACCTTGTTCACGGGTGGCGACCAGGCGTCCTTCTTGTTGCTGCCGGTGGTTCCGCCAAGGTGAACCTCATACTTGCACAAAAAGGGCGCATGACCAGTGTCAGCCTGGTCTATCATGCAATACGCCGGGATCTGATTCAGGCGAGCCTTGAACCGGGCGAACGTTTACGCATTCAGGAATTGAGCGAGCGCTACCAGTGTGGTGTGATTCCGATTCGGGAGGCGCTCAACCGGCTGGCCTCCGACGGATTGGTCACGTATTCGGAGCAGCGTGGGTTTTCTGCCGCGGCCGTCAGCGCGACAGACGCGCTGGATATCTGCCAGGCCCGCGTGTTGATGTCCGAGTCGGCGTTGCGTGCATCGATCGAGCAAGGTGACGATGCTTGGGAGGAGCGGGTGGTGCTGAGCTACCACCGCCTGAAAAAGGTGCCCCGCTATGCGAGCATGGATCCCCCCATCGGAAACATCGACTACGACGATCCCCACAAGGCCTTCCACACTGCGCTGATCAGCGCCTGTGGTTCATCACGAATGATCCAGTTGTTCGAGCAGCTGTTCGTTCACGCCGAACGCTATCGCTACTACGCCCGACGCGTGCTGGTGGCCGACCCGGATGATGATCACCGTGCGGTGATGGAAGCGGCGCTTGCACGGGATGTGCCGCTCGCCCTGAAGCTTGCGCGGGAGCATATCGAGGGTCCGGCCAAGATTCTTGTGCAAGCGCTCAGCGGGAAAGCCTGAGCGCTGCTTGGCCGATCAGATCTGCGTAATGAATTTCGTCACGAGATACCCATCGAAGGTTTCCGTGCCGCCTTCGCTGCCGATGCCGGAATCCTTGATCCCGCCGAATGGTGTTTCGGACAGCGCCATGCCGAAGTGGTTGATGTTGACCATGCCGGCTTCGAGCCCATTCGATGCCTGATGCGCCGTCTTCAAGGAGTTGGTGAACACGTAGGACGCCAGGCCGAAGGGCAGGCTGTTCGCGCGGCGCAGCACCTCGTCGGTGGTCTTGAAGCGGACCACGGGGGCGACGGGGCCGAAGGGTTCTTCCGTCATCAGGCGGGAATCGTCGGGCAGGTCGGTAATGACCGCGGGCGAGAAGAAGTAGCCCTTGTCGCCCAGGCGCGAGCCGCCGGTCACTACCGTGCCGCCGCGCTGGTTGGCGTCGTCCAGGAACGATTCCATCGACAGCACGCGGCGTTCATGGGCCAGCGGACCCATTTGCGTGTCGGAGGCCAGGCCGTCGCCGACCTTGATCGAGGCGATCACGTCGGTGAATTTGGCCAGGAATTTGTCGTAGGCCTTTTCCTGCACGTAGAAGCGGGTAGGGGACACGCACACCTGTCCGGCGTTACGGATCTTGGACCGGGCGAGCATTTCGGCAGCCGGTTCGATGTCGGCGTCATCGAACACCAGGACGGGGGAATGGCCGCCCAGTTCCATGGTGATGCGTTTCATGTGCTGGCCCGCCAGGGCGGCCAGTTGTTTGCCGACGGGCACCGAGCCGGTAAAGGAAATCTTGCGCACGATGGGCGAGGTGATCAGATGCGTCGACACTTCGCTGGGCACGCCCCAGACGATGTTGAGGACGCCCGGCGGAAGGCCGGCATCGTGGAACAGCTGGGCGATGGCGACGACGGCGCTGGGCGAGTCTTCGGGGCCTTTCAGGATCAGCGTGCAGCCGGCGCCAAGTGCTGCGGCGGTCTTGCGGATGGCCTGGTTGAACGGAAAGTTCCAGGGCGAAAACGCCGCGCAGACGCCGACGGGTTCGCGCACGACGATCTGGCGGACGTCGGCGTTGCGGGGCGGGATCACGCGGCCGTAGATGCGGCGGGCCTCTTCGGCATGCCATTCGGCGTGTTCGGCGCAGACCATGATTTCGGCTACCGCCTCGGCCAGCGGCTTGCCCTGGTCCAGCGTGATGTTGCGGCCGATTTCCTGGGCGCGTTCGCGGGTCAGTTCGGCCACCTTGCGCAGGATGCGCGAGCGTTCAAGCGGCGACGTCTTCTTCCAGGTTTCGAAGGCGCGCTGCGCGGCGGCCAGGGCGCGGTCCAGATCGGCGGGCGTGGCGTGCGGCAGTTTGCCGAGCACTTCCTGCGTGGCGGGGTTGATGATGTCCTGCTCGCGACGGTCGCCGCCTTTGATGAATTCACCGTCGATATAGAGCGCGAGATCCTGGTACATGCTGACTCCTGAAGGATGGAAACCTGGACCGAAAGCCTAGCATGCTGGGGCGAGGCGTGACATGGTCTGCGCCAGGTAGCTGCTCAGGCATGCCAGGGGATGCGGCCTGACCGGGGCCGGGGCTCCCATGCGCAGCGGCTTTGGTTGATCGGCCCGCGCAGCGGGTGCGACAATCACGTCCTATGCCCTCCACACACGCCATTGCCGCGCAGATCTACGAGTTCGTGCGAACCGAGAATCTTGCCGAAGGAAGCCATCTGCCCGCGCAGATGCTCGCGGACCGCTTGCGGGTGTCGCGTTCGCCGGTGAATCAGGCTTTGCAATTGCTGCATGATCGCGGCGTATTGCAACGGGTGCCGAACCGGGGGTATTTCGTGTCGGGGGCATTGGCGGACAGCGGGGTAGCCGATGCACAGGGCCTGCAGCTCGACGACAGCAACGCGCTGGACGATACCTATTTCCGGATTGCCGAAGATGTGTTGCAGGATCGCCTGCCGATCGACGTGACCGAGACCATGCTGCGCGCCAAGTACGGCCTGACCGGCGCGCAGATGACCCAGGTGCTGAACCGCATTGCGCAGGAAGGCTGGGTGTCGCGCAAGCCGGGGTATGGCTGGACGTTTTCGTCCATGCTGCGCACGCCCGACAGTCTGCTGCAGTCCTACCGGCTGCGCCTGGCGCTGGAGCCGGCAGCCTTGCTGGAACCCGGGTTCCGGATGGATGCGGCGGTGCTGGCGCGGTGCCGGGCGGCCGAAGAACATCTGCTGGAAGGGGGCATCGAGACCGACTCGGCGGCGCAGATCCACGAGCGGGGCGTGCGTTTCCACGAATCGCTGGTGGAAGCGTCAGGCAACCCTTTCTTCATCGAGACGATCAAGCGCGTCAACCGCGTGCGGCGGCTGCTGTCGTACCGGTCCATGAAGGATAGGGAACGTTATGTCGAGCATTGCCACCAGCACCTTGAAATCCTGAGCCTGATCGAGGCGGGCAAGCTCAAGGCGGCGTCGGACGCGCTGCGCATGCACCTGTCCAGCACGCTACGCAACCTGGAACGGATCGCAGGGCTGCTGGCGTCCTGAGGCGCGGTACGCCGCCGGTGGCGTCATTCCGCGGCAATGCGGGTTCGGGAATCGCGTCCGTCCGCCTGCCGCTGCCTGGCTCGACCGATCATTCCGCCGTGATGTTGGCGCTCTTGACGATCCGCGCATATTGCGCCGTCTGGGTCTTGATGAAGTCGCGGAAAGCGTCTTGCGTCATGGGGGTGGCTTCACCGCCCTGTTCCTGCAGCAGGCGGATCACTTCGGGGTCGCGCAGCACCTGGTTCACGACCGTGTTCAGCTTGACCTGGACGTCGGCAGGGGTGCCAGCGGGCGCAAACAGGCCGAACCAGTTTTCCAGCGTGTAGGCAGCCAATGGCGCGTATTCGGCAATGGCCGGGATGTCCGGGGCAAAGCTGGCGCGTTTGGCCGACGTCACGGCCAGCGGTTTGACGCGGCCGCCCTTGATGAAGGGCAGGGCGCCGGCCATGCTCACGAAGGTCAGGTTGACGTTGCCCGACGCCACATCGACCAGCTGCGCTGACGCGCCCTTGTACGGAACATGGCTGAGTTTGACGCCGGCCAGCGACGCCAGCAATTCGCCGTTCAGATGCTGCGGGTTGCCCACGCCGCTGGTGCCGTAGGTAACGCCGGGGTGGGCCTTGGCGTAGGTCACCAGTTCTTCCACGTTCTTGACCGGCAGGGTCGGGCTGGCCAGCAATACATTCGGGACACGCGTCACCAGCGAGATGGGCGCCAGATCCTTTTCCGGCTGGTATTGCATCTGCTTGTAGATCAGCGGGTTGATGGCCGTTTCGCCGGCCGACCCCATCAGCAGCGTATATCCGTCAGGCGCTGCCTTCGACACTGCGGCTGCGCCGAGCATGCCGCTGGCGCCACCCTTGTTTTCCACGACCACCGACTGCTTGAGCGCAACACGCATGCGGTCACCCAGCAGGCGTGCCACGGCGTCCACCCCGCCGCCGGCCGAAAACGGCACGACGATGGTGATGGGGCGGGACGGGTAGGGTGTCTGTGCCTGGGCAGGCAGGCTTGCCGTGGCGCCGAGCACGCCCAGGGCGAACGTGGATAGAACGAAGGAATGGCGCGAGGGCATGACGTGTCTCCGAGTGCAGAATTGTGGTGGGTACGGCAGGTCTAGGGTTTGCACGGAATTGCATTTTATTGAATAAATATGCAAAATCAATCCTATGGAAAACACCAACGACTTTTCTGCCGCATCGTTCACGCATGACGGGCAGACTTACGCGTGCGCAGACCTGCGCGGCGTGTGCGGATCGCGCCTGGATCGCTTGCCGGTCGTGCTGCGTCTGCTGATGGAAAACGCGCTGCGCAACATGCGCGGCGCCGAACGCAGCGACGCCATCGCGGCGCTGTTTGCCTGGCTGGACACCGGCACGAGCGAGGCCGAACTGGCGTTCCAGCCCGGCCGTGTGCTGATGCACGACACGACCAGCACGCCTGCCCTGATCGACATTGCCGCCATGCGCAATGTGCTGGCCGAAGCCGGCGCCGATCCGTCCTTGCTCAATCCAATGCTGCCGGTGGACGTGTCGGTGGATCACTCGCTGGCGGTCGAAGCGTTTGCCGAACCCGGCGCCGCCACGACCAACCTGCAGCATGAAATCCGCCGCAATGCCGAGCGCTACCGCTTCCTGCGGTGGGCGTCCAAGTCCATGCGCGGCGTGCGGATCCACCCGCCCGGCACGGGGATCATGCACACCATCAACCTGGAACAGCTGGCCACGGTCGTGACGACCGAAGCGCGTGATGGCGCGACCTGGCTGGTGCCCGACATGATGATCGGCACCGACAGCCACACGCCCATGATCAACGGCATCGGCGTGCTGGGATGGGGCGTGGGTGGACTGGAAGCGCAGACCGTGATGTTCGGCATGCCGACCCTGTTGCGTATCCCGGACGTGATCGGCGTGAAACTGACCGGCGCCTTGAAGCCCGGCGTGCTGGCCACTGACCTGGCGCTGACGGTCACGCAGCGGTTGCGGGCCCTGTCGGTCTCGGGGGAATTCATTGAGTTCTTTGGCCCCGGCGTGAGCACGCTGACGGCAGGTGACCGGGCGGTGGTGGCCAACATGGCGCCCGAGTACGGCGCGACGACGGGCTACTTCCCCATCGATGCAACCACGCTGACCTATCTGCGGGCAACAGGCCGAACCGCGGAACACGTGGCGCGGGTCGAGGCATTCAGCCAGCATCTGGGCATCTGGTTCGATCCCGATGCCGAACCCCGCTACACCCGCGCGATCCATATCGACCTGGACACGATCGGCTGCCACGTGGCCGGGCCGAAGCGGCCGCAGGACCTGCTGGAAGCGGGGCAGACAAAAGAGGTATTGGCCGCCCTGGGCTTCGTGCCGGCAGGCAAGGAAGCCGACGTGGCTGCCGTGCGGGGCGATGGCGCAGACTCGACTGCAGTGAACACCGCAGCATCCCTGGCGCCCACCCCCGCGCTGCCGCGCCACCCGGTGGCCATCGCTGCGATCACCAGCTGCACCAACACGTCCGACCCCGCGCTGCTGATCGCGGCCGGGGTGCTGGCGCGCAAGGCGCGTGCGCTGGGCTTGCGGGTGCCATCGTGGGTCAAGACGTCGCTCGGACCGGGCTCGCCTGCGGCGGCCTCCTACCTGCAACGTTCCGGCCTGCTCGACGACCTGGAAGCCGTGGGCTTCGGCATCGTGGGCTATGGCTGCACGACCTGTATCGGCAATTCGGGCCCGTTGACGCCGCCGATCCGCGCGGCGATCTCGGCGGGCACCGCGCTGCCGGTCGCGGCGCTGTCGGGCAACCGCAACTTTCCGGGGCGGGTGCATCCGGACCTGGAATTGGGTTTCATCATGTCGCCGCCACTGGTGATCGCCTTCGGGCTGGCGGGCGATGCCGAGCGTGATCTGCGCACGGAGCCTGTTCAGGTCACCGCCGATGGCCGGTCCGTCATGCTGTCCGACCTGTGGCCCACGCGTGAAGAGGTGGCCGCTCACTTGCACGAGGCGCTGGATCCGGCGGACTACCGCCGCGACTTCGAGATCGCCAGCCGGAATCCGCTGTGGTACGCCCTGGCCGCGCCGGACACACCGCTGTATCCGTGGGATCCCGCATCCACCGCCTTGCGCCGCCCGCCGTTTGCGTCAGCAACGGAAGGCAGTCAGTTGGGACGTTATGTGGCCTATCCGTTGATGGTGGTCGGCGATGACATCACCACCGACCACATCTCGCCCGCCAGCGCGATCCCGCCCGACAGCCTGGTCGCGGATTTCCTGGTGGCGCGCGGCGACGATCGCAACGACCTGAATGTGTTTGCGTCGCGGCGCGGCAATTGGGAAGTGATGATGCGCGCCGCCTTCCACTCCAAAACGCTGGTCAACTTGCTGAAACCGGGCATGCCGGTCGCGCACACCTTGCATGTGCCCAGCAACACGGTGCAGCCGATCTGGGATGTGGCGCAGCAGTATCGCGATGCCGGGCAGCCGGTGGTGCTGGTCGCGGGCGCGCGGTATGGCACCGGATCGTCGCGCGACTGGGCCGCCAAGGGGCAGCGCCTGCTGGGCATCCGCGCGGTGCTGGCGGTCAGTTTCGAACGGATCCACCGGTCCAATCTGATTGGCATGGGCATTCTGCCGTTGCGTATGCCCGACGGCGTGAACCCGACGACCCTGGCACTGTTGCCGGGGGACCGTATCGAGATCGATGCACCGTTTGACGTCATTGCGCCGCGGATTGCCGTTCCGGTACGGGTGCTGCGCGCCAATGGCGATATCGACGCGTTCACTGCGCAGGCCGCCGTGGAGACGCAGTTGGAAGTGCGCCTGCTGCGCGAAGGCGGCGTCATCCCGGCCATCCTGCACGAGACTCTGGGCATGCCGGAGGCCGCATGACTTTGGCCTACGTGGGTTCGCGTACGACGCGCGAGCGCAATGCGCGCGGGGAGGGCATCAGCGTGTTTCGGGTGGACGCCGAAACCGCTTCGCTGACCTTGCTGCATGTTGTCGGTGGCTTGAAGAATCCGTCCTACCTGGCCTTGAATCGCCGGGCCGATCGCCTGTATGCCGTGCATGGCGACAGTGAAGACGCCAGTGCGTTTGAAGTGCTGGCGGACGGCAACCTGTCCCTGCTGGGCACCGTGCCCTGCGGCGGCCGCAATCCGGTGCATCTGGCCCTGGATCCTACCGAACGCCATCTGGTCGTCTCGAACCACCTGAGCAGCAACCTGGCGGTATTGCCGGTTGCGGCGTCAGGCGAATTGTCGGGGCCGTCGCAGATCGTGACCCTGCCGGGTTCGCCCGGACCGCACCGGGTGGAGCAGCCCTTTGCCAAGCCGCACTTCAACCCCTTCGATCCGGCGGGGCGTCATGTCGTCGTGCCCGACAAGGGCGTGAACCGTGTCTTCGTGTTCCGGTTCGACGAGGGCGTGCTCACCCCGGCGGCGACGCCGTGGGTGGATACCCGTGAAACGGCCGGGCCCCGGCACCTTGCCTTCCATCCGTCGGCGCCGTATGCCTACGTCATCAACGAACTGGATTCGACGGTGACGGCGTATCACTACGCGGCTGACACCGGCAAGCTGGTAGCTTTTCAAGTCCTGTCGGCATTGCCGGATACCTGGACTGGCGACAGCCGCGCATCCGGCATCACGATCGATGCGGCCGGGCGCAACTTGTACGCATCGAACCGGGCGCACGACAGTATTGCCGTGTTCCGCATCGACCCGGCCACCGGCAGGCTGACCTTCCAGGACGCCACGCCATCCGGCGGCCGCACGCCGCGCTTCTTTGCTCTGGCGCCCGGCGGCCGGCATATGTTCGTGCTGAATGAAGACACGGACCGGATCGTGACCTTTGCCGTGGACGGCGCAACGGGGCAACTGGCGGACACCGGGCAGTCGGTGGCCTGCGGCAGTCCGGTGTGCATGGTGTTCGCGGATCGGGACTGAAGGCGTCGCAGGCCCTTGTCCTACCGGCGTTTTCCCTGGGTGCGGCGGCGGCGCCACGCCCCGGCGGGCTCAGCGGCGCATGCTAGAATCTGGCCAGTCAAAGAGTGCCCATCGGCGTGCTGCCTATGGGCACTTTGTTTGTTGCCCCGCCTTGCTGTGAGCAATCGATCGGAGTACGCGTGAATGTTTGAAACTATCCGAAATCATCGCCGCTGGATGCAGTTCGTCCTGCTGCTCTTGATTCTGCCTTCCTTTGTGTTTGTTGGCGTTCAGGGCTATTCCAGCTTCATGAACAATGACAAGTCGCTGGCGAAGGTCGACGGCGAAGCCGTCTCGCAGCAGGAATACGACGCCGCCGTGCGCAGCCGTCTGGACCAGTTGCGTTCGATGATGGGCCCGCAGTTCGACCCGGCCGCGTTCGATACGCCGGTGATGCGCAAGGCTGTCCTCGACGAACTGATCAACACGCGCCTTATCGCGACCGAGGCGTCCAAGGCGCACTTTTCGGCATCGGACGAACGCCTGCGTGACACGATCCAGGCCATCCCCGCCGTGCAGGAAGACGGCCGTTTCAGCAACACGCGCTACCGCGAAGCGCTGGCCGCGCAGGGCATGACCCCGGTCATGTTCGAAAGCCAGCTGCGCCGCGATCTGTCGCTGCAGCAAGTGCTTGCTCCGGTGGCCGAATCGGTCATCATGCCGTCCAGCGTGCTGGATCGCCTGATCGCGATTGCGACGGAACGCCGCCAGGTGCAGACCCTGTCGATCAACACGTCGACCTACCTGCCGCAGGTCAAGATCAGCGACGCCGACGTCAAGACCTTCTACGACGCGAACCGCCGTGCCTTCGAGCTGCCCGAACGCGTGGACGCGCAGTACGTGGTGCTGGACCAGAACGCCGTCACGTCCAAGATTTCGGTGTCGGACGCCGACGTGCAAAGCTTCTATGACCAGAACCAGGCGCGATTCCGCCAGGAAGAACAACGCCGCGCCAGCCACATCCTGATCACGGTGGACAGCGGCGCGTCGGCTGCCGACCGCGAGGCGGCACGCAAGAAGGCCGACGATCTGGCCGCCCAGGTCAAGGCGCCCGGCGCCGACTTTGCCAAGCTTGCGCGTGCCAACTCGCAAGACCCCGGATCCGCTGCCAACGGCGGCGACCTGGACTGGTTCGGCAAAGGTCAGATGGTCAAGGCGTTCGAAGATGCCGCATTCGGCCTCAAGAACGGCGAGATCTCGGGCGTGGTGCCGACCGATTACGGCTTCCACATCATTAAGCTGACGGGCGTGCGCCCGGCGGTGGTCAAGCCCTTGGCCGAGGTCAAGTCGCAGATCCAGACCGAAGTGCGCCAGCAGCAGGCCGCGCGCCAGTTCGCCGCAGCCGCCGAGCAGTTCACCAACCTGGTCTACGAACAAAGTGACACGCTGGAACCTGCCGCAGGCAAGTTCGGCCTGAAGCTGCAGACGGCCGAAGGCGTGACCCGCACCGCGCCGCCGCAGGCACCGAATGCCGCTGCCGATATCCGCAGCAATCCCAAGGTGCTGCAGGCGCTGTTCTCCGAAGAAGTGCTGAAGGAAAAGCGCAATTCGGGCGTGATCGAACTGGCGCCGAATACGCTGGTGGCCGTGCGTGCCGCCAAGTACCAGCCCGCGACGGTGCGTCCGCTGGCCGACGTGTCGTCCCAGATCACCAATCAGCTCAAGCAGCAGAAGGCGGCCGAGATGGCCCGTGCGGCAGGTGAAACGCGTCTGAAGGCCTTGCAGGCCGCCGACTCGCAGACCGGGTTTGCCCCGGCCGTTACGGTGGCCCGCAACGCACCGCAAGGCATGCCGTCAACGGTGCTGGGCGCGGTCATGCGTGCGCCGACCGACAAGCTGCCAACGTTCGTGGGGGTCTCGACCGGTGACGCTTACGTGATCGCACGCGTTTCGAAGGTGGAAGCCGCACCGCGTCCGGCCACGAACGTGGTCGAGAACGAAAAGTCCACGCTGGACCGCCGCTACGCGCAAGCCGAACAACTGGCCGTGCTGCAGGCGCTGCGTGACAAGTACGGCGTCAAGCTGACGGCCGACGGCACGGCGTTGACCACGGTCACGACGGCGCAGCCCTGATGCGGCGTGCGTCCTGAGGCGTGCGTCCTGAGGCATGCGTCCTGAGGCATGCGTCCTGAAGCCTGCGTCCTGAAGCCTGCGTCCTGAGGCGGGCCAGGCTGGCCGCCTCGTGAGTCGCAACGCCGGAAGTCGACAGAAAAAGCGCCCCAGAGATGGGGCGTTTTTTTTGGGCCAGGCAGATGAGGGGCGGCCACGTCTTGCATGGGCGTGAACCGCGTCAGGCGTAAGGTGCAATGCGTTTACCTAGCGTATTTCTGTCGGCGCCGATCTTGCCTTCCGCAGCGCCTTATTTCCGCAGCGCCTTATTTCTTCGTCAGCAGCGGCGCAAGGGTTGGCCATACATTCTCAAGTATCGTGGGCTGCGCCGCCGACACCGGGTGCAAGCGGTCGGCCTGGAACATCGCGGGCTGCTGCGCGACGCCTTCCAGCAGGAAGGGCACCAGGGGCACCTTCTGCTTGTCGGCGACCTTGCCGAACAGGTCTTTGAAGCGCTGCGTGTAGTCGCGGCCATAATTGGGCGGGATCTGCATGCCCACCACCACTACCTGCGCGCCCGCGCGCTTTGATGACGAGACGATCTCGTTCAGGTTGTCTTCGGTCATGTTCAACGCCAGGCCGCGCAGCGCATCGTTGGCGCCCAATTCCACAATCACCAGCTTGGGTTGATGCTGCTTGAGCAAGGCCGGCAGGCGGCTGCGCCCGCCGCTGGTCGTGTCCCCGCTGATGCTGGCGTTGACCACCCGGTAGTCGATCTTGCGTTCCTTCAGGCGCTGTTCGAGCAGGGGCACCCAGCCCGTCCCCCGCACGATGCCGTATTCTGCCGACAGGCTGTCGCCCAGCACCATCAGCACCGGTGCGGAACCCCCGGCGGCGGCAGCGGTCTGTGCAAAGGCGCCTGTTGCCGGCATCACGGCCGGCAAGGCCAGGCAACAGAGCGCCAGCACGCGTCCCAGGCCACGCCGCAAGGAGGTGGTCGCTCGCACGTTGCTTTCGTCGATGGGCAGGGGGCAAGGCTTTATCATGAGTTTCCTTTTAATGGGCGATCCACTATGACGGGACAGACCCGCGCGCCCCTGGGTAATGACACCCGGGGCGACGATTCTTTGCAGCACTCTGCACCGGCTCACGTCGGCACGCTTCCAGGCACCACCACGGTGGTCGGGCCGGGCGAGCCGTCAGGCCTGGCGGGAGCCGGCAGAACGGGCGCGGCCGCGGTGGGCGCGACGCCCGCCATTGCCGTGCAGGGATTGGCCAAACATGTCACCGATACCACCGGACGGCTCGCCATCCTGGATGCCGTCGATTTTACGGTGGCCAAGGGAGAGACCGTTGCGATCACCGGGAGTTCGGGATCGGGCAAATCCACCTTGCTCGGATTGCTGGCCGGACTGGACGTGCCTTCGGCCGGCCGGGTGGAACTGGCCGGCAACGATCTGTATGCCTTGAGTGAAGACGACCGTGCCCGGCTGCGCGCGCGGCATGTCGGTTTCGTCTTTCAGTCGTTTCAGCTGCTGCCGCATCTGACCGCCTGGGAAAACGTCATGCTGCCGCTGGAGCTGGCCGGACTGCCGGCGCACGATCCAGCCCGCGAAATGCTGGAACGCGTCGGCCTGGGCGAACGCCTGCGCCACTATCCCAAGACGCTGAGCGGCGGCGAGCAGCAGCGTGTGTCGCTGGCTCGGGCTTTTGTCGTGCAGCCCGATCTGCTGTTTGCCGATGAACCCACGGGCAGCCTGGATTCGGCCACCGGCGAAGCGGTCATCAACCTGATGTTCGACCTGCACCGCGAAAACGGCACGACGCTGCTGATGGTCACGCATGACCTGAAGCTGGCGCAGCGCTGCGGCCGTCAGCTGGTCATCGCCGGGGGACGGCTGGTGCGGGACTCGGCGGTGGAAGCTGTTTGAGGCGAGTCGTCTGAGGCAAGTCGTCTGAGGCGATCAACCTCAGGCAAGCAATCTGGGGCAAACACTCTGAGGCAAGTAACCTGAGGCAAGCAATCTGAGGCAAGTAACCTGAGGCAAGCAATCTGAGGCTGGCAACCTGAGGCTGGCAACCTGAGGCTGGCCGGCAAGCGACTCCCTTGGGCCAGTCTGCCGGGCTCACTCACCCCTGATTGCGGATCCAGCGCGCGGCCTGCGCGACTTCACTGGCGCTCAGGCCTATCGGGCCGATTCCCTGTTCCACCAGGCGGTCGGCGGCGGCCCCGTGCAGCCAGACACCGCCCGCAACGGCCTCCTCGGGCAGCAGGCCCTGCGCAAGGAGTGCACCCAGCATCCCGGACAGGACATCGCCCGTGCCGGCCGTAGCCAGCCCGGGATTGCCGCTGGTGTTGATGCGCCAGGCGCCCGATGGGCTGCAGACTATCGTCCCACTGCCTTTCAGCACCACCCAGGCGCCATACCGGGCTGCGATCGCACACGCCGCGGCAATGCGGTCCGCCTGCACGGCGTGCGTGTCGCTGCCCAGCAGCCGTGACGCTTCCAGTGGGTGCGGCGTCAGCACCTTGATGCCCTTGCGCTGGCGAAAGGCTGCCTGCATGACTTGATCGCCCCCCAGCAAGGTCAATGCGTCGGCATCGAGTACGACGTTGGCGTCCGGACGTTCCTGAAGCACGCGCGTCAGCCAGCCTTTGGCGGCGTCGTCGGTGCCCAGGCCGCAGCCCGCGACCCATGTGTCGACGCCCAAGGCATCGGCGGCATCGAGCACGCCGGCCGCGTCACGCACCATCAATTCCGGATGCATGGGATCGCACGGCAGGCTGAGCGGCGGCGTGTCGGCCAGCGCCACGAAGATCTTGCCGGCGCCGGTCAGCAACGCAGCGCGGCTGGCGAGCAGGGCCGCGCCGGTCATGCCGGGTGCGCCGGCCAGCACCGCCAGCGTGCCGTAGCTGCCCTTGTGCG
This sequence comes from Pigmentiphaga litoralis, assembly GCF_013408655.1. Taxonomy (NCBI): domain Bacteria; kingdom Pseudomonadati; phylum Pseudomonadota; class Betaproteobacteria; order Burkholderiales; family Alcaligenaceae; genus Pigmentiphaga; species Pigmentiphaga litoralis. The sequence goes on from NZ_JACCBP010000001.1 coordinate 318,646, forward strand.
TATCGTTCTTGCGGGACTGGAACAGCGATGGAACGTCGGCTTTCCGGATCAGATGGCCGATGTCATTGGTGGGAAGGTCGGTGCTGGAAGGCGCGGCAGCGGTCACGTCGTCGCCAGCACCCGCATTGGCGCCGATATTCAGACCAATTTCCAGGCCGACGTCCGCGTTGGCCTTCGCGTCGGCCTTCGCGTCGACCCCCAAACCCGCCCCCAAACCCGCCCCCAAACCCGCCTCCGCACTCGCGTCAACAAACGCCGCCAACTGCAGATCGTCCACCTCGATCGTGCCGGCCACGTCGCTGCCTGCGCGGGTGTGCAGGCCGGGTTTGTCGGCAATGAAGGTCAGGGTGTGGGTTGCCTGCACGCAGGCATCCTGCGCGGCGCCCGTGTCGCCGTTCAGGCCGCTCGGCACGTCGATCGCCAGTCGCGCGACCGGCTGCGCGTTGGCCCACGTGATCCAGGCCTGCGCCTGGGCGTCCAAGGGGCGTGTCAGGCCGATGCCGAACAGGGCGTCGACAATGACGCCACGTGGGACATCACCGTCCAGCAACAGGCCGTCGGTAATGCGGCCCTGATCCAGCAGCGGGGCATCGAACAGCGTGCCGGTGGACAGCGGTTCGTTCGACAGGTCATCGGCCGGGTCGCCCTCGGCGAACAAGGAATTGCTGTCGGACGGGTCCGCAAGCAGGTCGGCGTCAGACCGGTCCGCAAGTAAATCTGTGGATACGGTGTCGCCCCGTTCCACTGGCTCGCGCGACGCAACATCGCCTGCCAGGTCAGCCGCGGTGACATCGTCAGCCGTCACGTCGTCAGCAGTGACTTCCGTTGGCGTGACGTCGCCGGCGGTGGCATCCAGTGCGGCGCCCGCGTCAGTATCGATCTCGGCCGCGCTTGCCGCATCACGCAGGGCAGCGCTCAGCGCTTCCGACCTCAACCCGGGATCGCCCGCCGCAGAGTCGTTTTCCCCAAAGCCGCCGGCCGCAGACTCGACCTGCCCAAAGCCGCCCGCCCCGCCTGCGCCCTCCGTTCCCGCATTTCCCACCGGCCACACCGGTTCCCCGCTCTGCAACAGCCCTGCCGGCAAGGCGTCCCACGCGCGCTGGGCGTCCTCCGGCCGGCCGGCGTCGGACGCAGGCAGGGCCCACACCTTCACATGGCGGCCGGCCTCGTGCAGCATCCGGGCCAGGACCAGGCCGTCGCCCCCGTTATTGCCGGGTCCGCACAGCACGACCACGGCCCCGCTGGGCCACGACGTGGCGATGCGGGCGGCGGCGCTGCGGGCGGCGCGGTCCATGAGGGTACCGGGGGGCAGGGTGGCGGCCGCGTCGGTTTCAATGCGGCGCAGGGCGGTCGAAGTCAGCAGAAGAGGGGAAGCAGGCATACGCAGGACTCCGAAAAGGTCGTCAAGCGTTTAATTCTTGCGCGTGTACCGCCCGATGTCCAATCCGGTCAGATCGATGGCCGGAGCCTTGCCCGCCACCAGATCGGCCACGATCCGTCCGGCGCCGGCTGCAAACGTCCACCCCTGGGACCCATGCCCCGAGTTGATGAACAGCCGTGGCATGCCCGTGGGGCCTAGCACGGGCGGGCCGTCGGGGGTCATGGGCCGCACGCCTGACCACCAGGCGGTTCGCGACATATCGAGCCGCCCGGGCAGCCAATCCATGCCGACCCGTGACAGCGTCCGCAACGCCTTGTTTCGCAAAGTCGCGTCGCGCGACCCGATTTCGGCCGTGCCGGCGATGCGAAGGCGCTGCCCGAAGGGCGTGATGCTGGTTTTGTATGCCTCGTCCATGACCGTCTGGCGCGGACCAATCGTGTCGGGGCGCAGGGCGACGTTTGCCGAATAGGTCTTGATGCCAAGGACGGGCAGGCGCACGCCCATTGGCCGCATCAGCCGGGCCGAATCGGCCCCGGCGCACATCACGACCGCGTCGGCCGACAGCGTGCGTCCTTCGGTCAGGCGCACGCCCTGCACGGCGCCGGCCTGCGCCGTCAGTTGCCGGACCGTCGCATTGAACAGGAAGGTCACGCCGGCCTCTTCAGCCAGGTTGGACAGCTGACGCGCAAACAACGGGCAGTTGCCCGACTCGTCATTCGGAAAGTGGATGGCGCCGGCCAGCGGCGTACCAATCTCGATGGCGCGCGCCAGGCTGGGCTCGAGCTGCGCCGTCTCGTCGCGCGACAGCACGGTGTGCACGACACCGGTGGCTTCAAGCACACGGCGCGTGTGCAATGACGCGGCCACATCGCGGTCGCTGCGCAGCAATTGCAGCAGGCCGGTGCGTTGCTCGTATTCCAGCGTGTGGGTCTCGCGCAGTCCGCGCAACTGGTCGCCGCTGTAGCGGGCCAGCCGTTGCATGATCTCGTGATGGGCCAGGGACCGGTCGGCGCGGCACTGGCCCAGCCACTGCCGCACCCAGCGCCACACCGCAGGATCCAGGGAAGGGCGCAGCAGCACGGGCGCTTCGGGCTTGAACAGTCCGGTAAGCAGGCTAGCGCGCAGGCCCGGCGCAGACCAAGGCGACGTGTAGCCTGGCGCCACGAAGCCGGCGTTGCCGAAGCTCGCCTCTTGCGCCACGCCGCTGCGCCGGTCGATGACCGTGACCCGCATGCCTTCCTGGCTCAGGAAATAGGCGGTGCACACCCCCACGATCCCTGCACCCACCACTATCACATGCATAAAAACCTGATTGACTCTTGAACGTTGTGGGGTGGCCCGGTGGCCGGGAGGAGGTACGGGTACCGCGGTTGCCTGCAAGCCGGAACACGGGCTCGGCGGGGCGCCGGCGGGCACCGGATTGTACGCGGTTCCAGGAGGGCCCGAAGCCGCTGTCTCCCCAGGGCGACGCCCGTGAAATGGTCCTTGCTCTTCGCGTTTTCCCTTGATTGCCCGCATCGAAGTAAAATGATGGGCGAAACCGCGTTTCCCCTCCCTCGATTCTAGTGTCGTCTCTTATTGTGGCCTCCATTTTGCGCCTGCCCGGACCCCTCGCCCTTTCCTCTTTCCGTCGCGAACGCCTGCTCGAACGCCTGCAGTCGCTGCCTGGCGCGATCGCCGACGTCACGGCGCGCTACGTGCATTTCGTGCACACCGACGGGCCGCTGTCGGACGCCGATGCCAAGCGCCTCGATCAGCTCCTGCACTATGGCGAGCCCTTCGTGGCCGGCCCGGCGGGCCAGTCGCTGCTCGTCATTCCGCGCCTGGGCACGCTGTCGCCGTGGGCCAGCAAGGCCACCGACATCGCGCGCAATTGCGGCCTGGACGGCGTGCGGCGGATCGAACGCGGGGTGCTGTACACGCTGTCGCCCAAACGCGGCCTGCTCAGCGGGTTCACCGGCACCAAGACGCTGAGTCCTGAAGACCTGGCTGCCGTGGCCTCGGTGCTGCACGACCGGATGACGGAAACCGTGGTCGACGGCGAATTCGATGGCGCGCCGCTGTTCGCGACGCTGCCCGGCAAGCCCATGCAGACCGTGCCCGTGCTGGAACAGGGCATCGCCGCGCTCGCCACGGCCAACCTGACGATGGGGCTGGCGCTGTCCGACGACGAGATCGATTACCTGGTCACGTCGTTCACCACGCTGGGCCGCAACCCGACCGACGTCGAACTGATGATGTTCGCGCAGGCCAACAGCGAGCACTGCCGCCACAAGATCTTCAATGCGCAATGGCGCATCGACAGCGCCGACCAGCCAAACACCCTGTTCGGCATGATTCGCGCGACCCACGCCGCGCAGCCGCTGGGCACCGTGGTCGCGTATTCCGACAACGCCGCCGTGATGCAGGGCGGCCCGGCCGAACGCTTCCATGTGCAGGCGGGGGACACGACGCTGGCCTACGGCAAGCGGGACACCATCGTCCACACCCTGATGAAGGTGGAAACGCACAACCACCCCACGGCCATTTCTCCGTTCGCGGGGGCATCGACCGGTGCGGGCGGCGAAATCCGGGACGAAGGCGCGACCGGCCGCGGCTCCAAGCCCAAGGCGGGCCTGACCGGGTTCACCGTGTCCAACCTGCGCTTTCCGGAGGCGCCCGAGCCCTGGGAAACCGACTCGCATGGCCTGCCGGACCGCATCGCGTCGCCGCTGTCCATCATGCTGGAAGGCCCGATTGGTGGCGCCGCATTCAACAACGAATTCGGCCGCCCGAACTTGGTGGGCTATTTCCGCAGCTACGAACAGACGGCCGGCGGCACGCGGTGGGGCTATCACAAGCCCATCATGATCGCCGGCGGGCTGGGCAGCATCGACGATGGCTACACCCACAAGCTGGACCTGCCGCCAGGCTCGCTGCTGATCCAGCTGGGCGGCCCGGGCATGCGTATCGGCATGGGCGGCGGGGCGGCATCGAGCATGGGCGTCGGCAGCAATACGGCTGACCTGGACTTTGATTCGGTGCAGCGTGGCAACCCCGAAATCGAGCGGCGCGCACAGGAAGTGATCGATCGCTGCTGGCAGCTGGGCGCCGACAACCCCATCCTGTCCATCCACGATGTGGGGGCGGGCGGATTGTCCAATGCCTTCCCCGAAGTGGTGGACGGCGCCAATCGCGGCGCCACCTTCGACCTGACGCAGGTGCCGCTGGAAGAATCCGGCTTGTCGCCTGCCGAAATCTGGTGCAACGAATCGCAGGAACGGTATGTCCTGGCGATCGCGCCCAAGGACCTGGAACGCTTCGACGCCCTGGCGCGCCGTGAACGGTGCCCGTATGGCGTTGTAGGCGTCGCGACCGAGCAGCGTCAGCTGCGCGTCGTCAACGGCGAAGGCTTTGATGCCGCCGACACGTCGGCGGAAGACTGGGCCCGCACCTCCCGCCCGGTCGACGTGCCAATCGAAGTGATCCTGGGCAAGACGCCCCGCATGGTGCGCGACGTGGCGCGCCTGCCGGGCGTGCGCGAACCGATCGACGTGGTCGGCCTGGATCTGGACGACATTGCGCTGCGCGTGATGCGTCATCCCACCGTCGCCAACAAGACGTTCCTGATCACCATCGGTGACCGGACGGTGGGCGGCATGTCGTCGCGCGACCAGATGGTTGGCCCATGGCAAGTGCCGGTGGCTGACTGCGCTGTGACCCTGGCCGATTACCGCGGCTTTCGCGGCGAAGCCATGGCGATGGGCGAACGCAGCCCGCTGGCCGTGATCGACGCGGCCGCGTCCGGACGCATGGCGGTGGCTGAAGCCATTACCAACATCGTGGCGGCCCCCGTGGCGCGCCTGGAAGACATCAAGCTGTCGGCCAACTGGATGGCCGCCTGCGGCGAACCGGGGCAGGATGCTGCCCTGTATGACACGGTCGACGCCGTCAGCCAGCTGTGCCAGCAAGTCGGCCTGTCGATCCCGGTCGGCAAGGACTCGCTGTCGATGCGTACGGGCTGGCAGGTGGATGGCGAAGACCGCAAGGTGGTCTCGCCGGTGTCGCTGGTCGTGACGGCGTTTGCCTCGATCGAAGATGTCCGCCCGTCGTTGACCCCGCAACTGCGCACCGATGAAGGCGATACGTCGCTGATCCTGATCGACCTGGGCCAGGGCCGCAACCGCCTTGGCGGCTCGGTGCTATCGCAGGTGATCAACCAGGTGGGCGACAGCGTGCCCGACCTGGAATCGGCCGACCAGCTGGTCGCCTTCTTTGCCGCGGTCCGCACGCTTGCCGAAAGCGGCGTCATCCTGGCCTACCACGACCGTTCCGATGGCGGCGTGTTCGCCACCGTGTCCGAAATGGCGTTCGCCGGCCGCGTGGGCGTCACGCTGAACATCGACATGCTTACGCTCGACCCGCATGCCTCGGACTGGGGCGACTTCAAGATTCGCGCCGACCAGGTGGCCGTGCAGCGCGCCGAACTGACCTTCAAGGCCTTGTTCTCGGAAGAGGCGGGCGCCGTGATCCAGGTCCCGACGGCCAGCCGCAATGCGGTCATGGAGGTGCTGCGCGGTGCGGGACTGTCCAAACACTCCCACGTGATCGGCAGCCTGAACACCACCGACACGATCGACATCTACCGCGACGCCAAGAAGATCTGGTCCAAGCCGCGCGTCGAACTGGCGCAGGCCTGGAGCGAAGTGAGCCACCGCATCATGGCTCTGCGCGACAACCCGGCCAGCGCCAAGGCCGAATTGGCCATCTGGGCCGACAAGGACAATCCGGGCCTGTCGCCCCGTGTGACGTTCGATCCGCAAGCCGACGTGGCGGCGCCGATGATCGCAACGGGCAAGCGCCCGCGTGTGGCCATCCTGCGCGAGCAGGGGTGCAATAGCCATGTCGAGATGGCCTATGGCTTCGACAAGGCGGGCTTTGCGTCGCACGACGTGCACATGACCGACCTGCTGGCGGGCCGGGTGGACCTGAACGAGTACCACGGCCTGGTCGCCGTGGGCGGCTTCAGCTACGGCGACGTGCTGGGGGCGGGCGAAGGCTGGGCCAAGACCATCCAGTTCAACGCCATGCTGGCGGACATGTTCTCGGCCTATTTCGGCCGCAAGGAAACGTTTGCGCTGGGCGTCTGCAATGGCTGCCAGATGCTGGCGGCCCTGGCGTCGATGATCCCGGGTGCCGAGCACTGGCCCCGTTTCACGCGCAATCAGTCGGAAAAGTTCGAAGCGCGCTTTGCGATGGTGGAAGTCATGGACTCACCGTCCATCTTCCTGCAAGGCATGGCCGGCTCGCAGGTGCCGATTGCCGTGTCGCACGGAGAAGGCTACGCCAACTTCACGCAACAGGGCGATGCAGGCAAGGTGCTGGGTGCCCTGCGTTACGTCGACAACCGCGGCCAGGCGACCGAAACCTACCCGTACAACCCCAATGGTAGCGCGGGCGGTTTAACGGGCGTGACGACCGCTGACGGCCGCTTCACGGCCCTGATGCCGCACGCCGAACGTGTCTTCCGGAATGTGCAGATGTCGTGGGCGCCAAAAACCTGGGGCGAGCAGGACAGCGGCGGCGAGTTTTCGCCGTGGATGCGCATGTTCCGCAACGCGCGAGTCTGGGTGGGCTGAGCCCGCCAACAGAAGAGGAGCCGCCCTGGTAGTCAGGGCAGTTCGATAAAAAGCCTGTTCGTCGCAAGACGGACAGGCTTTTTTTTGTGGCTGACACCGCGCATCCTTGCGGACCGGTGGCCACGTTTGCGTACGGTACCCCACAAAACAAAACCCCCGGGCTTGCCTGGGGGTTTTGTTCAACACGGTAAGCATTGGAACGCCTTGCGACGTTCCCGGAATCAGGCTTGCGCCCGAATCAGATGCTTAGAACTTGTGCTGCAGGCCAAAGGCCAGCTGGCGACGGCTCACGTCCGTGTAGTTGGTGCGGGTAACGAACTGACGCTGATCGTAGTCGTTGAAGAAAGCGTACACGTTGGTGCGCTTCGACAGGTCATACACGTAGCCGACTGCGTAGCCGTCGATTTCCGACTTCGTCGTCTTTTGGTAGGCAGCCATCACCTTACCGGCGCCCAGAGGTGCGCTCAGGCCAACGGTATAGGCGTTGTCGTTGCCGTACAGGCCAGCGAAGTTGTTGGTGTAGTTAGCGCCGGTAGGCGAAACCAGAGCACCGCCAACGTTGTTCAGCGGGTTCTTCATGTGCGACCAGCCAGCGTAAGCTGCGACCACGCCGAAGTCATACGATGCGCCGACGATCAGGTTCTGGGGCTTTTCGCCGCCGTTCAGAGCCTGGTTGGCGTCCGACAGGTTGGCGTACGAGTACGTAGCGACACCCTTCAACGGGCCGTTTTCGTACTTCAGGCCAACGTCGATCAGACGGTTGTTGTTGCCGTTGCCAGCAACTTCTTGTTCGTTCACGGTGCCTTGGCCAGCTTGGAAGCTGTAACCCACGGCGCCTTGGAAGCCGGCGATAACTGGCGAGTAGTAGTAAGCCGAGTTGTTCACGCGCGAACCGGCGCCGAAGTCACCCTGGTTGTAGCCGAACGTGGTGCCGATCGACGAACGCGAGTACGACAGACCGAACGGGTTGACGATACCAGCAGCCCACATGAAGCCCAGGTTGGTCGTACGGCCCAAGGTCAGGCGGCCAGCGCGTGCGCTTTCCAGACCGACGAATGCATAACGGCCGAACAGGCGGTTTTGCTGGGTCGAAACACCGGTGTCGATGTCAAAGCCGCTTTCCAGTTGGAAAATTGCCTTCAGGCCGTTGCCGATGTCTTCCGAACCACGGATACCCCAGCGCGATTGGGCGCCCAGGCCGCTGTCGATGCCGTTGCGGGCCTTCGAACCTTCAGTCTTGTCATTCAAGAAACCAACGTCAGCGATACCGTACAACGTAACGTTGCTTTGGGCGTTAGCTGCACCGGCAAAGCCAGCCAACAGAGCGGCGGCGAGAAGGGTCTTCTTCATTTAATTAGGTCTCCAACGGAGTGAATAACACGATAAGCCAACAGCGTCATACACAAGCGCTCGGCTAGGGCCGAACCTTTGTATATGTGCCGCGGCGGCCTTGCTCTCGATTTCAGTGAGCGATGGTGCTGGCTGCGAGAAATCTGGAATGAATTTCACCAGAAAAGCCGAACGCGTGCCAACTCTTAATTCCGCTGCAACATTGATGTGTTGCGATTTGCCCTAAACGCTGTGACATCCTTGCAACCGAAGCTTGGAATAGGGACGGAAAACTGCGTAATGCCTCAAAACACGTTTCAGTAAAAACGCCCCATGTTGCAGTGACGTGACGTCAGTGCTCAATGGGGCGTTTCATACAACTAAGGCAAACCCTGATAGCGGAAAATTAACCTGCCAGGATTAGTTTTAGTGTTGGTTCAAACCAACGTTTGCCATCAGTTGATTTTTGCCTTCTGGCGCAGGCTGGCCTGGAAGTCGCGCAGTTTGGCCTGGCGCAGGGACTCTTCGATCTGCGGACGCAGCTGATCCAGCGGCGGGAACTGGCTGTCGCGCACGTCTTCAAGACGGATCACGTGCCAGCCAAATTGCGTCTGCACCGGGTTGGTGGTGGTCTGACCCTTGGACAGGCCGGCCAGTGCGTCCGAGAACGGCTTGACGTACGTGCTTGCCGGCGCCCAGTCCAGATCGCCACCGTTGGCGGCCGAGCCCGGATCCTTCGACTGCTTGGCCAGGTCTTCGAACTTCGCACCCTTGTTCAGCTGGGCAATGATGTCCTTGGCCTGGGCTTCGGTTTCGACCAGGATGTGACGCGCGCGGAATTCCTTGTCGCCCTGGGCGCTTTTGACGCGGTCGTATTCGGCCTGGACTTGCTGCGGCGTGATCGCGTTCTTGGCGAGGTAGTCGTTGAACAGACCGCGAATCAGCACGCTCTGGCGCGTCAGGTCGATTTCGGCCTGGACTTCCGGCTGCTTGGAGATGCCGCGCTTGTCGGCTTCCTGCAGGAAGACTTCACGGTTGATGAGTTCTTCGCGGATCTGCTCGCGCAGTTGCGGCGAGTCGGGCTGGCCTTGCTTGGTCAGCAGGTTGACGAATTGATCAACGCGCGAAGAAGGGATGGCCTTGCCGTTCACGACGGCAGCGTTTTGGGCAAAGGCGGGAACTGCCACGGCCAGCGCAGCCGTCAACATCAAAACACGCTTCATCAGGGAAATCCTTACTATGAATAGATCGGCCGGAAGCCAGCCTGATTTGTTAGGTCTTGTCGGAATTTTCTTGGGAAGTGAGCGCCGTAATGGCGAGCGCATGCACCTCGTCAGGCATCAGATCCTTCAATCGATCATACACCAGGCGATGTCGGCTCACCCTTGACAAGCCCGTGAAACGGTCCGAAACGACGCGTACCCGGAAGTGTCCGGCGCCCCCCGCGGCGCCGGCGTGACCGGCGTGCAGGTGGGATTCGTCGATGACGTCAAGGGCCTGCGGATCGAGTCCGCCCAGCAGGCTGCGGATGGTGGCGACGCGGGCGGCGGTCATGACCGTTCCGCCCCGGCGTCGGTTTCCGCCTTGATCACTTCCGCCGCGCCTTCCTTGGTCGGCGTCTTCATGTGCCGGCCCAGATAGATCGACTGGATGATCACGAAGGCAAGCAGCAGGCCGAAGATGCCGAATACCTTGAAGGTCACCCAGGTTTCGGTCGGCCAGTTGTAGGCGACGTACAGGTTGACGCAGCCCACCACGGCAAAAAACAGCGCCCATGCCGTGTTCAGGCGGTTCCAGATCGCGTCGGGCAACTGGATCTGCGCGCCCAGCATGCTGCGCATCAGGTTTTTCTTGGCAATGAACTGTCCGCCCAGCAACACCACGGCGAACAGCCAGTACAGCACGGTGGGCTTCCACTTGATGAACAGTTCGTTGTGCAGGAAGAGCGTTGCCCCGCCAAACACGACGATGATCGTCAGGTTGATCCAGTGCATGGGCTCGATTTTCTTGCGCCGGGCGACCAGCCACACGATCTGCAGCACGCTGGCGGCCATGGCGACGCCGGTCGCGACATACAGGTCGGCAAACTTGTAGGCGCCAAAAAAGAGCAGGAGGGGAAATAGATCGAACAGAAGTTTCATTGGGGCTCGATAGTCAGGAAACGGGCCTTGGCCGCGGTGCACCCGGGGCGCGCGCGGTGGCAAGGGAAGGGAGCTTATCGCGGATCGGCGCGGGAAGGGAATCGGCGCGGTCCGCTTCGTATGGCGGCGGTCTTGTGAGCGCCCTCTATATATAGAGGTGCTCTATATATAGAGGGGTGGGATTTCAAGCGGCCCGGCTGTCGGGGCGCAGCGTGCTAACTGGCCGGTGGGTCGGTGCAGCCATGCATTGCCGGCGCGCTGGGCCTGTACCGCGTGGTGGACGAGTTGGATCGGGAGGTCGCGGCCTGCAAGGGAGCCGCGACATCCCGTTCGGATCAGCGCGAGGCGCCCGCGGCCGGGCTGAACGGTTCGAACTTGAGCGAGACGGAGTTGATGCAATACCGCACGCCGGTCGGCGGGGGGCCGTCGGGAAACACGTGGCCCAGATGGGCGTCGCACACGTTGCACAGTACTTCGGTGCGAACCATGCCGTGGGTGGTGTCCCGCTCCTCGCGCACGTTGTCGGGATTAAGCGCCTTGAAGTAACTGGGCCAGCCGCAAGACGAATCGAATTTGGTGTCCGACGCAAACAGCGGCGTGTTGCAGGCGACGCAGCGGTAGATGCCCGGCTCGTGGTGATCCCAGTATTCACCCGTAAAGGCGCGCTCGGTCGCCTTTTCCCGTGCGACCGCGTATTGCATCGGGGTCAGCAGGGTGCGCCATTCGGCGTCGGATTTGTTCACTTTCTTTGGAGCTGTCATGCGGGGGTCCTCACGAAGAACAACTGACTTCCAGATGGCTCGCCCAGTCGGGCGGGATACGGCAGTAGGCGTCGAATCCCGGTCTTTCCGTATACGGATCCTTCAACAGCATCACCAGCGTCTCGATTTCCGAGGTGTCGCGCTGCGTGGCGGCCCGAATCGCCGTTTCAGCCAGGTGATTGCGCAATACATAGAGCGGGTTGATCCGGTTCATCGCGTCGGCCCGCGCGGCGTCATCCAGATCATCCTCGCGCAGGCGGGCCCGGTAGGTGTCCAGCCAGGCTTCGGCGGCCGGACGGTCCGCGAACAGGTCCACAAACGTTTCCCGGCCGGCCGATGCCGCCGCTTCGGTGGCCGGATCCTTGTGCACCTGCGCCAGGCGGCGGAAGCTGAGCGTAAAGTCGGCGCCGTTGCGGTGCATGACGGCCCACAGGGCGTTGACCAGATCGGCATCCGACTCACGCCAGGCAGCCAGCCCCAGCTTGCGGGCCATCAGGCCATGGAAGGTGTCCAGGAAGGTGGCTTCGTAGCCGTCCAGCGACGCGCGAATGGCGTCTTCGTCCTCGATCAACGGGAACAAGGCCCCGGCCAGCTTGTACAGGTTCCAGTGGCCCACCGCCGGCTGTGCGTCCCAGGCATAACGGCCCGCGCTGTCGGTGTGGTTGCAGATGTGATGGGCATCGAACGCGTCCATGAAGCCATAAGGGCCGTAGTCCAGCGTCAGGCCAAGAATCGACATATTGTCGGTATTCATGACCCCATGACAGAAGCCCACCACCTGCCACTGCGCCATCAGCGCCGCCGTGCGCCGGGTAACCTCGGCCAGCAATCGCAGGTACGGGCCGCCCGCCACGTCGGCCGCGCCTTCCGGCGCCGTCCGGCATTCGGGGTAGAAGTGATCGATCACATAATCCGCCAGGACGCGCAGCGGTTCGATCTGCTGCCGGCTGGCCCAGTGTTCGAACGACCCGAAGCGCACGAACGACGGCGACATGCGGGTCACGACGGCTGCGGTTTCCATCGTTTCGCGGCGGACCGGATCGTCGGACGCCACCAGCGCGAGCGCGCGGGTGGTCGGAATGCCCAGGCCCACCATGGCTTCTGACGCCAGATATTCGCGTACCGATGAGCGGAGCACCGCCTTGCCGTCCCCCATCCGCGAATAGGGAGTGCGTCCGGAACCCTTCAGTTGCAGTTCCCAGGGGCCAGCGGGTGTGTCGACTTCACCCAGCAGCAACGCGCGCCCGTCACCCAACTGGCCAGCCCACACGCCGAACTGATGCCCGCTGTAGACGGCCGCCAGCGACACGCCGCCCGGCAGGGGGGCGGCGCCGGAAAACACGCGCAGGAATTCGGGAGTGGTGAACACGTCGGGCGACAGACCGATCAGCGCCGCGGCGTCGGCATTGGCGTGGACCAGCCACGGGTCGGTCAGGGGTTGGGCAGTGACCCGGGTGTAGAAATCGGGTGACGCGTCGGCAAAGGAATTGACAACCTTCAGGGCGTCGAGCGTAGGAGCAAGAGGGGTAGTCATGGCCAGGGCTAGGGCGGGGTGACTCGATAAAAGAAGGTTAACCTATTTGTCTGGTGGCGACGGTGGGCTTCGTCGCAAGGTGTTGCCGGGCGTATCGTGCGTTCCGGTCGTGGATTGCGCGTCGTTTTTTTGTGCGCCGGTTGCCGGTATTCGGGGGGGAGTTCGGGTTTGGAAGGCGGGATCGTTGCGCTGCTCAATGGCATCAGCTATGGGCTGTTGCTGTTCATGCTGTCGGCAGGACTGACCCTCATCTTCAGCATGATGGGTGTGATCAATTTCGCCCACGCCAGTTTCTACATGGTGGGGGCGTATGCGGCCTACGCCATCGCGACTCAGATCGATGCCTCGCCTGCCTGGGCCGGGGCCGGCTTCTGGGCTGCCCTGGTGCTGGCGCCGCTGGGGGTCGGCGTGCTGGGCGCGCTGGTGGAACGGTTTGGCTTGCGGCGGGTGCGCGGGCAGGGCCACGTGGCCGAACTGCTGTTCACCTTTGCGTTGGCCTACGTGATTGCCGAGGTCGTCCAACTGATCTGGGGGCGATCCGCCGTGCCCTACCGGCTGCCGGAATCGCTGCAGCAGCCGCTATTTGTCGTGGATGGCACGCAGTTTCCGGCCTACCGGGCGTTGATGATGGCGGTGGCGGGCGGCATGCTGCTGGCGCTGTGGATCTTGCTGCATCGCACGCGAGTGGGGCTGGTGATCCAGGCGGCCATGACGCATCCTTCCATGGTCGAAGCGCTGGGGCACGACGTGCCGCGGGTGCTGATGGCGGTGTTTGCGGGCGGGTGCCTGCTCGCGGGGCTGGCCGGCGCGGTCGGCGGCAGTGTGTTCGTGACCGATCCGGGCATGGCGCTGGCGGTGGGGCCAATCGTGTTCGTGGTGACCGTGGTGGGCGGCCTGGGGTCGTTGACCGGGGCGTTTGTGGCCAGTCTGTTGATCGGTGTGCTGCAGACATTGGCGGTCGGTTTCGATACGTCGGTGGGGGATCTGATCGGCGTGACCGCGGGATCGGCCGCCGACGGATTGGCCGCATCCTTCGCGCCCTTGCTGGCCTTGCCCCTGTCGCGGATTGCGCCCGTCCTGCCGTATCTGGTGCTGGTGGGGGTGCTGATCTGGCGGCCGTTCGGTTTGCTGGGAAGGCGCGAGTCGTGAAGGAAGGTGCGGTGGAGTCCTCTGGCGGCGCGTTGCCGGCCATGCCCGGGCCGGGGCGTGCCATGGCGCGGGCCGGGTGGCCGCTGATGATTTGGGGCGGCGCCGCCCTGGTGTTGCTGCTGGCGCCGTGGCTGCTGGGCGGCGCGTCCGGCAATGCCTACGCGGTGACCCTGCTGTCGCACCTGTGCGCCATGACGGTGTTCGCGCTGTCCTACAACTTGCTGCTGGGCCAGACCGGGCTGCTGTCATTTGGCCATGCCGTTTATGCCGGCATGGGCGGGTGGGTCGCGGTGCGCGCGCTGAACCTGGCCGGCGACGGACTGCCTTTGCCGGTCTCGCTGGTTCCCCTGGTCGGCGGACTGGGGGGCGCGGTGGTTGGTCTGCTGTTCGGGCTGCTGACCACGCGGCGGGGCGGCACGCCGTTCGCGATGATCTCGCTGGGAATTGGCGAGTTGATGTACGCGCTTGCAGCCATGTTCCCCGGTTGGTTCGGCGGCGAGGCAGGCATCGCCACCAATCGGGTCGTGGGCGATCCGGTGTGGGGGATCACTTTCGGCCCGGACATCGAAATCTATTACCTGACGGCGGCCTGGAGCTTGGCCGCCGCGCTTGCCATGTACGGACTGACCCGTACGCCGCTTGGACGGATGGCCAGCGCCGTGCGCGATAACGCGCAGCGCGTTGGCTTCATTGGCTACGACCCGAAGCGGGTGCGCTGCACGATGCTGGTTGCCGCCGCGTTCTTTGCCGGCATGTCGGGCGCGCTGACGGCCTTGAATGTCGAAGTGGTCAGCGCCGAAAGCCTGGGGTCGATGCGATCGGGCATGGTGCTGCTGGCGGTGGTGATCGGCGGGTCGGCCTACTTTGTCGGGCCGGTGCTCGGCGCGATCACCGTCACGCTGATGGCGATGGCCTTGTCGCGCCACACGCCGGCCTGGCAGCTGTACCTTGGGCTCGGATTTGCCGCGACCGTAATGTTTGTGCCGGGCGGCATCGCAGGGTTCGCCGCGGATCAGGGCCGGCAGTGGCGGGAACGCGGCTGGCGGATGCTGTCGGTTCCGTATGTCCTGGCGGCGTCGGGCGTGCTGGTGCTGGTGTTCGGCACGGTTGAACTGGTCGAGCCGCTGTATCGCGAGCGCTTGCGGCTCGGGCAGGCGGCGCCGGTGCCAGACGCGGCGGCTGCAGCGTCCGGAGGGTGGGAGATCGGGGGCGGAATGCCGTGGTGGATGGCGGTGGTGGTGATGGCTGCGGGGATTGGCATGTTGGTGCTGGCGCGCCGGTTCAGGGCCCGGGCTGAGGGCGGCCAGGATCATGGCTCGGCGGTGTCGGACCGGAGGGCGAGTTGATGACGCGGGCGATCCAGCGGGGTGTCGGGGAGATCGCTGCGGATGCGGCGCTGGGTGGCGGTCGGCCATCGCGCGTATCGTCTGGCGCACCCGCCGCACCCGCCGCACCCGCCTTGCAACTGACCGATGTCTCCAAACGGTGGGGCAAGGTCGACGTGCTGCGATCGGTGTCGCTGTCGGTCGCTGCCGGCGAACGCCACGCCGTCATCGGTCCCAATGGGGCCGGCAAGTCGACTCTTTTCCATGTGATCTCCGGTCTGACCTCGCCCACCCGCGGCCGCATCCAGCTGGATGGCCGCGACATTGGCGGCCTGGCGCCGCACGTGATCAACCGGCGCGGGCTGTCACGCAGCTTCCAGGTGACCAACGTCTTTCCCCGATTGACGGTGATCGACAATTTGCGGTGCGCTGCGTCCTGGTCGCTGGGTGCGGGGTATGCGTTCTGGCGACGTGCGTCGACGCAGCGCCCGATCAACGACCGTGCCGACCACCTGGCCGATCGCCTGGGCCTGCACGCTGACCGCCTGCGCCTGGCGGGCGAACTGACCTACGCGCAGCAACGCGCACTGGAACTTGGCATGGCCATCGCGACCGACGCCCGAGTGCTGCTGCTCGATGAACCCACCGCCGGCATGAACCGCGCCGAAGCCGCGCGCATGGTCGAACTGGTGCGCGGGGCGGCGGCGGGGCGATCGCTGCTGATCATCGAACACGATATGGACGTCGTGTTTGCGCTGGCCGATCGGCTGTCGGTGCTGGTGCAAGGCGAGGTGATTGCGTCTGGCGCGCCCGATGTCGTCCGCCAGGATCCGGCGGTGCGGGCAGCCTATCTGGGACAGGCGCGGGATGGCGACGGCGGCACCGTCTCGTCCCTGCATGGCAAGGGGCCGGCGGCATGACAGGGCGACATCATGACAGGCGACACCATGAGCCGTCCTGATCACGCCGTGTCCCCGTTGATCGTGCAAGACCTGCACGCCTGGTATGGCGCAAGTCATGTGCTGCAGGGCGTGAACCTGACCGTGCAGCCTGGCCAAATCGTGGCCTTGCTTGGCCGCAATGGCGCGGGCCGTTCCACGACAGCGCGCGCGTTGATGGGCATGGTCCGGGCGCGCGGGAAGATGCAATGGCGGGGCGAGCAGTGGCTCGGACGCCGCACGTTCGACATCGCGCGTGCCGGCATCGGCTACGTACCGGAAAGCCGGGATGTGTTTCCCACGTTGACAGTACTGCAAAACCTGGCGCTGGGCGTGCGACGCGGCGGCCCGCCGTCGGCCTGGACCATGTCCGACACGTGGACGCAGTTCCCCCAGCTCGAGCGCCGCGCCCACACGCCCGCGCATGCCTTGTCGGGCGGCGAACAGCAGATGCTGTCGCTGAGCCGCACGCTGATGGGCGATCCCGCGCTGGTCATCATCGACGAACCGACCGAGGGCCTGGCGCCGATGCTGGTGGAGCAGGTCGCGCGCTGTCTGGAAGCGCTGAGGGACCGCGGGCGATCCGTGTTGCTGATCGAACAGCGTTTGGACATTGCCTTGCAAATTTCCAGTCGTCTGTATGTGCTGGGACATGGCAAGATCGTGTTCGAAGGAAGTCCCGACACCCTGCGCCTGGATGCCGCGGTGCGTCGCGACTGGATCGAGCTGTAGCAGACACACGTGCGATGCCGCGTTGCCGGCGTCGGCACGATCCCGAGCAGACATTACGACAAGGATAACCATGGCTGCCGCCTACGAGGTCCGAGAGGACATCGCCGTCATTACCCTCGATAACCCGCCGGTCAACGGCCTGGGATTCATCACGCGCCGCGACCTGGTCGAAGGCGTTCAGCGCGCCTGTGAAGACAGCGCCATCCGGGCCATCATCGTGACCGGGGCCGGCAAGGCGTTTTCCGGCGGAACGGACAGCGAGGAATTCAACACCCCCAAGGCGCTTCAGGAACCCATCGTGCTGTCGACGATCAATCAGGTCGAAGCGTCCACCAAGCCCGTGATCGCCGCGATCCACGGGGTGGCCATGGGCGTGGGACTCGAACTGGCCCTGGGCTGCCATTACCGCGTCGCCGCGCCTGACGCGCGCCTGGCCCTGCCCGAAGTGCGGCTTGGTCTGATGCCCGGCGCCGGCGGCACGCAGCGTTTGCCGCGCGCCATCGGCGTGCCGCGCGCGCTGGCCATGATCCTGTCCGGTGATCCCCTGCCAGCGACTGACTTTGCCGATACGCCCTTGATCCAGGCGCTGATCGAAGGTGACCTGGTCGACGGCGCCTGTGACTTCGCGCGCCGGGTCGTCATTCCGGCCGCCGCTGACGGGCAAGTACCGCGCTTGCGTGACCTTGACGTGGACACCAGCGGCGCGGCGCTGGCCATCGAGCAGGCACGCGCGGGCATTGCGAACACGTCGCCGGAACTGCTTGCTCCCGCTCACTGCATCGACGCGATCGAGGCGGCAACCACCGACCCTTTCGAGCAAGGCATGCGCCGTGAACGCGAGTCCTTCCTGACCCTGCTGGAATCGCCGCAATCACGGGCTTTCCGGCACGGGTTGATGAGCGAGCGGGAGGCAGGCAAGGTCGATGGCCTGCCTGCCGACGTGACCGCCGGACCGCTGGATGTGATCGCGGTAGTGGGGGAGGGCGGACATGGCCTGGACCTGGCGCAGGTTGCCGCGCGCGCCGGGTGCACGGTGCTGTGGTTCAACACCGCCGAAGGCGCGGTGACCGTGTCCGCGGCGGCAGCTGCCGCCGCCGATTCGGCCAACGCGGGTGCGGCCGGGACGGCGGCGGGTGACGCGACCGGCACCGTGCCGGAAACGTTTGACAGCCTGACGCACGTTACCGAATTGGCCGCCCTGGCCGATGCGGACCTGGTGATCGTGACCTCGCAGCCCGGCATGGATCCGGATCTGCCCCTGTTCGAAGATCTTGACGAACTCATGAAGCCCGATGCGATCCTGGCGGCCGATGCGGCCACCACCGACATCGATGCCCTGGCGTCCTTTACGCAGCGCCCGGACAAGGTCGTGGCTTTGCATGGCTGCCGATCGTCGCGGGGCGTGGGCGTGCTTGAAGTGGGCCGCGGCAAACATACCGACGACAAAACAATTGCCACCGTGCTGGCGTTCGCCAAGCGAGTGGAACTGCCGGCAATCGTGTGCGTCGGGCTGAATGGACTGATCGGCGAACGCATGCGCCGCCGGTATGGCCGCCATGTCGAATCGCTGCAGGATCGCGGCGTGCCGCTGGCGCGGATCATCCATGCACTGGGCGCGTTCGGTTTTGACCCGCCACCGTTGTTGCCCGACATGGCGCCCGAAGCCGTGGCCCCCGACACCAGCGGCATCGATGACGCCAAGATCGTGGAATACCTGATGTGCGGTCTGGTCAACGAGGCGTCGCACCTGCTGGACGAAGGCATCGCTCAACGCGCATCGGATATCGATCTCGTCTGCCTGAAAGGTTATGGCTTTCCGGAGCACACGGGTGGACCGCTCTGTTATGCGCATGAACGCGGCCTGGACTGCATGGTGGCGAGTCTGCTGGAACATGGTGAGTCCTGTCCTATCGAAACGCACGATTGGGTGCCGTCGCCGCTCCTGGTGCGTCTGGCGTCGGAAGGGCGTCGGTTCGATTAGCGCCACGACGCGGCAAGCGTGCGCTGTCGCGCCGGACGTAAAAAAACCCGGCTACGCAAACTGACGTAGCCGGGTTTTTTACGGGCCGAGCGATCAGAGGATTTCGGCCGCGTGGTCCGCCAGACGCGAGCGTTCGCCGCGTTGCAGGGTGACGTGGCCCGAGTGGGCCCATCCCTTGAAACGGTCGACCACGTACGTCAGGCCCGAACTGCCTTCGGTCAGGTAAGGCGTGTCGATCTGGGCGATGTTGCCCAGGCAGATCACCTTGGTGCCCGGACCCGCCCGCGTGACCAGGGTCTTCATCTGCTTGGGCGTCAGGTTCTGCGCTTCGTCGATGATGAGGAACTTGTTCAGGAAGGTGCGGCCGCGCATGAAGTTCAGCGACTTGACCTTCACACGAGACCGGATCAGGTCCATCGTTGCCGCGCGGCCCCAGTCGCCGCCGTGATTGCCAGAGTCGGACTCGCCCATGTTCAGCACGTCAAGGTTGTCTTCGAGCGCGCCCATCCACGGCAGCATCTTTTCTTCTTCCGAACCTGGCAGGAAACCGATGTCTTCGCCAACCGGTACCGTGACACGCGTCATGATGATTTCGGTGTAGCGCTTGGTTTCAAGCACCTGGGTCAGGCCGGCCGCCAATGCCAGCAGCGTCTTGCCGGTACCCGCCTGGCCAAGAAGCGATACAAAATCGCAGTCCGGATTCATCAGCAGGTTCAGCGCGAAATTCTGTTCGCGATTGCGGGCGGTAATGCCCCACACGTTGTTTTTTGAATGCGTGTGATCCCGCAGAGTCTGCAGCACCGCCGTCTTGCCGATGACTTCCTTGACCTGCGCGTACAGCGGCATGCTGCCTTCGAAGTACACGAACTGGTTGATCGCGAACTGAGTGCACAGCGGACCGGTGATCCGATAGAAGGTGCTGCCGCCCTGTTGCCAGGATTCGATGCCTTTCCCGTGCTTGTCCCAGAAGTCGGCAGGCAACTGCAGAATGCCGGTATAGAGCAGATCGGAATCTTCCAGCACCTGGTCATTGAAGTAGTCTTCGGCCTGCAGGCTCAGCGCACGCGCCTTGACGCGCATGTTGATGTCCTTGGACACCAACACGACGTCGTGGTCGGGATACTGGTCCTGCAAGGACCGGACGACACCCAGGATCTGGTTATCGGCCTTGCCGATCGGCAGGCTCGCCGGCAGCACGGTTTCGACCAGCGTGGTCTGCAACCGCAGGCGGCCAAGCGCTTCGCGGCTGCCCAGCTTGTTCAGGGCAATGCCGTTTTCGATGTCGTCCACATCGCTGACCAGCATGTCGAGCGACCGGCTGACCTGGCGCGCATTGCGCGCCACTTCCGACATGCCCTTTTTCTGGTTGTCGAGTTCTTCGAGCGTCATCATCGGCAGGAACACATCGTGTTCCTCGAACCGGAAAAGCGAGCTCGGATCATGCAGCAACACGTTGGTGTCGAGCACGAACATCTTGGTCTTCTGGGACCCCTTGGCCTTGGCGCGCGCGGTCGCGCCGCCTTGCCTGGCGGCAGGCGTTTTCTTGCCAGCGGCTGTCGCCTTGCTGGCAGGTTCGGCTGGCGCAGGTGTACTGCGTGCCTGGGGTGCGCGCGGCGCGTCGGACGGCGCGGCGGCAGGGACGGCAGCCAGGGGTGCAGGGGCCGGCGCTGCGGCCATGGACGGCGACGCCGATGGCGCGTCGGGCGTCAGCAGCACGCCTACGGGCGCAGCGGTTGCCGACTTGGCCGACGCCGACTTGCCGGCGCGCGTGCGCGACGTCTTGGCGGGCGCGGCCTGGATGCCGGAGAGTTCAGGTTGGACTTCAAGCGGGAGGGAAGAAGACGCCTGGGGCGCGGCGGTATCCGACTTCTTGGTGCGTGTTGCGGGTCGCGCGGGTTCACCCGTGGGAAACGACAAAATAGCTGCGGGCCGGGTGGGCATCTTTGGAAGCGGCATGAGCGCGTATCTCCTCGTATGGGAATCCTAACGATACTGCACTTCGGTCGCCGTTTCGTCCCGCCGAGCCGATTAAAATATGTGACCGTCCGCGCCGTTCACCCGCGGCCTCTTGCGTCACCCCAGTTCGCGTGCCGCGGCGAGTACCGCATCAACGTGGCCGGGCACCTTCAAGCCGCGCCATTCCTTGCGCAACACGCCGTCGGCGTCGATCAGAAAGGTGCTGCGTTCAATGCCGCGCACCTGCTTGCCGTACATGTTTTTCATTTTCATGACACCGTACAGTTCGCATACCTTTTCGTCGGGATCCGCGATCAAGGCGAACGGAAATTCCTGTTTTTCGCGAAACTTGACGTGCGACGACAGCGTATCGCGCGAGATGCCGAAGATGCGCGCGCCGGCGGCTTCGAATTCGGCATGCAGGTCCCGGAAGTTCTGGCCCTGCGTCGTGCACCCCGGTGTGTTGTCTTTCGGGTAGAAGTACAGCACCACGATCTGGCCTTTCAGGGCTTCCAGCGAAAATTCGCCGTCGGTGCTGGGGGCGGTAAAGGTGGGCGCGGGGCTGTCGATAGCGATGGTCATGGGATCCTTGGGAAAACGTGTCGGGCAAAATCAGAAGGCAGTACAGCGCAATAGGCGGAATCCGCAGCGAGCGGCGCAACGCAGAACAGCAGAGCGCGGCAGACGCGCCGCGGGCCGGTCAGCCCGGCAGCAGGGCGACCACGACGCGGCGGTCTTCGGACATGAGGATGTTGTAGGTACGCGAGGCTGCCTGGCTATCCATCATTTCGACGCCCACCCCCGCTTTCAGCAGCGGCCGCAGCAGCGCAGGCGACAGGAAGCGCTGCTTGTTGCCGGTGCCGATCAGCAGCACTTCGGGCAGGGGCTTGGTTTCCAGGTCGACCAGCTGGGCCATGGCGGCCGCATCGATCTGTTCGACGGACTCGGGCGACCAGCGCACGACATCGCCTTCCGGGCCGAAGACGACGGCATGGGCGTATTCGGTCTTGTTGACTTCGATATAGCCGTCGCCATAGCCGGTGACGGTGTTCAAGGACGTATTGGGGTCGGAATGCAACTTCACGTTCGGCTCCGGAAAAAGGAGGGGCGGGCGGCGGGTCGACGCCGTGCCGGGGATGGACAACGCACCGGTACGCGGAAGGCCGCCAGGGAAGGCGCCGCCAGCGATTTGCTAGGGGCAGCCCGTTTAGCTAGATTATAGGTTTATGCGGTTTGGTACAGCCCCGGGTGGGACGGTTTTGCCCACCCCGATGCCTGTCTCTGGCCGCTTTTTCGTCACCTACAAGGAATCACCATGTCGACCCCATCGCGCGAGTTTTCGCGCATTCAGCGTTTGCCGCCCTATGTGTTCAATATCACGGCGGAGCTGAAGATGGCGGCGCGTCGACGAGGCGAGGACATCATCGACATGTCGATGGGCAATCCCGACGGCGACACGCCTGCCCACATTGTCGACAAGCTGGTCGAAGCCACCAAGCGTCCTGGCACCCATGGCTATTCGGTGTCCAAGGGAATCCCGCGGCTGCGCAAGGCCATCGCGGACTGGTATGGACGCCGGTATGGCGTGGACATCGATCCGGAAACCGAGGCGATCGTGACGATCGGGTCGAAAGAAGGCCTGGCGCACCTGATGTTGGCCACGCTGGACCGCGGCGATACCGTGCTGGTGCCCAATCCCAGCTACCCGATCCATATCTACGGCGCCGTGATCGCAGGCGCCGACATCCGGTCGGTCCGCATGACGCCGGGCATCGACTTTTTTGTCGAGCTGGAACGCGCGATCAAGGAGTCGATCCCCAAGCCCAAAATGATCATTCTGGGCTTTCCAAGCAACCCGACGGCGCAGTGCGTGGACCTGTCGTTCTTCGAACGGGTGGTGGCCCTGGCTCGCGAGCACGACATCCTGGTCGTGCATGACCTGGCCTACGCCGACATTACCTTCGACGGCTACGTGGCGCCGTCCATCATGCAGGTACCTGGCGCGCGCGATGTGGCGGTCGAGTTCTTTACCATGAGCAAGAGCTACAACATGGCCGGCTGGCGGGTCGGCTACATGGTGGGCAACAAGGACCTGGTGAACGCGCTGGCCCGGATCAAGAGCTATCACGACTACGGCACCTTCACGCCGATCCAGGTGGCGTCGATCGCCGCCCTGGAAGGTCCGCAGGAATGCGTGGCCGAGGTGGTCGAACAGTACCGCCGCCGGCGCGACGTACTGGTCAAGGGGTTGCACGAAGCCGGCTGGATGGTCGAGAACCCCAAGGCGTCCATGTACATCTGGGCCAAGATTCCCGAGCCCTATGCGGAACTGGGCTCGCTCGAATTTGCCAAGCGGCTGCTTGCGGACGCCCACGTGGCGGTGTCGCCGGGCATCGGGTTTGGCGAATACGGCGACGATCACGTCCGTTTTGCGCTGATCGAGAACGAACAGCGCACCCGCCAGGCCGTGCGCGGGATCAAGGACATGTTCCGCAAGGACGGGCTGGTGCAGCGTCCGGCATGATCCGGATGGCCTGATTTGTCCTGATGGGCGCCGGGCAAGCCCCGGCGTCCGTTAAACTGGCGTCATTGTCGCGTAATCCCCGCGATCTCTTTTCAGCAATTCCCCCGGAAGCAGCATGGAACCCATCCGAGTAGGCCTCCTGGGCCTTGGCGTGGTTGGCGGCGGCACATTCAATGTGCTGGCGCGCAACGCCGAAGAAATCGCCCGCCGTGCCGGGCGCCATATCGTCGTGACGAAAGTGTCCGCACGTGATCTCGTCAAGGCCAAGAGCCGCGTCGGCGATGCCGCGCAGGTCGTGGCCGACCCGTTCGAGATCGTTCGCGATCCGTCCATCGACATCGTGGTGGAACTGATCGGCGGCGATGGCCTGGCGCGCGAACTCGTGCTCGAGGCGATCGCCCATGGCAAGCATGTGGTCACCGCCAACAAGGCCTTGCTGGCCAAGCATGGCAACGAAATCTTCGCGCTCGCCAGCGAAAAGGGCGTAATGGTGATGTTCGAAGCGGCCGTTGCCGGCGGCATCCCGATCATCAAGGCCATCCGCGAAGGCCTGACCGCCAACCAGATCGAATGGGTCGCCGGCATCATCAACGGCACGACCAACTTCATCCTGTCCGAGATGCGCGCCCGGGGCCTGCCGTTTGCCGACGTGCTGGCCGAAGCGCAAAAGCTGGGCTATGCCGAAGCCGATCCGACCTTCGACGTCGAAGGCGTCGACGCCGCGCACAAACTAACGCTGCTGTCCGCCATCGCCTTTGGCGTGCCGGTGCAGTTCGACAAGGCCTACATCGAAGGCATTTCGTCGCTGTCGCAGACCGACATCTCGTATGCCGAAGAACTGGGTTACCGGATCAAGCTGCTGGGCGTGACCAAGGCACGGCCGGACGGCATCGAACTGCGCGTGCATCCCACGCTGATCCCGGCCAAGCGTCTGCTGGCCAATGTCGAAGGCGCCATGAATGCGGTGCTGGTGCAGGGCGACGCCGTGGGCGCCACCTTGTATTACGGTAAGGGCGCCGGCGAAGAGCCGACCGCGTCTGCCGTGGTGGCGGACCTGGTGGACGTGACCCGCCTGCATACGGCCGATCCGGAACACCGGGTGCCGCATCTGGCCTTCCAGCCGCAATCGATGTCCGACAAGCCGATCCTGCCGATCGAAGCCGTCACCACATCGTATTACCTGCGCCTGACGGTCGACGATGTGCCAGGCGTCCTTGCCGAGATCACCCGCATCCTGGCGGACGCGTCGATTTCCATCGGTTCGATGATCCAGAAGCCGCGCGAAGGGTCTACCCAGGCCGACATCATCTTCCTGACGCACGAAGCCATCGAACGCAATGTGAATGCCGCCATTGCCCGTATCGAAGCACTGACCACCGTCCAGTCCAAGGTGACCCGCCTGCGACTCGAAAACCTGGCCTGAGACCCGAATGCGATATCTTTCCACCCGTGGCGGCATGGCGCCGCAACCGTTCACCGACGTGCTGCTCGAAGGCCTGGCGCCCGACGGCGGCCTGGCCGTGCCCGAAAGCATTCCCCAGATCTCTGCCAAGCAGCTGGAATCGTGGCGCGACCTGTCGTATGCCGATCTGGCGTTCGAGGTGTTGCAGCATTTCCTGACCGACATTCCGGCCGACGACCTGCGCACGCTGACGCACGCCGCCTACCGGCCGGACGTGTTCGGCAGCGCCGTGATCGTTCCGCTCAAGCCGCTGGCAGGCGGCATGTCGCTGCTCGGTCTGTCCGAAGGCCCCACGCTGGCATTCAAAGACATGGCCATGCAGTTGCTGGGCCACCTTTTCGAATACACATTGAGCCGTCGCAACTCGACGCTGAACATCCTTGGCGCAACGTCGGGCGACACCGGTTCGGCCGCCGAGTACGCCATGCGAGGCAAGAAGGGCGTGTCGGTCTTCATGCTGTCGCCGCAAGGCCGCATGAGCGCATTCCAGCGGGCGCAGATGTATTCGCTGCAGGACGAGAACATCCACAACATCGCGGTGCAGGGGGTGTTCGACGACTGCCAGGATATCGTCAAGGCGGTCAGTGGCGACTTGTCGTTCAAGATCGAACATCGCATCGGTGCGGTCAATTCGATCAACTGGGCGCGTATCGCCGCGCAGGTGGTGTATTACTTCCATGGGTGGCGCATCGCCACGCAGCCCTCCAACGGTGGCGAACTGCCGCAGGTGTCGTTCGCGGTGCCATCGGGCAACTTCGGCAACATCCTGGCCGGGCACTTCGCCCGCAGCATGGGCCTGCCGATCCGCCGCCTGGTGCTCGCCACCAATGAAAACAACGTGCTTGAAGAATTCTTCCGCACGGGCATCTACCGTCCGCGCGCGTCGGCCGAAACGCACCAGACGTCCAGCCCCTCCATGGACATTTCCAAGGCCTCGAACTTCGAGCGCTTCGTGTATGACCTGATGGATCGCGATGCCGCCAAGGTCAAGGCCTTGTGGGATCAACTGGCGACCGAAGGCAGCTTCGACCTGTCGCTGCACAAGCCCGAATTCGAAACGCGTTTTGGGTTCGTATCGGGTGCAAGCACCCATGCCGATCGTCTGGCCACCATCCGCCAGGTCAAGGCCGAGACGGGTCTGGTCATTGATCCGCATACCGCGGATGGCGTGAAAGTCGCGCGGCCCTTCGTCGAAAGCGGCATTCCCATGCTGGTGCTGGAAACCGCCTTGCCGATCAAGTTCGGCGAGACGATCGAAGAAGCCCTGGGCGAACTCGCGCCGCGTCCGCCTGCATTCGAAGGTATCGAAGCGCTGCCCCAGCGGGTGCAGATCCTTGACGCCGACGTGCAGACGATCAAGGACTTCATCGTCAAGCATGGCGCTGCCTGATCGGCCGATGAAAGTTTTCGGGATTGCCGGCCACAGTGGGGCGGGCAAGACCACGCTGATCGAACGTGTCATTCCCATCCTGGTCCAGCACGGGCTGAAGGTGTCGCTGATCAAGCACGCGCATGATCGCTTCGATATCGACCGGCCGGGCAAGGATTCCTACCGGCACCGCGAAGCCGGCGCCAGCGAAGTCCTGCTGACGTCGGCGCATCGTTGGGTGCTGATGCACGAATCTCGTGACGAGGCGGAGCCCGGCATGGACGCGCAACTGGCCGTGCTCTCGCCTTGCGACGTGGTGCTGGTGGAAGGCTACAAACGCTGGCCTTTGCCCAAGCTGGAAGTGTGGCGCGCGGCCACGGGCAAGCCGCCCATGTACCCCGATGATCCGTCGGTCGTCGCTATCGCGACCGACTGTCCGGACACGATCCCCGACCCGGGGGAACGGGACGTGCTGGACCTCGACCAGCCGGCGCAGATCGCGCTCTGGCTGCTCGATACCCTGAACCGATTGCCTGCCGCGCGCTAGCGGCACGAAGGAGACGTTGTGAAACCCGTTGCCCCCCCCTTGCTGACCATGGACGAGGCGCTCGATCGCCTGTTGGCACGCGCAACGCCGCCGACCGACGCAACGCAGGACGTCGACCTGATGGACGCCACCGGCCGTGTGCTGGCCGCCGACATCACCTCGACCATCAACGTGCCGTCAGTCGACAACTCGTCGATGGACGGTTACGCCGTGCGGACCGCCGACGCGGCGGCGCTGGCGCAAGGGTTGCCGGTCTCGCAGCGCATTCCTGCCGGTTCCGTGCCCACGCCGTTGGCCCCCGATAGCGTCGCCCGGATCTTTACGGGCGCTGAAGTGCCTGCCGGCGCCGACGCCATCATCATGCAGGAACAGGCTGTCGTCGACGGCGATCGTGTGCGCTTCACGGCCACCCCGGCGGTGGGCGAGTGGGTGCGCACGATCGGCTGTGACATCGAAGCGGGCTCGCGCATCCTGACCGCGGGCATGCGCCTGCGTCCGCAGGATGTGGCGCTGGCTGCGTCGGTCGGCGTGGCGACCCTGACCGTGCGGCCGCGCCTGCGTGTCGCGACCTTCTTTACGGGCGACGAACTTGCCATGCCGGGCGAGCCCCTGGCCCCGGGCAAGATCTACAACTCGAACCGCTACCTGCTGCGCGGCCTGTTGCAGGCATTGCCCGTGGAACACGTCGATCTCGGCATCGTGCCGGACACGCTGGAAGCCACGCGCGACACCCTGCGCCGCGCGGCCGCGGACAACGACCTGGTCATCACCACCGGCGGCGTGTCGGTTGGCGAAGAAGATCACGTCAAGCCCGCCGTCGAAGCCGAAGGGCATCTGGACCTGTGGAACCTGGCCATCAAGCCCGGCAAGCCGCTGGCCTTTGGTGGCGTGCGCCGCAGCGACGCGTCCGAAGCCGCCTTTATCGGACTGCCGGGCAACCCGGTGTCCAGCCTTGTCACCTTCGCGTTCTTTGTGCGGCCGTTGCTGCTGCGCCTGGCCGGCGTGGCCGATGTCACCCCGGTGCGCGTGCCGATGCGCGCGGATTTCGTCTGGCACAAGGGCGATCGCCGCCGCGAATTCCTGCGGGTGCGGCGCAATGCGCAGGGCGGGCTCGACCTGTTTCCGAACCAATTGTCCAACGTGCTAACGTCAACGGTCTGGGGCGATGGCGTGATCGACAACCCGCCCGGCCAGACCATCGCCCAGGGCGACACGGTCCAGTTCATCAGTTTTGCGGATCTTTTGACATGAACATCGAATTGCGCTTTTTCGCGTCGCTGCGCGAATCGCTGGGCAAGGATCGCGAACGCGCGACCCTGCCACCGGACGTGCAAACGGTAGGTGACTTGCGGGCCTGGCTGGTCGCGCGCGGCGACGACTGGGAGAGCGCCCTGGGTGGTACGCGCCCTGTGCGGGCAGCGGTGGACCAGACGATGGTGACGGCCGACGCGCCTTTGCACGACGGCGCCGAGGTGGCGTTCTTTCCGCCGGTCACGGGGGGCTGACCATGTCCGTCAGCGTGCAGCAGGAAGACTTCGACGTGGGCGCCGAACTGACGGCGCTGCGGCAGGACCCGTCGGTGGGCGCCATCGCCAGCTTCGTTGGCACGGTGCGCGACATCAACGCGGGCGACGGCGTGGCCTCGCTGACCCTGGAGCATTACCCGGGCATGACGGAAAAGGCCCTGACCGAGATCGTCGAGCAGGCTCACGCGCGGTGGACACTGAACGCAGTGCGGGTGATCCACCGGGTGGGGGAACTGCGCCCGACCGATCAGATCGTGCTGGTGGCCGTGGCGTGCCGGCATCGGGGCGATGCCTTTCAGGCCTGCGAGTTCATCATGGATTACCTGAAGACGCAGGCGCCGTTCTGGAAGAAGGAAGAAACGGCGGCAGGCGCGCGCTGGGTGGACGCGCGCGACAGCGATCACGATGCAGCGAAGCGTTGGGGTTTGCCGGGGCAGGTTTGATCCGCTGAGCGGTCAGGTGCGGAACCGCCGTGGGTATCCCGGGGGGGGCGGGGCACACGCTTTCGGCCGTCAGTTCCGGGCTTCAGTTCCGGGCTTCAGTTCCGGGCGTCAGCTGCATCTCGGACCCTTTCAATCTGCCGGTACACCCTATCCGCTGCCGCCAGGCCGCTGCGCACGGCGCCTTCCAGCGTTGCCGGGTAGCCCGTGTCCGTATAGTCACCGGCCAGCGTCACCGCGGTCCACGGCGTACGATTGCCGGGCCGTACCAGGTCCGGCACGGCTGCAAAGGTCGCGCGTTTTTCGATGATCAACGACGTGTCCGTCACGTCGGGCAGGTCGGGCAGGCGGCCGGGGTGGGCCGCCAGGTGATCACGCAGCTGCTGGATCAGCTGGTTGATCGCCGCGTCGCGCGGACGGTCTGCCAGCGCACTGGCTTCGCTGATCACGATGGTCAGTTCCGCGTGGTCGGGCGGCAGGCCAAGCAATGCGCCGCGGTCAAACACCCACTGCCCATCGCGGCCGGACGCGGGGTCGTCGAACAACATCATCATGGGCGACGGCAGGCGGTAGGGGCCCGCCAGCCGCACGGTCAGCGTGGCGATGGGCAGATAGGTGAAGGCGCGTAGCGTGTCGCACAGGGTGGCTGAGTCCGCCAGGCCCACGAGCAGCCGGGCAGCAGCGACCGGCGGTACCGCAACGACAACCTGGTCGAAGACGAGTCCGTCGACTTCGACGCAATCCTTGCCTGGGTCGACCGTGCCTGCGTCGACCTTGCCCGAGTCGACCTTGCCCGAGTCGACCATGCCCGCAGGCCTGCCCTCATTCTCTCTGGTTCCGCTGTCTTCCACCAACCTGATCGACCTGACCGCATGCCCATACCGCATGGTGCATCGCTCAGCCGCGGCTTGCGGCCACAACGCGGACAGGTCAACCTTCGGAATCAACAGATCGCTGTCGGCGCGCGTCGTGGCCAGGCTGTCCCGCAGCACGACCGCGAACAGCCGCGCACACGCGTCGTCCAGGGGCGTGTTCAAAGCTGCCAGGCACAAGGGACGCCACATCGTTTCGATCACGCGATCGGTCTGGCCTGTGGCCGTCAACAGTTCGGACACCGTGCGCTGCGCGGGCCGGAACCCGGATGCCTTCAACACATTCAGCAGGCGAATCGCGGCACGTTTGTCGGCCCACGCCAGACCCCGCGCGGTCAGCAGACCCGCAGCGACATGCAGGGGTGCAGGCAGCCAGGCGGGGGCCTTCAGCGCGAACTGGCCGTTGGCACTGACCAGACGCAGCGGCGACCGCTTCAGGGCTGTTTCCGGCGTGATACCCAGGCTGCGCATCAAGGCCAGCGTTTCGGTGTATGCACCCAGCAGCAGGTGCTGGCCGTTGTCGAGGTTGGCCGCGAATCCGTGGCCAGCAGCAGAACCGCCCGTGGCACCATGATCGGCGGCAGCAGGTCGTGACACAGCATTGCCTTCACCACTCCGATCGCTGACGGCCCCGGTGACAGGACTTCTGCCGATCGTGCCGACATGACTTCCGCTCCCGACCGCCGACGCGACGCCCCCGGGGCTTACCACCACCCGCCGCGCCCGCCCACCGGGCTCATGGGCGCTTTCGAATACGGTGACATCGCATCCGCGCTGCGTCAGACGTGCTGCCGCGGCCAGGCCGGCCCAGCCGGCGCCGACCACCGCGATCCATGGCCGTCTTGGGGTCACTGCTCAGGCGCCGATGCGGCGCTGTACGTATTTGCCGCCAGTGACATAGGTGCGCCACGCGAGCCAGAGCTTGCGCACGGGCGTCAGCGAGATGCGCTGATGGAGCACCTGGAATTGCGAGTCTTCGATCTCGTCGAGCAGGGCGTAATAGATCGCGGCCATCATCAGGCCGGGGCGCTGGGGCCGGCGGTCCTGTTCCGGCAGGGCGGCCAGGGCGTCCCGGTAGGCCGCGCGGGCGCGGTCGCACTGGAACTGCATCAGCGCGGTGAACCGGTCCGAATATTTGCCATTCAGGATCTCGGACGCCTTGACGTCGAACTGCTGCAGCTCGTTCACGGGCAGGTAGATGCGGCCCTTGCGCGCGTCGTCACCCACATCGCGGATGATGTTGGTCAATTGAAAAGCCAGTCCCAGCTTGTCGGCATAGACCAGGGTGGCGGGATCGCTGTAGCCGAAGATGCCGGCCGACAATTCGCCGACGACACCGGCCACATGCCAACAGTACTTACGCAGTCCCGCGTAGTCCAGGTAGCGCGTCTGGTCCAGGTCCATCTCCATGCCGTCAACGATCGCAACCAGACGAGCCTGGGTGATTCCACAGCTTGCCAAGTGCGGCTGCAGCGCCTTGGTGACCGGATGATCCGGTTTGCCGTCAAACAGCTTCTGGATTTCGGTGCGCCACCAGGCCAGCTTGATGCGGGCCACGGAAGCGTCGCTGGCTTCGTCGACAGCGTCATCCAGCTGCCGGCACAGGGCATACAGCGCGGTGATCGCGCGGCGGCGCTCCGGGGGCAGGAACAGGAAGCTGTAGTAGAAGCTGGAACCGCTCTGCGCGGTCTTTTCCTGGCAGTACTGATCAGGCGTCATAGTGAGGAGGAGGTTGCGGGCAGGGTGTGCGGCAGGCGGCACGCGCGCCAGGCCAGCAGGAGCCAGTCGGATTTGCCGAGCACGGGGCGGTGGCGGAACACGTCGTAGCCGACGGCGTCGATGCGTTCAAGGATGCGCAGACCGCCCAGCAGCACGAGGCGCAATTCCCAACCGATCCGGCCTGGAAGCGCCAGGGCCAAGGGTGCCCCGAAGTGTAGCAGCGCGCGTGCGCGTTCGACCTCGAACGCCATCAAGGCGCGGAACGGTGCATCGGCGCGATGTGCGGCAATGGCCTCTTCGGTCACGCCGAACCGGATGCGGTCGTCTTGCGGCAGATAGATCCGGCCCTTGTCCCAGTCGACGCCCACGTCCTGCCAGAAGTTGGTCAGCTGCAGTCCAGAGCAGATGGCATTGGACCAGGCCAGGTGCTGCGCCGTAGCGGCGCCGTAGAGCCGCAGCATCAATTCACCCACCGGGTCGGCGGAACGTTGGCAGTAGTCGAGCAGTGAGGAATAGTCCGCATAGCGCTTTACCGTCACATCCTGGGCAAAGGCCGACAGCAGGCGGCGGAAGGGCGCAAGGGGCAGGTTGTGGCGGTCGATCGTGGCGGCCAGCGGAACAAAAATAGGGGCAAGATCGGGGTCGAACGCGCGTGTCGCAGACGCATCGCGCGCGTTGGCCGGGTCGTGCAAGCCGTCGGCGTCGTTGCTGCCTTGGTCCTGTCGCGACGCGTCGATACGGTCCAGCATCGCCTGATACCGCGCCAAACCGGCAAGCCGCTCGGCATCGGTGGCATCGCCTTCGTCCGCAATATCGTCGGCGCTGCGCGCGAAACGGTACAGGTCGGTGACCGACGCGCGCAAGGCGGGCGGCAGCAGGAAGGACGCGACGGGAAAGTTTTCGTAGTGGTCGACGGGCATGGGGGCTCGGAAGGGCAGGCAGGCATCATACCGACAGATCGAAGACAGGATTTCGCAAGGATGAAACTGTCCAGGTTGACGGTTAGTGATTTGCCTTCAGGTGGCCGATAATGGGGCACCCACGACTCTTGAGTTTTGCCATGTCCGATGCCCGTACCGTGCGCCACCCACGCCTGCAACCTGTGTCCAGGTCTGCCAGGCGGATGCTGCGGACCGCTGGGGTCCTGCTGCTGGGTCTGGCCGCCGCGACCGGGCTGACCGCGTGCAAGGACAAGGCGCCGGCCGAAGCCGAGGTGCTGCGGCCGGTTCGCACACTTGTGCTGGAAGCGGGTGACGTGAATCTGGTGGGCGAATTCCCGGCCGAAATCCGTCCGCGTGTCGACTCGGCCCTGGGCTTCCGGGTAGCGGGCAAGATCCTGGAACGGCGCGTGCAGGCCGGTCAGGAAGTCAAACGGGGGCAGGTACTGGCGCGTATCGACGCGTCCGACCTGCGATTGAACGAAAGCGCGTCGCGCGCGCAGCTGGCCGCGGCCGAAGTTGACCGCAAGCAGAAGCAGGCCGACCTGGCGCGCTACGACGAACTGCGGCGCAAGGGCTTCATCAGCGCCGCCGAATTCGAGTCGCGCCGCACGGCGGCAGAGGCGTCCCAGGCGCAGTACGAGCAGGCGCGTGCCGGGCTGTCGGTGCAGACCAATCAAGCCGATTACGCCGTGCTGACGGCGCCTGCCGATGGCGTTGTGACCAGTGTCGATGCCGAAGTCGGGCAGGTGGTGGCGGCCGGGCAGTCCGTCATGCACGTGGCCGGATCGGCCGACAAGGAAGCGGCCTTCCAGATCCCCGAAAACCGTGTCGACCAGGTACGTGGCCTGAACACGGCCGACGTCACTCTGTGGTCGGGCGGTCCGCCCATGAAGGGCGTCATCCGCGAGATCAGCGGGTCGGCGGACCCGTCGACCCGGGCATTCGCGGCGCGCCTGCGCCTGATCGACCCTCCGCCCAGCGTGCGGTTCGGCATGACGGCCACGGTGCGGTTTGCCGGCCGCAGTGCGCAGCCCCTGGTGCGCGTGCCGCTCAGCGCCTTGTTGCGGCAGGATGATCAGACCTGGGTCTGGGTGTTTTCGCCCGATACCGGCGCGGTGACCCGCACGCCGGTGCGCCTTGCTACGGTCACCGACACCGAAGCGTTGCTGGAAAGCACCTTGCCCGCGCGGGCGGAAATCGTCACGGCTGGCGTGCATCTGCTGCGTGAAGGGCAACGCGTCAAACGGCTGGAAACGGTCGCTGCGCCGGGCGTCGCTGCTGCGCCGTCGGCATCGACATCGACCTCGGCATCGACATCAACCTCGGCATCTCCTTCATCGTCTGCGACCAACGGCGCGGCGTCCGTCATGCCGGCAGGCGGCGCAAGCTCCACCCCCGCAGCCTCCACCCCTGCCACCTCCACCCGCGGAGCACCACGCTGATGTCGGGGTCCCAACCGCACCGCTTCAACCTGTCCCGCTGGGCGCTTGAACACCAACCGATTGTCCGTTACCTGATTGCCGTCCTGCTGCTTGGCGGGGTGTTTTCCTATCTGCAACTGGGCCAGGACGAAGACCCGCCTTTCACCTTCCGTGCGATGGTGGTGCGGGCCTACTGGCCGGGCGCGTCGGCGGAACAGACAATCGAACAGGTGACCGACCGCATCGAACGCGCGCTGCAGACCGTGCCGTACGCCGACAAGATCCGCAGTTACGCCAAACCTGGCGAGACGCTGACGATCCTGCAGCTGGAAGAGGGCGCGCCGGTGTCGGCGGTGGCCGACAGCTGGTACCAAGTGCGCAAGAAGGTATCCGACATCCAGGGCACCTTCCCGGCAGGCACGGTCGGCCCGTTCTTCAATGACGAATTCGGCGACACCTTCGGCGTCATCTTCTCGTTCTCGTCCGACGGCTTCAACTATGCCGAGCTCAAGAAGTACGTCGAAGACGTGCGCCAGCAACTGCTGCGCGTGCAGGACGTGGCCAAGGTCGAGCTGTTCGGCGTCCAGGACGAAAAGGTCTACATCGAGATCCCGCAGCGCAAGCTGGCGCAGTACGGGATTTCGCTGGACGGGGTATCGGCTCAGCTGACCGGCCAGAACGCGATCGAGCCGTCGGGCGTGCTGGTGCTGCCCGATGAACGCCTGTGGGTGCGCGTGACTGGCCAGATCAAGGACGTGGAAGGGTTGCGCAATCTGCCGATCCGGGTCGCGGCCAGTGCGCAGAACGCGGCCGGCGTGTCGGCGGGCGGCACAGTCCGGCTGGGGGACATCGCGACCGTCGAGCGCGGCTATGTCGATCCGCCCACCAGCAAGATGCGTCATGGCACCGCGGCGGGCAGCCAGGAAGTGATCGGCCTGGGCGTGTCGATGGTGAAGGGCGGCGACATTGTCGGCCTGGGCGAGCGCCTGACCGAAGTCGAACGCCGCATCAACGCCAGCCTGCCGGTCGGCATCGAGATGGTCAAGACGGCCGACCAGCCCAGCGCGGTCAAGGAGTCGGTCGGCGAGTTCGTGCATGTGCTGATCGAAGCCGTGGTGATCGTGCTGGCCGTCAGTTTCCTGGCGCTTGGCCTGCACACGCGGCCGTTGCGGCTCGATGTGCGGCCGGGGCTGGTGGTGGCGCTCACCATCCCGCTGGTGCTGGCCGCGACCTTCCTGTGCATGTACATCTTCAACATCAACCTGCACAAGATTTCGCTGGGCGCGCTGATCATCGCGCTGGGGCTGCTGGTGGACGACGCCATCATTGCGGTCGAAATGATGGTGCGGAAGATGGAGGAGGGGATGGACCGGCTCGATGCCGCCACCTTTGCCTACCAGTCCACCGCGTTCCCCATGCTGACCGGCACGTTGATCACCGTGGCGGGATTCCTGCCGATCGCAATGGCCAAGTCGTCGGCCGGCGAATACACGTTTTCGATTTTTGCCGTGACCGCCATTGCGCTGATCCTGTCCTGGATCGCGGCCGTCATCTTCACGCCGTATATCGGCTTCCTGCTGCTGCGGATCAAGCCGCATCACGCGACCGGCACGGACGGCGATGGCGCCACAGGCCATGCCAACGAACATGATGTGTTCGACACCCGGTTCTACCGCGGCCTGCGCCGGCTGGTCGATGCCTGCCTGCGGTTTCGCTGGGTGGTCATCGGCATCACGGCCGTCATGCTGGTGCTGGGGGCCGCCAGCTTCAGCGTGATCGAACAGCAGTTCTTCCCGGAGTCCAATCGCCCGGAATTGACCGTGGACCTGTGGCTGCCGGAAGGCGCGAGTTTCCAGGCGACCGAGGCCGAGGCGCTCAAGCTGGAAAAGTGGCTGTCGGCCCAGCCCGAAGTGTCGGGCTACCTGACCTACATTGGCGTGGGCAGCCCGCGCTTCTATCTGCCACTGGACCTGCAACTGAACCAGGTAAACCTGGCGCAGGTGGTCGTCACGTCGCGTGGGCTGGCCGATCGCAATGCCTTGCGCGCGCGCCTGCAGACCCTGTTCGACAACGATTTTCCAAACGTGCGCGGGCGGGTAAAGCTGCTGTCCAGCGGGCCGCCCGTGCCGTACGACGTCCAGTTCCGGGTGCAGGGGACCGACATCGCGGTGGTCCGGCGCATTGCCGATCAGGTCAAAGACATCGTGCGCGCCAACCCCAATACCGTGGGCGTGAACGACAACTGGAACGAGAACGTGAAGGTACTGCGCCTGGAAATCGACCAGGACAAGGCGCGGGCCTTGGGGGTGACGTCGCAGAATCTGCAACGCACCGCCCAGTTGCTGCTGACCGGCGCGC
The DNA here is from genome assembly GCF_013408655.1 of Pigmentiphaga litoralis. NCBI lineage: Bacteria > Pseudomonadati > Pseudomonadota > Betaproteobacteria > Burkholderiales > Alcaligenaceae > Pigmentiphaga > Pigmentiphaga litoralis. The sequence goes on from NZ_JACCBP010000001.1 coordinate 354,670, forward strand.
CGATTGGCACCTTCCGCGAAGAAAACAAGCTGATTGACATCGTGGTGCGCCAGCCTGCTGACGAACGTGCCGCCATGACCCGGCTGGCCGAAGCCAGCGTGCCGACCACATCGGGCCGCTATGTGCCGTTGTCGCAGATTGCGACGCCGCATCTGGTCTGGGAGCCAGGCGTGATCTGGCGCCAGAACCGCGACTACGCGATCACCGTGCAGTCTGATGTGCGCAACGGTATCCAGGGGCCGACGGTCACGGCGCAGATCGACCCCAAGCTGGCCGACCTGCGGCGCACGCTGCCGGCCGGCTACGAGATCGCCGTGGCCGGCGCGACCGAGGAATCCGGCACGGCGCAGTCGTCGATCGTGGCCAATGTGCCGCTGATGCTGGTGCTGGTCATGACGCTGCTGATGGCGCAGCTGCACAGCCTGTCGCGCGCGGTGCTGGTGTACCTGACCGGGCCGCTGGGCATCATCGGCGCAGCGCTGGCGCTGCTGCTGTTCAAGGCGCCCTTCGGGTTCGTCGCGCAACTGGGCGTGATTGCCCTGCTCGGCATGATCATCCGCAATTCCGTGATCCTGATCGACCAGATCGAACAGCACGTGAAGGAAGGCGAACCGGTCTGGACAGCCATCGTCGAGTCGGCGGTCCGGCGGTCGCGTCCCATCATGTTGACCGCGGCCGCGGCCGTACTGGCCATGATTCCTCTGTCGCGCAGCACGTTCTGGGGGCCGATGGCCGTTGCCATCATGGGCGGCCTGATCGTCGCCACGTTTCTTACCCTGCTATTCTTGCCGGCCCTTTACGCGGCCTGCTTCCGGGTCAAGCGCCCCGACGCGCCGCGCCAGGCTTGACTGCGGTCAAGCTTGAATTCGATGTCTTCAGCCTCACAGTAATCCGATATGCCTCGTCCCATTTACGCCACCGTTTCCCGCTCCGCCCTTGCGCATAATCTGGCCACCGTCCGCCAGCACCTGGCGTCGGCGCCGGGGGAGGCTGCGGGAGGCGCAGGGGGCGCAGGGGGCGTGGGCGGCGTGGGCGGCGTGGCGGGCGGGGCCGCAGGCAGCGAGGCGTTGCGGGCGGACGCTTCGGGCGCATTCCACCCATCGAGCCCATCCAGCAGATTCGGCGAAGCGGCCCCCGCCGCGACCACGGCATCCGCCCCGGCATCGGCGCCGCCCCGCATCTGGGCGGTCATCAAGGCCAACGCCTACGGCCACGGCATCGAACGGGCCATGGCCGGGTTTTCGAATGCCGACGGGCTGGCCATGCTGGACCTGGCCGAAGCCGTGCGTTGCCGCGAGGCCGGGTGGGTCGGTCCGATCCTGCTGCTGGAAGGCGTCTTCGAGCCGGCCGACCTCGACATCGTGGGCCGCTACCACCTCACCATCGCCGTCACCACCGACGAACATCTCGACATGATCGAGCATGCCCGTTTCGCCCGGCCGGTCGACGTGTTCCTGAAGCTGAACAGCGGCATGAACCGGCTGGGTTTCGTGCCGGCTGACTACCGGGACGCGTTCCAGCGCCTGTCAGGTTTCGCACAGCGCGGCAAGATCGCCACTGTCGGCCACATGACGCATTTTTCGACGGCCGACGGCCCCGATGGCATCAGCGAGCAGCTTGGCGTGTTCCGCAGCGTCACCCACGGTCTGCGGGGGCCCATCAGCCTGTGCAATTCCGCGGCCAGCCTGCGTTACCCCGAGGTCGCCGCCGACTGGGTGCGTCCCGGCATTGCCCTGTATGGCTCCACCCCCTTCGATGACCGTTCCGCCGAATCCTATGGCCTGAAGCCGGCGATGGCTCTGCGCTCGGCGCTCATCGGCACGCAAGACGTGCCCGCGGGCGGATCGGTCGGCTATGGCGCCGCCTTCCGCGCGCCATCGCCCATGCGCATTGGCGTCGTGGCCTGCGGCTATGCCGACGGCTACCCGCGGCACGCAGGCACCGGCACGCCGGTCGTCGTGGGCGGCGTACGAACGCGCCTAGTCGGCCGCGTCTCGATGGACATGCTGGCGGTTGACCTGACCCCGGTGCCGGGCGCCCATGTCGGCACCCCGGTCACGCTGTGGGGCGCCGAAGGGCTGTCGGTGGATGAGGTCGCGCACGCGGCCGGCACCATCGGCTATGAACTGTTGTGCGCGGTGGCGCCCCGCGTTGCCGTTCGATCCGAGGCGTAAGCAAGACAAGATAACCATGGCCAAACTGAAATCGATGTTCGTGTGTTCCGAGTGCGGCGGCACCAGCCCCAAGTGGGCCGGCAAGTGCCCGCACTGTGGCGCCTGGAACACCCTGGATGAAACCACTGCACCCACGGCGTCGCCCACCGGCGCGGCACACCGCTATGCGCCGCTGGCGGCGTCGTCGCCGGTGCGCAAGCTGTCCGAAATCGAAGCCCGCGAAACGCCGCGCTTCCCCACGGGCATTGACGAGTTCGATCGGGTGCTGGGCGGCGGCATGGTGGCCGGCGGCGTGATCCTGATCGGCGGCGATCCGGGCATTGGCAAGTCGACGCTGCTGCTGCAGGCGCTGGCGTCCTTGTCGGCATCGCGCCGCGTGTTGTATGTCTCGGGGGAAGAGTCCGGAGACCAGGTTGCCTTGCGCGCTACCCGCCTTGGCCTGGAAACCGGCAATGTCGACCTGCTGGCCGAGATCCGCCTGGAAGCCATCCAGGCCGCGCTGACCGACGTCGCACCCGAAGTCGCCGTGATCGACTCGATCCAGACGGTGTATTCGGAACAGCTCACCTCGGCGCCCGGGTCGGTCGCGCAGGTGCGCGAGTGCGCGGCGCAGCTGACGCGGTTTGCCAAGCAGCGCGGCATCACCATCGTCCTGATCGGTCACGTGACCAAGGAAGGCGCGCTGGCGGGTCCGCGTGTGCTCGAACACATCGTCGATACCGTCCTGTATTTCGAAGGCGATACGCATTCGTCTTTCCGCCTGATCCGGGCGTTCAAGAACCGCTTTGGCGCAGTCAACGAGCTGGGTGTGTTCGCCATGACGGACCGCGGCTTGCGCGGCGTGCCGAATCCGTCGGCGCTGTTCCTGTCGCAGCATGACCAGCAGGTGCCCGGGTCGTGTGTGATGGTGACCCAGGAAGGGTCGCGGCCCTTGCTGGTCGAGATCCAGGCGCTGGTCGACACGGCGCACGTGCCCAATCCGCGCCGCCTGTCGGTCGGTCTGGAAGGCAACCGCCTGGCCATGCTGCTGGCCGTGTTGCACCGGCATGCCGGGGTGGCGGCCTTTGACCAGGACGTATTCGTGAACGCGGTGGGCGGCGTCAAGATCACCGAGCCCGCTGCCGACTTGCCGGTGCTGCTGGCCATTACTTCGTCCATGCGCAATCGCGCCTTGCCCAAGGGCCTGATCACGTTTGGTGAAGTGGGTCTGGCGGGCGAGATCCGGCCCGCGCCGCGGGGCCAGGAACGTTTGCGCGAAGCGGCCAAGCTGGGCTTCAGCATTGCGCTGATCCCCAAGGCCAACGCGCCCCGCCAACCGATCGAAGGGCTGGAAATCTGGGCAGTGGACCGCCTGGACGCCGCCCTGGACAAGCTGCGCGGGGTATAGCGCCGCAAAACGTCGTACCCTGGTCACATGTGCTTGAATTCGCTCCGTATGCCCATACGTGCTGCCTATCAGGCCGATAGGCCTCACTAACCTACTGTGACCCATCATGCGATTCGATCGACTGACCACCAAGTTCCAGCAGGCTCTGGCCGACGCCCAGAGCTTGGCTGCCCGTAACGATCACCCCTATATCGAGCCGGTCCACCTGCTGTCGGCGCTGCTGTCCGATCCGGAAAGCGGTGCGGGCAGCCTGCTGGCGCGCGCCGGCGTGGCGGTCAGCAAGCTGACGCCCGATCTGGCCAATGCCGTCTCGCGTCTGCCGCAAGTGCAGGGCAGCGACAGCACCCTGCAGCCCAGCCGCGACCTGCAGTCGCTGCTGACCAAGACCGACAAGGAAGCGCACAAGCGCGGTGACGACTTCATCGCCAGCGAACTCTTCCTGCTCGCCGCCGCCGACGACAAGGGCGAAATTGGCCGCCTGTTGCGCGACGCCGGCCTGCAGCGCAAGGCGCTGGAAGCCGCGATCGACGCCGTCCGTGGCGGCGCGTCGGTCGACTCCCAGGAAGGCGAAAGCAACCGCGAGTCCCTCAAGAAATACACGATGGACCTGACCGAGCGCGCCCGCCAGGGTAAGCTCGACCCGGTCATCGGCCGCGACGACGAAATCCGCCGCGCCATCCAGATCCTGCAACGCCGCACCAAGAACAACCCGGTGCTGATCGGCGAGCCTGGCGTGGGCAAGACCGCCATTGTCGAAGGCCTGGCGCAGCGTATCGTCAACGACGAAGTTCCCGAGTCCCTCAAGGGCAAGCGGGTGCTGTCGCTCGACATGGCGGCCCTGCTCGCGGGCGCCAAATTCCGCGGCGAGTTTGAAGAACGCCTGAAGTCCGTGCTCAAGGAACTGTCGCAAGACGCCGGCAGCAACATCGTCTTTATCGACGAGCTGCACACCATGGTCGGCGCGGGCAAGGCCGAAGGTGCGATGGACGCAGGCAATATGCTCAAGCCCGCGCTGGCTCGTGGCGAGCTGCATTGCATCGGCGCGACCACGCTGGACGAATACCGCAAGTACATCGAAAAAGACGCCGCGCTGGAACGCCGCTTCCAGAAAGTGCTGGTGGGCGAGCCCACCGTGGAAGCGACCATCGCAATCCTGCGCGGCCTGCAGGAACGGTACGAACTGCACCATGGCGTCGACATTACCGACCCGGCCATCGTGGCCGCGGCCGAACTGTCGAACCGGTACATCACGGACCGCTTCCTGCCCGACAAGGCGATCGACCTGATCGACGAAGCCGCCGCGCGCATCCGCATGGAAATCGACTCCAAGCCGGAAGTGATGGACCGCCTGGAACGCCGGATGATCCAGCTAAAGATCGAGCGGGAAGCCATCAAGCGGGAAACCGACGAATCGTCGCGCCGCCGCCTGCAGCTGCTTGAAGAAGAATTGAGCAAGCTCAGCCGCGAGTACAACGACTACGAAGAAGTCTGGAAGTCCGAAAAGGCCGCCGTGCAGGGCACCCAGTCGATCAAGGAAGAGATCGACAAGGTGCGCGCCGACATGGCCGACCTGCAGCGCAAAGGCCAGTTCGACAAGCTGGCGGAACTGCAATACGGCAAGCTGCCCGAGCTTGAGGCGCGCCTGAAGTCCGCTGAAGTCGGCAATGAAGACGGCGGCGTGCCGTCCGACAAGCCGCGTCTTTTGCGCACGCAAGTGGGCGCCGAAGAGATTGCCGAGGTCGTTTCCCGCGCTACCGGCATTCCGGTGTCGAAGATGATGCAGGGCGAACGCGCCAAGCTGCTCGCGATGGAGGATCGTCTGCATCAGCGGGTGATCGGCCAGGACGAGGCCGTGCGCCTGGTGTCCGACGCCATCCGCCGGTCGCGTGCGGGTCTGTCGGATCCGCAGCGCCCGTATGGGTCGTTCCTGTTCCTGGGCCCGACGGGCGTGGGCAAGACCGAATTGACGAAAGCGCTGGCCGGCTTCCTGTTTGATTCCGAAGATCACCTGATCCGCATCGACATGAGCGAGTTCATGGAAAAGCATTCGGTGGCTCGCCTGATCGGTGCGCCCCCGGGCTACGTGGGCTACGAAGAGGGCGGCTACCTGACCGAAGCCGTGCGTCGCAAGCCGTACAGCGTGATCCTGCTCGACGAAGTCGAAAAGGCCCACCCGGACGTGTTCAACGTCCTGCTGCAAGTGCTGGATGACGGGCGGTTGACGGACGGGCAGGGCCGGACGGTGGACTTCCGGAATACGGTGGTGGTGATGACGTCGAACCTGGCGTCGCATCAGATCCAGGCGATGGCGGGTCAGCCCTATGGCGAGATCAAGGCCGTGGTGTGGGACGAAATCAAGAACCACTTCCGTCCTGAATTCCTGAACCGGATTGACGAGGTTGTGGTGTTCCATGCCCTGGACGCCGAACACATCCAGTCGATTGCCAAGGTGCAGTTGCAACGCCTGGCCGACCGCCTGGCCAAGATGGAAATGCGTCTGGAAGTGTCGGACGACGCCGTGGCGCAGATCGCACGGTCGGGCTTTGATCCGGTGTTTGGCGCGCGCCCCTTGAAGCGTGCCATCCAGCAGGAAATCGAAAACCCGGTCGCCAAGTTGATCCTGGAAGGCAAGTTCGGGCCGAACGACGTGGTGCCGGTGGACTGGCACGACGACGGGTTCGTGTTTACGCGCACCCTGCAGTGATCGTGCTGCGATAACCGCAGTGCAATGAAAAAAACCGGCGCATGCCCTGCGCCGTTTTTTTTTCGTCTATGCAGATTGACGAGGCACCAAGGCGCCTACGCCCCCCGACGCGTCGCCGTCAGCACCACTGCCGCGATCCGGTCCGTTTCGGCATAACACGCGGACAACAACTCTTCACCGAAGATGTCCGGGTCCATCTCCCGGTATGACCACGTGATGTCGTCCCGCTTGAGCATCGGCTTGGCGGCTTCCAGAAAGGGGTCGTCCCCCTGGACGATGGCGACACCGGTGTACAGCAACAGCGTGCCGCCCGGTGCCAGCCGCGCCAAGGCCGCTTCAACAATCGCCAGCGATAAACCCGCGCCGAGCGGCCCGCCGCCATGGCGATAGGCCCGTTCACTGGCGTCCACCAGATACGGCGGGTTGGCAACGATCAGGTCAAAGTCCCCTTCCACGCCGGCCAGCAGATTGCTTTCGCAAGGAATGACATTGGGCGTGCCATTCACGGACGCGTTGACCTGCGTGGCTTCCAGGGCGGCGGCGTTGATATCGGCCGCCCAGACTTCGGCGTCGGGCCACTGGCGCGCGACCATCAGCGCGGCGCACCCACTGCCGGTGCCAATGTCCACCGCGCGGCGCACCGGCTCGCGCCGCGCATCCATCATCTGGCGCAGGGCGATGGCGAACCGGTAGGTATCCGGCCCGAAAAAGACGGCGTCGGCCTCGGTGGTTGGATACGCCGAATGCATCAGCCACAAGCCATCCAGCGTTGACACACGGATCGCGCTGCGCCAGTCGTCACCTTCCCGTAGCGCGACGCCGGCATGATCCATCATCGCGAACACCACGTCGGGCAGCAATCCTTCTTCGAAGGGCCGGCTCCAGCCGAACACGTCTTCCAGACGGTTCGCCAGCGCGTTGACCGGGCGGTTATTGACCCGCGCGTGGGTCGCCGGGCTCGGCGTGATGAACCGGTAGCCACCATCCTTCAGATAGGAGGTGAGGGCGATCAATGCGTCGATACGCAGTTCGTCGTCTTCCTGGATCGCGGGGTGTTCAACCATGGTGTGCGCCTCTGCCGTCGGGGACGCAAAGCATACACGGCGGCCTGCTCAACCATAAGCGGTTGGTCGCGAAACGCTTGGGCAACAGAGGGCAGGAACGGTCTTTGCGTGAGGGTATCCATCGATAAAACAGCATCCGCGTCGGCATCCGACGCAGGCGGTGCGGCACAGGAAAAATGATCATGCTCAATGACGTTCAGGAAAGTTTGCCAGTTGTTACGTCACGACGACCCCCGCGAGTGGGCCCCGCGCGACGGATTTACGACGCCCTGTCGCAAGCCGGTTTTTCCTCCCGCCAAGCCGATGCGGCCCGGGACTACCTGAAGGACCAGCTGGCGCTGGCGCGCGATCTGGCCCCGGAACTGCCCGGGGATATGCATGACGTCGCCGATGCGCTGGCCGATCAGGCCGACAGGGTGGGTCTGCAATACCGCGACTATTTGGCCGAACGCAAGGCAGGTGCCCCGCGGCGCTATTTCACCACCCGGGCCCACGCGCTGAACTTCATCCGCGGTGTTGCCCCTACCAAGCTGGTGGATGGCGCGTGGCTGTATGGTTTGCTCAACCGTAGCGGGGATGCGCGCTATACGCCGCTGGTCAAGACCTATCTTGAAGAGCTGGGTGACGGTGTACCCGGCAAGAATCACGTGGTGCTGTACAACGCCTTGCTGGACTCGAACGACTGCAACACCTGGCAGACCCTGAACGACGATCATTTCGTCCAGGGGGCCATTCAGCTGGCCCTGGCGAGCCACGCCGAAGAATTTCTGCCTGAGATCATCGGCTTCAATCTGGGTTACGAACAGCTGCCGTTGCACCTGCTGATCACGTCCTACGAACTGAACGAACTGGGCATCGACCCCTACTACTTCACTCTGCACGTGACCATCGACAACGGCAGCACGGGGCACGCCCACCGCGCGGTGCAGGGCATGCTGGCCGCCGCGCCGAAAATGGGCGACCGGGATGCCTACTACCAGCGCGTCGTGAACGGCTATATGTTGAATTCGCTGGGCGCGAGCACCGAATCCGTCATCAGGAACTACAACCTGGATGCCGAGATGCTGGACGTCATGGTGCGCAAGGCCGACGTAGGCAAGCTGGTGCATTCCGATTACTGCCGGGTAGGTGGCCGCAGCGTGACGGACTGGCTGGCCGAACCGGACCAGATCCCGGGCTTTCTGGCCGCGATGGAAAAGCACGGCTGGATCAAGCGCAACCAGGATCCGCAAAACAGCCGTTTCTGGAAACTGCTGCAAGGCGAACGTGCGGAGATGTTCGGCGTGTTCGACGGCTATGAGCGTCAGGTCATCCACGATTGGATCGCGGGGGATGCATTGACGCACCCGGCGCCGCGCGTCGAAGGTCAGCCTGCGCCGACGTTCCCGCCCCGCCAGCTGTCGTTCCGCGCCCGCCAGCGTCTGTTCAATACCCTGGCCGTGCACGACGAGGAAGCCACTGGCATGGCATCGGCGGACGGTGGCAAGGGCTATGCGGGCAAACCAGGTGCCGATGGCGCGTCCGAGGAACTGCGCGAGTTCGAAGATCAGCTGGCGTCGGCATCGACCCCGGCCGAAGCACGCGCGCACCTGATCGCCTGGATGTCGCCGGCGCTGCATCACACGGAGCCCGGTCTGCTGGCCACGCGCCTGTTTTCGCGGCAGCTGGACGCCACCTTGGTCTGATTCTTTGATTTGATCAACAAAAAGCGGCTGCCTTCCCAGGCAGCCGTTTTTGTTTGCCCTTGGGGGCAGGGCGCTGTTGTCAACTGCTGGCGGGCGCCGCCCCCTTTTGCGGATCGGCTTCCGACGCGTGCTGCGCCGACAACGCTGCGTCTTCATCACGGATCTTGGCGAACGACGGCCGTGCCGCCATGCGATCGATATACGCCTGCACCGCAGGCGTCGGCGTCATCAGCTTGAAGCGCGTGACCCACTGCAGCGACGTGCCCCAAAGAATGTCCACGGCGGTCATGCGGTCGCCCAGAATGTAGGGACCCTTTTCCAGATGATCGGAGATCGTGGCGATCGTGGTTTCCACATTGCCATACGGGGTGGCTGACGGCGGACCGGGCTCCCGCTTCATCGCCTGGTCGATCAGCGCCGGCTCGAAGCAGGACCCATAGAACACCATCCACCGCAGATAGGCGCCGCGCATCACGTCATTGACGGCCGGAGCCAGCCCGGCTTGCGGGAACATGTCGGCCAGATACAGATACACGGCTGCCTGTTCGGTAATCAGCACCCCCTGATGCACCAGAGCAGGCACCTTGCCCATCGGGTTGACCGCCAGGAACGCCGGGCTGCGCTGTTCGTTCGCTTTCATGTTCAGGACGTGCAACCGGTAGGGCACGCCCAATTCTTCCAGCAGGATGCGGGCGCCCGCGGACCGTGTATTCGGCGCGTGGTACAGCACCAGGTCGTTCACGGTGGGGTTGGTGCTGAACGGGCCGGGCTGCTGCTGCGGCGCGTCGGATTGCTGTTGCTGCTGCTGCGAATCGGCGATGACGGCCGTGCCGGCGTCGTATTGGTCGGATTGGTCGGGATTCATTAGGTTACGTCCTTGGCAGTGAATGGCCGGAGCCGGATGAGTTTTCGGTGCTAGCGTTACGCCTGAACCCGCTGAACCAGCGGGCGTGATGACTCTTGATGCGGGGACACATGAACGTGAACGTGCGATGGTGGGCGCTGCCCTTGATGTGTCTGGCGTTGCAGGTGAATGCACAGGTCAATGCGCAGGTGAATGCGCGGGTGAATGGGCAGGTAAACGCACAGACAAGCGCGCAGGCCGATGCACAGGCAAGCGCGCAGGCCGATGCGCAAGGCAGCGCACCGGTAGATGCACCTGGCAGCGCCGGACCGAATGCGGCCGCGGCCATGCCGTCCACCCCCCAGGCTGCCACGCCCGACGCCTTGCCCACCAAGGCCGACGTCGACGCCAGACTGGACCGCCTCTATGGCGCGCACCAACCTTACGCCGACTTCCTGGCGGCATTGCAAAAGGCGTCTGCCGCCAACGACAAGCAGGCGATCGCCAACATGGTCCACTATCCTTTTTCGACGATGCTGGCGGCGCGCCGCAAGGTGCTGAAAACCCCGAAGGCCTTTCTGGCCCGCTACGATGACATCATGACGCCCAAGGTCCGCGCAGCCATCGCCGCGCAAACTTACGAGACCCTGTTTTCCAACAGCAATGGACTGATGATCGGATCGGGGCAGGTGTGGTTCACCGGCAAGTGCGTCGACGCCACCTGCGCCAAACCGGCCAGGATAGGCATCAGCGCCATCAACCACTGACACGCCTTCGATACCTTGCAAAGGACACCTCCCATGACCAACCAGACCGCTGCCGGCAACACGCCCGTCGTCGATGGAACCGGCGTGCGCTTCACCTTGTTCCATGACACCCGCGGACCCGTCGTCGTCGAAATCGCTCGCAGCACGTTGCGTCGCATATTTCAGGCCCGCAGCGATGCGCCCGACGACCTGCTGGACGCGTACGTCAACCACCAGGCCCGCATCCATCAGGTCGCTACCGTCAAGGTCCCCAGCGACGGCATGCTGCTGCTGTCCGATGGCGACTTTGCCTCCAACCCGCCGAATCCATCTCATTCTTGAAAGGGCACCCATCATGCGGCAGACCGATGACGACCAGGACACCATAGACACATGGGTGCACGCGCACGCCGATGTGCTCGATGCCATGCAGCGCGTGTCGCGCGAACAATCCGTCAGTGCACTGGAGATCCTGCGCCACGCGTGGGACCGCGAAGGCGCCGCCAGGCAAGCCATGGACGGCGTGGTGCACGCGATCCTGCGCGACTCGCCCGTCGGCAACTACCGCGCCACGCACATGACAGACGGCCTGTGGAGCGCCGAGATCGAACTGGACGGCGGTGCCTGGAAACGCATCGGCATTTCGATGACCGAAAGCGATGCACTTGCGCATGCCAAGACACGCGCCATTCGCCGTGCGGCGGCAGCGTCGGAGTAACGTCGTAACCAGATGGCGGGCAAGGTGGTGGCTGCAACACGGACGCGCTACAGTCACGGCTCATCTTAGGTGGAGCAGCACATGGCGGATACATCGCGGACCGATACGACAACGGCACCCATTGCACGGATCGTCGGTTGGTATGACAGCGGCGCAGCGGCAATCATCGAAATCGTCGTGAACGACACGACGACCCATCAGGTCCTGGACCCCTTGGGCACGCCAGAAGTCTCGGGCCAGAGCCTGAGCGCCGCGCGCAAGGCGGCCGTGGCACTGTGGGGCGAATTCTGCGCAACGGTCTACGAACAGACGCTGGACGACGAAATCGATATCGAATTCGAACCGGCGCTGGTAGTCGAGACCGAAGCGTCCAACGATGCGTCGGACGACACCGAGTCGAAGAAAAAAAAGAAAAAGAAGAAGTAAGCCCGGGTTTGCAGGCTGGCCGTGTGTGCTGCGGCCGCGCCCGTGGAAGCGCACGCAACAAAGGGACCTTTCGGTCCCTTTGTTTTTGCCGACCCGCCGTCATCTACTCGGGGTAGATGACGGGTCGCGGATCACCGGCCGTAGTAATAGTCTGCCGGCGGGTAGTCGCGATGGCGTGGCCGCGGCGCATAGCACGGCACGTATTCCTGCAGATAGGTATCAAAGCAGCGTTCACGCGGGCGGGCATACACCACCGGTGGGGGCGCTTCGTACACCACCTGGGGCGGGGGCACGTACACCGGCTGCGGCGCCGAATAGACGACAGGCGGTTCGTAATAGCGGGTGGCGGCCGACCCGAGCAGCGCACCAATCACGGCGCCGCCGATCAACGCACCCGCGACGTTGCCGCCGCCACGATGTCCGCCACCATAGCCGCCATGCCCCCGGCCACCGCCCCAGGCGGAGGCCTGGCCCGCCATGGTCAGGGTAGCGATAAGCAAAAGTCCGGTTGCGACGCGTTTCATAGTGATCTCCAGCTCCGCGGTGTTTGCGGATGAAATCATTCTGGCCCCGCAATGTGGAGCAAAAATGGTTTGAGCGTAACCAAATCTGTCAGAACGGCGGCTTGGGATTCAGCCGACGTGGCCGTCGTACTCGGTATCCGTGATCTTTCGGCGCAGTACCGGGCCTTCCACCAGCGTCGGGTTGGGCGCCTTGTCATACGACGGCTCACCCAGATCCAGCTCGGACTGCAGGGTGGCCGCGTGGTGACGGGCCGACATTTCGAACGCATACAGGCGGCGCTGGGCCGCCCGGCGGGTGTATTGGAAAATTTTCTTCATGGACAAGGCTCACTTGGACGCGGCCAATGGTAGCGCACACTCGCTTACGTCGTCCAAAACGCGCGGCCGGAACGCGGCGCAAAAGCCACTAGAATCAACCGATCAGACAAGAGGTGAAGGTCTCCGATGACCGTGAACGACAACGCACTTCAGGATTTCATTGCCCGCCACCCCAGGCTGTTCGTATTGACCGGGGCAGGGTGCAGCACCGATTCAGGCATCCCCGACTATCGCGACGAAGCAGGCGGCTGGAAACGCCGTCCCCCCATGACCTACCAAGTCTTCATGGGCGACTCGGTCGCCCGGGCCCGCTACTGGGCACGCAGCATGATCGGCTGGCGCAGCTTTGGCCGCGCCCGCTACAACGCCGCCCACGCCGCGCTCGCGCGGCTGGAACACCAGGGGCACATCGTCCTCCTGGTGACCCAGAACGTGGACGGCCTGCACGAGGCCGCCGGCAGCACCAACGTCCTGGACCTGCATGGGCGGCTGGATCGGGTGCGCTGCATGATCTGCGAACGCGTCATTCCCCGGCCGGACGTTCAGGTCATGCTGGAAAGCGCCAATCCGGAATGGGTGCACCTTGCGGCCAGCGACGCGCCCGACGGCGATGCAGACCTCGACAATCAGGACTTCTCGCAATTTCGGGAGCCACGCTGCCAGGTGTGCGGTGGCATCCTCAAGCCCGACGTCGTGTTCTTTGGCGAGACGGTGCCGCGCGGACGCATCGAACAAGCCATCGGCGCACTGGAAAGCGCGGACGGCATGCTGGTCGTGGGGTCGTCACTGATGGTGCACTCGGGCTACCGCTACGCGCAGATGGCGTCGCGGCTAGGCATTCCGATTTGTGCGGTGAATCTGGGGCAGACTCGCGCCGACGATCTGTTGACGCTGAAAGTTCAGCAGTCCTGTAGCGTGGCGCTGGACAGTCTGGTGGCCTGAGGGGTCGGCGTATCAGCCCAGAACAGGGCTGTTCGGCGACGGCTCTGGCGAATCCGGCTCCACCGGCTGGTCCGAATCGGTCTCGTCCGGATCCGGCACACCGTGATAGGGCAGGGCCATCTCTGCGGCAAGCAGCATGGCGCGATAGTAGATGTCGTAGGCGGGTAGAGCGGTGGACATGTCAATCTCCGTGATACTGTGCCCACAGCAATTTTTGTGCCGTGCAGCGAAGAGGGGCGACATGAACCGTCATCAGCTCGTCATTACCGGGCGTAGACCGGCTTTTTCTTCATTTTTTTGTCATGCACGGCTGATCTGGCGCTCTGCGCCAAACCGTGCAATGTGTAGTTTTTTCCCAGAACGAGAGTGCAATGGAACAAGGAAGTGACGCCGCGCTGATCAAGCGCGCGATCAAGGCATACCTGCGCAGCGGGTCCCCCGACCAGCCCGGCAAAGACTCACTGATCCGCGAAGCCGACGGCCAGCGCTACGTGCTGGTCCGCAACAAGGCCGGCCTGATGGCCGTGTACCTGGTCATGGGCACCACGTCCGTTCAGCGCGTGCGCGAATGGCCGGAATCGCTGGATATCACCTGAAACAACAGGCCACCGGGTCGTCGCACAATTGCGATTGATCCCACCCCATTACCCCGGGTTATGATCGACCGACGCATTTTCCCGGGGGGGAGCATGAGACGTTATCTGGGCGCAGCCAGCCTTGCAGCACTGACCGCATGCAGCGGTCATGGCCCTTCGGGGTCATTGAAACCATCGGACATGGTCGACAAGAACGGCGGGGTGGTGTCGTCGTTGACTCCATCCACCGCCAAGCCCGATGCATTTTTCGTATCCCGCAAGCCCATGGAAGGACTGGCGGAATGCATCGCCTGGGGCTGGCGCCATCAGGCAGAAAACAGCCGCGCCGCGGCAATCGTCGCGTCCAACGACAACGGTCAGCAGATCCTGTCCGAAGGCCAGCGCGAACGCCTGGAACTGCGGCCCGGCCCCGTCAACACCGAAGTCAGCCTGTACCGGATGGCGTCGGGGGATGATGAAGGCATGGCCAAGCGGATCGCTGTGCTGGAGGCGTGTCTGTAAGTGGGGAGTTGACGATATGTGGCGTGGCTGCGGGCGTTCGGGGTGGCTAGAGCAAGCGCTTGCTAGCGGTCCCGTATCCGCAGTGCGTCGATGCGGCAAAAAACCTTGGCAGACGAGTTGCACTCTTCGTCTGGAAATACTAGAATCGCAGGCTGCTTCGGCAATGGCGCGATAGCAAAGCGGTTATGCACCGGATTGCAAATCCGTGTAGGTCGGTTCGACTCCGGCTCGCGCCTCCATATACGAAGAAAATCGCCGCAATCGAAAGGTTGCGGCGATTTTTTTTGCCTGCAGGATGCGACTTAAAGCTATGCCTCCGGCGAATACCCTGCCAAGCCCAAGCCTGTGCTTCCGCAAGCCGGAGAACGGCGTTCCAGTCATCGTGCTCTCCAACAATGATCGTTGTGCCATCACCAGAAGCGACGAAGCACAGCGTTTGGGTGTGAAGATGGACACATGCCATGGTTCAGATTCGTAAGGATCTGGGCGATTGCTCGCTCCTTTCACTTGGCGTCGAACGGGGGGTTGATTGATAGCAAAGGCGGCTCACCGCCAAGCACCCGGTCGACCAGTGCTGCGCCGTCGTCGGTTAAGCCGGTCCTTGTCCGCATTTTGTCGGCGACACTCTTCACTGCCTCTTGAACAGCGTGAAAATAATTGTCTGCTAATAGTTCGGCTCGGCAGAACCTAAGAACGTCTGGATGGACGTTGCGCCCTTGAAGTCGGCCCGCAGTTCGCGCGCGCGAAATATCGCTTCCGGCAGGGTCTGCACTGCGTCGACATGTTGCAGTACTCCGGCTTGGCTCACCGCAAGACCCGCAAACTCAAGTGCTTGGTTTAGCAGCGCGCGCAGCGGCTCATATCTGTCAGGCTCGCGGCTATAGCGCGCGGGCTTCATCGCATGTCGGATGAAGGCGAGAACATGAGTGCGGTCCTGCCTAGCATTCTGACTTTCAGCAAAAGCGTTGTAGATACGAATCCTTTTCGTCATTGCGCCAGGATCCTTAATTAACTTCCGACAGGGTTTGCTTTGCGTAACCGTGGCCAGACATATTAAAAGAGCCCGCTGCTTCAGGCTTTTTCTGTGCTGCAACGCCTCGTTTGGGCCGCAGTGCATCTAGTCAATGTCAGTCTGCGCGACCGGAAACCGCTGAAGCGCTTAGAGATTTCGCCTCCATTAGACCCAGTTTAAGTCTTCCGACGTATCGAGGTACCTATACCTCCGTCAGCCGGCCTGATCAACCGTAGTACGCATTCGGCGCATCGCCTCGTTATCCACCGAACTGCCGCCCTGCCACCACCAAGCTGCTTCGACTGAATCCGTCTACCTCGCTGTGATACCCCCTATCAAATTTAGTTAATTGAAGGATTGGTGCACCCTGACAATAATGAAGCCTCTGCCATTAACCGCTGAGGCCCAAGGTGAAAAACGACTATCACGACAAAGGAGTTGGTCAATTCCACGAGTCCCAGGCGACGCGTGAATATGGGAACGGTGCAATCCTCGGAATTGCCGTTCCTCAGGCCAATCCTGTTGTTGAACCCGAATTTGCAGCGTTGCTGCCTGCAGGGTTTTCTATGATGGTAACGCGACTTAGCGGTAGTCGCACGGATTCCCGGCAACGCATGGTCGACTATCTGACCAATCTCCCAATGAGTTTGGATGCATATGACACTGCAAAGCCAGACGCTGTGGGATATGCCTGCACTGGTAGCTCTTATGTCGTCGGCGCGGAAGCGGAAAATCGCGCGCTTTCCGACGCGGCCGAGAAATTCGGCTATCCAATCATTTCCTCAGCGCAGGCGATCCTGGCCGCAATTAAACACCTGAGTGCGCGCCGAATCGCGGTATTTGCTCCATACCCGCCTTGGATGGTCGAGCTTAGCAAAGCATATTGGGTGGAGCGCGGCATGGATATCGCATCGTGCGCGTCGATCGCGTTCGACACAACTGACACACGCGATATTTATTCAATAACCACTCCAATGGCATTGCAGTCGTTCCAAGCGCTCCGTTGGCAAGACGCTGACGCAATCGTATTTACTGGTACTGGCATGCCAACGCTGCGAGCTATCGCCGAGGTCAGCAAGCTGACCGGAAAACCTGTTCTGTCATCTAATCTTTGTTTGGCATGGGCATTGGTTAAAGCCTGCGGTGGGGAAGATTACTTAACCCCTCCTGGTCCAGGGGAGCCACTGTTCGGTGGTTGGTCGACCCGCATCCCCGTCTAACGCCGCGTTAAGTGGCACTAATTAGCCTTCCTGGAGCTCGGCATGAACGCACTCAAAAAGTACGCGTTGCCTCGTCACGTCCATTTCACTATGACGCTTGTCTTGGCGGCACTGATCGCCCCGATGTGCAGCAACGCAGCCGACTATCCGGTTAAACCAATTACCTTGATCGTACCGTTTGCCGCAGGTGGCCCAACTGACACCACAGCCCGGCTATTTGCCAAGGAAATCTCAACCGAATTGGGTCAGCCGGTCATAGTAGATAACCGACCAGGTGCAGGCGGCATGACAGGCGGCGGTGCAGCAGCCAGAGCGACACGGGATGGACACACCCTGCTTTGGGGTGGGACAAGCACCTTAGCTGTTGCTCCTTCTCTGTTTGCAAAGCTTCCTTATGACCCATTGAAATCGTTCCAGCCCGTAAGTCGAGCGGTTCGCGGCCCACTCGTATTAGTGGTTAATGCGAAGCTTCCCGTAAACACAATGGCCGATCTTGTAAAAGTCGCTCGTGAAAATCCAGGCAAACTCAACTACGGTTCGGCAGGGGTCGGGTCAATTATTCATCTGACAGGCGAGATGCTTCGCTTCAAGGCGGGAATCGACATCGTTCACGTTCCGTACAAAGGGAACGGTCAAGTCATGACCGACCTCTCTGGCGGAACTTTGCAACTGGCCTTCGTCGCTCTTGGGCACATGCTGCCCCATATGCTAGATGGTGCGATACGACCAATTGCGATTACCAGCGTCGAGCGTAATCCACTCGTGCCCGATCTGCCGACAGTAGCAGAAGCCTTTCCCGGTTTTGAGTCCATGGAGTGGTTTGGACTGGTTGCTCCCACAGGTATTCCTCCTGAAGCCTTGAACAAGTTGAACCTCGCATTCCGCCACGCCAGCAAGCGTCCTGAGCTACGTCAAAGCATTGCAAAGCTGGGATATCTTGCGGTCGATGAGTCACCAGAAGAGTTCTCGCAGGCTATACGTACCGAGGGTGCCAAATGGCGCGAGGTCGTAACGCAAGCCAAAGTCCACGTCGAATAAACACAAGCAGGAGACACTACATGTCCACCACCATCAACACCTCGGTTGCTATTGTCGGTGCCGGCCCGATAGGCTTGAGCCTTGCCATTGATCTTGCATGGCGTGGTGTCGACGTCGTGCTGCTCGAAAAAAGCGATGGCAAAGTCGACCATCCACGACTTGGACTGATTGCCGTGCGAACAATGGAGTTCTTCCGGCGCTGGGGATTGACCTCCGACGTCCGCCACTGCGGATTTCCGGACGATTTTGGCCTTTCCATCGAATTCTGCACGAGCATGACGGGCCACCTCCTGGAACGCGACAATTATCCGAGCATCCGGGATATGGAAACACCTTCGTGGACGCCAGAAAAAAAGCAACGGTGTCCTCAGCATTGGCTCGACCCAATTCTGAAACGCAGGTTGGCCGACTTTTCTGAGGCACGCTTAGAGCTGAATGCGTCTGTACATGGCCTAGAAGAGTCGGCTGACGGTGTGACCGTGTCGGCAGTTAACACCGAAACAGGCGCTCCACTTACTGTGCACGCAAAGTATGTGGTCGGTTGCGATGGTGCTACGAGTACTGTGCGCACACTGCTGGGTATTTCTATGGAGGGAAATGCCCATCTTAATTATTCGATGGGCATTTTGTTTGAAAGTCCTGATCTGCTGGAGCGCTGCGGGAAAGCGACTGCAGAGCGTTTTCTATTTATTGGTCCAGAGGGTACCTGGGGCAACTTGACGGTAATTGACGGCCGTGCTGTATGGCGCCTGACCGTGTATGGCAGTGCCGCGAAGTTCGACATGGAAAATTTCAACGCCGAAGAATGGATACGCCGCGCACTTGGCACTGACCAGATCGATTTCACAGTGCTATCCGTATTGCCTTGGAAACGAACTGAGCTAATTGCCTCAAGCTACGGCACCAATCGCATTCTGTTAGCTGGCGATGCCGCACACACAATGTCCCCGACGGGCGGCATGGGCATGAACACGGGTTTGTGTGACGCGACAGACCTCGCATGGAAGTTAGAGGCAGTAATTAAGGGGTGGGGTGGAAACCGTCTGATTGCGTCGTACGAAGAAGAGCGCAAGCCCATCGCAACACGCAACGCCGCTTATTCAACGCACAATTTCAAAACATGGACTTCCCCAGCTCCGTGCGATTTCTTGCTTGAGGACTCCGATCGCGCGATTGAAGCAAGGCGCACCGTCGGAATGAATTTAAAGAAAGCGACCCAAGCTGAATGGCAATCTTGGGGCCTGCAAGTGGGTTATCGGTACGAAGGCAGTTCAATTTGCGTTTTTGATGGAACGCCTCCGACACCAGATGATTATTCGACTTACGTCCCGACAGCAAGGCCGGGATCGCGTGCACCTCATGCTTGGCTTGCTGATGGCCTATCCACGCTCGACCTGTTCGGCCGCGGTTTTGCACTGCTGGTTTTTGACCATCGACGCAAAAAGGCAATTGACTGCCTATTGTCTGCTGCTCAGGATCGGGAAGTCCCGTTGGCGGTTACTCAAATCGACAAACCGGAAGTTGCTGAGCTGTACGGTTCACCAATGGTGCTTGTCAGACCGGACGGCCATGTGGCTTGGCGCGGCGCCGACATTACTGACGCAGGGCGCATTCTAGACATCGTCCGCGGAGCGGATCTTCATATGGCGGAAACGATATGAGTCCAAGAATCTGGGATGAGCTAGTTCCTGAAGCAGACCGCATTGCTTCCCATCGCGCAGGTTTTGGCCGCTCTTCAGGGATGGGAAGCAGGCCAGCATTACTGATCATTGATGTTCAATACCGCACAGCAGGGACTAAGCCTTTGCCGCTTGTAGAAGCAATGAAGGAATTTCCTACTGCATGTGGCCAAGTTGCCTGGGATGCGATCGGCAACATCGAGAAACTCTTGACGGTCTTTCGCCAACAAGGCTGGCCGGTGCTATATCCGCATGTGGCGCAAAAGTTTGCATTCGACACTGGGAGATTGACTGAAAAAGTTCCAACAATGATGGACATAGCGCCCGCAGGCTACGAGTTCGTCGAATCAATCGCACCTCGAGCAGGCGATGTATTAATACCCAAAAAGCACCCAAGCGCTTTTTTTGGCACGGCGTTGGCGAGCTATCTGATTAACAGCGGAGCTGACACGCTGATCGTCACTGGATGCGCCACGTCGGGCTGCGTACGCGGAAGTGTGGTCGACGCGTTCTCTTATAACTACCGGGTCACAGTGCCCGAGGATGCGGTTTACGACCGAAATCATGCGTCACATGTTGTGAACCTGTACGACATGTCCGAAAAATATGCAGATGTCATGACGACCGAAGCAACACTGTGTGCGCTGGCGCAACTCGCCGATCGATGATTTGGAGCTACGATGAAAAAATTTGAGAATGGAAATGATCGGTACGATTACAGCGCGATCACTACGCGTCCGGTGTACGATTGGCCAGATGGCAAACGTTTGGCCGTCTACTTCGCACTAAATATCGAAGGTTTTGAATTCGGGCGAAATCCGGGTAACGACTTCACTTCTATGCCGTCGGCACCTTACCATCGCGGGTACGCTTACCGGGACTATGGCAACCGCGTTGGCGTCTGGCGCATTCATGCTCTGTTCGAACAATTTGGAATGCCATTGGCAGTGCTTGCTAATGGCTCAGTCTATGACGTATGCCCCGAGGTGCTCGACGCGTTTCGCAAGCGTGGAGACGAAATCGTTGGTCATGGAAGGACTAATTCCGAAAAGCAGGCGGATATGAGCGAGGAGTCCGAACGATCGATGCTTCAGGACGTTTGCGCATTGATTCAAAGATATGAAGGAAAGCCGCCGGCTGGATGGCTCGGACCGTTCATTTCGCAAAGTTCACGCACGCCCGAATTATTGAAAGCACAGGGCTTTAAATACATGTTGGATTGGTGGTTTGACGACCAGCCTATGTGGTTTAGGACAGACAACGGTCCAATTCTAGCGGTGCCTTATCCTTCAATGGAGCTGAATGACCTGCCTGCGTATGTCAATCGAGGTGCTAGTGACGAAGAGTTTAGTCGGATGGCGATTGATGCTTTCGACGAACAACTGGCCGAATCCGAAAATTACCCACAAGTTTATTGCCTGTCCTTGCATACTTTCTTGACAGGTCAGCCTCATCGTATTCGCCAGCTGCGCCGAATCCTGGAACACATCAGCCAGCAGCGCGATCGAATTTGGTTGACGACACCTCAAGCAATTGCGGAGCATGTCACCGCGCTTCCTCCTGGCGTGGTTCCGGGCGGCTAAAGATCAGCGTAGCATCGGTCATACGCAATCTTTGACAAGGTGCTGCCGTGGACATACGTCAAATTCAATATTTTGTGGCCCTATACGAAGAGGGCAGTATCACAAAAGCTGCTAAGCGCATGCATGTCGTGCAGCCTGCGATCAGCCAGCAGATCAAACGCCTGGAGGCCAATGCTGATGTCCAGTTGTTCGAGCGGGATCCGCATGGAGTAACCCCTAACGCACTGGCGCATCGGTTTTATCATCATTGCATCGGTGTGCTAACTGAATTGGAGCAGGCAAGGGCAGTCCTCAGTCAGGGATCGAATCATCTTGGCGGAAAATTGGTTGTGGGCAGCCAAGCATCGTTCAATCAGTACGTGATGGGGCAGACGCTCGCTACCTTTCATCAGCTATGCCCCGACGTTGCCATACTCGCCCGCGATGGATATCGTAGTGATCTCATTGAATGGCTAATTCAAGGAGAATTGGATTTCGCATTATTAAGCACCACGCAGGATCTGCTAAACATGCATACAAGGATGGTTTCGCGTGAGGATCTAGTCGTGGTAGGTCATTGCGAGACACTTGCGGGGCGTGATGTGCTGAAGGGTAACGAGCTTTCAGCATTCAAGCTGATTTTGCCGTCACGTCATAAATCACTTCGAAATCTCATAGATTCGCAGTTTGGCCTTCACGGCCTCACTCTGCAACCTCGCATGGAAATCGACTCACTGCAAAGTCTGTTGCAGCTGGCACTTCGCCCTGGCTGGTTGTCCATTGTCCCTTCAACAACGGTCTTACCTGAGTCTTTTGGAAATCGACTCAAGAGCGTGCAACTTATTCAACCACTTACACGCCGCAGTGTTGTTGCCACATGGCCAAGACATAAGGAACTTGCCCCGGCCGTACATGTTTTCATGGAAGTGCTTTTTTCCACACTCTCGGATGTTGCTGGCCTGGAAATAGTGAATGGGGACGTGCTTTGAAAGTGCTAGTCCCAGACAGCACCGTGCCTGAGTTCAACTATTCCGGCGCGACCGTGATCCCTAGTGCTCTGGTCCGAGTGATTTATGGCTAACCTAATGTTTCGACTGGGAAACTGTGGATTGCAAATCCGTGTAGGTCGGTTCGACTCCGGCGCTCGCCTCTAGATGCGAAGAAAAACGCCGCAATCGAGAGATTGCGGCGTTTTTTTGCCCGAAGTATGGACGATTTAATTCCCCTCCACGGTCAAGCAAGACCGGTGTCCTTCGGCCGACGGTGCAGGATCTGCCGGCAATGCGTGCATCGCCCTGCGCACGCCTCTTTACCCGACCAACCTAAGGCCACGACACATCAAGGTGATGCAGTTGCCCTGACTGATAACGGGCGCACGCGCCACGTGCACTCGAATTGCGCAAGCCCTAGGGCGTCGAGCGATGAATCTGCGCATTACCCCTGGCATCACGAAATCGCACCTGAGCCAGCTCCAACAGCCGGTCAACAGCAGATCGCGTCGCTCCGTTGTCGGCGCTGAACGGTTGCAGCAGACTGAAGTGGTCGGCCGCTGCGGCTTCGTCAATGAAGCTTTCATTGCCGGCTAGGTGCCAGGCATCAGCCATGACGCTGTTCTGGGCAATAAATGCTGGCGTCTCTTCGGCCCCGACAATGAACAGGGCCGGAGGCAGGTTCTGTCGCAGGCGATGGATGGGAGAGTTGGCTTTTGCTGTTGCTGCATCCAGTCCGAGTTTCGTGTTGATTGACGTCGACACCAGTGGGACGAGGTCGTAGATACCACTCAACGCAATGACGCCGTCAATCGCTGGCGGTCGGGAATCCGTCGCTGATCCGAAACTCAGCGCCATTTCGACCGCCAGGTGCGCGCCGGCGGAATGTCCCGCCGTAATCAGCGGCAACCTGGGCTGACCTAGCGCGTGCGCGTGCTCGAGTACCCGCGAGATGGAAGCGTGCACGCCGGCCACCAGGTCCGTGAGCGTGACGGTGGGGCAGAGCGGATAGTTGACGAACACAACGTTCACGCCGCGGCGGGTGTACGAAGGCGCAAGAAAGCGAAACCAGAATTTGTCGCGCGCTTGCCAGTAGCCTGCATGGTAATAAACCATCGTGGCGACCGGCGCGCCGTGTGCGACAAAAAAGTCGAAGGTGTGCCGTTCGAGCGGCCCATAACGGACGTCGATCGTGCACGCCTCGGACAGAAGAACTGCATCGCTTGCAGCCTTATAGCTGTCGAGCAACTCGGGGTAGGTCGGGCGGCCTTGACCCTCCACATATTGAAATTGCAGGTCTTCGGCGTTGCTTTTTTCGGTCGTCATCATTGATCTCAAACAGATTGCGTAACTGGTGGCGGTGCGTCTGACTCGCCTTGAAGCGCGAGGTAGTCGACCAGGGACTTTGCCGCAGGCGACAGAATGGCCTCGTCGCGATAACAGATGACCAGTTGGCGAATAGCCCAGTCATCCGTCAAGGGAATCACCTTCAATCCCAACGCGGCCGCATAGGTCGCGGCAATTTCAATCGGCGCGACCGTAATGCCAAGCTTGGCGCGGACCATGCGAAGCACGGCGTCGAAGGTCGACAGCAAGGACCGGTATTGGATCTGCTTTCCGGCCGCCTCAGCTGCGCGGGCCAACAGCCGGTATCCCGCGGTTTGCGGGTGGAGACCTACCTGTTCGTAGTCCAGCGTGTCTTCGAAGCAGCAACTGCGCAGCGTGGCAAGTGGGTGCGATGGATGCGTCACGACACCAAGATGATCGCGTCGGTAGGGGCGCGTCTTTACGCCGTCAAGTTCAGCGGCATCCCAGCAGATGCCCACCGAGGCCACGCCCGCGTGCAGGTTGCGGACGATATCCCGACTCAAGGTCTCTTCGATGTCTACCTGGACACCTTGATGGCGCTTTTCTTGCATGAAGTTCGCCACGTCCTCAGGTAGTGATTCGGCAACGGCAGAAAGCGTTGCCAGCAGCCTGATCTTGCCGCGAATGCCTGAGACGAAAGCGTCCATGTCGCGGACTGCGCGGTCGGCATCGAACAGCATCGATCGCGCGTACTCAAGCAGGGTTTCACCTGCCGGCGTGGGAAACACGCCGGACTTGCTGCGAACGAGCAGGTCGACGCCGGTATGGGTTTCCAACTGCTGCAGGCGCTTGCTCACCGCCGACGGCACGATGTTGAACTTCTCGCCAACGCGCGCAATGCTGCGCGCATCGCAGGTGGCCACAAAAAGCCGTAGCGACACCAGATCAAATTCTCGCATCGCTCCCCTCCACAAGGAAAGGTGCTTCCGAACCGGAACGACCAGGCTGCCAAACTACCGCTTTTACGGATGTTGCCGTTTGCTTACAGTACCTGGCAACGAAGCAGGGGCGAGTTGCCTTACCCGCTCCGCTATTGGCTATCGAGGTGCTTAACATGCTCACCAACCTTCCTTCCACTGTCGTCGTTCGAGAGGCTAGCTTACGCGACGGACTTCAAAGTGTGGCGACAATCGTTCCGATCGAGAACAAGCTGGCTTGGTTGCGGGAGGCCTACGCAGCAGGCTTGCGAGAGATCGAAGTCGGATCATTCGTGCCAGCGCGTCTGCTTCCGCAGATGGAAGGGACCGCCGACGTTGTTGCCGAGGCGCGGACCCTGCCTGACCTGTTTGTCTCAGTCCTTGTGCCGAACTTGCGGGGCGCTGAGATGGCGATGGCCAGTGGCGCACACATGATGACCCTGCCGCTCTCCGCGAGCCATGCACACAGTCTTGCCAACCTTCGCAAAGCGCCTGACGAGGTCGTGGCCGAGGTCGCGCGTATCCGTGCCGCCCGCGACGCAAGTGGATCGAAAACGTTGATCGAAGGCGGTGTTGGCACCGCATTCGGCTGCACGATCCAGGGCGCAGTGGATCCTGCCGAGGTCGTGCGGCTTGTGGGGCAACTCCTGGACGCTGGCGCCGATCGCATCAGTCTGGCCGATACCGTCGGATATGCCACGCCGGATGTGGTTCATGACTTGTTCGATCAGGCGGTGCGACTCGCGGGCGACCAGTTCTGGTCAGCCCACTTTCACGATACGCGGGGCCTGGGCATCGCGAATGTCTTGGCCGCAATGGACGTTGGCGCTACACGCTTCGATGCCTGCCTGGGCGGTCTGGGCGGCTGCCCGCACGCACCCGGGGCCAGCGGCAACGTCTCGACTGAAGATCTCAACTACCTGTTTACGAGCATGGGCATCTCCACAGGCCTCTCGATGGAAAAGCTGTTGGCCTTGCGCCAGCGCATCGCCGATTGGCTGCCCCACGAGACCCTGCGCGGTGTCATCTGGCAAGCCGGTCTGCCAAAAATCTATCCGTTCGCCTCGACAACGCCTGCTCACGCCTGACCTGGAATTCCTTTCATGACCACAACTCCGTCCTCCTCCGCGTTGCCCCTCGATGGCATTCGCGTCATCGAATTCAGCCATATGGTCATGGGGCCGACCTGCGGCATGATTCTGGCCGACCTCGGGGCCGAGGTCATCAAGATCGAGCCGCCAGGCGGCGACAAGACGCGTAAGCTGCCGGGCCTTGGCATGGGCTTTTTCCGCACCTTCAATCGAAACAAGAAGAGCGTTGTTCTTGATATCGACACACCCGAAGATCGGGAGAAGGCACTCGCCTTGATCGGTCAGTCCGACGTGATGATCGAAAATTTCAGGCCGGGCCGCATGGCCGCCTTGGGGCTGGATCACCTGTCTTTGCGTGAACGTTTTCCTGAGCTGATTTACGTCGCTCACAAAGGGTTCTTGCCTGGCCCCTATGAGAACCGTCTTGCCTTGGACGAAGTCGTGCAGATGATGGGAGGCCTTGCGTACATGACGGGCCCCGTCGGTCGCCCGCTGCGCGCGGGCAGTTCAGTCAATGACATCATGGGCGGCATGTTCGGTGCGATCGGCGTGATTGCCGCACTGTACGAGCGCAAGAAGACCTCGCGGGGGCAGGAGATCCAGAGCGCCCTGTTCGAAAACTGCGTCCTGCTGTCTGCCCAACACATGCAGCAATTCGCCATGAGCGGCGAGGCGCCCCCGCCCATTCCGTCGCGTATTGCGGCCTGGGGCGTCTATGACGTCTTCACCTTGAAAAATGGCGAACAGCTTTTCATCGGCGCCGTCAGTGACAAGCAGTGGGTCAAGCTGTGCCAATTGCTGGATCGACCGGACCTTCTTGCGGATCCGGCGCTTCAGACCAACGCGCAACGCGTCGCGGCACGCCCGACCCTGCTCGCGCAATTGGGCGACTCGCTGCAACACCTTGAGATCGACGCGTTCTCGGCCCAGATTGAAGCCGCGGGATTGCCCTATGCCCCGATCCGCCGCCCGGACCAACTGATGGATGATCCCCACCTGAAAGCAAGCGGTGGCCTGGTTCCGATGGTCACCGATACCGGCGAAACGACCGATGTCGTGTTGCTGCCGTTCACGATGGACGGGCGCCGGCCGGGTGTGCGTCATGCATTGCCAGCCATTGGCGAACATACCCACGAAATTCTCGAAAGACTCCGGTAAACGGAGCGCGCCCTGTGCTCGGCCTGTCAGTGCCAAACACGCCTTCCTTTCTCTGCCCATCGCTTCCTTTGCCTTCAGTGAGGTCTTTCATGAAAACGCCTTTCCGCCGTCGTTGCTTCCAGGCGCTTGTTGCCGCCAGTGTCCTCTCTACCTTGGCACCTGTTTACGCTCAAGACAGCGACCGCCCGCTGCGATTCATTGTGCCGCTCAGCCCCGGATCCACGGGTGACATGGTCGGACGGACCCTGGGACAGGCATTGAACAAAACAATGAACCGGCCGGTCGTCGTTGAAAATATTCCAGGCGCGGGCGGAATGCTCGGCACGGCGCAAATGGTGCGTGCGGCAAAGGACGGATCGACCTTGGCTCTGGTGACCAGCACCCATGTCATCAATCCCAACATCTACAAAAACATGTCCTTCGACACGATCAAGGACGTCACGCCGATCAGCATCATCGGCGGCTCGCCCGGGATTCTTCTGGTCAATCCCAAGCTTCCGGTGCACAACCTGAAGGAACTTATCGCCTACGCCAAGGCGAACCCGGGACAGCTTAACTATGGGTCGTCTGGCAACGGAACGAGCCTGCATTTGCTGGCGGTCATGCTTGCTCAGGAAGCGAAGATCGAGATGATGCATGTGCCATACAAGGGCAATGCGCCTTTGCTCGCTGACCTGATCGGTGGCCAAGTGCAGCTGGCGTTTCAGTCCACAGCTGCCGCAGCGCCTTTGGTGAAAGCGGGAACGCTGCGCCCGATCGGCATCTCCACAACCAGCCGCTCGCGCATCTTGCCGGACGTGCCTACGCTGGCAGAGCAGGGCCTGACCAATTTCAATCTGGGCAGCTGGATGGCGATACTCGGCCCCGCCGGGATGCCTGCCGATGTCGTACAGCGGGAAAATCGCCAGGTGCTTGAGGCGTTGGCGCTGCCTGAGGTGAAGGAGTGGTTTGCCGCGCAGGACTTTGAGTTGGTCGGGAATTCTCCTGCTGACGCTTCAAAGTACCTTCAATCCGAACTGGTCAAGCACACCAAGCTTGTCCAGGAATCGGGCGCAAAACTTCAGTAACCGCACCCACTCACCTTCAGAGAACTCGAATGAAAAAACGCACCCTGTCGTTGGCCGTTTTGGCAACGCTATCCGCCCCCGCTGCGTTCGCGCAAAGCAATGTCACCCTGTACGGCCTGATCTCGGAAGGCTATGTCTACACCAACAACGTTGGCGGCAAGAGCATGTCCGAGTTGAAGGGCAACTTGCAGCAAGGATCGCGCTGGGGCATGCGCGGTACCGAAGATCTGGGCAACGGCAACAGCGCACTGTTCGTGCTGGAAAGCGGGTTTTCTCCGGACACCGGCACGTCGGCCCAGGGCAACCGCCTGTTTGGCCGCGCAGCCGTCGTCGGCTTGTCGAACAAGACCTGGGGGACGGTCACCTTCGGCCGTCAAGCCGACGCGATGTCGCAGACCCTGCAAGGCTACGAGTCCGCCATCCAGATCGCCGCCACCGGCACCCACATCGGTGACAACGACAACTTGTTCCCGACGGCTCGCATCAGCAATTCGGTCCAGTACTCGGGTCAGTTCGGCGGTCTGGGCGTCAAGACCGTGTACGGTTCGTCCGACCGTGCGGGTGCACCCAGCGACAACCGCAGCTTCAGTATCGGTGCAACATGGGCGCAAGGCCCTTGGGCACTGAGCGCCGCCCTGCACGACCTGCGTCGTCCGGGCAGCAGCACCAACACTGCCGGCGCGGTGTCAGGGGACTACGGCGCGTTCTCTCCATTCATCGCCAGCCCGACCTCCGGCGCGGGGGTTGCTCGCCAGACCACCAGCGGCGCTGGCGGCTCCTATGCTCTGGCTGCGGGCACGAAGGTGTCTCTGTTGTTCACCCACACCGACTTCAAGTACATCGACAACACCGGCTTGAAGTTGTCGAACTACGAAGCGTCGGTGACTCACTTCCTGACGACAGCGCTGCAGGTAGGGGGTGGCTATGTCTTTACCGACGGCAAGTACGACAGCAACGGCAACAAGCCGAAGTGGCACCAGCTGAACCTGGCTGCAGACTACTTCTTTTCGAAGCGGACCGACGTGTATCTGGTGGGTCTGTATCAGAAAGCAGCTGGCGACGCGCATTTTGCTCAGCTCTTTGCGACGGGGCCCTCGGACTCGAAGTCGCAAGCTCAGTTGATTGCTGGCATCCGCCACAAGTTCTGACGGTCGGCGGCTGTCAAGGTCAGGCCTGACCGTGCAGCTCGGGCCCAAACGCACCCATTACCTCCGCGGTTCAATACGCATGGCTTCTGCTGCAAGACGGGCGGTCGGCAGCGATGCCCTTCCGCTCGCTATACCGGTCGGTAAGGTAGTCGCTGCGGTCTCGAATCAGCAGAGTGAACTTCACCAACTCCTCCATGACATCGACGACGCGATCGTAGTAGGCGGAAGGCTTCATGCGGCCGTTGTCATCGAACTCCTGGAAGGCTTTGGCAACCGACGATTGATTCGGGATCGTGACCATCCGCATCCAGCGGCCAAGCACCCGCAAGGCGTTGACGGCATTGAAGGATTGCGAGCCGCCAGACACCTGCATGACGGCCAGTGCGCGACCTTGTGTCGGCCGCACACTTCCTGTCTCCAGCGGCAGCCAGTCAATCTGGCTCTTGAAGATGCCGGTGAGGGTGCCATGCCGTTCCGGGCTGCACCACACCTGGCCTTCTGACCATAGCGACAGCGCACGCAGCTCGGCTACCTTCGGATGGTCTCCTGGCACGCTGTCGGGTTGCGGCAGCCCGGCAGGATGGTAGATACGAACCTCGGCGCCAAGATGGATCAAGATTCTTGCGGCTTCTTCGACAAGCAATCGGCTGAAGGAGCGCTCGCGCAACGACCCATACAGCAGCAGGATGCGCGGTGCGTGTTGCGAGCCTTGTGCCAACTGCAGGTCTTGCAGCGTAGGCGCCGGAAGCAGCGCTTCTTCCAGCGCGGGAACTGTCAGGTCGGATGCGAAGTTGTTCATAGCAGGTACCAAGTTGATTTTTCAGGCTGATGTGATGGGCTGCGGCGGCAAGCCAGAACGCCAGCGTAGGCAGTGCAGCGAATGCAGCGAACGCAGCGATCGCCAGGTAGGCGGGCTCATGACTGTTGCTATGCAGCCGATAGCTTCGTCGATAAGACTGCGCCGCCCTCAATGACCAATCATGTATCAGCCGATACGCTTGCCTAGCGCGTCAATGACGGGTTGCCCGTCTTCCTTGGTGAACGCCCCACGCTGCGCTGTGGGAAGGATGTCAAGAACCCTTTCTGACGGCCTGCTCAGGCACACGCCGTTAGATGTGACGACGAAAGGGCGATTGATAAGAATAGGATGCGCCAGCATGGCGTCGAGCAGCATGTCGTCGGTCAGGGCCTCATTGCCCAAGCCAAGCTCGTGGTACGGCGTTCCATTTTCGCGCAGTGCCTCTCTAACGGTAAGGCCGGCGCGTTGGATCAATGCGACCAGAGTGTGCCGATCAGGGGGCGTCTTCAGGTATTCGATCACTTCCGGCTCAATGCCGGCGTTCCGAATCAGGGCCAACGTGTTGCGCGACGTCTCGCAATTTGGGTTGTGGTAAATCGTGGTGGACGACATGCTTCGCTTGCCTCATTAATCGTTTATTCGAATATACTAGAAATATGGAAATGAAAACCGCAGCGAGAGCGCTCACCGCCATCGGCAACGAGTCGCGCCTTCTGGTCTATCGCATGCTTATCGAAGCCGGTCCGGCAGGGTTGGCTGCCGGCAAGCTGGCCGAGTTGGCAGGCATGCCGCCATCGTCCCTGTCTTTTCACCTCAAAGAACTGGTTCACGCAGATCTGTTGGAGTCGCGGCAGGAAGGCCGTTTTGTCATATACGCCGCGAAGTATCAGACCATGACTGACTTGATCGGATTCCTGACTGACAACTGTTGTGGCGGCAACCCGTGCATGCCGGTTGCAGAGCAGTGTTGCAATACCCAGAGCGCTCCCCGGGCTTGACCCACGGCTGAAGCGCTGTCAAACCTCATGATCCTTGCCTTCGCCATCTTTGTCGCCACGCTTGTCCTGGTCATCTGGCAGCCTCGCGGCTTGGGCATCGGCTGGAGCGCACTGGGTGGGGCCATCGTTGCCCTGCTGTCCGGCGTCATTCAGCTGTCCGATATCCCTGTCGTCTGGGACATCGTCTGGAACGCCACCGCGACCTTCATTGCCGTCATCATCATCAGCCTGCTGCTTGACGAAGCCGGTTTCTTTGAATGGGCAGCCCTGCACGTGGCGCGGTGGGGGAAGGGCAGGGGACCCGCGCTGTTCGCACTGATCGTGTTATTGGGGGCCGCCGTCAGTGCCCTGTTTGCTAATGACGGCGCGGCGCTGATCCTGACACCGATCGTGATCGCCATGCTGTCAGCGCTCGGCTTCTCGGCCGCTGCCACGCTGGCCTTCGTGATGGCAGCAGGATTCATTGCCGACACAGCCAGCCTGCCGTTGGTCGTATCCAACCTGGTCAACATCGTGTCGGCCGACTTCTTTGGGATTGGGTTCAACCGGTATGCATCGGTCATGGCGCCGGTCAACGTCGTCTCTGTTCTGGCGACATTGCTTGTGTTGTTTCTCTACTTCCGGTCGTCGATCCCGGCACGATACGACGCCACGCAACTGGCGGCCCCTTCAAAGGCCATTCGTGATCGTGCGACCTTTCGCGCCGGCTGGGGCGTGCTGGGACTGCTGTTGGTCGGCTTCTTTGGCCTGGAGCCATTGGGTGTGCCGGTCAGTGCGGTGGCCTCGGTCGGGGCGGCCATTCTTCTTGCCGTTGCGGCGCGTGGGCATGTGATCGATACAGCCAAGGTCCTGCGCGGTGCACCGTGGCAGATCGTGATCTTTTCGCTTGGGATGTACCTGGTCGTGTATGGCCTGCGCAATGCGGGCCTGACCGATGCGCTGGCGCAAACACTTTCCTGGCTTGCCGGACAGGGGTTGTGGATGGCAACGGTCGGTACTGGCGTCATTGCCGCAGTGCTGTCTTCGATCATGAACAACATGCCGACGGTGTTGATCGGGGCGCTGTCCATCGACGCAAGTCAGGCGAGTGGGGTGATCAAGGAAGCCATGGTCTACGCCAATGTGATTGGCAGCGATCTGGGTCCGAAAATCACGCCGATCGGCAGTCTGGCGACGCTGCTTTGGCTGCACGTGCTGGCGCGCAAGCAGATCCGCATCAGTTGGGCGTACTACTTCAGGGTGGGGGTGGTGCTGACCGTTCCGGTTTTGCTGATGACGCTTGCGGCTCTGGCCGCGCGCCTGTCGCTGTAGTCGGTCTGGGGTCGCGCGGCCCGAGGCGATGTGGCGCCTGGCTAACTGCCGTCAGTTCACATCTGATCACACTTCGTATACGGTTTCTTGTTGTTCCAACAACACGACCAAGGATCTGTGAGAGTTAGTGAACCTCCTGAAACAGGCAACCAATAAGCTTGTGCCCAAGAATGAATGGGGCGATATGCAGATCAGTTATCGAGGGTATTGGCTTGCGGTCACCGACTGCAGTCAGGTGCGGGATGGGTGGACTGCACGGGTAGAAGCCGGCCTGGATGGAGGTCTTGCGCTGTTGCAATCGGAGGCGCGCAAGACCTACGACACCGAGTTTGAGGCGTTCACGCATTCGGTCAGAGACATGAAGCGCCAAATTTCCGCGTTGTCGGCCGGGCCTGGCAATGGTGCGCCGCGCACAACAAGTTGTTTTGCCATCAACCAGGCGCCCCGTGCGCATCCCGCTTCGGCCGGCGCGCCTGCCGCGACACTGGCCGCGCTGATGCACGCGTGTTCGCTGCGGGGCGCCCCGAGATCCGCCGTACATCGTCCCTGGGCGGAAGCCGCTGCGGCCCAGTCTGTCCACACAGGCGTCGCGTTGCCAGCGTAGGCGGACGTTTGAATCCGCACGTGAATACTGTATATCCATACAGTTCCGGGTTATGCTTCAGCACTTGCTCATCACTTACCAGTCGCCCTAAGCCTCCATGCGGACCCTGCACCGAAATTGCCCGATTGATGTCAGCGCATTCCCGAGCGCATCCGGGTGGACCGCGTCTGCAACGTTTGTTGGCGATGGCAAGGCATCGGTCACGGTGGTGTGCAGGAAGGAGACCGAGCTGAGTGCCAACATGGCGGCATTGGCCGAGGCCAGGCGCATGATCGACGGCGTCACGGAGTAGGTTGCAGCGCTGATGCCGTTCAGTTCATAGGTGAGTTACGGCGGGTCGGCCGTCGGTGCCACGATCGAGCACCAACCAGTCGGGCCGTCAGACTCAGCGCATTTGCGACCACATCGTTGGATCGCTTCAGCAGCTCTCCAACGGACCGCCTTGGCTTGTCGATCACTGTGCGTCGTGCCTTCGATATTTGCAGTCCATCGGCAAATACGTCCAGCCCGTCGTTATCCGGGTCCACGTAGTGAATGTGGCCGTCACTGTCTGACAATGCCCAGGGCGGTTCGATGCCGCGCTTGTCGTCGTTGCGTGGGTACATGGACCGAACGCCCACCATCGTTCCTTCTACGGTTCCTTGCGCCAAATCGATTCGTACTTGCTGGCCGACATAGCAGGGCCATCGGTCGTATAGCCGTGTCGGCATCACGTGTCTCCTCCTTGAAGCAACCATCCTTGCATGAGGAAACTCGACAGTAATGTTTCGGGGGGTAATCCATTTCTCAAGATCGCACGCCGGACAGCGGGCACAACGAGCTTTCGGCTCATCTTGCACTGGGAAAACAGCGTGCCGGCTATACCCAAATCGTTCCCGCCAAGCGCGTTTGATTAGTGCCGTCCAATATGCCAAGCTGCCTCTTTTCTCAGGAGAGCGCGATGCATACCTTAGTGACCGAAGGCCAGGCGAAGCGGCTCGTTGAAGAGGCGCGGATCGCGAATCAGCTCCGTCTTCAGTACCCCGAGATGATCGACCGGTTCGCCAAAGAAGACTGGGTCAAGGCCCAAGCCGCATGCGGGCTGTATTACGTCAGGACGGGCGAAGGCGGCCTGGCGGCGACGGCCTTTGCCGTGTCCGCCACGACGCGTTTCGCGGTGCGTCGCACCGACGCGGGCATCATTGGCGCGATCGTGTTCGAGGTGAAACGACCGGCAAGCGCCATGCATCGCGAGTGCCTGCACAAGGTGCTCGAGATCCAGTACCAGGCCACGCCAAAGTTCAGGTTCATCGCCGGCGATGTTGGCGAGTTCTTCACGGTGGGCCGCGAGGGCGCCGACGTGCAACCTGACGCTTTTGCCAAGATGGTGGGCGAGCATATCCTGCTCGCCCTGAGCCGCGAAGCGTTGTAGGCGCTTCCGGCGCTGTGTAGCGCTGTGGTTGCCTCCAGCGCCGTGAAGCGCTGGAGTCTTCTTTGAGGGGCGGCGTGGTTGTCCGCCCCCTTATGGAACAAGCGACGCATCCACCGCGATCGCAATCTTCCCTTGCAGCCCGTTGTCGGGACTTTCCAGTCGCGCATGCGCACGCGGAATGTCGGCCAGCGAATACACGGCGCCAATGTGCGGCCGCAGTTGGCCCCGCTCGACCAGTGCGCTCAACTCGTCCAGCTTGCCACGGTTCTGCCGCGTAAAGACAAAGTGGTAGCTCGCGTTCTTGCCCCAGGCCTGAATCAGGTTTTGCGGCTGGGCGGTGTCCACGATTGACACTACGCGACCCAATTGAGCCAGGGCATCGGCGCTGCGCGAGAGGGTGGTGCCGCCGATGGTGTCGAACACCACGTCCACGCCACGGCCCCCGGTTTCCCGCATGATGACGTCCACATAATCCTCTGTCGTGTAGTCGATCACCACGTCGGCGCCAAAGCTCCGCGCGAAGTCAAAGTTGGACTCACGCACGGTGGTGAACACCCTCGCGCCCATGGCCTTGGCGACCTGGATTGCCACGTGGCCGACGCCGCCGGCGCCGCCGTGGATCAGGATGGTTTCGCCGACCCTGAGGGCTGCCCGCACCACCAAGGCTTCCCAGACCGTGCCGCCGACCAAGGTCAGGCTGGCGGCCTCAAGGTGGCTGAGCCTGGCCGGCTTCTTGGCAATGATGCTGTCGGCGGCTACGTGGTACTCCGCATAGCTGCCGGGGCCGTTGAAGATCTGCGGGGTGTACCAGACTTCGTCGCCGGGAACGAAGTTCGTGACGCCCGGGCCGACGGCTTCGACCACGCCTGACACATCGTGGCCGGTAATGGCGGGCAGGGGGACCAGGTCCGCGTAGTCGCCGCGCCGGACCTGGTAGTCCAACGGGTTGATGGACGTCGCGTACACCCGAACCAGCACCTGTCCCGCGTGCGGCACGGGCTTGGGGACGTCATTCAGTTTGAAGGATTCCGGACCGCCAAAGGCGGTGAGTTGCATGGCTTTCATGATGATTCCTTGTATCGATAAAAAGGGATATCGAAATAACTAGATATAACGGGATAAAAAAACACCGGGGGAAAAACTTCAGAGCTCTTTTCCGATGACTTTGGCAAGGGCGCTGATCGTGGCTTCGTTCCGCTTGTAATAGGTCCACTGACCGATACGCCGGACTTCAACCAGGCCCACCCGTTGCAGGGTGGCCAGATAGCTGGACACGGTCGACTGCGACAGCCCGATCCCTTCCTGGATGCTGCTGACGCAGACGCCGACCGTGTGCACGTCACCTTCGTCCTGCGGGGGAAAGTTCTTGGCAGGATCTTTCAAGCCTTGCAGGATTTGAAGGCGTGTCGGGTTGGAAAGGGCTTTGAAGATGTCGATCAGGTCCATGCAGTCATCATATCTAGATTATTCGATATGTCAATGCATTCGTTCAGGCGCCCGGCGTCAGCAGGGACCTGCAGCCTTATCAGTCCTGCGCGCTGCCGTTCGAATTCCCATCCGCATATTCCGCCGCGCCTTGCACCGCCGGCTCATCGTAACTTTGCGGTCGGGGTGCATGCTCCACGAGCTTGCGCAGGGTCGATGCGGCCGCCGCCAATTCGTCCGCTTCCCGCAGCGCGTCGTGCGCCAGTGTGCTTGACGTGCCGTCGTCGGCCTCCGCCAGCCGCCGCAAGATCGACTCCTTTTCCTGCAGCGATCGCAGGCTGGTCCATAGCGCCTGATCCGTTACCTGTTCCTGCGTGTAGGCCAGCGTTCGCAGGCTGAAGGCATGGCCGGTGTGACAGCGATAGCGGACCGGCGTTTGTCGTGCAGTTCGAACAGGACGCCGCCACAATCCGGGCAGGTGAAGGTAGACGGTGCGCCGATCGCTTTGAGTTTTTTCAAGGTAGGGGCTTCCATACCTATCGAATGCTCGTCATGGATGCGTTGCCGTACCTCTGCAAGGCCGGCTTCATCGACTGAAGGAATCGGTTGCTGGGCAAGGCGGTGCAGCAGGTCGGCCATGACTTCCAGGGGCACGATGTGGTCCACATCGACGTTGGCGATCGCGCTCTCCGGCATGCTTGGCGCATAGGCGTCCGACGGATCCTGAACGACGGCGGTGCCGCCGAGTTGTTTGATCGCGCGCAGGCCGGAGGTGGCGTCGTCGAGCAGGCCGGTAAGGACGACGCCAATGACGCGTGGCCCGTAGACCAGGGCGGCGGAACGGAAGAGGGGGTCGATCGCTGGACGGGCATGATGTTCCTTTGCTGCCGCGGATAGCCGGATGACGCCTTGTTCATCCAGGATCATGTGCCGGTCGGGCGGCGCGACATAAATGGTGCCAGGAAGCGGCACCATGCCGTCGACCGCAGGCAGCGCATGGTTCGTGCCCTTGGAGTTGATCAGTTGGGCCAGGCGGCTGCGGTGGGCGCCGATGTGCTGCACGCACAGGATCGGCGCCGGAAAGTCAGGCGCCAGCTGTGCCGCGATCTTCAGAATGGCATCTACGCCGCCGGCAGACGCGCCAATTACGATGCATCGAGGGGAAGGGGTCATTGTCACTCGTCACTAGGTAGTACCTGACGAGGTAAGCAATTTTTGCGCCGGGCGGGCTGGACGGGTCGCGTTTTTCCGAGCCAGGCGCGTGCGAGGCGGCTGGCAGGCTCATGCGTGATGGGGTCGGAGGGTATCGGGGCGAGGGGACTCGCGTCCTGGATTGCCGGCTGGCAAGGTAATGTTGACTCTGCTTTGGCGAAAGACCTGGCAATCGCTGCGCGACGCCGGCGCCGGACGAAAAAAAAGGAAGCTGCGGACAGCTTCCTTTTTCTTACTGAATGTGGAGCGGGAGACGAGGCTCGAACTCGCGACCTCAACCTTGGCAAGGTTGCGCTCTACCAACTGAGCTACTCCCGCTTGGGTACTTCTGTACTGCTAGACGCTTACTGCAAAACTGGAGCGGGAGACGAGGCTCGAACTCGCGACCTCAACCTTGGCAAGGTTGCGCTCTACCAACTGAGCTACTCCCGCTTGGGATACTGCAAGACTACGTACTCCATGACTACGTACTGCAAAACTACGACTGCACACTGCTTCAACGACCGCTTTCTTCCACTGCTGCTTGCGCTGCAGTTTTGTGCGCGTCGTTGCGAGAACAAGACTATAGCAAATCGAAATTATGCGTGTCAAACGCATGACGATCATTTGCCAACACTCACTGCCTCCCACGGTCACTCTCACGTGCCGAGAAAATTGCTTGCACCTTGCGTTGGACGTGGTGGCGGGTCTCCCGGACACTGCGGAATGAACAACCATTCTCAAGGCACGGCATGAAACGAAGGAAAGCGGATGTGGTGGTGGTTGGCGCGGGAACGGCCGGCATGTCTGCGTTCCGCGCGGCCCGGGAAGAGGGCGCCAATGTCATTCTGGTCGAAAGCGGGCCTTACGGAACCACCTGCGCACGCGTCGGCTGCATGCCTTCCAAGCTGCTGATTGCGGCGGCTGACGCGGCGGACGCTGCGCACCGTGCCGATGCGTTTGGCGTGCGGACAGGAAAGGTCAAGGTCGACGGCGTGGCGGTCATGAACCGGGTGCGCAAGGAACGGGACCGTTTTGTGTCGCTGGCGGTGGAAGAGGTCGACAAGATTCCGGCGTCCCGCAAGGTGCATGGACACGCGCGATTCGTGTCGCACGACACGCTGAGCATCGATGGCCACACCGAGATCCAGGCGCGTGCCGTGGTGCTGGCTACCGGGTCGTCCTCCATCATTCCCGATGACTTCAAGGCACTGGGCGATCGCGCGGTCACCAATGACGATGTGTTCGATTGGACCGACTTGCCCGGCAGCGTGGCCGTCTTTGGCACCGGGGTGATCGGCCTGGAGCTGGGGCAGGCCCTGCACCGTCTGGGCGTGCGCGTG
Source organism: Pigmentiphaga litoralis (assembly GCF_013408655.1). Classification (NCBI taxonomy): domain Bacteria; kingdom Pseudomonadati; phylum Pseudomonadota; class Betaproteobacteria; order Burkholderiales; family Alcaligenaceae; genus Pigmentiphaga; species Pigmentiphaga litoralis. The sequence continues at coordinate 392,630 of NZ_JACCBP010000001.1, forward strand.
CGCATGTTCGGGGAGGGCGGAAAGATCGGACCGTTGACGGACGACGCCGTGATTACCGAAGCATGTTCGATATTCGGCCAGGCCTTTGCGCTGGACACCGATGCCAAGGTGCTGGAAAAGACCCGCAAGGGCGATTCGGTGGACATCACCTTCAAAAAGCCGAACGGCAGGAAGACGACCGAGAACTTCGACTTCGTGCTGGTGGCCATCGGGCGTTCGCAAAACGTGAAGCAACTGGGTCTGGAGATGACGTCAGCCAGGCTGGGCGACAAGGGCATCCCGTCGTACAACCGCCGCACCATGCAGGTCGGCAAGCTTCCGATATTCGTTGCGGGTGACAACGATTCGGATCCGCCGGTGCTGCACGAAGCGATTGACGAGGGCCGTATCGCCGGCGTCAATGCTGCGCGATTCCCGGCGGTAAAGCCGGGATTGCGGCGGGCGCCGCTGGCGATCGTATTCAGCGACCCGGCGCTGTTGATGGTGGGCGAGCGTTTCTCGGACGTGGATGAGAAGGCGGTCGTGATTGGCGAGATCTCGTTCAAGGACCAGGGCCGCAGCCGCGTCATGCTCAAGAATGAAGGTCTGCTGCGGGTGTATGCGGATCGCAAGACGGGACGGTTCCTGGGCGCAGAAGGCGTGTGCCCGGCGGCCGAACATGTCGCGCATCTGCTGTCGTGGGCTGTGCAGCAGAAGTTGACGGTGGCAACCATTCTGCAGATGCCGGTGTACCACCCGGTGATTGAAGAAGGCGTGCGCGATGCGTTTCGCGATGCCGAGGAAAAACTGAAGGGCTGAGTCGGCTTCACCCCCGACCGTCACGGAACCGTCATCTGACCGTCTTAGACTCTGCGCCTGCTCATCAGGCCGCCGTGCTGGCGTCGTTGTCACCAACGACTGCCGCGACGCATGGCGCGCCGGGGAGCTTTCCCAAGCCGATATCTTCGCCCTTTGACTGTTCGCCTGACTGCTGCCCCAATGCCCGTTCCCACTCCCACCGGCGCCGCCGTATCGATTGCCGGCCTGGTGCAGCGTTTCGCTTCCCATACCGTCCTTGACCGGGTCGATCTTGACGTGCCGGCGGGCCACGTGCTCGCCTTGCTTGGGCCGTCGGGCTGCGGCAAGACGACGCTGCTGAAACTGCTGGCGGGCCTGATGCGGCCGACCGAAGGCCGCATTGCCATCGGTGGCCAGACCGTTGTCGATGCCAACCATTTCCTGCCGCCGGAAAAACGGGGCCTGGGCATGGTGTTCCAGGACTACGCGCTGTGGCCCCATATGACGGTGGGCCGCAACGTTGCGTTCCCGCTGGAGATGCGCGGCGTGAGCCGCCGCGAAGCCACTACCCGGGTGGCCCATGCGCTGGACCTGGTCGGCCTGGGGGGCTACGACGCACGGCAACCCGGAAGCCTGTCGGGCGGTCAGCAGCAGCGGGTAGCCCTGGCCCGCGCGATCGTTGCGCGGCCGCACTTGCTGCTGTTCGACGAACCGCTGTCCAACCTGGATCGCGATCTGCGCGAGTCGTTATGCGGCGAGATCGGCGCGTTGTTGCGCGAGCTGGGCACCACTGCCGTCTATGTCACGCATGACCATGAAGAAGCGTTTACCTTGGCCGATACGGTCGCGGTGATGCGAGGGGGACGCATCCACCAGATGGCGTCGCCCGACGCCTTGATGAACGACCCGGCCTCGCTGGCCGTGGCCGAGTTCCTGAAGCTCGGCGCCGTTGCGGCGGGTGAGCGGACCCCGAACGGATGGCGGCTGGGCCATGGCATCGAATTGCTATCGCCGCCGGGCATAGGATGGCATGAACAGGCATCCCCATCCGCGCACCCAGCGCAGCACGCCCCCGGCCGCGGCCATCTCTTCATCCCCCATTCCGCGCTGCGCCCGGCCGACGCCGCGCCGCTACGCGGCACCGTCATGTCGCAGCGCTACCGCAGTGGCCATTACGCCACCACGGTGCGCGTGGGCCCCGAAGCCGGCGGCATCGAACTCGCTTTGTTGACCCACGCCCGCTTGCCGCTGCACGCGCCCATCGGGCTGGAACTGGACTGGACGCGCCTGCGCTGGTTCCCCCTGGCCGCCTAGGGCCGCACCGCCTTCCCGAAATCATTAGCCCTCTTTCCTCTGGATCACCCATGCAAATCCGCAACTCCGTGCTTGGCCTGTGCCTGACCCTGGGCGCCGTCGTAGCCAGCCCTGCCGCCAACGCGCTGACCGTCTATACCGCCGGCCCGGCCGGGCTCGCCAAGCAACTGGCGGATGACTTCAAGAAATCCACTGGCATTACCGTGGATGTGTTCCAGGCCGACACCGGCAAGGTCATGGCGCGGCTGGAAGCCGAGGCCGGCAACCCGCGTGCGGACATCGTGATCTCGGCTTCGTGGGACAGCGCGCTGGACCTGGACAAGCGCGGCTGGCTGCTGCCGTACGTGAGCCCTAATGCAGCGACGGTGCCTGCCGCCTACAAGGGACCGAGCTACGTCGCGCAGGGGCTGTCGGCGCTCGCCATTGTCTGGAACACACAAAGCGGCACGCCGCGTCCGAAAGACTGGAACGACCTGACGCAACCCGCGTTCAAGGACAAGGTCAACATGCCCGACCCGGCGCAGTCGGGCACGGCGCTGGAACTGCTGTCGGGTCTGCAGGCCGCTCAAAACGACACCGCCTGGAAACTCTTCAGTGCACTGAAGGCCAATGGCATGGCGATTGCCGGCCCGAACGCGCAGGCCATGAACCCGGTGCTGCAGGGGGCCAAGGCGGCGGTGTTTGGCGCAGTGGATTACGTGGCGCTGGGCAGCCAGGCGTCGGGTGAGGCCATTGAAGTCATCTTCCCGAGCAGCGGCACGGTGATCGCCGCCCGCCCCATGATGATCCTGAAATCCAGCAAGGCGGCGGCCGACGCCAAACGGTTCATCGACTTCGTGCTGTCGAACGAAGGCCAGGCGCGCGTCGCCGCCACCTTCCTGGTTCCGGCCCGTACCGACGTGCCGTCGCGCCGTCCGAGCGTAAAGGACATCAAGGCATTGCCGGCTGAAAACGATGCCGATCGCGCGGGCCGCCAGGCGCTGCTCGAACGCTTTTCGACGCTCTATCAACGCAAGTAATGGAAGCTGCCACCCGGACGACTGCAACCCGGCCCGCGGCAACCCAGCCCAAGGCAACCCGGCCCACGGCAACCCGGACCACCGCGATCCGTGCCAGCTTCGGCCTGACGGGCGCCACCATTGCAGCGCTGGCGGTGCTGGTGGCCCTGCCGCTCGCGTTCGTCTTTCTGCAGGCCATTTTTCCTGCGTTGGCGCAGGGGCGCTTTACCGAGCCCTTCGGCCATCTTGGCCGCACCCTGGGCGATCCGGCATTGCTTGAGCTGACCTTGAACACGCTCAAACTTGGCGCGTGTGTGGTGGCCTTGGCGGCGCTGATCGGCATCCCGCTCGGCACCCTGCGTGGTCTGTTCAACGTGCCGTTTGCGCGGGTGTGGGACGTGGTGCTGCTGGTGCCATTCATGATCCCGCCCTACATTGCAGCCCTTGGCTGGATCATGTTGCTGCAGCCGCGTGGCTATGTGCAGCAACTGGTGGGCGTGCACGCGGGGCCGCTGCTGTTTTCGTTTGGCGGCGTGGTGTTCGTCATGACGCTGAACGTGCTGCCCGTCGTTTATTTTGCGGTGTCGCGGGGCATGGCGGCATCGGGCTCGCGGCTGGCCGACGTGGGCAGGGTCTGCGGCGGCGGCGCGTGGCGCTGCTTCTGGCGCATCAGCCTGCCGCTGGCCACGCCGGGTATTGCGGCCAGCCTGCTGCTGGTGTTCGCGATGGCGATCGAAGAGTACGGCACGCCCGCGGCCCTGGCGGCCAATGCCGGATTCTTTGTGTTGGTCACGGGCATCGAACGGCGTTTTTCCGAATGGCCGATCGACCTGCCGGGCGCATCGACGCTGTCCTTGATCCTGGTTGCGCTGGCCATGTTGGCCTTCATGTTTCAGCGCCGCCTGATGCGTGGGCGCACGTTCGAAACCGCCACCGGCAAGCCCATCGATGTCGAACTGCGGGCCTTGGGTCCCTGGCGTCTGCCGGTGACTGCACTGTTCGCCCTCGTTGCCCTGGTCGCCACGGTCGCGCCCTTGTGCGCCATCGTCGCCACCGCCTTCAGCCGCACCTTGTCGGGGGGGCTGGCCCTGTCCAACCTGTCGTGGGTGCACTTTCGCGCCATCGCGCAGACGGGCGGCGACGCCATGCAGGCGCTCGGCACCAGCCTGGCATTGGGGCTGGGCGCGGCACTGCTGACCGGCGTGCTGGGCCTGCTGGTGGCCTATTGCGTCGTCAAGACCCGCACGCGCGGGCGCGTGTTGCTGGACGCCCTGGCCATGCTGCCAAACACCTTGCCGGGCATTGTGGTGGGCGTTGGCCTGATCCTGGCATGGAACCAGAAGTGGTGGCCGGCCACGCCGTACAACACCTGGGGCATTCTGCTGCTGGCCTATTGCTGCCTGCTGTTGCCCTACCCGGTGCGTTACGCGCAGGCCGCGCTGCAGCAGATCGGGGACAGCCTGGAAGCCGCGGCGCGCGTGCATGGCGCGGGCGCGGTGACGGCGCTGGTCCGCATTCTGTTGCCCTTGTTGGCGCCTTCCTTGTTGGCAGCCATGTTGCTGGTGTTTGCCGTGGCGTCGCGTGAACTGGTCGCGTCCCTGCTGCTGGCGCCGACCGGCGTGCAGACCGTGTCTTTGTTCATCTGGCGGCAGTTTGAACAAGGGTCCGTGGGGCAGGGCATGGCCATGAGTGTGGTCACCGTCCTGGTGACCACGTCGCTGATGCTTACGGTCACGCTCTGGACGCAGCGGCGCGCGGCCCGATAGAGTGATGGGGATATCCCTTCAAGGTGCCCCATGAAAGCCACACCCACCCAACGCGACGACTATGTGCATTTCCTGGAAATGGAAACCCGCTGGAGCGACAACGATGGTTATGGCCATGTGAACAACGTCGTCTACTACTCGTTTTTTGATACGGCGGTGAACCGCCACATGCTCGACGCCGGCGTGCTCGACATTGCGTCATCCCCCGTGGTTGGCCTGGTGGTCGAGACGCAATGCCAGTATTACCGGTCCATCAGCTATCCCGACCGCGTCACCATCGGCCTGCGTGTGGCGCACCTGGGCACCAGCAGCGTGCGCTACGAACTGGGCGTGTTCCGCAATGATGAAGTCCAGGCATCGGCGCAGGGCCATTACGTTCACGTCTATGTGGAGCGAGCCACGCAGACTCCCACCGCCATTCCGACAGAAACGCGCGTGCTGCTGCAGACCTTGCAAAAGAGCACGCCTGCGTAAGCCGGCAAGGCACGCCCCGGCAAAGGTTCATCCAAACAGGTTACTTTGTGTACGGCAATAAAGTTCTTGTATACACGACCGCTTTGTGAAAATATCTGTTCACTGGATAGACGCGGTGGTGCCCCATGCTGGTCGAAAAGAATCGCGCGGCAAGTCTGCGCGAAACGATCGAGGAACTGATCGCCGTTGGTGAACTGTCGCCGGGCGATGCGCTGGACGAGACGGTGCTGGCGCAGCGCTTTGGCGTGTCGCGCACGCCGATCCGCGAAGCGCTGATCCAGCTGGCGTCGGCGGGTCTGGTCGACATGCGGCCCCGGCGCAGTGCGCTGGTCGCGCAGATCGGGCCGCACCGCCTGGTCGAGATGTTCGAGGTCATGGCGGAAATGGAAGCGATGTGCGCCCGGCTTGCCGCGCGCCGCATGAGCCCGTCTGAGCAGGCCGCGCTGCAGGCGGCGCATGAAGCCTGCAAGGCCTCGCGCGATGCGGGCGACACCGACGCTTACTACTACCTCAATGAAGCCTTCCACCGCGCCGTCTACCTGGGCAGTCACAACGATTTCCTGGCGGAAGAGGCCACCAAGCTGCACCGGCGGCTGGCCCCGTATCGGCGCCTGCAACTGCGGGTGCGCGACCGGATCGCCACGTCGTATGACGAACACGGCGGCCTGGTCGATGCGCTGCTGTCCGGCGATGCCGAGACCAGCGCAGAACGCGCCCGCGCCCATGTCGTCGTGCAAGGCCAGCGTTTTGCCGACCTGATGGCCTCGCTGCCCCGCAGCGCATGACGACGCCGCCGCCCCTTTCAACCCTTATCCGAGGAAGCCTGACATGAGTGCCAACGAATCCCTGGACATGTCCCGCGACAGCGAGAACGTTCGCGACGCCGTGCGGGACACCACCGGCGACACCGACAGCCGTCCATCGGCCAACCTGCCGGGGCCGGATCCTTCGCCACAGTCGATCCTGGCGCGGTGGGGCAAATGGTGGGGCAAGAAGGACAGCGCGGCCAAGGCCGACGGCGCCGCCAAGGCCGAGGCCAGTGCCCCGCCCGCGGTCGCTGCGCGGCACCTGACGCGGTGGCGCAATCTGCTGCGCCCGTGTTTCCAGGCCCGATTGACCGACGTGGCGGCCAACCGGTCGGCCTTGGCATGGCAGGAGCAATACCAGGCTGCCGACGCGGTGCACCGCCGCGCCATGATCGAAGTGCTGACCGAGATCGCCAACACGCCGCCTGCCGCACCGGGCCCGACGCCGGAAGGCGCGGCGCTGGCCAAGCTGTTGAGCGAAGGCCGCACCCGCTTCTTCAAGCGCTTGAATGCCTTGCCCGACGGATTGCGTTTCCTGCTGGGCCTGCGGGCGGACCTGCTGCACTGGCGCAAGGCCTTGCCGGGCATTGCGCCGCTGGATGCCGATCTGCAGGAATTGCTGTCGCACTGGTTCGATGTGGGCATGCTGGAACTGCAGCGCATGACGTGGGATTCGCCCGCGTCCTTGCTTGAAAAGCTGATGATCTATGAAGCGGTGCACGAGATTTCGTCGTGGACCGACCTGCGCAACCGCCTGGATTCGGATCGGCGCTGCTACGCCTTTTTCCATCCGCAGATCCCCAACGAACCGTTGATCTTCGTCGAGGTTGCGTTCTGCGCCGAGATGGCCGACAGCGTGCAAAGCATTCTGGATGAGTCGGCGCCGCTCGAAGACCTGGACAAGGCGCGGTGGGCGATTTTCTATTCGATCTCCAACACCCAGGCGGGACTGCGCGGCGTCAGCTTCGGCAACTTCCTGCTCAAGCGGGTGATTGACGAGCTGAACCGCGATCTGCCCAAGATCAAGAAATTTGCGACGCTCTCGCCCATTCCGGGCTTTGCGGATTGGCTCAAGAAGCTGCCCGCACAACGCCTGACGGAGTTGGCGGAAAAACGCCGCAAGTCGTCCGACGTGCAGGAAGACCTTGGCGCGTTGACCGGACCGCAGGTGTTGACGCGGCTGCAGCAGAACGACGATGCCGACACGCAAAGCCTGGCGCTGAAGCTGGCGGCGCACTACCTGGTGCATGGCAACCCGGGCGGGCAGCCGGTGGACCCGGTGGCGCGTTTCCACCTGGGCAACGGCGCGCGGATCGAACGGCTGGTGTGGGGCGCCGACCTGTCCAAGAAGGGCAAGGCCCAATCCTGCTCCATGATGGTCAACTACCTGTATGACCTGGACGAATTGGATGCAAACCTCAGCAAACTCGGTTACGGTAAACCGGAGATGAGCCGCGCGATCGCCCGCCTGCTGTAACGGCAGACGCGATGGCGCAGCCTTTCGCGGCAAGGACCCACAGAGGTGCTGCCGCGGAGCACGCATGAATCCCGCATGACCACAACAGGGAAACTGGCGGCAAAGCCAGCCCGACATCCACCCGATGACATCGAGGAGACACTCATGGCACGACGCTTGACGGTAGTTGCAGTACTGGCCGGTCTGGCCTGCGCGGGGCCGGCTTTTGCTGCCGACGCCTGGCCTTCCAAACCGGTCGTGCTGATCGTTCCTTTTCCCGCCGGTGGCGGCACCGACACGTTTGCGCGGCCGCTGGCGCAGCAGTTGTCCACGCAGCTGGGCCATACCGTCGTGGTCGACAATCGTGGCGGGGCGGGGGGCACGGTGGGCGCGGCGATTGCCGCGCGCGCGGCGCCGGATGGCTACACCTTCTTCATGGGCAGCGCGCACCATGCGATCGCGCCGTCGTTCTACAAGGGGCTGAGCTATGACATCGAAAAGGACTTCATTCCGGTCACGGTCGTTGCCCAGCCGCCGCAGGTGATCGTTGCCAGTCCGGCATCGTCATTCAAGGATCTGAAAGGCATGGTGGCCTACGCGCGCAGCAACCCGGGCAAGCTGAACTTTGGTTCGGCCGGCAATGGCACGACCCACCATCTGGCGGGCGAATTGTTCAAGCTGCAATCCAAGACCGACATGGCGCACGTGCCGTACACCGGCGCCGGCCCCATGCTGCTGGCGTTGATGGGCGATCAGGTCAACCTGGCGTTCGACGGCCTGGGATCCAGCGCGCAGCACATCCGCAGCGGCAAGATCAAGGCGATCGCGGTGGCGGCGCCCCAGCGGTCGGCCGCGTTCCCCGATGTCCCGACAGCAAGCGAAGCCGGGCTGCCCGGGTATGAAGTGTCGACCTGGTACGGCATTTTTGCGCCCAAGGGCACCCCGAAAGAAGCCGTCGACCGCATGGGCGCGGAATTGCGCAAGGCGCTTGATACGCCGGAACTGAAAAAGACGTGGCTGGCCAACGGGTCCGACACGCCGCGGTATACGCAGCCGGAATTTGCGACCTATCTGCAAAGTGAAGTGCAGCGCTGGCGCAAGGTGTCGCAAGACGCCGGCGTCAAGGCGGACTGACGGCATGACGACGACCTCGTTGCAGCAGCCAGGGGAGGCGGGCGAGGCGGCGTCCGCCGCAACGGCCTTGCCTGCAGCGACGACCGAGCCTGCGGCAACGGCCCAGCCCGCAACACAAGGCCAGCCTGCCGCGCCTGCGCACGGCGATGTGCTGCTGTCACGCGACGGGGTTGTCGCCACGATCACCTTGTCCCACCCGGGAAAATTGAACGCGCTCAATATTGAAATGTGGCTGACGTTGCGGCGCATGCTCGACGATCTGTCGGATGACGACAGCCTGCGCTGCGTGCTGCTGCAGGGCGCGGACGGCAACTTTGCCGCGGGCGCCGATATCTCGGAATTTCCCGACCAGCGCGGCGATCTGGATGGCCTGCTGCATTACCACGACGCCATCCTGGCCCCGGCATTGCAGGCCGTGGCGCAATGCAAGCATCCAACGGTGGCGGCGATCCAGGGCGTCTGCGTGGGCGGCGGGCTCGAGATTGCGGCGCACTGCGACTTGCGGATTGCCGCAAGATCATCGCGCTTCGGCGTGCCGATCAATCGCCTGGGCTTCCCGATGGCGCCCGGCGAAATGCAAGGTGTGCTCGCGTTGGTGGGCCGCGCGGTCACGCTGGAACTGCTGCTGGAAGGGCGCCTGCTGGGCGCCGATGAAGCGTATTCCAAAGGCATGCTGACTCGTGTCGTCGATGACGACGCATTGCTGGAAGAGGCCCGGCGCTGCGTGGACCGGATCAGCGCCGGCGCTCCCTTGGCCGCCCGTATCAACAAGGAAACCGTGCGGCGATTGAGCCCGGAACCCGCCCCATTGACCGAGGCCGAACGGCGCGAATGTTTTGCCTACTGGAATTCGGCCGACCATGTGGAAGGCGTGGCCGCCTTCCTGGCCGGGCGCACGCCCGTGTTTACCGGGCGATGAATCGTGGGCAACGATCTGCATCGACGGACTTTGCATCGACGAACTCTGCGCCCCCATGCGACGCATCGGCATTCGCGATTCCCCATTTTCTGATGATTCTTTCACCGACTCTTTTCATAGCGACGTCTCCATGAACGGCAACCTGTACTCCCTGCTGTCCTCGGGCTTTCCCGCCGACCGACAAAGCCTGTCCATCGAAGCCCATGACGGGGTGAACTTCACGTGGCAGGACGTCGACGCCATGACGGCCCGCATCGCCAACCTGCTTGCCGCGCTCGACTTGCCCAAGGGCGCGCGCGTGGCCGCGCAGGTCGAAAAATCCCCCGAAGCGCTGATGCTCTACCTGGCCACCCTACGCGCCGGCTATGTATATCTGCCGCTCAACACGGCCTACCAGTCCAGCGAAGTGGATTACTTTTTGGGCGATGCCGAACCGTCGGTGGTCGTGTGTAGCAGCAAGAATCTGGCATGGGTCGGCGCAGCCGCGGCCAAGGCCGGCACGGGCCACGTCTTCACGCTGGATGACGATCACACCGGCTCGCTGCTGGACGCCGCGCAAACGCATGCCGACAGCTTCGACACCGTCGCGGTGACCGATGACGATCTGGCCGCGATCCTGTACACGTCAGGCACCACGGGCCGCAGCAAGGGCGCGATGCTGACGCATGACAACCTGGCCTCCAATGCCAAGGTGCTGCACGAATTCTGGGGCTGGCGCAGCGACGACGTGTTGCTGCACATGCTGCCGATCTTCCATGTGCATGGCCTGTTCGTGGCCGCGCATGGCGCGTTGCTGGCGGGCGCCAAGATGATCTGGCTGCCCAAGCTGGACGTGGCGCGCACGCTGCGCGAATTGCCACGCTGCACCGTGATGATGGGCGTGCCCACCTACTACGTGCGCCTGCTGGACGAGCCTGGCTTCAACCGCGAGGTGTGCCGCAACATGCGCCTGTTCGTGTCCGGCTCGGCGCCATTGTTGATGGAGACATTCAACGATTTCCGCGAACGCAGCGGCCACACCATCCTGGAACGGTATGGCATGAGCGAAACGGCCATGCTGGTCTCGAATCCGTACGATGCGTCGCTGGGCGAACGGATCGGCGGCACGGTGGGCATGCCGCTGCCGGGCGTCTCGGTCCGTGTCGTGAACGACGCCGACCAGGAATGCGCGGCAGGCGAGATCGGCAACATCCAGGTCAAGGGTCCGAACGTGTTCAAGGGCTACTGGCGCATGCCGGAAAAAACCGCCCAGGAATTCACGGCCGACGGCTGGTTCAAGACGGGCGACGTGGGACGCTGGGGTGGTGACGGGGCAGGGGCGGTGGTGCCCGACAACTATCTGGCAATCGTCGGCCGCAGCAAGGACCTGATCATTTCAGGCGGCTTCAATGTCTACCCTAAGGAAATCGAGACGCTGATCGACGACATGCCCGGCGTGCTGGAAAGCGCGGTGATCGGCGTGCCGCACAAGGACTTCGGCGAAGCGGTGGTTGCCGTGGTCGTGGCCAAGCCCGGCGCGGACCTGGTCGAAGCCGACATGCTGGCAGTGCTCAAGACCCGTATCGCCAACTTCAAGGTGCCCAAGCGGCTGCACGTGGTCAAGGAGCTGCCGCGCAACACCATGGGCAAGGTGCAGAAGAACGTGCTGCGCGATACCTACGGGCTTTGAGCCGCCGGCGCGGCGCGGCGCTGGACGCCGCGCCGGGCTGTGCGACAATACGCGCCGTGCGCCTGTGACGAAACAGGTAGACGTAGCGGACTTCCAGCAATGCGGAGTGCCCCGGGCGAAAGGCCGGGAGTAGAACTCGTCAAATTCGGTGAACCCCTGGCACGGGAACGCCGAGCCAAGCAGGTCGTTTGTTTTCGAACGGCTGGGCGTGTGTAGAGACTTGACGGCGAGGGCCTAATGTCGGGCGTGACCGATGCTTATCGGACGGGTCCGGCGATGGTCAAGACAAAGTCCAGACCCCAAACGGCGATCGCGGCAGTTCAGCGGCGCCGGCAGCGCGAGCTGTAGCAGGTAAGAAAATCCGCCGCCGCAAGGCGTACCGGTTCGACTCCGGTCAGGCGCACCACTTCTTCTTCAGCGGCGGGGTTTGGCAACCCGCTGCGATGGCATTGGCGCTTCCAGATGCGTCGTCAGCCAGTCGGCCGGCTTGCCGTCTTTCTTGGCGTGCCAATCCTTGCCCAGCTCGACAATCAACGCGTCCTTCGCGTCTTCGAAATCCGTCTTGGCCGCCGCGTCGAACATGCAGGCGTAGATGTCGCAGGCAGGAAAATCACTGGCAACGAACACGCCGACGCCACGTGAATCGATCCACAACGGCGCCGCCCGGTTGTCGACTTTTTCCTGCAGGTTGCGAAGGGCGCGTTGCACGGTCGACGCGCTTTCTTTCGACGCGGACATGATCACCAGGTAGTGGCGCAGCTCGACGGGGTCTTTGAAGGGATCATTCATGATGAGCGAAAGGCATGGTGGGTCCAGAAAGCAGGGAAGGTGAGAACACCCAGCTTAGTCCATCTGCGCCCGTCGATCGTTCAGTTCAGGTCCAGCCTTGCCTTGTCTGCCAGGTTCCGCCATTTCTGCAGGTCTTTCGTCACGAAATCATGGACGGCCTGCGCACTGCCGGTCCCGGCGATCGACCCGCTGGCTTCCAGTGCCGGTTTCATGTCCGGTGAGGCGGCAATCTCGGTGATCCACTGATTCAGGCGCTCGATCCGGTCCACGGGTGTGCCGGCCGGCGCGCCGACGATGTACCACTGCGACGCGTCGTACCCCTTCAAGCCGGCTTCCTGCAAGGTCGGCACGTTGGGCAGACTGTCGATCCGGTACGTGGTGGTCACCGCGTAGGCTTTGAGCTTGCCGGACTTGATCTGCTGCACGACGGGCGTGACGCCCAGCATTGCCAGCGGAATCTGGCCACCCACCACGTCAGCCACCGCCTGCCCGCCACCCTTGTACGGGATGTGCGTCATGGCCGTGCCCGCCGCCATGTTGAAGAGTTCGCCCGCCAGGTGCTGCGACGTACCGTTGCCGGAACTGGCGTAGCTCCATGCCTTGGGGTCCTTGCGCATGTCGGCGATCAGTTCCTGCACGGTGGACGCCGCATTCGATGCCGGGCCCACCAGCACCATCGGGCCCTGGGCCAGCGACGCGACGGCGGTCAGTTCGCGGCCCAGTTCCGGCACGCGCTGCGTGAAGAGCAGGGGCCCGGGGATGGTGATGAGCGTGTAAGCGTCGGGCGCGGCGCGCGCCGCGGCCTGCAAGGCAATCAGGCCCGATGCCCCCGGACGATTTTCGACGACCACGCTCTGGCCTGTCTTTTCAGCCAGCTTGCGCGCGGCCACGCGGGTCAGCACGTCCAGCGACCCGCCCGGCGGGAAGCCGACGATCCAGGTGATCGGCCTGGCAGCAGGCCAGGGCGCGGCGTCGGCGGCGGACGCGGCCAGCGCACCGGCTGACGGCAACGCCAGCAGCAACGCGGCGCAGGCCATGGCGGCGCGGACAACAGGCTTCGAGGCGTTCATGCATGTGCTCCAGCGGTGGAAGAAGGTCGGTGCAGCGGGCGAGGACAAGGCCGTCGTCATGATCCATCCGCCTTGCCTGGCGGCGTGTTCGGATGCGCGGCGCAGCTCTGGTTGAAGCCCTGCATCATCCGCAGCACCGGGCCCATCACCCACGTGTTGAACACCAGCACGTCGGTCTCTTCCTTGGGGTCGCGGGTCAGGTTGAACAGGTAGGGCGACTCCAGCTTTCCCTTGCCTTCGTTGACTTCAGGTTCCCAGTAGAAGTGCAGCTTCCAGTCGCGCCATTTGGCCGCCCGCAGGTCGCCCTTGATGTAGAACAGAAAACCTTCGCGTGCCGACTTGGCCTGCCTGCCCAGCAAAAAATCCGACTGGTCGACGCCATCGATCGGGCGATCGGCCGGGAGGGTTGCGCCGGCCACCGCGGCCAGCGTCGTGAACAAATCCGTCACATGCACGATCTCGTTGCTGACAACATTGGCGGGGATCTTGCCGGGCCACCGCGCAATGAAAGGCACCCGCAGGGACCCTTCCATGGCCGTGTGATAGGTGCCGCGCCAGGGGCCCGCCGTGCCGCGATACGGCGCACGAAATTCCGGACCGTTGTCGCTGCAGAAAATGAAGAGCGTGTCATCCGCCATACCCAACCGGTCGACTTCGTCCACGATCTGGCCGACGCGGTAATCCATTTCGACCATGGCATCGGCAAAGTCCCCGGCACCCGTCCGTCCGGCAAAGTCCCGGTGCGGCAGGGTAGGGAAGTGCAGGTGTACCAGGGGCAGATACAGGAAGAAGGGCGTGGCTGCCGCATGATGGGTCTGCATGAAGCCGATGGCGCGATCCACCAGGGTTTCGTCAATGCCGCGGCGGCTTTCCAGGTCGTACACCTGCACCTGCGTCGACGCTTCGCCTGCGCGCCCCTGCATGATGTACGGGGTGTCGACCACACTGGGGTCGAACCCGAGGGTGGACGTGAACTGGCTTTCGTCGGTCGTGCGGGGGATGCCGTACCACTCGTCGAACCCCCGGTCGGACGGCAGGCGGCCTTCCACGTCGCCCAGATGCCATTTTCCGAAATGCCCGGTGGCGTAGCCTGCCTGCGACAGCACCTGCGCCAGCGTGACTTCCCACCGGGTCAGCCCCTGGGGAAGCCCGGGCGGCACGGATTGCAGGCAGCCGGTGCGGATGGGATGGCGGCCCGTCATCAGCGCGGACCGCGTCGGCACACAGTCACTTTCCACGTTGAAATTCTGCAGCAGCATGCCTTGCCGGGCCAGGGCATCGATGCGCGGCGTGGGCGCGCCCCGCAAGGCGCCGCCGCCATAGCAGCCCAGTTCGCCCCACCCCAGGTTGTCGGCAAGGATCAAAACGATATTGGGTGGCATGGGCAGCTCCGGAAACAGGGGTGTCCAGACAAAGTAAACGATGCGGCAGGCTCCGTTCATTCCACATTACACCGATATGGATTCCCGCCCGGAATGACGTTATGGTCAGGACTGTCGCGTGCAGGGGGGCTCCGGCGCTCTGTCAGGCCAGCGATCCTGGCCGGCACGGATGCCCTGGCGTGCTTCCAGCGAACCCGTCGCGGGCCCTTCTCTGCATTTCACTTAAAGAGCTGTCTCATGGCCTTCGCCTATGCCGACCTGCTGTGCTTCCGGGCCGTGGTCGACCACGGTCACATCGGCCGCGCCGCCACCGCCCTGCAAGTGGGCCAGCCCGCCGTGTCCAAGACGATCCAGCGGCTGGAAAAAGCCGTTGGCATGCCGCTGTTTGAACGCGGCGCACATGGCGTGGTGCCGACCGCCAGCGGCCATCTGTTCCTGGATCACGTCCGCCCATTGATCGCGCAGCACGACGCCGCGCTGCGGGCGGCACGGGACATCCGTGCGCAACACAGCGGGCTGCTGCGGCTGGGGCTGACCCAGGCGACGTCCGAAGGAACGGCGCCGCGCGCGGTGGCAGACCTGCTGCGCCATCGGCCCGGACTGCGCATCCAGCTCGAGATCGCCAAGTCCGACGATCTTGAGCGCGCCTTGCAGCAGGGGCTGCTCGATCTGGCGGTCGTGCCGGCCTATCCCGGGCAGGCGAGGGCGCGGTCACCCCATGCCGCGCCGCGCGCCCTCGCTCACACCGGCGAACCTACCGAAGAATCCACCGACGAATCCACCGATGAACCCACCGTCGTCGGCGGCGACCGGCTGGTGGTCGCCGCCAGCCCCACCCATCCGCTATTCGCCGTCCGGCGCCGGCGCAATACAGACCTGGCGCTGAACGACCTGCTTCCCTACGGCTGGACGCTGCCCAGCCGCGCCAGCGCCGCGCGCACGCAGGTCGACCAGCACTATGCCGCGCAAGGGCTGGCCGCGCCCACTGTCGTCCTGGAGATCGAACACAACACCGAAGCCGCGCTGGCCATCGTGGCCCAGACCGACTTGTTGTGCTTCGTGCCCGACCTGTTTCTGCGCCGCATGGCAGACCGCCTGAAACCGTTGCCCTTCACGGCGCTTGATACGCCGCGCGACTGGATCCTGATCAGCCGGCCGCGGGCGGCATGGACGCCGCTGATGATGGCGCTGCGGGACCGTTTGCGCGACAACGCCGACCTCATCGCGGCTGGCAACCCCGGGTCCTGACAGGGTTGTGACCAGTCGTAGTCGGCTCATCGTTGTCAGCCAACAACGTTCAGCCTTTCGAACTCATCCTTTAATGGCGTCGATACAAGGACTTTCCCCTTGAAACGCTCTGGTGAACGTTGGGGGAAGCCTAATCCATCGGGATGAGATAAAATTATCTCGTTACCAAATCCCCCAACTAGACCGTTTCAGCGAAAGGTGTATCGGTGAACTGCAAGCCTGGCGATCTGGCCGTCATCGTCTCCAGCCATCCTGGCTCGGAATGCAATATCGGCACATTTGTCACCGTCGTGGAGCCCCTGGGCGCCGAGAACGGACGGTGGGCGTTCGAGCGCGCCAGCCGGCCGCTCAAGATGGTGGACCGCAGCGGGCGCCTCGCGCCCAGCTGGGTGACGTCGTCATTTGACGATCCTCCGCATATCTGTGGCCTGCTGGACCGCTTCCTGCGCCCCATCCGCGGCGTATCGGAAACCATCGAAACGCCCGCGTCACTCGAAACCGTCTGATCCCACCCGCCTCACCCCAAGGGTCTGGCACCCCCACAAGGATGTTGCCCCCCTTGCACTCCAAGCAGCAGCACCGTCAGTCCATGCGCTGGTTAGCACTGTGGGGCACCTTGTTAGCCGTGTGTTTCGCGGCGATTTCCGCGTCGGCGCTCTATGGCACGCGACAGGATGCCGGCCAGGCCGCGCGCGACGCGTCGGCCAATCTGGCCCTGATGGTTGCGACCAACATCGAGCGCGATGTGGAACGCATCGACATTTCGCTGCAGGCCGTGATCGACAATCTGCGCCGGCCCGACATCCAGGGACTGAGTGACGAGCTGCGCCACCTGGTGCTGTTCGACCGCATCGATCACACCCGCGGCCTGGGGGCGGTGCTGGTCGTGGATGCGAAGGGCGACGTCATCTACAACTCGTCAACGCCGCGCGGCCCCAAACTCAACCTGGCGCAGCGCGACTACTTCCAGGCACTGCGCAATGCGCAATCGCACGCGCTATACATCGCGCCGCCCATCCACTCCGAATTGACGCGCCTGTGGGTGATTCCGGTCGCGCGCCGCATCACGCTGGACGACGGCAGCTTTGGCGGCCTGGTGGTCGGGTCGATGCGGGTTGCGCACATGGAACGGATGTTCGATCAGCTGGAACTGGGCAGCGCCGGGTCACTCAAGCTGATGCGATCGGACGGCACGATCATGGCCCGCTTTCCGGAAGCGAGCAGCGAGCTTGGCGTGCGCCTGCAGAATGTGGCTTTGTTCAACCAGTATCCCACTCGATCCACCGGCCATTTCGACGGGCCCGGGCGGCTGACGGGCGTGGCGCGCCTGTATGCCTACCATTCGGTGGGTACCTTGCCATTGGTCGTGGTGGTCGGGCTGGCGCAGTCGGACATCTATGCAGCCTGGCACGTCAAGGCGCTGATCATCGGCCTGATCATGGCGGCGTCCCTGATCGCCACCGTGGTGCTGGTCTGGCTGCTGCGCAGCGAATTGCAGCGGCGCGTGGCGGCCGAGCGCGCCGCCAGCCGCAATGAACGGCGATACCGCCTGCTGGCTGAAAATTCGGTGGACACCATCGTGATGAGCGGTGCGGATGGGCGGGTGAGCTATATCTCGCCGGCCATCGTGGACGTACTGGGATGGACGCCCGCCGACATCGAAGGCAAGCGCATCAGCGACTTCGTCCACAAGGACCACCTGATGGTGCTGGACGATCAGGATACCGACGACAGCGCACCCGCCACGCTGACCTTTCCGGCGCGGCATCGTGATGGCGAATGGATCTGGCTGGAAGCGCGCGTACGCCGGCTGTCCGGCGACATCGACGGCGCCAGCTACATCTCGAATGTGCGGGATGTGTCGGGCCGCAAGAAGGCCGAGCAGGCGCTGGAAGCAGCGAACGCCCAGCTGCAGGCCATGGCCGCGACCGATGCCTTGACCAACCTGGCCAACCGCCGGCGCTTTGACGAAACGCTGGATCGCGAGTGGCGGCGGTCGATCCGCGATGGCACCGAGCTGGCCTTGCTGCTGATCGACGCGGACCACTTCAAGGCGCTGAACGACTATTACGGGCACCAGCAGGGCGACGTCTATCTGAAGTCGATCGCGGGCATCATCCAGGAATGCATCCGGCGGCCGGGCGACATGGCGGCGCGATACGGCGGCGAGGAATTTGCCGTGCTGCTGCCGCGGACATCGACCGACGGCGCCCTGATCATTGCCGAAAAGATCCGCTGCGCCGTCCATGACGCGCGCATCCCCCATGTCAAGGGCACCGAAGGCGTCATGACGGTCAGCATCGGCGTGTACAGCCTGGCGCCGGCCGACGGGCAGTCCGCCGCCGATCTGGTCAAGCGCGCGGACGCGGCCCTGTATGCCGCCAAGCATGCCGGCCGCAATCGCAGCTGTCACTTCCAGGGGCAGGCACTTCCCGAGACAGCCACGCCCTGACTGGAAGGGAATCGGGAACGGCGCCGCGGCCCGCGCGCCTTGCGTGCGCCGCAGGACCCTGCGACGGCCTTGCGTTACCATGGCGCTTTCGCCGCAACACTTCCCGCAACCGTCCTCATGTCTCTCAAGGTTTTCGATTTGCAGTGCGCGCAAGGCCACGTGTTCGAGGGCTGGTTTGGCTCGCATGCAGATTACGACGCGCAGCATTCGCGGGGCCTGATCACCTGCCCGCTGTGCGGCAATGGCGTCATCGAAAAGAAGCTGTCGGCGCCGCGCCTGAATGTGTCGGGCCTGCGGGAAGGCAAGCCGCCGATGCCGTCGCCTTCGCAGGCGCATCCTGAGGCCACCTCATCGGCGCCCGCAGCCGGGGCGGCCCCGTCTGCCGCCGTGCAGGCGCAGATGCTGCAGCACCTGCGGCAGGTGATCCGCAATACCGAAAACGTCGGCACCCAGTTTGCCGATGAAGCCCGCCGCATCCATCATGGTGATGCGCCGGAACGTCCGATCCGCGGCGTCGCGACCGCCGACGAACGCCAGTCCCTGACCGACGAGGGGATTGCCGTGGCGCCCATCCCGGCGATGTTCGACGACGACCGCCTCCAATAAGCGACCTATGCCCCGTTTCTACTTTGAAGACTTTTCCGTCGGCCAGATCCTGCCGCTCGGCCAGGTGACCCTGGACAGCGCCGCCATCATCGAATTCGCCACCCGCTACGACCCGCAATCCTTTCATGTCGACGAACAGGCCGCGGCGTCGTCTCCGTTCGGCGGGCTGATCGCCAGCGGCTGGCACACCTGCGCGGCCATCATGCGGCTGATGTGCGATGCCTATCTGCTCGAAAGCGCCAGCATCGGTTCGCCCGGCGTGGAAGACATCCGCTGGAAGAAGCCCGTGCGCGCGGGCGATACCTTGACGGTGCAGGTCGAGATCCTGGAAACGCGGCCGTCGCGCAGCAAGCCGGGGCAGGGGTCGATCCTGACCAAGGTGACGGCGGTGAACCAGCACGGGGAAATGGCCATGACGATGGAGTCGTGGTGCATGCTGGCCGCTCGGGCCGCTGCCTGATTCTCACAAATACTCTCGGTTTGCTCTACAGTGCCCTCAAGTCTCGGCCATCGCTGCCGTTAGGGTACTGGACCCGACGACGCCGCCTGGCGTCGCACGGGCGCGGCCCCTGACTCGCCGCCAATCGTTTCTGCCCTGAAGCTGATATCTTGACTCGTTCCAGCCCTTCGTCCCCTCAAGGACGTTCCGACGCCCACGAACGCCCAGATACGATGCTGGAAAACATCGCGGTCACCTTCCTTGACGCCATTGGCGAAGGCCTGCTTGCGGTGAACGATGCCGGGCGCATCTGTGCAGTGAACCCGGTGGCCTGCGCCTTGTTTGGGCGCGACAAGGACACCCTGGTGGCGCTGTGCCTGAACGACGTCCTGCCCGGCGCCCTGCGGCCCGTGGCAGGCGACGCGCGGCACAGTGGCGAGGCGCTGGAGCCCGCCGTCAGTGGGCGCACGCACCCGCTGCGCGCCAAACGGACCAACGGCATCGAATTCTCAGTGCTGGCCAATATCAACCGGGTCGATGCCAGCGACTTTCGCGGCTTCGTGGTGGTCGTGACCAATATGTCGCAACTGGCCAATGCCATGCAGCTGCTGCAGGAGCAAGCCGCCCGCGACGAACTGACCGGGCTGTCCACCGACCGCTTCTTCTTTTCCTACCTGGATGGCCTGATCTCGCGGGGCGAAGATGCCGAGCTGGCGTTGGTCGTCATCAACCTGGCCGACTTCGCCACCATCAACGAAGCGCTGGGACATGCGTTTGGCGACCTGGTGCTGCATGAGATCGCCGGTCGCCTGCGGGCAGCGGCGGGCGAGTCCACCCGGATCGCCCGGATCGGCGGCGCCCGTTTTGCGGTCGCGCTGACTGGCGTGCGATCGGCGCGCCACGCCATGAGCCAGGCCGAAGAACTGCTGTGGGCGATCACGGGCAAGGAAGTGGTGCTGGGCGATCGCCGCATTCTGCCGCGCGCGATGGCAGGGGTCGCGTGGGCCGCCGGTGAAATCCGCGAGGCCGAAGGGCTGATGCACGCCGCCGACCTGGCCCTGCGCCAGGCCCGTCGCGCGTCCGGGGGCGAAAGCTGGGTGGGGGTCTACAACCCCGACATGGCGCGACGCGCGCAAGATTTGCTGGTGATCGAAACGGCCCTGATGGGTGCGCTGGAACGCAACGAATTTTCGCTGGTGTACCAGCCCAAGGTGCTGCTGCCGTCGCGCCGGCCGTCGGGGGTCGAAGCCTTGCTGCGCTGGAATCCGCCGGGCCGCCCGCCCGTGCCGCCTGACCTGTTCATTCCGATGGCCGAGCAGAACGGCCTGATCGTGCCGATCGGCGCGTGGGTGATTGCCGAGACCACACGATTCGCGGCCGAACACATGCCCCCGTCCATGCGCATGAGCGTGAACGTGTCCACCGTGCAGTTCCGCGATCCGGGGCTGCTGGACGCCATCGATGCCGCCCTGCATGCGTCCAAGCTCAAGCCGTCACGGCTGGAACTGGAGATTACCGAGACGGCCGCCATGAGCGAACTGACCCTGGCGATCGAGGCGATCCGCAACATGCGCAACATTGGCGTGCGCACGGCCATCGACGACTTTGGCACCGGCTATTCGTCGCTCAGCTACCTGACGCGGCTGGAAGTCGACAAGATCAAGATCGACCAGAGCCTGCTGCCCAAAGATGGCGACGAACGGATGTGGCAGGTGCTCAATGCCATCATCGAGCTGTGCCACGCGGCCGATCGTGAAGTGCTGGCCGAAGGCATCGAATCCGAATGGCAGGCCGAGCGCCTGGCAGAGGGCGGCTGTGACAAGGGGCAGGGCTATCTGTTTTCGCGGCCGATCCCGCCCGATGCGTTGCGGGCGTATCTGCAGCGCGAAGTGGGCTGAAGCCCACGACGGTCAACACACGCCCCGTTCCACGCAGACGAAAAAAAGGCCAGTGCGAACCCATCGCACTGGCCTTTTTTGCTGGCGGGATGACTCCCGCCGTCGATCACTTCACGCGGCTGCGGTATTCGGCAGTGCGGGTGTCGATTTCGATCTTGTCGCCGATGGCGCAGAAGAGCGGCACGGGCAGTTCGAAGCCGGTAGCGAGCTTGGCAGGCTTCATGACCTTGCCCGACGTGTCGCCACGGACAGCCGGTTCGGTATAGATGATTTCGCGAACGAGCATGTTCGGCAGGTCGACGGTGATAGCGCGGCCTTCGTAGAACACCACTTCGGCAGGCATGCCTTCTTCGAGGTAGTTCAGGGCGTCGCCCATGCTGTCGGCTTCGATTTCGTACTGGTTGTATTCGGAGTCCATGAAGACGTACATGGGGTCACCGAAATACGAGTACGTGCATTCCTTGCGCTCGAGCACGAGGACGTCGAATTTTTCGTCGGCCTTGAAGACGGTCTCGGACGCCGAAGCGGACAAGAGGTTCTTCAGCTTGAACTTGACGACCGAGCCGTTGCGGCCCGAGCGGCTGTATTCGGCCTTTTGCACGACCAGGGGTTCCTGGCCGACCATGATCACGTTGCCGACGCGCAGTTCCTGAGCGGTTTTCATACTTGAATCAACCTTAGCGAGAGACTGGTTCTGACGATCTGCCCCGGGGCTCTGCGGTAAACATCGCGGTGCCGGAGGACCGGGCAGAGTGACTGCGGGGGGAGCCGTCGACCAAGTCGAATTTGGTATCAAGCCAGCGTCGCAAGGTAGTCAGTCAAGGAGCGGCTTGGAAATCACGAAAAGCCAACAAGTATAGCCCGGAGTGACGACTCCCCGCCAGCTTCACGGCCGCCGGGACAGGCACAGGCGTCGCAGCCGCGCCACCAGGTCCGGCTGGACGGCCAGGGCGTCGCTCCAGCCGCGCGCGCGCTGCACCCAGGCCGCCCACGGTTCCGGCTGCAGGGCGTAGCGCAGTTGTTCGGCAAACCCTTCCAGGGTGGTTTCGCCATTCCAGCCCAGGTGGATGTCGTGGGCGTGCGAGGGCAGGGCGCAGCGGTCCAGCCAGGCCGACAGCTTGTCGACATGCGCGGCGTCGTCCTGCGGGTAGATGTGCCAGACCATGGGCCGGCCGGCCCAGTGCGCGCGGATGAAGGAATCTTCTCCGCGCACGAAGTTCAGGTCGGCGCACCACAGCAGGCGGTCGTAGTCGGCGGGCGCAACGAAGGGCATGCGCGCAATGCGCAAGGCCCCACGCTGCCCGGCGCCCAGGTACGGGGCGACGCCGTCGGGAATGACGAGCAGGGTGGGCGTGTCGGCGTTCGCCAGTTCTTGCGCCAGGACCGAGGCAGGAGCGTCGGGATAGCAGAACAGGGTAACCAGCCGTTCGCCGGGCTGGCGCGGCGGCACACCGATACGCGCCAGGAAATCCGCCTGCGCCTGCGAGTCGGCCTGCAGGGCGTTGCGGGCGTCCAGCAGGCCGGGCTCGCGCAGCAGTCCACCGCTGGTCTCGGTAAATCCCGGAAAAAAGAAGGTCTTGACGATGCCGTTGGGCTGCGGCGACGGCAGACCATGGCAGGTGTCGATCCACGATTCCGCCGACAGGTATTCCAGGTTGATCCAGATCGGCCGCTGCACCAGGTCCTGCATCCGGTGGACAAAGCCTGGCGGGGGATCGCAGGCAAAGGCTTCGATCACGATCTCGTGAGGCACCACGTCGGGGGCGGGCAGGGTCCAGTGCAGGATGTCGACGCCATCGACCGACTGCACCGGCAGCCGGGCCGACACGCGCCGTTCCAGCCGGGCGAACGAGGCCAGGTCGTCCACCCAAAGCCGCACCGGCCAGCCTTCGGCGGTCAGTTGCCGGGCCAGCCGCCAGCAGACGCCGATATCGCCAAAATTGTCGACCACCCGACAGAACACATCCACGCGCAATTGGTTTCTCCGCAGCTTTTCAGGCGATAAGGGCGACCGATAAAGAGGGCCCGACCGTACGATGACCCCCGACGCACCATCGGCCGCCAGGATAGCGCGCCGCGGAACGCCGATGACGGGGCGGGGCGCGGGCTAGGGGGCCTGCAGGGGCGATCCCCGCGGCCCGGCCGGCGCCATGTTCAGGCCCGGCCCGTCCAGCGCTTCACGCGCCAGTTCCAGCCACGCCCGCGCGGCGAACGACAGGTATTTGTTCTTGCGCCACGCCAGCACCATATTCCACCAGATCTGCGGCGAGTCGATCGGCAGCACCACGAAGCGGGACCGGTTCAGCTGCATCCCGAACAGCTCGGGCAGCAGGGCGATACCGACACCCGCCTCCACCATCGAGGCGACAAAGTCCCACTGACTGCTGCGCCCGGCGATCCTGGGCGTGAAGCCGGCCCGTACGCAGGCCGCGTGCACCACTTCGTTCAGCACGAAGCCTTCGCCATAGAAAATGAACGGTTCCTGCGCCAGATCGGCCAGCCGCACGGACGTGCGGCCCGCCCAGGGCGAGTCGGCGGGTGCGATCAGCTGCAGCGGATAGCGGCAGATCGGCAGGGTGTCGAATTCGTCGTCCACGGGTAGCAGCATGGCGCCGACTTCCAGCGTGCCCGCACGCAGTTCGTCTTCTACCGTGCGCGACCCTTTTTCGAACAGCTTGAGTTCGATCCCGGGATATTTGCGATGAAAACTGGCGATCAGCGGGGCCAGCAGTCCGTTGGACAGGGGCGGAATGCCCATGACCAGTTCGCCATGGGTCAATTGGTCCAGGTCGGCCACTTCGGCCAGCATCTGCGCATGCATGGCCAGCATTTCCTGGCCGCGCTGGTAGATCACGCGGCCGGCGTCAGTCAGAGAAATCCGCCGGCCTTCCTTGACCAGAAGGGGCGCGCCCAGCTCGGCTTCCATCTGCTTGATCATTTTGCTGACGTTGGGCTGGGTCACGAACAGGGCCTCGGCGGCTGCCGTGTAGCTCTGCAGGTTGACCACTTCCAGGAAATACCGCAGTTCACGCAGGTCCATTCATGCCGCCATGGAATGTTTTCCATTCATATTATTCATTTTGTTAATGCAAAACCAGTGTCTAGAATGACGATATTGAGGGAAAACCCTAGACCGCATTCATCGAGCAGCAGCATGACCCCTACGTTTTTCACCCGGCTAGTCCACATGGTTTTTCAGGTGGCATTGCTCATCGGCATCTGGTGGGCGTGCGACGTCGTCGTGCACCTGCTGCATCTGCCGTTGTCGGGTGGCGTGCTCGGGCTGGGCGTGGTGCTGGCGCTGCTGTTTTCAGGCGTGCTGCGCGTGGACCGCGTCAAGCTGGGCGCGCAGTTGCTGCTGACCGAAATGATCCTGTTCTTCATCCCCGCCGTGGTCGCCATCGTGCGCTACCAGGACCTGCTGCTGCAAAGCGGCGTCAAACTGATGGCGCTGATCGTGATCGGGAATGCCTGTGTGATGTTCCTGACGGCATTTGCGGTCGAGGCCATCGTGCGCCGGGGCGGGCCAGGGCGCGGCCTGCCCGCCGCGCCGCAGGAGCAGCCGGCATGATGCTCGCAGCCTTCTGCGTGCTGCTGACGGTTGCCCTGTACTTCGCGAACAAGCAGCTGTACCGCCGCTATCCGCGTCTGCTGTTCAGCCCGGTGATCCTGACCCCGGCCCTGATCGTGATGGCGCTGGTGGTGATCGGCATTCCGTTCGATACCTACCTGAGCGATACGCACTGGCTGCTGTGGTTCCTGGGCCCGGCTACCGTGGCGTTTGCGGTGCCGATCTACCAGCATCGCACCCTGATCCGCGATCACTGGATGGCGCTGGCGGCCGGCACGGTCATCGGCGTGACGGTGGCGGTGTCCACGTCGTGGGGGCTCGGGCAGGTGTTCGAACTGCCGCCAGATGTGGCGCACAGCCTGCTGCTGCGGTCGGTGTCCACCCCGTTCGCGCTGGAAATGGCCACGCAGATGGGCGGCCGCGCCGACATGACGGCCATGTTCGTGGTGTTTACCGGCCTGGCCGGCATCATTACCGGTGAACTGATCCTGGCGCTGCTGCCAAGAAAGTCTTCCCTTTCGCGCGGGGCCAGCTACGGCGCCACGGCGCATGCGCTGGGCACGGTCAAGGCGCGGGAACATTCCGAGCAGACCGGCGTGATGGCGAGCCTGCTCATGATCTTCAGCGGATTGCTGATGGTCGCCCTGTTGCCCGTGTTGTCGCGTTTGTTCGTCTAGGCCTGGAACCCCGGGCCGCGTTCACAGGTCTGACGGTCCATGACTCGATCCTTTCCTCTCTGGCGCAGCCTGGCCGCGCTTGGCAGCCTTCTTGCGGCCGTCACCGGTTGCTCCAGTTGGGACACGTGGCAACGCGAAAAGATATTCGCGCCAGCCCGCACCGACGGCAGCTGGTATCGCGAGCCCCTGGCGGGCACCGACCAGTTCGACCTGGCTCTTGCCAGCGGCGACAAAGTCCACGCCTGGTATTGGCAGAACCCCGACCCCAAGGCCCCCGCCGTGCTGTATCTGCATGGATCGCGGTGGAACCTGAATGGCAGCGCGTTCCGGATCGAACGCTGGGCCGACATGGGCTTTTCAGTGTTGGCGATCGACTATCGGGGGTTCGGCAAGTCCACCGAAATCCTGCCGTCCGAAACGTCGGCCTACGAAGACGCGACTGCCGCCCTGCTCGAACTGGCGCGCCGCCAGCCGGACCCGTCCAAACGGTTTGTGTATGGCCACAGCCTGGGGGGCGCCGTGGCGGTCGAACTGGCCTCGCAGGCCACGCCCGCCGCGCCGTTTGCCGGCCTGATCGTCGAATCCAGCTTTACCAGCATCGGTGAAATGGTCCAGACGACCAAGTACGGCTGGATCCCCGGGCTGCCCATTCTGGTGACGCAGGACTTCAATTCGAAAAAGAAGATGTCGCGGGTGACGGCGCCGGTGCTGATCATCCATGGCACCAGCGACTCGGTCATTCCGCACACCATGAGCGACCAGTTGCTGGCGGCCGCCACGTCGGCGCCGCCCGATCTGCGCCGTCTGCTCAAGGTGGAAGGGGCGTCGCACTCGAACGCCAGCCGCAGCGGGCCGGCGTATGTGCAAGCGGTGCAGTCCTTCGTGCGCGACGCGTCGAAGGCGTATGCGGCGCCCGCGGCGATCGCCGGGAAGTAGGCTCAGGCTACTGCCTGACCGGCAGTGATCCGAAACCTGCTCGTCGCGGGATCCTGCCGCCGCCGCGCGTTACCGCTTTTCGTACTGCTTGCTGCCGAACATGTTCTCGAATGACGTCGCATCCTGCGGCTTGCGCTGGTCGGCCAGCACCGCCACGCCGCGTTGGGCGGCCGGGCGGCTCTGGATCTCGTCGTACCAGCGCTTGACGTTCGGGAAGTCGGCCAGGTCCACGCCCTGGTTGGCGTGGGACCGGGTCCAGGGCCAGCAGGCCATGTCGGCAATCGTGTAGTTGCGCCCGGCCAGGAAGGCGTGCTGCGACAACTGCTTGTCCATCACGCCGTACAGGCGGCGCGACTCGTTGGTATAGCGGTTGATCGCATAGTCGATCTTTTCAGGGGAATACATGCGAAAGTGGTGCGCCTGGCCCAGCATCGGACCCAAGCCGCCCATCTGGAACATCAGCCACTGCAGCGTGTTGTAGCGTTCGCGGTCGGTCTTGCCCAGGAACTTGCCGGTCTTGCCTGCCAGATACAGCAGGATAGCGCCGGATTCGAACAGCGAAATCGGCTTGCCGTCCGGACCTTCCGGATCGATGATCGCCGGGATCTTGTTGTTCGGGCTGATCGCCAGGAATTCTTCCTTGAACTGATCCCCCGCGCCGATGTTGACCGCCGTGACCGTGTACGGCAGCTTGCACTCTTCGAGCATGATGTGCACTTTGTGGCCGTTGGGCGTTGGCCAGGTATGGACCTCGATCGGTTGCTGCTGGGCCGGCTGGGCGCGGGGTGTCGTCATTCACTACTCCGTCAAGAGGCGTGCGCTAAGAGACTGCGCAGGATGTCAAACGCCGATTATCAGGGAATCGTTTGCGGTTTTGCACCAATAACCCCGGGGTTCACCGGGCTTTCTTGGTAACCACGTTTCCGGTATAGGCGTGATCGGGGGATAATACCGGGCTATCCGCCGCGTGCGCTTGTCCCGTCCCAGAACCTTCCCATGACCCGTCCCCGCTTTCTTCCCGACAACTTCACGCTCAGCCTGTTGGCGACCGTGTGTATTGCCAGTTTCCTTCCCTGTTCCGGCCAGACCGCGGTCGTGTTCGAGTGGATCACCGACATCGCCATCGGCCTGCTGTTCTTTCTGCATGGCGCCAAGCTGTCGCGCGAAGCCATCGTGGCGGGCATCACCCACTGGCGCTTGCACATCCTGATTTTCCTGTGCACGTTCGCCATGTTCCCGGTGCTGGGCGTGGCGCTCAAGCCGCTGCTGTCGCCCATGGTCACGCCCGAGCTGTACACCGGCATCCTGTTCCTGTGCGCCTTGCCGGCCACGGTGCAGTCGGCGATTGCGCTCACGTCCATCGCGCGGGGCAATATCCCGGCCGCGATCTGCAGCGCGTCGGCGTCCAGCCTGCTGGGCATCTTCCTGACGCCGCTGCTGGTCAGCGTGATCCTGACAACCAGCGGCACGCACGCCATGTCGTTCGACGCCATCGGCAAGATCCTGCTGCAACTGCTGCTGCCCTTTGTGCTGGGCCAGATCGCGCGCCGCTGGATCGGCGGCTGGGTCACCAAGCACCGCGCCATGCTCAAGTACGTGGACCAGGGCTCGATCCTGCTGGTCGTGTACACCGCCTTCAGTGAAGCCGTGGTGGGTGGCCTGTGGAGCCAGGTGTCGGGCACGGTGCTGGCCGGTCTGCTGGCGGTGTGCGCCGTCATCCTGTTCATCGCCTTGCTGTTCACGACCTTTATCAGCCGCGCGCTGGGTTTCTCGAAAGAAGACGAGATCACCATCGTGTTCTGCGGATCCAAGAAGAGCCTGGCCTCGGGCATCCCGATGGCGAAGGTGCTGTTTTCGAGCGGCGCCGTGGGCGCCATCGTGCTGCCCATGATGCTGTTCCACCAGATGCAGCTGATGGTGTGCGCGGTGCTGGCGCGCCGGTACGCGTCGCGGGTGGAAGAGCCGCTGGAAGTCGAAGCGCCGAAGGTCAAGCCAGCGGCCTGACCGGTAGGCCCGGTCGGCCCGGCAATACAAAAGTCCGCACGGCGTTGGCCGATGCGGACTTTTTTTATGGCTTTGCGGGGATGGCGCGTGAGGCGCTGTGCTGCGCCCCGATCAGTGGAAATGCGTCGGCGACGTATCCGCTTCTTCGGGCGGCTCGGCGTGGACCATCTCGCCCAGCGGATTCGGAAAGTAGGGCGCGCCGCAGTCTTCGCAGAATTCCAGCGGCATCAGGCCCGGCAGGCGTCGGATGTCATCCACGCCCAGTTCCTTCAGGATACTGGCGATCTGTTCAATGGTGGGCGACTCTTCGGTATCGTCGTCCCGGCCGAACACCGGCCACGTCGCGCCGTAGATCACGTCGTTACGGTTGCGGGCGGTGAAACCCACGCGATATTCCTCGATATCCGTCTCGCCGCAGCCGGCAATCACTGCCCGCAACTGCGCGGGCGGCATGTTCAGCGCCGTTTCGATCCAGCTGACGGCTGCCTGCATCGACAAGGGGCGGACCCGGCGGTCGGCTTCACGGTTGTTGACGTAATAGGCGTCAGGCAACAGGCATTCAAAGCCGCAACCGGGCAGCAGGTCCGCAAAGATGGGCGTGGCCTGGGCGACCCAGGCGTCCAGGCATTCATCACGGCCGGTGGTGGCCGCGGCCGGGCCAGCGGCGCCCACGCCTTCCTGCCAGCGGAATACCGGCTTGCCGCGCGGCACCGCCACGGCGCCCACCACATAACGCGTGTCGGCCAACAAATTGGGTACGTCGGACGACGCCAGGGTAGATCGCGGCACGGGCAGTTCCAGGGCCCGCGCGCCCAGGCGCGTCAGCCACTGCAGCGTGGCGCTGAACGACCGGGGCATCTGGTCCACGCTGTAGAGTTCGGACGCCAGCGCCAGGCGGACGTCGGCGGCCAGGATGTGGCCATGCAGGTGCGCGCTCAGCGCGTCCAGCGATTCCTGGCGGATGCGGCCCGACGGGATGGTGAATCGCGTCCAGGCCACCACGGGCGCGACCACCAGCAGCACGTCATAGGACTCGCCATCCTTTTCCATGAAGGTGGATTCGGACAGCGTCTCGGCCTGTTCGACCAGGATTTCGTAGCCGCCCGCATCGGTTTCCAGCAGCGCGTCCAGCGCCGCTTCGACCGCGCCGTCCTGCCCGGCGTGGAGCAGCTTGCCCAGCAGGGTTTCGATCTCGCGTTCCCAGTAACGGTCTTCCACACGGCTGCCGGAGCCATTGAGGGCTAACGACAGTGCGACGAGCCGTTCGGCGTCACGGGTGTAGCGGGCGTTGGTTTTGTTGCGGGGTCGGGCCATGGAGGATCTGATTCGCTTGCGGGGGATAACAACCCGCTAGTGTATCTCCGTCCCGGACCCGGCTCCCGGCGGCTCGTCCGAATGACCGGGCTATTCCTGGATGTTGGCGGCTTTGACCACAGCCGCCCAACGCGTCAGCTCGCTTTGCGTGTAGGCGCCCAGCTCCTTCGGGCCCATGAAGCGGGCTTCGGCGCCCAGTTCCGCCGCCTTCTTGCGGAAGGCGTCGGTGGCCATGATCTTGCCGATTTCGCCTGCCACCTTGTCGATCACCGGTTGCGGGGTGCCGGTCGGCGCGTACATGGCGAACCACGACGACACTTCCAGGTCAGGAAAACCCGCTTCGGGCGCCGACGGCACGTCCTTCAGGCTCTCGATGCGTTTGGTGTCGGTCACGGCCAGCGCGCGCAGCTTGCCCGACTGGATGTGGCCCATCAGCGGCGGCGGGGTGGTGATGGTCAGGTCGACTGCGCCGCTCAACAGGTCGGTCAGCGCCGGACCGGTGCCCTTGTAGGGCACGTGGGTGATGTCCACGCCTGCCTGCATCTTGAGGAGTTCGGTGGCCACCTGTTGCAGCGACCCGTTGCCCGACGACGCGTAGTTCAGCTTGTTCGGATTGGCCTTGGCGTAGCTGACCAGGTCTTTCAGGGTCTTGATCGGCAAGTTGGCGTTGACCACGATCACCTGCGGCGCGGACAGCACGTTGGCCACGGGTGCAAAGTCCTTGATCGGGTCCCAAGTCAGGTTCTTGACCACGGCGGGCGTGATGACCTGATAGCCGGAATACTGCAGCAGCATGGTGTAGCCGTCGGGCTTGGCGCGCGCCACGGCCTGGGCGGCGATGCCACCCGATGCGCCTGGGCGGTTTTCAACGACAACGGGCTGGCCCAGCGCTTTGGACAGCGGTTCGGCAATCAGGCGGGCCGCCAGATCGGTCGTGCCGCCGGCCGCCGCCGAGGCGATCAGGGTGATCGGGCGTTGCGGGAAGGCGGCGTCGGCGGCGTGGGCCGTGGGGGCCAGCACGGCGAAGGAAACGGCAAGCGCGAGCGGGGTCAGGGTACGTAGCATGGAGAGTCTCCGATATTGTTGTGGGTGATGCGTGGCGCGGCGAAAGTGCTCTGCGAAGTGGCGTGCCGCGGCCGGGTCAGTGGTCAGGGGGGTCAACGGTCGAGGTCAGCGGTCGTGGTCAGCGTTCGTGGTCAGCGGTCAAAAACAGGGCTAAGCGGGATCACGCCGCGCCAAAGTGGTCCGCCAGCCAGGCCGGCGCGGGGTGCGTGCGCAGGCGCGGTCCGGCCGACAGCAACTGGTTGGACAAAGGCCGTTCCACCAGTTGCGGCAGGCCGGCCACGACGTCAAGCAAGGGCGTGAGCGTGACGCCGGTGTCGACGCCCATGGTCTCGAACATGTGCACGAGTTCTTCGGTGTTGACGTTGCCACTGGCGCCGGGCGCGTACGGACAGCCGCCCAGGCCACCCGCTGCCGCGTCGAAACGCATGACGCCGACCTGCCAGGCGGCAAGTGCGTTGGCCAGGGCCATGCCGCGCGTGTTGTGCAGGTGGGCCGTGATGGCCACGTGGGGCAGGGCGCGCGACACCTCGTCGCAGATCGCCGCCACCTGGGTCGGGAAAGCCATGCCGGTGGTGTCGCACAAGGTGATGCCGGCCGCGCCGGCGTCGGCGAAGGTCCGGGCCAGGCGCAGCACTTCGGCAGGGTCGACGTCACCTTCAAACGGGCAGCCGAAGGTGCATGACAGGGACACCGTGCAGGCCACGCCCGCCTTGCTGGCCTCGGCCAGCATGGCCAGCAACTGTGCGGTCGACTGGTCGCGCGTCATGCGCAGATTGGCGCGATTGTGGGTTTCGCTGACCGACATCACCAGATTCAGTTCGTCGGCGCGGCTGGACAGCGCCCGCTCCAGCCCGCGCAGGTTCGGCACCAGGCAGGTGTAGATCGTGCCAGGGCGGCGGGTGATGCGCTGCATGACCGCCTCGGCATCGGCCAGCGCCGGGATGGCCTTGGCCGACGTGAAACTGGTCACTTCGATGCGCTTGAAGCCGCAGGCCGACAGGGCGTCGATAAAGGCGATCTTCTCGTCGGTCGGCACCTGGCGTTTTTCGATCTGCAGCCCGTCGCGCGGCGCCACCTCGTTCATTTCGATGCGGGTCGGTCCTTGGCTCATGCAATCACTCCCTTGCTGCGCAGCAGCGCGATCTGGTCGTTCGACAGGCCCGCTTCGTGCAGGATCTGGTCAGTATGTTCCCCCAGCGTGGGGGCGCGATGGCGAATGGCGCCCGGATGGGCCGACAGCCTTGGCACGATGCCGGGCATTTCCACCTCGATGCCGCTGGCTGCCGTGATCTTGGCGATCATGTCGCGCGCCCGATAGTGCGGATCTTCGGCAATATCGCGCGCGGTATAAATGCGGCCCGACGGCACCTGCGCTTCTCGCAAGGCTTCCAGGATGGCGCCACTGTCATGCTGGGTGGTCCAGGCTTCGATCGCGGTATCCAGTTCCACCGAGCGCAATGCGCGTCCGTCATTGCGGGCCAGGTCAGGATCGTCGGCCAGGTCGGGGCGGCCCATCTTGCGCATCAGGCGGATAAAGATGCCATCGCCATTCGCGGCGATCAGGATGTACTCGCCATCGCCGCAGCGGTAGGCGTTCGACGGCGCAATGCCGGGCAGCGCGCCGCCCGCAGGCTGACGCACCGCGCCAAACACCGAATATTCCGGCAGCAGACTCTCGCTCAGGTTGAACAGGCCTTCGTATAGGGCCGCGTCGATCACCTGGCCTTCGCCGCCGCGTGCGTCGCGTTCGTACAGGGCCAGCAGCAAGCCCAGCGCGCCGTGCAGGCCGGCAATCGTGTCACCCAGCGACAGGCCGGCACGCACCGGCGGGCGGCCGGGTTCACCTGTCAGATAGCGCAGGCCCGCCATGGCTTCGCCGATCGCGGCAAACCCGGGTTCGTCACGCTTGGGCCCGGTCTGGCCGTAGCCCGACACGCGCAGCATGATCAGACGCGGATTGATCGCATGCAGGGCTTCCCACGACATGCCCCACTTTTCCATCGTGCCCGGACGAAAGTTCTCGATCAGGATATCCGCGCTGGCGGCCAGCGTGCGCACCAGTTCCTGGCCGTCTTCCTGGCGCAGGTCGATACACACGGACTGCTTGCTGCGCGATTGCGCTTCCCACCAGACCGACGTGCCTTCATGCAGCAGACGCCACTTGCGCAGGGGGTCGCCCTGGCCAGGCGGTTCGATCTTGATGACCTGCGCGCCGAAATCGGCAAGGGTCTTGGCGGCGAAGGGTCCGGCAATCAGCTGGCCTAATTCGATGATCTTGATGCCATCAAGGATTTGGCGGGTCATGGTGTGTTCCGTTATCGGGCAGGCTTGCAGTGTGCCCGACAGCCGGTGATGCCCGGAAGCGCCGATTCGGCAAACGGGCTTTCCCGATTCGCGAAGACAGGGATTTACCCGAGCCACAGTTTCCAACATGACCGCACTAGTGGTTTGCACGAATCCCGGCTAGGCTGTTGGCTGAACCGCAGGCGACGGCGCGCGCCGGCCTGCCGCCCCGCCTGTTGGAGACTTCCCCATGATGTCCGTTTTCCTGTCCGCCCGGCCCGCCGCGGCGTTCGCCCTGGCTGCGTGCGGCGCCGTGCTGCTGGCCAGTATTCCCACCGCCGCCGCCGCGGCTGCCGAAACGGCGCAGCGCGTGGCGCCGCCGGCAACGAGCGCTGAGGCCGCGTCGGGTACCCGACCCGCTGGCACGTCGTCCGCCATGCGGTCCGTCGCCTTATCCACGCCAAGCGCGCCAAGCGCGCCAAGCGCTCCAAGCGCCGCGCCGTCCGATCCTGACCCAGCTGACAGATTTGCCGTCTTTACGTCGGCCAGCGCCGCCGCGGCCATTGCCAGACCGGGCCCGTCCCGCCAGGCCATCTACACCGCGGCGCCGACCAGCGACCGCATCGTCAAATCGCGCGCCATGGGGGAGTACCGGATCCGCGTGGCAGTGCCGACGACGCCGCCGCCCGCCGAAGGCTATCCGGTTGTCTACGTACTGGACGGCGACGATTACTTCAATCCGGGCGTGAAGCTGGCCGACCACCTGATTCGTACGTCAAACGGCGCGATGACGCCCGGCATCATCGTCGGCGTGGGTTACCCCGGCGATTCGCGCCGGTCTTATGACTACCTGCCCGCCTCGCCCGTGTCGCCCGATGTCGAACGCCGGCCCGATGGCCGCCCGATTATCGACGACGTCTACGGTGGCGCCGACCATTTCCTGGACTTCCTGGAAAAAGAACTGAAGCCGCAGATCCAGGCAAGCTACCGGATCGATGCGCAGCGGCAGGCGCTGTACGGGCATTCGTATGGCGGCCTGCTGGCAGTCCACGCGATGTTCACCCGGCCAGACATGTTCCAGACCTACCTGCTGTCCAGCCCGTCGCTGGGCTGGAACGGGCGCTACGTATTGACCGAAGAACCCGGCTTCAATGCCAAGGTAAAGAGCGGGACGCATCGCATTTCAACCGTCGTGACCGTGGGGGAGTTCGAACAGGCGCTGTCTCCCGAACAGTTGCGTGCCCCCGACGCCGCGGAACGCGCCGCCCGCGCCGCCCGCCGCCGATCCGTGGACAGCGATCGCGACCTGTCGGCGCGGCTGGACGCGCTGGCGCCCGATCGCCTGCGCAGCAAGTTCCGGGTGTTTCCAGGAGAGGTGCACGGCACCGTGGCGCTACCTGCGTTTGCCTATGGATTGCCGACCGCATTTGCCGCGCAGCACTGACCTGCGGTGTTGCCGTACGACATCCAGCCAAGGCAATATCGTGCGACATCAGGCTGCGGCATCCACCTGCGGCATCCCTCTGCCGTAGTTGGTTGCGGCATTGAGCCGCGGCATATTGCTACTGCATTGACGTGCCCACACCCACTCAGCGCGGCTCGATCCGTTCCGCCTCGGGCACGTCGATCACCAAAGGCGACTGCGCCACGGCCACGCAGGGCAGCAGATAGCCTTCTTCCTTCTCGCTGGAACTCAGGCCCGGCCACTCCACCCGATACCGGATCGACCCTTCCACCAGCACGCTGATGCACGCGCGGCAGGTGCCGTTGCGGCACGAGGTTGGCAGCCGGATGCCGGCCCGCCGCGCGGCCTCGAACAGGGACTCATCGGACCTGGCATCAAAGTGCCAATCCATCGGCTCGACGCGCACCGCAAAGGTCTCGTCGGCCGGAAGGGAGTCAGTTGGCGGTTGGGACATCGGGGCCAGGGGCGGCACCAGGGGCGACGGGGTCGGCGACAGGCGCGGAGGGTTGGGCAGCGGGGGCAGCGGGTATCGAGGCAGGGGTGGAGGCGGGTGCCGAGGGCAGGGCATCGGGAGACGATCCCGGCGCGCTCGCAGGAACATCTGACTTCGACTCCGCAGCCTTCGATTCCACAGCCTTCGACTCCGCCGCCTTCGGCTCCGCAGCTTTCGACTCCGCCGCCTTCGGCTCCGCAGCTTTCGACTCCACAGCTTTCGACTCCACAGCTTTCGACTCCGCAGCCTTCGATTCCGCAGCCGTCGATTCCGCCGCCTTTGATTCCGCAGCCTTGAATTCCGCCGCCTTCGCCGCCGCGGCGGCCGGTTCCACCGGCTTCAACTCGACGGGTCGAGCATCCGTCGCCTGGGGCGCAGCCGCTTTCGGCGCCGCTGTCTGCACCCCCGGTGTGGCGCTGGCGGGGATCGCTCCTGCCGGTTGCGGGACCGGCGCCTGCGCACGAGCCGCCGCGGCCGAGGCAGCCGCCGCCGCTTCCGCCGCTTGCGCTGCGGCGCGGCCCTGCATCGGCGCCAGATACTGCTCCAGCAAGCCGAAAAAACCGTTGTAGAAGCGGGGCGCGGCGATCGTCTCGCTGCCCACCTTCACCATCGAATCATCGCTGGTACCGAAAGGCATCGACACCGAACCCAGAATGCTTACACCCAAACTGGCCGAGCTTGCCGTCTTCTTGAGCGTATACCGGTCCTGCACGGCATTCACGAACACGCTCGACGACGTCCCATCCGCGCTGTCGGGCGCGCAGACGATATGGAATTCGATCTCGACATGCGCCTCGGCCGTTTGCTGGAAGCTCTTGCGGCCGTCCACCACGTCGGTCGACGCCTTATTGATCAAATATCCCTGGCTCAACAGTGCACGGCGCGCGGACTCGCATGCTTTCACAGCAGGCGCTGCATACGACCGCGAGTAGGTCGACGATTCATCGAAGTCCTCGTGGTCGTACATCGACGTCTTGCGGCTGGCGCAACCGGCCAGCGCGCCGCCAAGCAGCACGACCAAGACGAAGGCAAATAAGGGGGACGTCCCACGCATGACTACGGATTCCTGAAAGAGTGGGCATTGCGCTTCACACGGCGCGGACCACTACGGATGGACGACAGCCGAACACGGACGACAGCCCTGCATAGACCACAGCCCTGCACGGACAACCGCCAGCACAGGCAACCGCCTTGGACGGACGCCTGGCGCCGATGTCCAGCGAGTGTAGCGAACTTGTTTGAGACAAATATGGAGGACACGATGCAAACGTTGCCCGACGTAAGCGCAAGCTGACCGCCACCTTGAAGCGCCCCCGATGCAGCCAGAGCCTTTCAAGATGCCTCCAGATGCCCCAGCAGCAGGCGCGCCGACACCGTCAATGCGTCCGGGTCTCGCACGCCCAGCAACAGGCTGCGGCGTGCCCAGGTGTCTTCCAGCGGCACCAGCTTCAACCGCATCGACCGGACGTGCGGTTCGACCGCCAGTCGCGGCAAGATGCCCACCCCCATGCCGGCCGCCACCATCCGGCACACCGCATCGAAGCTGCGCACCTGGATCCGCAGGCGCAGCGGTTTTTCGATCCGGCTGCTTTCTTCCAGCAGGCGATTGGCCAGTGACGTGGCCTCGGGCAGGCTCACAAAATCGCTGTCCAGCGTCTCGACAAACCGCACCGACGTCTTGCGCGCCATGGCGTGGCCGCGCGGCACGATCAGCACCAGTTCGTCATCGCGATAGGGTAGGGTGACCAGGCCCTGCGCCTGCGTCCGGTCGGCAAAGATGCCGATGTCCGCGCGATTCTCCAGCACGGCTTCCACGATCGTGCTGCTGTTCTGCTCTTCCAGCTCGATGCGGATGGCCGGGTGCGCCACCATGAAAGACGACAGGTCATCCGGCAGGAACTGCGTGATCGACGACGTGTTCGCCCAGATCCGCACCGTGCCCCGCGCGCCCGATGAATAGTCCGACATCATCCCGGCCATCTGCTCCACATCTTTCAGAATGCGCAGCGCATGGGTCAGGCAGGCCTGTCCGGGCTCGGTCAACTCGATCCCAGACGCGCGCCGGTACAGCAGCGGCGCGTTGACGGCCGCTTCCAGGTCGGCAATTCGCCGGCTGGCGGCGCCCACCGCCAGATGCACCTGCCGCGCGCCCGCCGAGATGCTGCCGTGACGGGCGACGGCGACGAACAAGGCGAGCGTCACGAGGTCGAAGCGCGAAACATTCATGTGAATTCCTGAAAACCCCGACTCGCCATAACGACACCGCCGCCCGGCCCGGCACCTTGAAGGCACCAGAGCGGGCGGCGGGGAAGATCGGACTTGCTGCAGGTCGGACCCTGCTGCCGGTCCGGCCCTGCGTTGACGTTCAAAGCATGCTCGACGTGGTCACGATCATGCAGTGATCAGTGCCCTTACGCAGCCATCAACTGACGCAGCACGAACGGCAGGATGCCGCCGTGATTGTAGTAGTCGACTTCGATCGGCGTGTCGATACGCAAGAGCAGCGGCACGTCGCGCGTGCGGCCATCGGCCCAGCGCACGGTCAGCGTCACATCCATTTGCGGACGGATGCCGTTTTCCAGGCCCGAAATGTCGTACGTCTCTTCGCCGGTGATACCCAGCGACTGCACCGAGTCCTCGCCCTTGAACTGCAGCGGCAGCACACCCATGCCCACCAGGTTGCTGCGGTGGATACGTTCAAAGCTGCGCACGATCACCGCCTTGACGCCCAGCAGCTGCGTGCCCTTGGCCGCCCAGTCGCGCGACGATCCGGTGCCGTATTCCTCGCCACCAAAGATCACGGTCTGCGTGCCTTCCGAGATGTACTTCATGGCGGCGTCATAGATCGACAGTTCTTCGCCGCCCGGCTGGAAGCGCGTGATGCCGCCTTCGACCCGGCTGCCGTCGGCGTTCGGCGGGATCATCAGGTTCTTGATCCGCACGTTCGCAAAGGTGCCGCGCATCATGACTTCATGGTTGCCGCGGCGGGCGCCGTAGCTGTTGAAGTCGGGCTTGAGCACGCCGTTGGCGATCAGGTACTTGCCCGCGGGGGATGTGTCCTTGATCGAACCGGCAGGCGAGATGTGGTCGGTCGTGATCGAGTCGCCGAACACGCCCAGCGCGCGGGCGTTTTTCACGCCCGGCATCGGGGCGGGTTCCATCTCGAAGTTGTCGAAGAAGGGGGGTTCGGCAATGTAGGTCGAATCCGGCCATTCGTAGACGTCGCCTTCGCCGCCCTTGATCTTCTCCCACAGCTTGCCCGGGTTCTCCTTGACCTGCGCGTAATTGGCGCGGAACACGGCCGGGTCCATGGCGTACTTCATCACTTCGTTGATTTCGTCCGACGTAGGCCAGATATCGCCCAGCCACACATCACCGTCCTTGCCCTTGCCCACGGGTTCGGTCATCAGGTCGCGCTTCATCGTGCCGGCCAGGGCGTAGGCCAGCACCAGGGGAGGAGACGCCAGGAAGTTGGCCTTGATGTTTGGATGGATCCGCGCTTCAAAGTTCCGGTTGCCCGACAGCACGGCCGCGCACACCAGGTTGTTCAGGTAGATCAGTTCGTTGAATTCCGGCGCGATGTCACCGGCGTTGCCGATACACGTCGTGCAGCCATACGCCGCCACGCTGAAGCCCAGTTTTTCCAGGTAGGGCAGCAGGCCGGCCCGTTCCAGGTATTCGGTCACCACGCGCGATCCTGGCGCCAGCGACGTCTTGATGTGCTTGCGCACCTTCATGCCACGTTCCACCGCCTTCTTGGCCAGCAGGCCGGCGGCCAGCATCACGCTGGGGTTGGACGTGTTGGTGCACGACGTGATGGCGGCAATCAGGATGTCGCCGTTCTGCAGTTCGACGCCATTGTCGGCCTTGAAGACCTGGTCGAGCTTTTCGGGCGGCTGCGAAAACCCGTTTTCGGCGGCCGACTTGCTGAACAGATCCGAAAACGTGTTCTTGACGTTGCCCAGCTCGATCCGGTCTTGCGGGCGCTTCGGGCCGGCCAGCGACGGGGTCACGGTCGACAGGTCCAGCGTGATCAGCTTGGTGAAATCAATGTCGGCAGCCGCTGGCACGCCGTACATGTTCTGCGCGCGGAAATAGGCCTCCAGCGCCTCGACTTCGTCCTTCGTGCGGCCGGTGCCCTTGAAGAATTCGATGGTGCGATCGTCCACCGGGAAGAAGCCCATGGTCGCGCCATATTCCGGCGCCATGTTGCCGATGGTGGCGCGGTCGGTCACGCTCAGGCTGGTCGTGCCTTCCCCACAGAATTCCACGAACTTGCCGACCACTTTTTCCTTGCGCAGCAGTTCGGTAATGGTCAGCACCAGGTCGGTCGCGGTCACGCCTTCACGCAGCTGGCCCTTCAGTTCCACACCCACCACGTCGGGGGTCAGGATGTAGACCGGCTGGCCCAGCATGCCGGCTTCGGCTTCGATACCGCCCACGCCCCAGCCCACGACGCCAATGCCGTTGATCATGGTGGTGTGGCTGTCGGTGCCGACCAGCGAATCGGGGTAGTACACCTTGTCGCGCTTGAACACGCCGCGCGCCAGGTATTCCAGGTTGACCTGGTGGACGATGCCAAAGCCCGGGGGCACCACACCGAAGGTGTCGAATGCCTGCATGCCCCACTTCAGGAACTTGTAGCGTTCCTGGTTGCGGGTGAATTCGATCTTCATGTTCAGGTCCAGCGCCTTGGGCTTGCCGAACTCGTCGATCATGACCGAGTGGTCGACCACCAGGTCCACTGGCACCAGCGGTTCGATCGACTTGGCGTTCTTGCCCTGCTTGGCGGCCACGGTGCGCATCGCGGCCAGGTCGGCCAGCAGCGGCACGCCGGTAAAGTCCTGCAGCACGACGCGGGCGACCACGAACGGGATTTCTTCTTCGCGCGGGGCGTTGGGCTTCCAGGCAGCCAGTTCACGGATATGGTCTTCCGTCACTTTCTTGCCATCACAGTTGCGAAGCACGGCTTCAAGCACGATCCGGATCGACACCGGCAGGCGTTCTACGGCAATGCCGAGCGCCTGGCCAAGCGCGGGCAGCGAATAGTACTGACCGGTTTTCTTGCCGATCTTGAAGTCTTTGAGCGTATCGAATGTGTTGTGCGGCATGAATGCCTCCATGGAAAGACCGTAACCCCAGTTGAAAGAAACCTGTTGCTTGCGTCTATTGGAACATGGCCCGCGCGCGCCCTGGATCACCGCACGCGTCGGGGCTCAGGAAAAGAAACGTTGCGTGGCCGCGGGCGACAGGTTCGCCCCGGTCGCATGGGCGCGCCGAAGCACGTCCCAGTAATAGCGATAGCTGGCCCGATCGTGCAGCCGGCCCTTGCCCGATCCGTCGTCGTCGCGGATCGGCCCCCAGTCGGCGTCCTGCGCGGCCATGAGGATGCGTTCGGCATTCCGGATGTCGTCGGCGCTGGGCGACAGCGCCGCCACGATAGGGTTGATCTGCGCGGGGTGGATGCTCCACATCCGCGTATAGGCAAATTCGCGGCTGGCCCGGGTCGCGGCGCGCGACAGCACGTCGGGCGAATCGAGTTCGGTCACGACATTATGCGACGGCACCTTGCCATACGCATGACAGGCCGCGCTGATTTCCAGCTTGGCGCGCGCGATCAGGGGATGGTCGAACTGGCCTTGCGCCGTCAGCGCGTCGGCCGGAATCGCGCCGCGATGCGACGACACGAAATCCATCAGTCCGAACGAAATGCACTCGATCCGCGGGTGCGCGGCGATACGGAACACTTCGCGCAGCGCGCCATGGGTTTCGATCAGCACATGCACGGACAGCGGCCGTGTCAGGCCCGCTTCGTTCGAAATGCGTTCGATAGCCTCGACGGCGTTGGCGGCGTCGTGGGCGGAATTGAGTTTGGGTACGGTAATGTAGGCCAGCTTGTGGCCTGCGATCCCGATCAAGGTTTCGAGATCGTTGATGAATGCCTTGTGATGCACGTCGTGGACGCGGGCGCCGACACGGCCGTGCCGGTTCGCGTCGCTGGCGGCAAGCCGGGCAGCCATTTCGGCATGCTCGGCTTCCCGTCCGACGGCAGCCCCATCCTCACAGTCGAGGGTGACATCGAAGACCGGTCCGGCCTCGGCTTGCAGCGCGAGGCTTTTGGTCATCAGTTTTTCGGAGCCTGCATAGTGATCGCAGACCGGCAGCACGACAGGCTGCCGGCCGGATTCATGCAGCACCTGTGAGGGATGCGTCATGGGGCTGGTGTCCTGATTAGCCGAGCAGATGCTTGACGCCGTCGCGCTCTTCCATCAGTTCCTTCAGCGTGAACTCAATGCGTTCGCGCGAGAAGGCGTCGATTTCCAGGTCTTTCACGACCGAGTATTCGCCGTTCTTGGTGATGACCGGCACGCCGAAGATCACGCCTTCCGGCACACCATACGAGCCGTCCGACGGAACACCCATCGTGACCCACTTGCCGTTGCTGCCCAGAACCCAGTCACGCACGTGGTCGATGGCGGCGTTGGCGGCCGAGGCTGCCGACGACAGGCCGCGCGCGTCGATGATCGCCGCGCCGCGCTTGCCGACGGTCGGGATGAAGGTGTCGCGGTTCCATGCGTCATCGTTCAGCACCGACAGGGCGGGCTTGCCGGCCAGGGTGGCGAAACGGTAGTCGGGGTACATCGTGGGCGAGTGGTTGCCCCAGACGATCAGCTTTTCGATGTCGCCGACGGCCACGTTGGTACGGGCAGCCAGTTGCGACAGGGCGCGGTTGTGATCCAGGCGCAGCATCGCGGTGAAGTTGCGCGCAGGCAGGTCCGGCGCCGACTTCATGGCGATGTAGGCGTTGGTGTTCGCGGGATTGCCCACGACCAGCACCTTCACGTTGCGGCTGGCGACGGCATTCAGTGCCTTGCCTTGCGCCGTGAAGATCTGCGCGTTCACGGTCAGCAGGTCCTTGCGTTCCATTCCCGGGCCACGCGGGCGGGCGCCCACCAGCAGTGCGACGTCGGCGTCCTTGAACGCGGTCATCGGATCGCTGTGCGCCGTCACGCCTTCGAGCAGCGGGAACGCGCAATCTTCGAGTTCCATGATGACGCCCTTCAGCGCCTTCTGTGCTTTTTCGTCAGGGATCTCGAGCAATTGCAGGATAACGGGCTGGTCCTTGCCGAGCATTTCGCCGGAAGCGATGCGGAACAGGAGGGCGTAGCCGATTTGTCCGGCAGCGCCGGTCACGGCAACGCGCATTGCGGGCTTAGTCATGTATGTCTCCGAAGCGGAAGATAAGTGGGAATGACGCGGCGCCAAGTGTAACTCCGCATCAAGGGCGCCGGAACGTCTGGGTCGATACCAACGGTAGCAAGCAGGATGCCGGCCGGGTCCGTTCCCTGGGTGGACATCGAAAAGCGATGGCGGGCATCGAGTTTACGGACTCGAATGTGTGCCAGCAATAAAATATCTTATGTTTTATATAAGACATAAGATGTAAATCCGTATTCCGGTTGGACACTCCACCCGGCGCCATGACACAATTCGTCCCATGTCGATAACCCCTGCCACGCCTGCTGCGCGCCCGGCCTCCGAGCCTGCGACCGCGGCGCCGCCTGCCGCGTCCGTCGCGGCATCCGCCGCCGGCACGCCCGCCCCCGGCGCGGCGTTCAGCCCGCTCTACCGGCAGATCAAGGGTCTTATCGTGCAAAGCCTGGACCGCGGCGAATGGAAGCCGGGCGAAGCCATTCCGAGCGAACTCGACCTGGCGTCGCGCTTCAAGGTCAGCCAGGGCACGGTGCGCAAGGCCATCGACGAGCTGGCAGCCGAAAACCTGCTGCTGCGCCGCCAGGGCAAGGGCACCTTCGTCGCCACCCATCATGAAGACCGTGTGCGCTTCCGCTTCCTGCGGATGACGCCCGACGATGGTGAACCCGTCCAGTCCGACAGCCGTTTCCTTGAATGCCGCCGCATGCGTGCGCCGTCCGAAGTCGCGCGTACGCTCGACCTGCGAGGCGGCGACAGCGTCGTCCAGATCCGCCGCGTGCTGTCGTTCGACAGCGTGCCGGCCGTGATCGAAGAAATCTTTTTGCCAGGCGCGCAATTTCGCGGGCTGACCGCTGAACGTCTGGCTGAGTACACGGGTCCCATGTATGGCCTGTTTGAAACCGAATTCGGCGTGCGCATGATTCGCGCCGATGAAAAGATCCGCGCGGTGGCTGCCGCGGACAGCGACGCCGCGCTGTTGAAAGTCGCGGCCGGCGCGCCGTTGCTGCAAATCGAACGGGTGTCGTTTACCTACGAAGACCGGCCTGTCGAGATGCGTCGCGGCCTGTATCTGACGACGCATTACCACTACAGAAACAGCCTAAGTTGAACCCCTTATCGACCTGATTTGATACGACCCCCCGGAAAGTGGGAAAATAGCGTGTTTCTCGGATTTCATCCGGTATGGACATCGCTAGGTCTGTTCTAAGGCCGAACGTTTGTTCTAAGACTGAACGAGCTTGCTCGCAGAGGTACAGTCGGGAGAAAGAAGGAGCAAGAAGAGCGCACAAAAGAATATCCGCGGGGCAGGGCGGATCAGGCCAGCAGTGGCTTGCCGATCGCCCCGCGTCTAAGACAGGTTTCTTTCCATGGTTTGGTTACTTTCCCCGAGGTCGTGATGTCCGACTCTGCAGCAAAACCCCGCCCGCAGTTCCGCAATCTAACGTTTGGTCAGCTGGCCACCTACCGTCTGCCCCTGGCAGGCAAGCTGTCCATCCTGCACCGCATTACGGGCTTTCTCCTGTTCCTGGCGCTGCCGCTGATCCTGCTGCCGTTCTTTGAACGCAGCCTGATCTCCGAAATCGGCTTTGCCGACTTCGCCGAGTTCGCGACCAACCCGATCGTCAAGGTC
Source organism: Pigmentiphaga litoralis (assembly GCF_013408655.1). Lineage (NCBI taxonomy): Bacteria > Pseudomonadati > Pseudomonadota > Betaproteobacteria > Burkholderiales > Alcaligenaceae > Pigmentiphaga > Pigmentiphaga litoralis. Next base: position 436,480 of record NZ_JACCBP010000001.1, read on the forward strand.
GTGTTGCTGATCCTGATCTGGGCCTACCTGCATCATTTCTGTGCGGGCATCCGGTACCTGCTGCTCGACGTGCATATCGGCCTTGAAAAGGCATCCGCCGCACGTAGCGCCGCCATCGTTTTCGCCGTCAGCCTGCTGCTGACTGCTGTGTTTGGTCTCAAATTGTTCGGAGTGTTCTGATGGCTGCCTCGGAAAATATCGGTCGCAAACGCCTGGTCGTCGGCGCGCACTATGGCATCAAGGAATGGATCATCCAGCGCGTGACTGCGGTTGTGATGGTCATCTACACGCTGGTGCTGGGGATCGGCACGCTGATGATGCCGGCGTTCACCTACGAAAACTGGGTGCACCTGTTCAATTTTGAAGTCTTGCATTTCCCGCTGGGCAAAGTGCTCGCCATGCTGACCTTCCTGTCGCTGTTCTACCATGTCTGGATTGGCATGCGGGACATTTGGATGGACTATGTGCGGCACGCTGGCCTGCGTCTGACCTTGCAGGCATTTACCGTTCTGTGGCTGGTCGGCTCTGCCGTCTACGCAGCACAAATTCTCTGGAGAATCTGAGTCGTGGTCGCTGTCAATTCAACCCTTCCGCGCCGCCAGTTCGATGTGGTGGTAGTCGGAGCCGGTGGGTCCGGCATGCGTTGCTCCCTGCAACTGGCGCAGGCTGGCCTTAGCGTGGCCGTGTTCTCCAAAGTGTTCCCCACCCGCTCCCATACCGTGGCGGCCCAGGGCGGTATCGGCGCCTCGCTCGGCAACATGAGCGAAGACAACTGGTTCTGGCACATGTTCGATACCGTCAAGGGTTCCGACTGGCTCGGCGACCAGGACGCGATCGAATTCATGTGCCGCGAAGCGCCAAATGCCGTGTACGAACTCGAACACTTCGGCATGCCGTTCGACCGCAACGCCGACGGCACCATCTATCAGCGTCCGTTCGGCGGCCACACCGCCAACTTCGGTGAAAAGCCCGTGCAGCGTGCCTGTGCCGCGGCCGACCGTACCGGCCACGCGCTGCTCCACACGCTGTATCAGCGCAACGTGGCCGCACGCACCCAGTTCTTTGTCGAATGGATGGCGCTGGACCTGATCCGCGACTCCGAAGGCGACGTGGTCGGTATCACCGCGCTGGAAATGGAAACGGGCGAGATCTACATTTTTGAAGCCAAGACGACCGTGTTCGCCACGGGCGGCGCCGGCCGGATCTGGGCTGCGTCCACCAACGCCTTCATCAACACCGGTGACGGCCTGGGCATGGCGGCTCGTGCGGGCCTGCCGCTCGAAGACATGGAATTCTGGCAATTCCACCCGACCGGCGTGGCCGGCGCGGGCGTGCTGATCACCGAAGGCGTGCGGGGCGAGGGCGGTATCCTGCTCAACAAGGACGGCGAACGTTTCATGGAACGTTACGCGCCTACCCTGAAAGACCTGGCGCCGCGTGACTTCGTGTCGCGCTCCATGGACCAGGAAATCAAGGAAGGCCGCGGTGCGGGTCCTGACGGCAGCTACGTGTTGCTCAAGCTCGACCACCTGGGCGCCGACGTGATCCACAAGCGTCTGCCGTCGATCGCCGAAATCGCGCTCAAGTTCGCGAACGTCGACCCGACCAAGGAACCGATTCCCGTGGTCCCGACCATCCACTACCAGATGGGCGGTATCCCGACGAACGTGTTCGGCCAGGTCGTGGTGCCGAAGGACGGCAACCCGAACACCATCGTCAACGGCCTGTACGCGATCGGCGAATGCGCCTGCGTGTCGGTGCACGGCGCGAACCGCCTGGGCACGAACTCGCTGCTGGACCTGGTCGTGTTTGGCCGCGCGTCGGGCAACCACATCGTGTCGCAGAACCTGAAAAGCCGCAGCCACAAGCCGCTGCCGGCCGACGGCACCGACGCAACGCTGTCGCGCGTGGCGGCGATCGAAGGCCGTGCAACGGGCGAACGTGTCCAGCATGTGGCCAACGACATCCGCAACTCGATGCAGCATCACTGCGGCGTGTTCCGTACGCAGGAATTGCTCGACGAAGGCGTCGTCCAGATCAACGAACTGGCCGAACGCGCCAAGTCGGTGGCCCTGAAAGACCGTTCGAAGGTGTTCAACACCGCACGCGTCGAAGCGCTGGAACTGGACAACCTGATCGAAGTGGCCAAGGCGACCATCGTGTCGGCGGCTGCGCGTAACGAAAGCCGCGGCGCCCATGCGCACCGCGACTTCCCGGAACGCAACGACCAGGATTGGCTGCGCCACTCGCTGTTCTATTCGGAAGGCAACCGCCTGGACTACAAGCCGGTCAACCTGAAGCCGATGACGGTGGAAAGCTTCCCGCCCAAGGCCCGGACGTTCTAAAGCGACGAGGGCGGCCGGTCCGCCTTCACCAGACAGTATCACCCCCGGCGGCCGGCTCAACAGCCGGCGCCGGTCTGCAGCAAGCAGGAGCATCACATGAGTGCCAAGCGAATCGTTAAGTTTGAAATCTACCGGTACGATCCGGACAAGGACGAGCGTCCTTACATGGAAAAGCTCGAAGTCGAACTCGAGCCGACCGACAAGATGTTGCTGGATGCGCTGGTGCGCATCAAGAACGATGGCGATGACAGCCTGTCGTTCCGCCGTTCGTGCCGCGAAGGCGTGTGCGGTTCCGACGCCATGAACATCAATGGCAAGAACGGTCTGGCCTGCACGACCAACCTGCGCGAACTGAAGCAGCCTATCGTGCTGAAGCCGCTTCCAGGTCTGCCAGTCATCCGCGACCTGATCGTGGACATGACGCACTTCTTCAACCAGTACCACTCGGTCAAGCCTTACCTGATCAACACGTCGCCGGCCCCTGAAAAGGAGCGCCTGCAGTCGCCTGAAGCGCGTGAAGAACTGGACGGCCTGTACGAGTGCATCCTGTGCGCGTGCTGCTCGACATCGTGCCCGTCCTTCTGGTGGAATCCTGACAAGTTCGTCGGTCCGGCAGGTCTGCTGCAGGCCTACCGTTTCCTGGCCGACACGCGCGACGAAGCGACCGGGGAACGTCTGGACAACCTGGAAGATCCGTACCGTCTGTTCCGCTGCCACACCATCATGAACTGCGTCGACGTCTGTCCCAAGGGCCTGAACCCGACTCGGGCAATCGGCAAGATCAAGGACCTGCTGGTTCGGCGCGCGGTGTAACGACGTGGCGATTCAACTGTCTCCGCACGACAGGGCAAGGCTGCGCTGGCGGGCCCGGCGCGGCCTGCTGGAAAATGATTTGATTCTTACCCGGTTCCTCGATGCCCACGAAGAGACGCTGACCGACGTCGACGTCGCGCTGCTGACCGAGTTGCTCGAGGCAACCGATAATGAGTTGATGGACTACCTCCTGGGCCGAAAAGAGCCCGAAGGCGATCTGGCCACGCCGGCCATGCTGGACTTGATCAAGCGGTTGCGCGAGGTCTGAGCCGCAGCTTTCCGAACAATTGAACACTGACAAAGACGAGGAACTACCGATGAAACTATCCGATAAAAAAGCGACCCTGTCCTTCTCCGATGGGAGCCAGGGCGCCGAATTTCCGGTTTATCAAGGTACGGTGGGTCCGGACGTCGTCGACATTCGCAAGTTGTACGCACAAACCGGGATGTTTACGTTTGACCCCGGTTTCATGTCGACCGCCTCGTGCTCGTCCAGCATTACCTATATCGACGGCGACAAGGGCGAGCTGCTGTATCGCGGCTACCCGATCGAACAATTGGCCGTCAAGTGCGACTTCCTGGAAGTCTGCCACCTGATCATGAAGGGCGATCTGCCCGACGAAAAGGAAAAGGCGGACTTCGATCACCTCGTGACCCATCACACCATGGTGAACGAGCAGCTGCAGACCTTCCTGAAGGGCTTCCGCCGCGACGCGCACCCGATGGCGGTGCTGACCGGTCTGGTGGGCGCGCTGTCGGCGTTCTATCACGACTCGCTCGACATCACCAAGAAAGAACACCGCGACATCTCGTCGATCCGTCTGATCGCCAAGATGCCGACGCTGATCGCCATGGCGTACAAGTATTCGGTGGGCCAGCCTTTCATCTATCCGCAGAACAACCTGTCCTACACGGCCAACTTCCTGCGCATGATGTTCGGCAATCCTTGCGAAGAGTATGTGGTGAACGAAGTTGTCGAGCGCGCGCTTGACCGCATCTTCATCCTGCACGCAGAACACGAGCAGAACGCATCGACCTCGACCGTCCGCCTGTGCGGCTCGTCGGGCACCAACCCGTTCGCCGCGATCGCGGCCGGCGTGGCGTGCCTGTGGGGCCCCGCGCACGGTGGCGCCAACGAAGCCGCGCTGCAGATGCTCGAAGAGCTGCTGGCACAGGGCGGCGTCGACAAGCTGCCGGAATTCGTGGCCAAGGTGAAGGACAAGTCGTCGGGCGTCAAGCTGATGGGCTTCGGTCACCGCGTCTACAAGAACTACGATCCCCGCGCCAAGCTCATGCAAGAGACCTGCCGCGAAGTCCTGGAAGCGCTCGGTCTGCAAGACGATCCGCTGTTCAAGCTGGCCATGGCGCTGGAAAAGGTCGCCCTGGAAGACGAATACTTCGTGTCGCGCAAGCTGTACCCGAACGTCGACTTCTACTCGGGTATCGTCCAGCGCGCCATCGGCATCCCGACCTCGCTGTTCACCGCGATCTTCGCGCTGGCCCGCACCGTCGGCTGGGTGGCCCAGTGGAACGAAATGATCTCGGATCCCGACTACAAGATCGGCCGTCCTCGCCAGTTGTACACCGGTGAAACGGCTCGTGACGTAGCGGATTTGAACGCACGGTAAGTTTGGTGTAAGTTGAAAGGGTTGCTTCGGCAACCCTTTTTTTCTATCAAGAGTGGTGTTTTTTGATGCGTATGCAGGTGCGGTATCAAATACTAAATGCTATTCTTGATCGGTTTACGAAGACCACAAAGAATCGTCACGTGAGCGACTTGCTTAGGGTTGCGAACGGCCACGGTTTCCCATCCACCACCTTCTGCCCGCACTCGCTATCCGCTGAACGGCAAAGCCGTGTCGCGGAAGGTACGTCCTGCATCGAACGGGTGAAACACCCGGCAAGGTGAAGCGCACATCATGTCCAGCCTACAAGAATCCAGTACCTCGTATCTGTTTGGGGGTAATGCGCCTTACGTAGAAGAGCTCTACGAGGCCTACCTCGACAACCCAGGATCGGTCCCCGATAACTGGCGTACGTATTTCGACCAGCTGCAGCACATGCCAGCAGTCGACGGTAACGAATCGACCCGCGATCAGGCTCACGCCCCCGTCGTCGAATCGTTTGCCCAACGCGCTCGAAGCAATGGCTTTCTGCCGCGCGCTGCCGACACCGACCTCGCCGTCGCGTCCAAGCAGGTTCATGTCCAATCGATCATTGCCGCGTACCGTTTCCTGGGTGCACGCTGGGCCGATCTCGACCCGCTGCAGCGCACCGAACGTCCGGCCATTCCCGAACTGGAGCCCAGCTTCTACGGGTTGACCGAAGCGGACATGGACAAGGTCTACTCGGCCACCAACACCTACTTCACGACCGCCGAGCACATGACGCTCCGCCAGATCGTGAAGGCGCTGCGCGACACGTATTGCCGCAGCATCGGTGTCGAATTCATGCACATCACCGATCCGGTCATCAAGCGCTGGATCCAGCAACGCCTGGAAAGCACCCAGGCCACGCCGTCGTTCACGGTCGACCAGAAGAAACACATCCTGGATCGCCTGACCGCCGCCGAAGGCCTGGAGCGCTATCTCCACACCAAATACGTCGGCCAGAAGCGTTTCTCCCTCGAAGGGGGCGAAAGCTTCATCGCGTCGATGGACGAACTGATTCAGCATGCCGGCACGCGCGGCATCCAGGAAATCGTGATCGGCATGGCCCACCGCGGCCGCCTGAACGTCCTGGTGAACACCCTGGGCAAGATGCCCAAGGACCTGTTTGCCGAATTCGAAGGCAAGCACAACGACGACAGCCTGGCTGCCGGCGACGTGAAGTACCACAAGGGCTTCTCGAGCGACGTCACCACGCGCGGTGGCCCGGTCCACCTGTCGCTCGCGTTCAACCCGTCGCACCTTGAAATCGTCAACCCCGTCGTCGAAGGCAGCGCCCGCGCCCGCCAGGAACGCCGCGGCATGGAAGGTGGCAAGGAAGTGCTGCCGGTGCTGGTGCACGGCGACGCGGCCTTCATCGGCCAGGGCGTCGTGATGGAAACGCTGAACCTGGCGCAAACCCGCGGCTACGGCACGGGCGGCACGGTGCACCTGGTCATCAACAACCAGATCGGTTTCACCACGTCCGACCCCCGCGACACCCGTTCGACCCTGTATTGCACCGACGTCGTCAAGATGATCGAAGCGCCCGTGTTCCATGTGAACGGCGACGATCCTGAAGCCGTCGTGTTCGCCACGCAGATGGCCATGGACTTCCGCGCCGAATTCGGCAAGGACGTCGTGGTCGACATCGTCTGCTTCCGCAAGCTGGGTCACAACGAACAAGATACGCCTGCCCTGACGCAGCCGCTGATGTACAAGCGCATCGGCCAGCATCCTGGCACGCGCAAGCTGTACGCCGACAAGCTGGTCACGCAAGGCGTGCTGACCGAAGGCGAGGGCGACGAGTTCGTCAAGAACTTCCGCGCCGCCATGGACGAAGGCCGCCACACGGTCGACCCCGTCCTGACCAACTACAAGAACAAGTACGCCGTCGACTGGTCGCCGTTCCTGAACCGCAAGTGGACCGACGTGGGCGACACCGCCATGCCGCTGGCTGAACTCAAGCGCCTGGGCGAACGCATCACGACCGTGCCGGAAGACTTCAAGGTCCATCCGATCGTCGAAAAGGTCCTGAACGATCGTCGCGCCATGGCGCGCGGCGAACTGAACCTCGACTGGGGCATGGGCGAGCATCTGGCGTTCGCCAGCCTGGTGTCATCGGGTTACCCGGTGCGTCTGACCGGTCAGGATTCGGGCCGCGGCACCTTCACGCACCGCCACGCTGTCCTGCATGACCAGAAGCGCGAGCGCTGGGACGCAGGCGTCTACGTGCCGCTGCAGAACGTGTCCGAAGCGCAGGCTCCGTTCCGCGTGATCGACTCGCTGCTGTCCGAAGAAGCCGTGATGGGCTTCGAATATGGCTACTCTGCTGCCGAGCCGAACACGCTCGTATGCTGGGAAGGCCAGTTCGGCGACTTCGCCAACGGCGCCCAGGTCGTAATCGACCAGTTCATCAGCTCCGGCGAAGCCAAGTGGGGCCGTCAGTCGGGTCTCGTGCTGATGCTGCCGCATGGCTACGAAGGCCAGGGTCCTGAACACTCGTCGGGCCGTATCGAACGCTTCCTGCAGCTTTGCGCCGACAACAACATGCAAGTCGTGCAGCCGACCACGGCAGCGCAGATCTTCCATGTGCTGCGTCGCCAGATGATCCGCCAGTTCCGCAAGCCGCTGATCATCATGACGCCGAAGGCGCTGCTGCGTAACAAGGCTGCCTCGTCGCCGCTGTCCGACCTGACGTCGGGTGGCTTCCAGACCCTGATCGGTGAAACCGACGAGACGCTCGACGCCTCGAAGGTCAAGCGCCTCGTGCTGTGCTCGGGCAAGGTCTACTATGACCTGATGGCCTCGCGCACCGAACGCGCCGCCACCGACGTGGCGATCGCCCGTGTCGAACAGCTGTATCCGTTCCCGCACAAGATGGTCGCTGCCGAAATGAAGAAGTATCCCGGCCTGACCGACGTCATCTGGTGCCAGGACGAGCCGCAAAACCAGGGTCCGTGGTTCTACGTACAGCATCATCTGTACGAGAACATGACCACCGGTCAGAAGCTCGGTTACGCAGGCCGTGCCGCATCGGCATCGCCGGCAGTGGGTTACTACGCCAAGCACCAGGAGCAGCTCAAGGCTTTGCTGGACCAGGCGTTCGGCAAGATGAAAGGGGTGTTCCTCACGAAGTAAGGAATGACCGGGGCTCGCCCAAGTGCGAGTCCCGCAGGCACCCCTCGCCCTGATTGCAAACCAGAATAATTTTTGCGGAAGATACTGAAATGGCTGTTCATGACGTTGTAGTCCCCCAATTCTCCGAATCCGTGTCCGAAGGCACCCTGCTCAACTGGAAGAAGAAGCCAGGCGAAGCCGTTGCCGTCGACGAGATCCTGATCGAAATCGAAACCGACAAGGTCGTGCTCGAAGTGCCGGCTCCGTCGGCCGGCGTGCTGACCGAAATCCTGAAAGCTGACGGCAGCACCGTCGCTTCGGGCGAACTGCTGGCCAAGATCGACACCGCTGCCGCCGCTGGCGCCGCCCCGGCTGCTGCCGCACCGGCTCCTGCAGCCGCTGCCGCCGCGCCTGCCGCTGCCGCTGCCGCACCGGCCGCCGCACCTGCTGCGTCGTCGGCACCTGCCGGGTCGATCCCATCGCCTGCCGCTGCCAAGCTGCTGGCCGAAAAGGGCATCGCGCCTGAATCGGTCGACGGTTCGGGCCGTGGTGGCCGCATCACCAAGGGCGACGCCCTGAACGCCTCGGCGCCTGCCGCTGCCCCGGCCGCGCCTGCCGCGCCGAAGGCTCCGGTTGCCGACGCCACGACGCTGGTCAATGGCCGTCCGGAACAGCGCGTGCCAATGAGCCGTCTGCGTGCCCGCGTTGCCGAACGTCTGCTGCAATCGCAATCCGAAAACGCGATTCTGACCACGTTCAACGAAATCAACATGCAAGCCGTCATCGACTTGCGCAACAAGTACAAAGAGAAGTTCGAGAAGGATCACGGCGTCAAGCTGGGCTTCATGTCGTTCTTCGTGAAGGCCGTGGTTGCCGCACTGAAGCGCTACCCGGTCGTCAACGCGTCGGTCGACGGCAAGGACATCGTCTACCACGGCTACTTCGACATCGGTATCGCCGTGGGCAGCCCGCGCGGCCTGGTCGTGCCGATCCTGCGCAACGCCGACCAGCTGAGCCTGGCCGAGATCGAAAAGAAGATCGCCGAATTCGGCCAGAAGGCCAAGGACGGCAAGCTGGGCATGGACGACCTGACCGGTGGCACGTTCTCGATCTCGAACGGTGGTACGTTCGGTTCGATGCTGTCGACCCCGATCATCAACCCGCCGCAATCGGCCATCCTGGGCGTGCACGCCACCAAGGAACGCGCCGTGGTCGAAAAGGGCCAGATCGTCATCCGCCCGATGAACTACTTTGCCCTGTCGTATGACCACCGCATCATTGACGGCCGTGAAGCCGTCCTGGCCCTGGTCGCGATCAAGGACGCCCTGGAAGATCCGCAGCGTCTGCTGCTGGACATCTGAGGAGTCACGGAATAATGGCTAAACAATTCGACGTCGTCGTCATCGGCGCGGGCCCTGGCGGCTACATCGCCGCGATCCGCGCAGCCCAGCTGGGCATGTCGGTCGCGTGTATCGACGCATGGTCCAACGCCAAGGGCGGTCCTGCTCCTGGCGGCACCTGCACCAACGTCGGCTGCATCCCGTCCAAGGCGCTGCTGCAATCGTCCGAGCACTATGAACAGGCCGGTCACCACTTTGCCGATCACGGCATCAAGGTGGAAGGCCTGGGTCTGGATCTGGCCAAGCTGCTGGGTCGCAAGGACAATGTCGTCAAGCAGAACAACGACGGCATCCTGTACCTGTTCAAGAAGAACAAGGTCACCTTCTTCCATGGCACGGCAGCATTTGCCGGTCAGGTCGAAGGCGGCTGGGCCATTAAGGTCACCGGCAATGCGTCCGAAGACCTGGTCGGCAAGCACGTGGTGGTCGCAACGGGCTCCAGCCCGCGCGCCTTCCCGGGCATGCCCTTCGACGAAAAGCAGATCCTGTCCAACGAAGGCGCACTGACGATCCCCGACGTGCCAAAGCGTCTGGGCGTGATCGGTGCGGGCGTGATCGGTCTGGAAATGGGCAGCGTGTGGCGCCGCCTGGGTGCGGATGTCACCATTCTTGAAGCCATGCCAACCTTCCTCGGCGCTGCCGACGAACAGGTTGCCAAGGAAGCCTTCAAGGCGCTGACCAAGCAAGGTCTGAAGATCACGATGGGCGTGAAGATTGGCGAAATCCAGTCGGGCGACACCATCACGGTCAACTACACCGACGCTGCCGGCGCTGCGCAAACCCTGATGGTGGACAAGCTGATCGTGTCGATCGGCCGCGTGCCACACACCGCCGGCCTGAATGCCGAAGGCGTGGGCCTGAAGCTGGACGAGCGCGGCTTTGTCGAAGTCGACGCCGACTGCAAGACCGGCCTGCCCAACGTCTGGGCAATCGGTGACGTGGTCCGCGGCCCGATGCTGGCGCACAAGGCCGAAGAAGAAGGCGTTGCCGTGGCCGAGCGTATCGCCGGCCAGCACGGTCACGTCAACTTCAACACCGTGCCTTGGGTCATCTACACCAACCCGGAAATCTCGTGGGTGGGTCAGACCGAACAGTCGCTCAAGAACGAAGGCCGTGCCTACAAGGCTGGTACCTTCCCGTTCCTGGCCAACGGCCGCGCCCGTGCGTTGGGTGACACGACCGGTCTGGTGAAGATCCTGGCCGATGCCACGACCGACGAAATCCTCGGCGTGCACATCGTGGGCCCGCAAGCTTCCGAGCTGATTTCGGAGTGCGTGGTTGCGATGGAATTCCGCGCTGCGTCTGAAGACATCGCCCGGATCTGCCATGCGCATCCTTCGCTGTCCGAAGCCGTCAAGGAAGCCGCTCTGGCGGTCGACAAGCGCGCGCTGAACTTCTAAGTCCGAAGGGGCCGGCGTTCTGCGTCGGTCCATGTCGATGAAGAAGCCGATGCCTTGCCATTCGCGGAAGGCATCACCAAGAAAGGCCTGCCTGGGAAACCGGGCAGGCCTTTTTTTTTTGGTGATCAATCCAGCGACACGCCGGCCGCCTTGATCTGGTCCGCATACCTGCGGCGGTCACCGTCCAGAAACGTCGCGTACGCGGTCGGGTCCATGTCCAGCACGGTCAGTCCCACGCCCGTAATGTAGCGCTGCTGAAACTCCGGACGGCGGATGATGCGTGAGATGTCAGCCGCCACTTTAGAGACGATGGGCGCGGGCGTTCCGCGTGGTGCGACCAGCCCGAACCAGGAACTGGACGTCATGCCTGCAATGCCCGACTCGGCAAAGGTGGGCACGTCGGGGAACAGCGGGTGGCGCTGGGTCGCGGCCACGGCCAGCGCCCGGATCTTGCCGCCCTTGACGAGTGGAATGGCCGAGGGCGGACCGGCAATCGTGAAGTCGATCTGCCCGCCCGACAGCGCGGCCATGACCTCGGTCACGCCCTTGTACGGAATGTGGTTGAACTTGACGCCGGTCGCGCGGGCCAGCGCTTCCGCGTCCAGGTGCGCTTTGCTCCCCAGGCCAAAGGTGCCATAGGTGACCTGGCCCGGCCGGGCCTTGGCCTGCTCGATCAGGTCTTGCGCGGACTTGCCCGGAAAGTCTTCCCGCACTACCAGCAGGCCCTCGGTCGCCACCAGATTGATGACCGGTACAAAGTCGTTGACCGGGTCATACGGCAACTTCTTGTACAGCTGCTGGTTGGCGGACAGGGTAGGGTCGTTGGCCATCAGCAGCGTGTAGCCATCGGGCGCGGCCTTGGCGGCAGCCTCCGCGCCGATGATGGTGTTGGCCCCTGGCCGGTTTTCGACAATGACTGCCTGGCCCCATTGCTGGCCCAGTTCCTGGCCAATGCCGCGCATCAACACATCCGTCAGTCCCCCCGCGGTAAACGGGACGATGACGCGGACCGGCTTGGCCGGCCAAGCCGAGGCGGGGGCAGGGGTCTGTGCCGACTGAGCAGTCTGGGCGTGCGCGGGCAAGGCAAGCAGGGCAGGGAGCAGGGCGGCAGGGAATAGGGCAGCAGCCGCCAGGCCGCGAAGCGGAATACGCATGGATGTCTCCTCGAGTGTCGTCGCCTTCAGGCGATCTGTCGGTTCTGGTCGCGCCAATACGGCTCGCGCAGGGTTTTCTTGTCGATCTTGTTGGTGCTCGCCACCCGCGGCATGGTCTCCACGATCTGCAGGATCTTCGGCTTCTTGTAGCTGGCGATCAGTAACCGGCAATGCGTGACGGCGTCGTCAAAGGTCAGCTCGGCGCCGGGCCGCAAGACCACCACTGCCATGACGGATTCGCCCCATTGCGCATCGGGCACGCCGATCACGGCGGCCTCGGCCACGGCCGGATGCATGAGCAGGGCTTCTTCCACTTCACGCGAATAGATGTTTTCGCCGCCCGACACGATCATGTCCTTGCGCCGGTCCACGATGAAGAGGAAGTGGTCATCGTCCCAGTAGCCCATGTCGCCCGTTTTCAGGAAGCCGTCGTGGAACGCGGCCGCGGTCGCGTCGGGCCGCCGCCAGTACCCTTGCATCAAGGCGGGAGAACGTACCCAGATGTCGCCGACTTCGCCCACGTCGCATTCGGTGAAGTCGTCGCGCACGATGCGCATGTCGGTATCGAAGTAGGGCTGTCCGGCAGAAGCCAGGCGTTTGACCTGATCGGCCGGGCCATCCAGCACATGCTGATGTTTCTGCAGCACGCTGCCCAGGCCGACTTCAGTCATGCCGTAGATCTGCATGAAGATCGGCCCGAAGGCCGCGCGCGCGCGCCGCGACAGCGCGACCGACATCGGCGCTGAGGCGTAGACGATGGTGTGCAGCGAGGACAGATCACACGTATGGAGCGTCAGCGCATCCAGCAGCATCTGGATCATGGTGGGCGCCAGATGTGCCACGGTCAACCGTTCGGCGGCAATGCTGTCCAGGATCTGCACCGCATCGAAGGTCCGATGCAGCACGATCGTGCTGCCCGTGATCAGGTAAGTAAAGAGTTCGGTCGGGCCGCCAATGTGATAGAAGGGCATCACGATCAGCATGCGGTCCGTCTGGCTGGCCAGATGCGAGATGGCTTGTGAGCGTGTCTGCTCCAACTGCCCGGCGCTGCCCAGCATCACGCCCTTGGGCAGACCCGTGGTGCCGCTGGTGTAGATCAACAGGAAGGTGTCGTCGTCGCGAGCGCGTAGGGTGGTGGACTCGTCGGCACCCGCTGCCAGCAGCGCTGGGTAGGTCATGAACCAGGAAGTCTCGGACCAAACCGTCTCGGACGGCGAGGTGTCGGGCTGTGAAATCCCTGTTCCCGACATGTCCGGCCCCTTTCGAGACGCCTTTGCGTGCCCCAACGTTGCACCATCGGGCCCACTGATGCACACGTAGATGACCGACGGATCCAGACTGGCGCGCAGGGCTTCCACGCGATCGGCATAGCAGTCTTCAAAGAAGACGACCGCCGGGTCCGCGTCCTGCAGGATCACAGTCTGTTCCGGCAGCGATAAGCGATAGTTGATACCGACACCTATCAGTCCACCCACCGCCGCCGCGCCATAGATCTCCAGATACTCGACGCAGTTGCGCGACAGCACCGCGATACGATCCTGGCGCTTCAGCCCCCGCTTTTCGAGCGCGCTCAATACTTGGCGGATACGGCCGAACAGCTCGCGATGGGTCGTGGTTCGCCCTTCGAAGCGCACGGCCGGATGATCGCCAAAACACTGTGCGTTCCGGATGAACACGTCTCCCATATTCATGTCGCAGCGCTCCGTCGGTGGATAAGCGTAGAGATCTTTCCTTCCTGCGCGATGTCGCCGGTCGACTTCACGAGGCGCACACGGCGGTCGATCACGGCCCGCGCGCCGTCACGCGTCTCGCGCTTGCCGGTCAGTTCGACTTCAGCATGCACCGTGTCATTGACGAACAGCGGTGAACGGAAGGTCCAGTCGTTCAGTCCCAGCGCAGCAATGACCGAGTCGCCCAGTTCGGGCAGGTGCGTCGCCATGCCCAGCGCCAGGTGGATGCCGTAGCTGCCCTGGAACATGCGCTGGCCGGCGGCCGTCGTGGCCGCAAACGCGGCATCGGCATGGATGGGGTGCCAGTCGCCACTGCTCATGCAGGACCATGCCAATTCCGCTTCCGTCAGCGTGCGGGCCGCGCACTGCCACGTCATGCCCACCTCCAGCGTGTCAAAGGTCTGCACCCCGCTCATGGCCTGCTGCCCAGGCTGGCGTCCAGGAAGGCCGTGGTGCGGGCATGCGCCGTCTCGCGCGACGTTGAGGCTTCGCGCGTGTAGAAGCCATGGCCGGCCTGCTCGTACACGTGCAGGTCGACACCGGGCCGCGTGGCCAGCGTGTGGGCGATCTGCTCGCGCGCCATCGCGTCGATATAGTTGTCTCTGGCACCGATATGCAGAAGCAGGGGGCAGGACACCTTGTCCGCTTCGTCCAGATTCTTTTCGATGCCCACACCGTAGAACGACACGGCGGCATCGACGTCGATCCGCGCCGCGCACAGATAGGCCAGCTTGCCACCCAGACACATGCCCAGCACGGCCACCGGGGCATCGGCGCCAAGCTCGTCACGAACATGCTCGACCACGAGCGCAATATCCTGCACCGCCAGGGACTCGTCGAACTGCTTCAAGGCGTCGAAGGCCAGCGCGATGTCTTCTTTCGAATGCGACAGTTCGATGCCCGGGCGAATGCGCCAGAACAGGTCGGGGGCCAGGGCCAGATAGCCCTCGTCCGCGTACTGGTCGGCCACCTCGCGGATGGCATGGGTCACGCCAAAGATTTCCTGCAGGATGACAATGGCGCGGCCGTTCGGGTGCGCGGGGCGGCTGACGTAGGCCTGGAACGTTTGCCCGTCGCCAGCAGGGACGGTCACGGTAGAGACAGCAGAAGTCGATACATCGGACGTTGATGCAGCAGCGGCTGATACGGAAGTCATGGGCATCCTCAGAATGCGTAGTTGCCTTTGAGCAGTTCGCGGGCGATCGAACTGCGGTGGATTTCAGTGGTGCCGTAGCCGATGGACATGCCTCGCACGTCACGGAAATGGCGTTCGTACGGATACTCTTCCGACAGCCCGTAGGCGCCAGCCAGTTGCATGGCTTCGTTGGTGACGCGCACCGCCATCTGGTTCACATAGGTCTTGGTGATGGATGTGTCGACAATGCTGGGTTCGCCGGCATCGACGCGGGCAGCAGCGCGATAGAGCAGGGCCCGCGCGGCTTCCACATCGATTGCCATGTCGGCCAGCTTCCACTGCAGGCCCTGCTGTTCGGCCAGCGGTTTGCCGAACTGCGTGCGCTCCTGCAGATGCGCCGTGATGTGTTCCAGTGCGGCTTCGGCTACGCCCAGGCAGATGGGCGGATTGCCAGCGATACGATCCGCATCCAGCACCTGGAACAACTGACGCATGCCACCCGCGGGCAACAGCAGATTGCTGGCCGGAATGCGGCAGTCCTGGAACACGAGTTCGGCCATGCCGGTGCCGCGCAAGCCCAGCAGATCCAGGTGCTTGCTCACGGTGAAACCCGGCGTGTCTTTGTCGATCAGCACGGCGCCCACGCCCGCCAGCCCGGGCGCCGGCGTCAGCCTGACCAGCACCAGGAACAGGTCTGCCACCTGCGCGGCCGTGCACCACAGCTTGCTGCCGTTCAGCACCAGATAGTCTCCGTCTTGCACGGCCCGCGTCTGCACGTTGCCCACGTCCGATCCGGCGTTGGCTTCCGACATGCTCCATGCCGTCAGCACTTCGCCCTTGGCGATCCGGTGCAGATAGCGGTCTTTATGTGCATCGCTGCCCAGGTGGAGCAGGGCACGCGGCGTGGCGCCATCCGTGCACGAAAACAGGATGGCGGTGTTGGCGCAGGACCGCGCCAGTTGCTCGATGACCAGCACCGTGTCCATCAGGCCCAGTCCGGCGCCGCCGTAGGCTTCGGGCAGGAACAGGCCGGTGTAGCCATGCTCGGCCAGCACCTGCAGATTCTCGACGGGGGGCCGGTACTTCCGGTCGGCCTGTGCCGCGCCCGGCGCAAACTTTTCCTTGGCCAGCGTACGCACGGCGTCGCTGATCAGACGTTGGTCTTCATTGAGCCCGAACTGCTGCATGGTGCGTATGTCCTTAAGATCGTGTCAAAGAAGTCAGGCGGTCCCAGTCCACCTGCTGCGCCAGCCCGCAGGCGGCCGGCAAGCGCAGGCGCCCCTCGCGGACCGCGGGCAGGTCCACGATCTGCGTCGTCATGGCCAGGTACCAGGTGGTCTCGGCGGGCAGGGCGCTGTCGGGCAGACACGCAGCCTGGGCGAGTGCGGTCAGGGTGCCGAGCGCGCTTTCCCCGAACATGCCGACCACCGTCAACGCGTCGTGCGCGGCGGCCAGGGTGGCCATCTGCCGGGTCGCCGTCAGGCCAAAGCGCCCGGGTTTCAGGCTAATCGCACGCGCGCCGCGTTCAAGGAACAAGGCCGTGTCCCGCAGACAGGTATTGCCAAAGTCGACCAGGACGGGGGACGCCAGCGACGCCTGCAGGGATTCAAACGCCGCATCGGGATGCAAGGGGCTCGGGTCTTCGACCAGGGCTGCGCCCGCATCCGTCATGGCGTCCACATACGATTGCGCCGCGTGCAACGGATAGGCGCCGTTCGCATCGACATACAGCGCCACGTCGTCGCCCACTGCTTTGCGAATCTCCCGCACCGCCTGTACGTCCACGTCGAGACCCTGGCCGCCTTTGATCTTCACGGCACGGAACCCATGGCGGGCGATGACGTCTTCTGCTTCTTGCACCATCAGCGACGGCGCCTGACGCGTTAGCACCCATGACAGGTCCACCGTGTCGCGCCCGCCCAGGTAGTGCCATAACGGTGTGCGAGCCGAGGCGGCACGCAAGTCCCACAACGCGTTGTCCAGCAGCGTGCAGGCCGCCTGCTGCCCGGGGATCATGGCCAGCCGTGCCGCAACTCCAGCCGGGTCGGACACATCCTGGTCCTTCAACCAAGGCAGCAGCACGTCTTCCAGTGCCGCGGTCATCGTGCTGGCGCTTGCGCCATTCCAGGTCGGCTTCAGGACGGTTTCGGCGACGCCTTCATTTCCGGTATCCGCTGTCAGGCGCAGCAGCAGAAAGTCGGCGCCATCTTCGACAATGTCCGACCATTTGACGGCGCGCGCGTAAGGCAGGCGGTAGCGGTAGATGGTGTGGTCGACAATACGCATGGCGGCCGCTCAGTTCGCGACCGCGCCCGAGGCACGGATGATCGGGCCCCACTTGGCGGTCTCGGCACGCATGTAGGCCAGGAAGGCATCCTTGGTCAACACGTTCGGTTCCAGGCCTTGCGCAGCCAGCCAGTCGCGTGATTCGTCGGTGCCCAGAATGCGCGTCATGGTGGCGGCCAGGGTGTCGATCACCTGGGGCGTTGTGCGGGCAGGCGCGGCCATCGAATACCAGGCCAGCACCTCGAAATCCGGGTAGCCGGCTTGCGCCACGGTGGGCACGTCAGGCACCAGCTTGCTGCGCGTCTTGCTCGTCACGGCAATCGCGCGCAGGCGGCCGTCGTTGACCAGCGCCAACGTGCCCGGAATCGTCACGAACGCGAACGCCACGTCACCGCGCACCACGGCCGAGATCGCATCCGACTGCCCCTTGTAGGGCACGTGCTGGACGGCAACACCGGCCTGTCCCCGCAACAGCTCGCCCGCCAAGTGGCCGCTGGTGCCATTGCCGGCGGATGAAAAGCTGATCTTGCCGGGCTGCGCGCGTGCCCGCTCGACCAGCTCGCCTACCGTCTTTATGTCGAGTGCCGGGTTGACAATCAGCAGGTTCGGCGCCGACGCCAGCATGGCAATGTGCGTCAGGTCCCGCATCGGGTCGAACGGCAGCCTGGCGTACAGGAAAGGATTGAAAATATGCGTCGGCAGGCCGCTGACCAACAGCGTGTAGCCATCGGCGGGTGCCTGTACGGCCTGCTCTGTGCCGACATTGCCGCCCGCCCCGGGGCGGTTTTCGATCACGAAGGCCTGGCCGGTCTGCTTCTGCATCTGGTTGCCGACATACCGGGCCAGCATGTCGACGGTGCCGGCGGGGGCGAAGGGGACGATGACGCGGACCGGGCGCGTGGGCCAGGAGGTTTTGTCGGCGGGCTTGCCGGCCGTGCTCGCAGCGTTTCCGGCCGCACTTTCCGCGGACGTCTCGGCAGCCGATGCGGGCTGCGTTGCCAGCGTCAGCGACAGCGGCGCCACAAAGGTCGCCATGCGGGACAGCGGTCCGATCGCGGCCGCGCGCAGCACGCGCCGCCGTTGGGTGAACAGGGGGTTCATGGTTGGTCTCCTCCGGGTGCCTCGTCGACGCCCGAGGTCTCGGCCTCGGTGCGTTCCCACAGTGTCCGCGCAATGGGATTGCGCAGCTCCTCGGCCAGATGGCCGACGATACCGATCGATCGACCGATCACCGCCAGCCCCCGGCACAGCTGCCACGGAATCGCCAGCTCGCAGCACAAGGCGCCCAGCGCACCCGTCGCGTTCACAGGCAACTGGCCCGGCTTGTTCGCGGCACGTTCCGCCTCGGCCGAGATCGCGATCATCAAGTCGACATAACGCCCATGCAGACCATGTTCCCTGGCCAGGTCGAACAGGCGCGTGGTGCGCGGGTCCACGGGTTTGTGCAGGTTGTGGCCCAGGCCGGGAATGGGGCGGCGCGCGGCGCGGTGCTCGGAAACGATGCGCGCGGCCAGGACGTGGGTAGCGTTACCAGAAGCCGCGGCGTCATTGCCGGGAATCACCCCTTGGTCGGCCGCGTCGACCCCGTCGGCCGGCGCGCCAGGAGCGGGGCTGACAGGCTCCCCACCAACCCGCCCGCCTGCCAGCCCACCCGGGGTTCCATACGCCGCCTGCAGCAACCTGGCCGCGCCTTCCGCGGTGCCGGCAAACGTGCTGCCGATGCCGCACAGCCCCGCAGCCACCGCCGCCTGCAGCGACTCCGGCGCGCCCAGGTAGGTCAGCCGCGCGGCCATCACCATCGGCGTCATGCCATGTTCCACCAGCGTTGCCAGCATGGCGTTGAACACGATGGACTGGTGCGCATCCGGCCGCTTGCCCGTGATTTCCAGAAAGGCGAAATCGCCCAGGTTCAGCGTTCCCAGCACTTCGGAACACAGGTCCAGTCCCTGCACCGTAATGGTGGTCGCGTCACTGCGGCCCATGGCGGATCGCATGGGGGATCGGCCTGATTGCATCGTGTCTCCTCGGTGGCCTTGCGCGGTCGACCGGTGTTCCGGTCGCGCTGTATTTTTCCGCAAGGTACCATTCGCTGAGCACGCTCAACAATCGAAGCGCTTCATACACACTATGACCAAAATCGATGTGACCGATATGGACCTGAACCTGCTGACCGCCTTCCAGGCCTTGATGCAGGACCGCAACGTGACCCGTGCCGGGCTGCGTCTGGGGCTGTCGCAATCGTCCATGAGCCACGCACTGACCCGGCTGCGCAAACTGACGGGCGACCCGCTGTTCGTCCGCTTGCCGGGCGGCATGGAACCCACGCCGTACGCACTGCAGATCGACACGCCCATCCGCGAAGGGCTGGCGCTGATGCAGGCCGGCCTGAACCGAGTCACCCACTTCGACCCCGCCACCACGGATCGCACCTTCCAGCTGCTGCTCAGCGACATTGGCGAACTGGTCTACCTGCCCCAGCTGATCGTGCGGCTGTCGCAGATCGCCCCCGGCGCCAACCTGCGCGTACTGCAACTGCCCCGCGAGTCCTACCGCGACGCCTTCATCGCCGGCAACGCCGACCTGGCCATGGGTTTCCTGCCCAGCCTGCAGGCGGGCTTCTACCAGCAGCGGCTGTTCGACGACTCGTACGTGTGCCTGGCGCGCGCCGATCACCCGCGCGTTGGCAAGCGCCTGACGCTGAAGCAATTCGCCGCCGAATCGCACGTGTTGATCGAGCCGGCCGGCTCGCGCTACAGCCACGCCAGCGCACAACATTCCACCACCTCGCTGATCGAACGCTACCTGGCCAGCAAGAACATGAAGCGCCGCATTGCCCTGCGCGTGCCGCACTTCATGGTCGTGCCCAGCATCGTGCAGCAGACCGACCTGCTGGCCATCGTGCCGAGTTATGTCATGGCCTACATGAAGCCGATGCCCGGCTTGAAAACGCTGCCGCTGCCGATCGACGTGCCGCGTTTCGAGGTCAAGCAGTTCTGGCATGAACGCAGCCATCAAGATCCGGCCAATCAGTGGCTGCGAAAGGTGGTGGCGGAACTGTTTTTGCAATAGCCGGAAGTCCGGTCCGGAGTTCTACGCACGTCGGGCGATCGGCCGGCAAACCATCAGGTTCCGCTGCCTATACTGGGCGGCTTCCTGCATGGTTCCCAAGCTCCGACACCCATGCCGCACGAGTCCAAACTCGCTCAAGCCCAGAACGCGTTTCGCCAGATACCCCTGGGTATCGTCGGCAACCTGGGCGCCTGCATCGTTACCGTGATCGTCTTGTACGGCACCTTTACGTGGATGCAGCTTGCGCCGCTCCCGATCACGATGATGGTGTTGCAAGTCACGCCTGTGCGCCTGCTGCTGGGTCGACGGCACGAGCACGACGATCCGCAATGGGCGGATATCGTCCTCAAGCAGGTCATGAAAGATTCGGTGTGTCTGGGCCTGTTCTGGGGCACGGCGATGATCGTGTACCTGCCGGCGACCGATTTCGAAAAAGTGCGGTTCCTGATGGTGTGCGCCTGCTTTCTGTGTGCGGGGGCAGCCGGCGTGTTGCAAGCCATTCCGCGCGCGTTCGCTGCTTACGCAGGCCCCCTCATCTTTCTGAGCTGCTATTTTTCCTTCACGGCGCAAGGCACCGGGCAGGCCGCGCTTGCTATGGTCGTCGTGCTCATGAACTCGAGCGCGCTGTGGATGTTGCGCATCAACTGGCTCAATTTCCAGGAACTCGTCAGCCGCAATCGCACGCTGGATGCACTCAGGAAAGAAGCCGAATCCGCGCGCCAGGCCGAAGCCAAGTTCGTTGAAAACCTCAATCATGAGATCCGGAACGCGGTATCCGGCGTCGTCGGCTACTTCGACATTGCCCTCGAATCGAATCTGTCCGACGCCGAACAGCGCACGCTCATGAGCAACGCGCGGGATGCCAGCAGCATGTTGCTGACGCTGCTCAGCGACCTGCTGGATGTGGCGCGGCTCAATGCGGGACGGGTGCCGCTTTCCATCCAGCCGTTCGACCTGCGCGAGGTGGTCCGGCTGTCGATCGTGTCGACCTCGGCAGCGATCCGCCGGCGCCCGATCTCGGTCGTCAGCGCGATCGATGAATCCGTGCCGCTGCGCCTGGCGGGGGACGGCGGACGGGTCCGCCAGATCATCGTCAACCTGGTCAGCAATGCGATCAAGGTCATGACGCGGGGCACCGTGGTCGTCCAGGCGTCCTACCGGCTGACCGAAGGCGGCGGATGCCTGGACCTGTCGGTGATCGATGACGGGCCCGGCATCCCTCTAGCGCAACAGCAGGCAATGTTCGAACGATTTTCGCGTCTCACAGAACTGGCCGGTCCGGGATCGCGCGCCGGCACCACGGGCTGGGGACTGGGCCTCAATATCTCGGCGTCGCTGGTCGGCCTCATGAAAGGAACGATCACGGTACGCAGCGCCCTCGGACACGGCGCGGCGTTCAGCCTGTCTTTACCCCTCGCACCCGCCGAGATTCCGGTGGACGCGGCCCTGCGCGATGCCCACATCACGACCTTGGGCCGACAGGATGTGTCCGTGCTGATCGTCGACGACATGCCGATGAACCTGCTGGTGCTGGGCAAGATGCTCGAAAGCCTGGGGTGCCGGGTGGTGCGCGCGGAACACGGGCTGGACGCCGTGCGCTATTGCAGCGAGCAGCGTTTCGACCTGGTGCTCATGGACGTGGACATGGCGGAAATGAACGGCATGGAAGCCACCCGTCATATCCGCAAGCTGGACGGGGCAGGCGCGCTGGTGCCCATCATTGCCGTGACCGGCTTTGCGTCATCGGAACAGGTGGCCCGCATGCTGGCGGCCGGCATGAACGAACACGCTCTCAAGCCCATGCGCAAGGCCACCGCGGCGCAACTGCTGGCAAAGTGGGTGCCGCAAAGTGTGTTGTCGAAGGACGTCGTGCCGCAGGACGGGGTCACCTCTGATGAGTGGTTGACCTGATGCCGCACGAGTCGAAGCTTGCTCAGGCCCAGAACGTGTTTCGTCAATTGCCGATCAGCGGGATCGGCAACACGGGCGCCTGCACCATCACCGCCGCAGTGCTGCACGGGAACTACACGTGGGCCGAGCTCACGCCCATTCCGTTGTTCATGCTGCTGCTGCAGATCATGCCCACTCGCCTCTGGCTCGGGAGTGCTGGCGATCCCGACGCAGACGGGTGGACCGACCATGTGCTGAACCGGGTGACGATCAATGCCTTCTGCCTGGGCATGTACTGGGCGTTGCTGATGATCATCTACCTGCCCGGCGCCGATTTCGAGCGGACGCGCTTCTTGATGGGTTGCGCCTGCTTTACCTGCGCGGGCGCGGCGGGCGTGCTGCAGGCCGTGCCCAGGGCGTTCGCCGTCTATGCCGGGCCCATGATCCTTCTGAGCTGCTACTTCTCGTTTATGGCGCGCCACGAAGATGGCGGCACGCTTGCCTGGGCGATCCTGTTCATGAACGGGAGCGTCCTGATCATGCTGCGTGTGAACTGGATCAACTTCCAGGAATTGGTCAGCCGCAACCGCACGCTGGATGCGCTGCGCAAAGAAGCCGAAGCGGCGCGGCAGGCCGAAGCCACCTTCGTGGAAAACCTGAACCACGAAATTCGCAATGCCGTGTCGGGCGTGGTGGGCTATTTCGACATCGCGCTTGAATCGACATTGTCCGAGCGGGAACAGCACACGCTGCTGACCAATGCGCGAGACGCCAGCGGCATGCTGCTCACGCTGCTCAGTGACCTGCTCGACGTCGCCCGCCTGAATGCAGGGCGTGTGCCGCTGTCCGTCCAGCCGTTCGATCTGCGCGAAGTGGTCAGGCTGTCGATCGTGTCGACGTCGGCCGCCATCCGCCGCCGGCCGATTTCCGTGGTCAGCGACATCGATGATTCCGTGCCGTTGCGCCTGGCAGGCGACGCCGGCCGTGTCCGCCAGATCATCGTCAATCTGGTCAGCAATGCGATCAAGGTCATGATGCGCGGCACCGTCGTTGTACGAGCCAGCTACCGGCGCACCGATGGCCGGGGGTGGCTGGATCTGGCGGTTATCGACGATGGTCCGGGAATCTCGCTGGCGCAGCAACGGACCCTGTTCGAACGCTTTTCACGAGTCACCGAGGTGACCGGGCCTGGCTCGCGCCCTGGGGTAAAAGGGTGGGGCCTCGGACTCAGTATCTCCTCGTCCTTGGTGGGTCTCATGCAAGGGACGATTACCGTGCATAGCGAGCCTGGACAAGGCGCCGCTTTCAGCATGTCCTTGCCGCTGGCCGCCGTGCAAACCGACACCTGCGCGGTCCATCACGATCGCCCGGGCACCCCGCTCGGGCGCCAGGACGTGTCCGTGCTGGTCGTCGATGACATGCCGATGAACCTGCTGGTGCTGGGCAAGATGCTTGAAAGCCTGGGCTGCCAGGTGACCCTGGCCGAACATGGCCTGGACGCCGTCCGCTACTGCAGCGAACGCCGCTTCGACCTGGTGATGATGGATGTGGACATGGCCGAAATGGACGGTGTCGAAGCCACCCGCCACATTCGCGCGCTGGACGGTGCCGGCGGCCTGGTGCCCATCATTGCGGTGACCGGATTCGCGTCGGCCGAAAGGGTCGCCCGCATGCTGGAAGCCGGCATGAACGAACACGCCCTCAAGCCGATGCGCAAGGCGACTGCGGCGCAGTTGCTCGTGAAGTGGATACCGCAATGCGCATCGCTGCAGGACATGCTGGCCGATGTGTCCCAGGACAGACCGCCATCCACAACCGCCACACCCGATGCTTTTGGACCCGCAACATGAAACCCACCGTCGCCATCGCTGACGATCACCCCTTGGTCCTGCAAGCCGTCAGCGGCGCCTTGCGCGGCGCGCAGGACTACACCATTGTGCACGAATGCCTGTCGGGCCAGGACCTGCTCGACAAGCTGGCGCAGCAGCCTTCCGAGATGATCGTCATGGACTTCAGCATGAGTCGTCACGACAGGTCGATCGACGGACTGGCCTTGCTCAAACGCGTGCGGCGGCAAGCCGCTGCGGCGCACATCGTGCTCTTGACGGCGCAGGCCCACCCGGGCGTCCTTGCCTGCGCATTGAAGGAATCCGTGCGCGCCATTGTCAGCAAGGAAGACGGCATGGACGAACTGCTTCGTGCTTGCCGCCATGTGCAGACACTGCCCAGCGCCTATTGCTCGCCCACCGTGCGCCACCTGCTGGATGACGCCGGCGCAACGCCGTCAGCCAAGGTGGCGGAACTGACGGCCAAGGAAATGGAAGTGGTGCGCCTGTTCGCCGCCGGCCATGGACTGCTGGCCATCTCGGACCGCCTGTCGCGGTCCGTCAGCACCGTGTCGTCGCAGAAGCACACCGCCATGAAGAAACTGAACGTGCGGTCCAGTGCCGAACTGATCCGCTACGCCTACGAAAGCGGCTTGATCTGACGGGGCAGGCACCGCCCCGCATCAGTTCAGTAATAAAACGCTTCCAGCGTGACCGGGATAAGGAACCGGCCCGGCTGATTTGTCGCGCCCGGCTTGCGTTTCAGCGTGGCGGTAAAGCGTCGTGGCGTTCTTTCTTCGAACGTGAGATATCCCCGGGTACTTGGATCGCCAAAGTTGGCTCCCTGCACGGCTTGCGCACCGTTGCTCAACTGCACTGCGACGACCCGGTTCCCGGGGTAGGCCGCATCGTTCGGATCCCCTTCGAACATGCCGTTGCGGTAGAAGCCGGCCGACGTAAACCGCAGCGACGGCACTGAACGATTTGCGAGGCGGGCGCAATCGCCGGACATCAGGGAAGACGGAATGAATTCCACCGAGAAAGTCTCGGCGCGTGCGGCTTCTCCCTGCATGGTCAGGTCGTCGAGGGAGACGTAGCCAAAGTCGACGTGCGCAGACGTTCCGCTTCCAGGCCGGTCGACCCGTATGGCAGGTGCCGGGCATGTTCCCACACGGATGTTGGTGTTGCCTTCAAAAGGCCTGATTTCCAGCGCTGTGCTCTCGTGACCCGTCGCCAGAATCTTGATCGACAGGCCCTTTCCGGATGGAATGGTGCCATCGACCGGTCGGCTGACGTCCGCCACCATGTAGTCCAGCCGAATGACCATGGAGGGAGCGACCGTGGGGGCGGTTTCACCGGATTTGAAAGGGTACCTGGGTTGGTCGGCAAAGTAGTTCCACTGAACGGAATAGATGTTTTGAAGTGGCACCGTACGCCCGACTGCGGCACTCACCCTGTCTCGCATCACCACGATTTCATCGGATTGCCCTTCGAACCAGCTCTGCACGCGGACGTCGAGGTTTCGGGCCTTCAATTCATCAATGAATTCCTGACTCGGTCGGACGTGCAGGCGTACCTGCTGCTTCGGCGTGGTGTTGGACCCGAAACACATCACGCCAATCGTTGGTGTCCATTCCGACGCCACCGACATGCTGGGTGTCAGAAAAGGAACGCTGCCTGGGGTCACTAACCTGTTCGGTATGGGGATGGGACCAAATGACTTGTCCACGATCGTCGCCCCACCCGAACCTGACGTCACCTGAGCGCAGCGGACCGGGGCTTGGGCCATGGCCAGCGGTGTAAAGACGATGCCGCTGGCCAGGAGGGTGAATAGGAGCGTCGCGAAAGCACACGTGCCGGTGCGTCGCGCGCAACAATGGGTCTTCATGATGGCGCCTGGCGTTTTTGCAATGGGAAATTATCCCAGGGCAGGCCAGCTATGAACGCTTATCGTGCGTAAGGACTTTCAACGATAGACGAGGCGTGTGACTGCTTCTGTACGGCACTCAGCGCTCGCATCTGGCGAGCAATCCGCCATCCGCGGCGATGCAAGACGGTGTCTTCAACGTGGGCAAGCTCGCAATCACGTTCCAGATCCAGGCACTCGTCCGCAAGCGCCCGCAAGCCGACCAGCAGCAGGCCGCTGCGAACACGGTGCATGCGGCGGCCGAGTTGCCTCCGCGTGAGGGTGGACGCGCTTAGCAGGGTGTACAACGTGTCGGTTTCGTCGCGCAGGTGCGCAAGCAGTTGCGGTAGCAAATCGGGCGAATGAAAATCGCTGTCGCTGCCGAGCGACACGAAGCGTCGCCCCACGTCATCGCGGCGTGCATCGATCGCCGTATCAATCAGAACGCGCAGCCGATCGACGTCCAGCGGCTTCGCAAGAAAATCATCGAAGCCCTTGGCGAATAATGCTTCCAGTTCCACGTCATTTACCGCAGCGCTTAGCGCCACGGTGTAGACCTCGGGTCGGTCTGACTGAAGCAGCTTCAGAATGTCGCTGGATCCGTTGCCGTGGCCGTCAAGGTCCAGCAGTGCGATGTCTACCCGGTCCAGCTCGAGATGATGCCGCGCTTGCGCGAGTCGCGTGGCGGTCACCACGTGTGCACCGGCGCGCCGCAATGCTGCCGCGCCGCGCATGCGTCCGAACCAGCTCGCGTCGGCAAGCAGCACGGTGACGTTGGAAGACGGGTTGCGATGGGCAGCTTGCGTGGCCGGTGGAATATCAATGATAGAAAGCTTCAAGGGTCACCGGAATCAGGAAGGGGCCGGGGCGATCCACCGCTGCGCCCGGCTTGTATTTCAACGTCGCCACAAACGTCCTTTTCAGGTTGGCCTTTGGAAATGGCAGAAATGCGCTTGCATCGGCATCGCCCCGATTTCCTCCACGGACAGGCGACGATCCGTCGCTCAGCTGGATGGCCACTGCGCTGTTGCCAGGGTGGCTCGCATCATCCTGAGGCCCTTCGAACATGCCGTTCCGATAGTGCCCTTCAGAAGTGAAACGTAATTTGGGAATGCGTTTTCCCAACCTTGCGAGATGGCAAAAGAGCGCAGGTCGCGGTTCAACCAGTTCGATCAAGAAAGGTCTGGCGTGCGGGGCGCCAATGCCGGACTTCAACTCTTTCAGCGCCACGACACCGAAGTCGATGATGGCTCGATCTTGCATCGTATTGGCCACCTTAATGGTAGGCGGCGGGCAGGTCGAGAATTCATGAAGTTTGGTGTAGTTCAGAGAGGTCAGTATTTCTGCGCCGTTCTCTTGATCTGCAGCCATGATCTTGAACACAAGCCCTGTCGGCGGCGGGTGCCTGGCGGACAGCTTGGGGGGATTGCCCTTGGCCATATCGACGACGCGTACCTGCATTTTCAGATTGAGCGCAGGAAAGTCTTTCTCCAGACTTTCGGCCCTTGGAGCGAAGATGCTGTGGCTCGGGGGAGGGTGCATGACGGACCGCACACCGGGAAGGGCGACTGTTCGCCCAATGCCTGGCGCAACATGGTCGCGCAGCAACCCGATTTCGTCGACCGTGACCTGACCTTCGCCCCAGATGGCGACGTCCAGGCCGTCTTCTTTAAGCGCTTGCAGGTATTCCGCGGTTGGAATGATCTTCAATACAATCTGCGTCTTCGAGCTGACCCCGGCAGTCTCGTAACACATGACGCGCCCCTCAAGGGAGTCCAGCGACAACTCGAAGCCAGGGGTCACCCATTGATGATCAACGGGCGAAGGGTTTCGTGAACGAGAGAAACTTCGCGTTGTCGGGGGGGAAATATCGAAGCGTAAGCCTTCAGGAAATTGTCGTTCTTTAATAAATACGCACTTTACCGGGCCTGCGGCAATCGCTTGACCTGCTGTTCCGCAAAGGATCAGGGTGAGCGCAAGACATGTGAATTTGACGCGTGTATGGCATGGATTCGATGATGTCTGTGTCATGGCGGCTGACTTCAATGATAGAAAGCGTCTAGCGTGACCGGTATGAGGAACGGGCCTATGCGATCGGTGGACCAGACCGTGTGCCTGAGCCTGGCCGTAAAGGTCCGTGTGGATCTTGATCCGTCGAAAACGAGGAACGTTGCGGGGTCCGTCTCGCCGCGGTTGGCACCCCGGACTACCGCTGCGCCCTCCCTCAACTCGACTCCAACCATTGCGTTTCCTGGGTAGGCCGCGTTGGATAGCTCACCTTCGAACCGGCCGTTCAGAAACCGGCCTGCTGCGATGAATCGCATCTTGGGTTGCCGAGTTCCGACACTGCACTCGGCCAAGTGTGCGGCGTGCCTGAGTTCAATGGAAAACGACTCTTCAAACACGGCGTTGCTTTCCTGCTTGAGCGCGTCCAGCGGAACCTTTCCGAAGTGAATGTCTGCACTGTCGGTACCGCTTCGGTCAATCCTGATGATCGGCGGCGCGCAAATGGGAAAGGCCACGGCGGTACTGGGTTGAGGTTGGATAATCATGGCGCCGGCCTCGTCGTCCCGGTCCAATATCTGTATCGAGAGTTGCGTCGGGTCAGGTGTCATGAGCGCACGCTGAGCGTTGCTTCTGTTGGTCACCGTATCCGTCACGACAAACGTCATGAATATTTCTACCCACGGAACCGATTTTTCGTAGACGGCTCCCAAGGGTCTCCATGGCCGTTCGTAATCGACGGGGCGGTCGACCTGTGACGCGTAAAAATCTCTCATCGGACGTAACAAGCCGACGTTGGCGGCGACCCTGTCACGTAACAGCATGATCTCGGAAGCGTGGGTACTGTCTATTCTCAGGTCGAGCCCGTTAGCCTTCAACGCATCAAGGTAAGCCTGGGTGGGAACCACCTTCAAGAATATCGGGGTGGTCTTGTTGACGGTCTGAAAGCACACGACGCGGTCCGCGATGTAGTCGACAATGACATCCGTCCCCGGCGTCAACCATTGCGACGCTGCCGGATCGGGCACCTTGCTTCGCACCATCTCGTTGACCTCGAACCACGGGCTCACGTCCCACGGATGGGTCTCATAGGTGTCCGTCTTGTTGTTGACGACGTACGCCCGCTTGCAGTCGGCCGCGCGGGCTGTCTGCAAAAGCGCGGCAAGGCACATCAAGGCGAGCGCAACCCATACTCGCCAGGGGAATCCTGTCCGACGCAGTAACACCATTTCGCGTGTCCGCACGGTGGGTTCCCCAGGTGGGTCGAAATGGGCTGATCCCGTCATCGTGTGGCCTGTTGACGCGTTCCACCTTGCAACAGGCAAACGATCTTCACGCGCTGATACGCCTTTGCCGCATCCCGCCTGGGCAATGCGTATTCCCCGACGCATTCATTGCGGCCCCACTTCGCGCGCAGCGTGCCTTTTTCCTGCTGCAGGAACACCATGGCACGGCCTTTCACATCGGTCACGCCCAGTTGTTGCCCCTCGGCATCTTCGACAGTGGCAGCCAGCGGCAACGGGAGTCCATTGGACGCGACGATTTCAAACTGGATGCGCCGTCCGGTTGCGCCCTTGAAGGCGATCAAGGGCACGGCGCCGCGACGCGGAACGACATGCAGGGTGGTCTGCTCGATTTCGATGTCGCTGTCGGTCTTGCGTGTATCGACGCTGACCTGGTTGCGTGCATAGGGCGACAGATAGGTCACGATGCCATAGCCGTTGGACCCCGTTCGCCCGCCGCCTTGCAGGCCGACGCCGCGGGTGTCGGCAATATGGACCAGGCCGAAAGTCTCGCCGACGGATTGGCCAAAGTTGACACCGCCACCATGCAATACCGCCACGCCATTGGCCGTCAGGTTGGCGCTTTCGTAGCCCTTGCCCTGGCTGGCGGAAACGCTGAACGAGGTCGAGGGCAAACGCCCGGACAGACTGGCGGACGTCGACACGGTGTCGTACTTGTTGGCATAGACCGAGTAATACAGTTCGCGATCGCCCGGTAACACGCCGTTCAGTCCGATGCCTATGGAACTGGTCTCGTTGTTGCCGCCGCTGAATGTACTGGTGGCCGTGGGCGCAAGGCGTCCCGATCCCAACGGCGCGGAAACCGTCAACATGGCCCGCGTGTCCGACCCGGTGCGGTAGGCCATGCTGTTGTAGCTGGATGTCGACATGTCGCTGGTGTGCGATACCGACAGGTTGTACGAGATGCGGCCGTAGGTGTTGCCGTAGCCGGTCTGCAGGGTCCGGCGGTTGCCTTCGGCGTTCCAGTAGGTCTGGTCGTTCGCGCTGACGTAGACGCTGCCATACCGTTCGCCCAGACTTTGGTAGACGCTGATGTTGAAACTGGTACGCATGCGGGTCGCGGCGTAGGACGTCGGATAGGCCGAGCTGAGTTGGCCCTGGTCGTCGATATGGTTCTGCAGGGTGCGATACCCTTCTGACGAATACCGGTAGCCCGCCAGCGTGAAGTTTGTGCTGGTGCGGGTAAAGGTCTTGTTGTAGAGCAGCCGAAGACTCTGGCCGCTCAGGCTCGCGCCTCGCGTCGTGCTGCGCGAGTGGGTCAGGTCGGCAGACAGCGCACCCCAGAAGGTGTTGATGGCGCCGCCCAGGTTGAGGCCCTGAAAGCCGCGGCTGGCCTGCAACCCGCCGAAGGTCGTCAGGTTTTCGCGGGCGCCCCAGGCAGCCGTGCCGGTAAAAACGGCGGGTTCGGGCAGCTCACCATAGGTGCTGTCGTAGTACCCCATTGCAGCGTTGTACCGAAGCGCGCCCGCGCGCACCATCATCGGCAGAGCGCCAAAAGGTTGCCGGGTGATGCGGCGGCGTCCGTCGGCCTCGATGATCGTGATCTCGAGTTCACCGTTCGATCCGGAAGGGTAAAGGTCGTCGATCACGAAGGGGCCGGGCGACACAGGCGTGCTGCTCAGCAGATAGCCGTTCTGACGGATCTCGACCGTGGCATTGGTGTCCGCAATGCCGCGCACGACGGGGGTGTAGCCGCGTTCGTTGGCAGGCAGCATCGATTCATCAAAGTTCAGCGACACGCCGCGGATGCGCACGCCATCGAAAACCTGGCCGTCGGTGTAGAGCTGGCCCAGGGTCAACTGTCCATTGACCGCATCGATGTCGCGTTGGAGAAAGGTGCGATTGCTGGTAAAGCGCGTGCCGCCGTAGCTATTGCTGATCACGTTCGAATCGTTGCGCAGCCGCCAGCCGCCAACGTTCAAGCCGTTGCGCAGGCCCAGGTAGGAACTGTTGGTGGGCGTACTGCCGTCGCGCCAGTCACGCCGGGTGTTGGCGCTGTAGTTGGTGAATGCAACCGTGGCCCCGGCATTCCAGGTGGACGGATCGATACGGCGGCGGGTGGCAGGGCGCATCAACGCTTGAGGAATGCTGATCAACAGGCGCAGCCGGTTGGGTTGATAGTCAAAGGTGTATTCGGGAACCAGGCGGGGCAGGTCCACGCAGGGCGCGGTCGCTTCAAGGCCTTGTTCGACCCCGCGAGTGCGCAGCTGGCCGACATCCACGCCAAAGTCGTCCAGTGCGGTCATGGTCAGGCAAGGCACGAGCTTGCCCAGCGTGTCGCTGCGAACGAAGCGGACGTTGTGCCGGCCCGCCGGATTGCGGTTTACCGCGACGTCGAGCCAGTAATTGCGGGGCAGGACGCCTTCGCCTTTCAGGAAGTCGGCAAGATCGGCTGCCGGAATCTTTCCCATCAGAAATTGCGTATTGAAGCCGGCCGGCGCACTGCCGGCGGTGGCAGGGGGCGTCGGCTCGATAGTGACCGGAGGCGTTTGCGCCAGGGTTGTGCTGGCAGCCATGGCGCAGGCTGCGAGCGCGGCGCGCCGTGCTGACTGCGGTGCAGTGGCGTAGCGGATCATGTCATGGAGCCTTGGGGGCGACAGGCGCGGCAGGCGTTGCGTGCGCGACGGCATTGGCGCGCAGGTTTACCTGGAACAGGTCGTCGCCGCCATAGTCGTTGATGCTGACGAAGCGCAGATTCACCGCACCATCCGCCAGCACGGCATCAATCGGAAAACGGTGCGACGCCTGGGGGGCGACCATCTGTCCGTCCGCCAAGGCAGGGCCGGAATCGCCTTCGCCGAGCCGGATCGCGACCATAGACACGTGATACGAACTTGGATTGCTGACCTCGATCGCCGCGCCTTGTGCGTCCTTGACCAGCCGCCACGCCAGTTCGCGCGGCGCGTCCGCGACATTTCCTTTCAGTCCCTTGGGCCGGTAGAAGACCTTGACGGCGTGGCGGATGGCCAGCTGCAGCACGTTGTCGCCACCCGGGTTGCGGGGGATGTCCTGAACATGCAGCCACGCGACCGATTCGCGGTCTTCGGGCAAGCCGCTGCCCTCGAACAGGATGCGCAGCACCTGGGCGCTTTGCTGCGGAATGCGGGCAAGCGGCGGCACCAGAGCGAAAGGGGGATCTTCGTCTTCGTTGGCGGACGCCATCCAGGACTGGATCAGGGCTTCTTCCTGGCCGTCGTTGCGAACGACCATCGTCGCTTCCTTGTTGGACGCGTCGAAAATGACCCGCGTCGCCTGGAGCACGATGGCAGCCTGCGCGCCAGGTGCGAGCGGCAGGACAACGGCGCTGAAAGCCAGTGCACGAAGAGCAGTCGTCACAAACCGTTTGCAAGACACGTGAGGTCTCCAGAAAAAAGTGAAGGGGAACTTGATGAAATGACGGCGCGCCCAGGGGCAGCGACATGCGGACTACAACGCATTGACGGGACCGCCAAGGGTCCCGCCAAATGCTCACTCAAGCTGGAAGCGCTTATTCGTAGCGCAGCGTGAACGGCAGCGATGCGTTGGCCATCCCTGGCGTAGGCGCTGCGGCGCCGTTACGCACGTACATGGCGCGAAGGTTCAGCACGCCCTTGGTGCCGTTGATGGTGCCCGCAACCGCAGGCGAGCTGTTCTGGATGTTGATGACCTTGTTGTCCTGGACCAGTGCGATGGCCACGCCCGTCGCGCCGCCGGTGACTGCAAGGGTTCCCACGGACGCGTTGGCGATGTCGCCAGGCCGTGGGTTGAACGACACGGTGAACTTCGTTGGCGAAGACCCACCCGCTGGCGCGCTGGGGCAGTTGAATTCGATGGCCACATTGGCGCCGGCGCCATCGGTCAGGCTGGACGACGCGCTGAACGCTGCGCCTGACGTGCCGATTTCATTGACCGAGACCTTGCCCAGGTTCACTTCAATGCCGCTGGCGTTGCTGGCCGCGGCCGACGTTCCACCTGCGACCGTTGCGCTGGATGCCGAGCATGCCGACGCAATGATCTCGCCCTTGAAGTTGATGGTGTTGGCGGTTTGTGCCGAAGCGGCGAAGGGCAGGGCCGAAGCAGCGATGAGGGAAGCGATGAGGGTCAGGTTTTTCATGGTGGGCACCGAGTGAGTAGGTAAGGGGGAAGCTTCGGTACAGGGACTGCCGCGTCGTCGCCAGGCTTCGTGGTGCCGCGTCGTCGTTTTGTCGTCTGCATCGATGGAGAGATCTTCTCGCCGGCCGCACTTTCGGAACATCGTAAAAAATCCAAAAGACAGCGTTGTCCGATGCGTCGATGGGCAGCGTGCAGCCTGGTAGCGGTTTGGACGAATTACGATTCCCACAGCAACGGCCAGGTCGAATACTCGCGGTACGCGCCTCGTGCTTCGCGTGCCGCATCGATTGTTGTGCGGCCGGCAAGCTCACCCCTGGTACTGGCTGAATCGGACGCTTCCCGTTCCGACCTGCTCCTGCCAGCTCTGGTGGTCGCGCGTGCACCCCGAGACCGAACGTGCTTCTAAACGATTCCTTTGGCGGCCTGGCCGCGCCTTTCCAGGTCCAAGCGAATGCCTTGCGGCGTGCGCTCTATGGAAGCAGCCTGGCGCTGATGGCCTGCAGTCTGTTGGTGGCCATGCTGGTTTTCGAGGCGGGCGTCTCCAACCTGTTGATTGCGCCTGACCTGGTCGTCGCCGGCATGGCGGTGGGGGCGCTGTACTGCACACGCGCCGGCCACGAGCGTGTGGCGGGCACCTTGCTGGTATGGAGCGTGTGGGGCGCATGCAGCATGCGCATTCCGCTGACCGGCGGGCTGGCGTCGAACGCGCTGTTGCTCTATCCGCTGGTGATGGCGCTGTCGGGCTGGCTGATGGGCGCTTCCGCGGCCAGAACCGTCGGGTGGGCGTCTGCCGTCGTCGTGTTCCTGCTTGCGGGCCTGCATGCCACCGGGACGTTGGCCGATCCCATGCCCGACGCTGCGCGCCTGACCGTTCCGTACGGTGCGACCCTGACGGCGCTGGTGGCGTGGGCCGTGCTGCGGGGGCGACTTGCCTACCGCCGCGAGGTGGAAGGGCTGCAGCATCGGCTGGAAGAATTGCAGGCGCGCGACGACGAGCTGCAGACCTTGCGGCGGGCCGTCGAAAAACATCCTGACAGCATCGTGATCACGGACCGGCTTGGCCGCATCGAGTACGTCAACGATGCCTACCTGATGCGCGCCGGTTGGCGGCGGGATGAAGCCGTCGGACACCTGTCGGCGGTGCGTTCCAACAATGGGTTGACCATGGCGCAGCGCACGTCGATGGAAGTGGCGCTTGCCCGCGGTGAACGCTGGAAGGATGAGGTCGTCAACCAACGGCGTGGCGGGGAACTTGTAGTGGAGTCCGTCATGGTCGTGCCGCTGCGCAGCCTGAGTGGCGACGCCACGCACTATGTGGAATACAAGCAGGATGTGACTGAACTGCGGCGCGCCACGGAAGAAATGCGCCGGCTGAGCCGTTTCGATCCGCTGACGGGCCTGCCGAATCGTCAATGGCTGCTGGAGCGGCTCTATGCGGAACACGCGGCCAGCAGTGGTGACACGTCGCGGCCACGTGTGTTGCTGCTGCTGGATATCGATCGATTCACCAACTTTAACGAGCTGTACGGTATCGACATGGGCGATCGGTTGCTTCGCGCGGTGGCCACACGCCTGCGCCGCTTGGCCGGTGACAACGGCGCCGTGGCGAGGATCGCGGCCGACGAGTTCGCCGTGCTGCTGGCCGATGTGGATGCCGATCCGTTGCGCGGCGATCGCGAAGCGCGGTCCATGGCCGCGGCGTTCCTGATTGAAGTCCAGCGGCCCATCGCGCTGGATGGCAACCCGCTTGGGCTGAACTTGACCGTCAGCATGGGCGCGACCCGCTTTCCGGGCGGGCCGCACGATACCGCGGAAGCGGCGCTGGGCCGCGCGAGTACCGCATTGCGCCGCGCACGTCTGGCGGGCGATGGCCGGTTGGCCATGTTCGAGCCGGCGATGGCTGAAACCGCCGTGCACCGATCGCGCCTGGAAGATGAGCTGCGCCGAGGCATCCAGGCAGGCGAACTTCAGCTGTACCTGCAATTGCAGGTGGGTCCTCAGGGCGATGTGGCAGGCGCCGAGGTGCTGGTGCGCTGGGACCATCCGCAGAAAGGGCTGCTATCGCCTGCCGCGTTTCTGCCGGTGGCGGAGGCGTCCGACCTGATCCTGGTGCTGGATCGCTGGGTGCTTGCCCAATCATGTCTGCTGCAGTTGCGGCTCAAGGCCGAAGGGCGGCGCATGCGGCTGTCCGTCAATGTCAGTGCACGGCATTTTCAGCAAAGCGACTTTGCCGAGACGATCATTGATCTGCTGGATCGGACCGGCGCCGATCCCGGACTGCTGACGCTGGAATTGAACGAGAACGTGCTGGTGGCGGACCCCGATGACGTGCTGGCGAAGATTCATCGACTGTCTGCCCTTGGCATCGAATTCGCGCTGGACGATTTTGGTACGGGGTTTTCGTCCCTGTCTTACCTGAAGCGCATGCCGATCCACGAGATCAAGATCGATCGCTACTTTGTGCAGGATGCGCCGGTCGACGCCGCCAGCGCGTCCCTGCTGGAAAGCATTTTGCGGGTCGCGCACAGCTACGGGCTGCGTGTGGTGGCCGAGGGCGTGGAGACGGTCGAGCAGGCGCAGTTTCTTCGTGAACGGGTGCCAGAGATCGTTTGTCAGGGGTACCTGTTTCATCGTCCGGCCCCGGCGTCGGATTGGCTTCAGGCGTCGGACGATCTGGTGGCGCCGGTGTCGCCGTTGTTGTTCTGATGTGCCGTGTCAGGGCAGGGCGGGGACGGACGGCAGTTGGGCTTACGGCATTTCCCGGTGCCGCTGGAAAGATGGGTTGCGGTAAACTGGCCGGATGATGCGTGTCCAACTCTGGCGCTTTTTGCTCACCCTGTCGCTGCTGCTGACCTTGCCGATGCAAGGGTATGCCGCTGCGCGCATGGCGTCGTGCGACGCGGTGTTGGCGGGGGCGCTGGCGGACGTGCAGCATGGCGCTGTGCAGGTCACCGGCTTGCACGGTGGTGGGATGCAGCATGGCGCGTCACGCGTTGGCGAGCATGAAGCTTCGCACTACGGCGCTCATGACGCGTCACACCACGGCGCTCATGTTGCATCGCACGTTGGCGGGCACGATGCTTCGCTGGGTGGTGGGCATGACGCTTCCCAAGGCCTTGCCCATGACGGCGGTCCGGGCGCAAGCCACGCTTCCCACGGCACGAGTTGCATGAGTTGCACGCCTTGCAGCCCGGGCGCGGCGTTGACCTGCGTTGTTCCCGTCTCGTCCACCTTCCAGTCAGCGCGTGTCGTCCCCGCGCTGCTTGTTGCGCCTACGTCAGCCGACCTGGCGCATCCCGAGCGACCTCCCCAATCTTTCCTCGCGTAGCGGATTGACTCCTTTCTGAAGGCCGTTGGCGCATCGCGCCTTGGCGTTGGTCGAGTCATCCCGCGTTCGTTGCGTTCGTTCCCGTCTGACTGATGACGGGTTCCCACGACGTTCCGTGAGGACTTCATGTTTCATTTCATTCGATCATCCACGCACAGGTGGACGATGACGCTTGCCATGGCGGCCGCGGGCTCGTCGTGGGCCCAGGCGCCCGCGCCTGCCTACGAGTCAGCATTCGATGGGTATCGCGGTTTTGCCGACCAGCCCGTCGGTGCCTGGCCGGCGGCCAACCGCGATGCAGCCGATATCGGCGGTTGGCGGGCCTATGCCAAGGCGGCGCGTGCGCCGGCTAATAACGGCGGTTTAGCGCCAGCCCATCTTCAAGGCAATGCGCCCGCAACGCTCCCTGACTCTGGCCACAGTAGCCACCAAGCCGGGAGCCATGCCGGCGATTCCCCCCATGCAGGGCATGCCGGACACACGGCTCCCCAGGCTGGGAGTCTTCCATGACCGCAGTGCAGGGATCCCGCAAGCCCGCACCCACCTTACCGCGCACCTTCCCACGTACTGCGTTGGCCATTGGCCTGGCATTTGCCATGGCCGGCTGCGCGTCCGTCGACATCGACCGGGCGGTCGCCACCAGCAATGACGACGCGGCCGACTTCACGCAAGGCGCGCTGCAGTTGGCCCGCACACCCGAACAGCAGCGCGACCGCGAAGCCGCGGCCGACGCCTTGCTGGCCCAGCCGCTGGACCAGAACGCCGCAGTCCGACTGGCATTGCAGAACAGTCCGCAGTTGCAGGCCTTGCTGGCCCAGTCGTGGGCCGACGCGGCCAATGGGGCGCAGATTGGCCGGCTGCCAAATCCGGTGTTCGACTTCGAGCGCATGCGCACGGTGGACGAACTGGAGTTCGGCCGGCTGCTGGCCTTCGGTCTGCTGGACCTGATCACCTTGCCGCAGCGCTACGGGATTGCGCAGCGGCGGACGGCGCAAGCCAATATCCGTCTGACGCGGGATGTGGTGGCGCATGTGACGCAGGTGCGGCAGGCCTGGGTCCGCGCGGTGGCGGCGGAGCAGTCCGTGGCCTATGCCAGGCAGGTCAATGATGCGGCGCAGGCCAGCGCCGAATTGGGGCGGCGCATGCAGGCGGCGGGCAATTTCAGCCGGCTGGAGCGGGCGCGTCAGCAGGCGTTTTATGCCGACGCGGCCACGCAGTGGGCGTCTGCGCGCCAGGCCGTCACGGCCACCCGCGCGCAGCTGGAACGCTTGCTGGGCCTGACCGAGGCGCAGGCGGAGCGGCTGCGGCTGCCGCCGCGCCTGCCGGATCTGCCCAAGGCGCCGATGCCGCCCGATCGGGCCGCCCGCACCGCCAGTGCCGCGCGGCTGGACGTGCGACTGGCGCAGGCGTCGTACGAAGCGGCGGCCAGGGCGCAGGGGCTGACACGCATCACCAGCCTGACCGACATCGAGCTGGGCGTCCGGCACGACACGATGTTCGACCGCGCGGAGGGTGGATCGACCCGCCGCAATGGCTACGAGGTGAGCGTTCGCTTGCCCCTGTTCGACGATGGCAGCTTGCGCCGCGACGCAATCGGCGCGCAGACGCTGGCGCTGACGCATCAGCTCGAAGCTACGCTGCGCGCGGCGGGCAGCCAGTTGCGCGAGTCGTATGGCGCGTACCGGACGGCGTACGACGTGTCGCGCCACTATCGCGACGAGGTCGTGCCGCTGCGCAAGCTCATCGCCGAAGAAAACGTGCTTCGGTACAACGGCATGTTCATCAGCGTGTTCGAACTGCTGGCGGACATGCGCGCGCAGGTCAACAGCGTGATCGCCGCGATCGATGCGGAACGCAACTATTGGCTGGCCGATGCGGCGTTGCAGGCCGCCATTGTGGGCGTGCCGGTGGCGGCGAACCCGGCGTTG
Organism: Pigmentiphaga litoralis; assembly: GCF_013408655.1. Taxonomy (NCBI): domain Bacteria; kingdom Pseudomonadati; phylum Pseudomonadota; class Betaproteobacteria; order Burkholderiales; family Alcaligenaceae; genus Pigmentiphaga; species Pigmentiphaga litoralis. The sequence goes on from NZ_JACCBP010000001.1 coordinate 474,856, forward strand.
CCGGCAGGCGTGGCGGGATCGGCAGGCGGCCCCATGTTGGCGGCACAAGGAGGCGGCGATGCCGGACATTGATTGCACAACGAAAGCACCGGTCTCCGTCAACCTATCAAGGAGGGCGGAATCATGACTGCCAGCAGAACTTTTTTCAGATCCGCCGGCCTGGCTGGCGGTGGAGTATCCAGGAGGGCGGCGTCATGACCTCTCGCAGAGCTTTTTTGAAATCCGCCGGTCTGGCGGGCGGCGCGGTCGCGGCGGGTGGCGTGAACCAGGTGGCGCTTGCGGGCCTGCCCGAGCTGGTCACGCAGACGTCCGCCGCGACCGCCGCGCCTTTGGTGCCAGACACCGGCCGGCCTTACCGTCCGGTGGTGACGCTGAATGGCTGGAGCCTGCCTTGGCGCATGAATGACGGCGTCAAGGAATTCCATCTGGTGGCCGAACCCGTGGTGCGCGAGATGGCGCCCGGCATGAAGGCGCACCTGTGGGGCTACAACGGGCAGTCGCCGGGGCCGACGATCGAGGTGGTGGAAGGCGATCGGGTGCGCATGTTCGTGACCAATCGCCTGCCGGAACACACCAGCGTGCATTGGCATGGGCAGCGTCTGCCGAACGGCATGGATGGCGTGTCGGGGCTGACGCAGCCCAGCATTCCGTCGGGCAAGACCTTTGTGTACGAGTTCGTCGCCCGCCGGCCCGGCACCTTCATGTATCACCCGCATGCCGACGAAATGGTGCAGATGGCGATGGGCATGATGGGGACCTGGATCACACATCCCAAAGCGCCGCATCCGTTGATCGACGAGGTGGATCGCGACTTCGTCTTCCTGCTTAATGCCTACGACATCGATCCAGGGTCCTACACCCCAAAGATCATGACGATGCTGGACTTCAATCTGTGGACCTGGAACAGCCGCGTGTTCCCGGGCATCGATTCGTTGAACGTGCGGCAGAACGACAAGGTGCGCCTACGCGTGGGGAACCTGACCATGACCAATCACCCCATCCACGTGCACGGCCACGAGTTCGTGGTGACGGGCACGGATGGCGGGCCGACGCCGCGGGCGGGGCGCTGGCCCGAAGTCAGCATCGATATTGCTGTGGGCCAGATGCGGCAGATGGAATTTGTGGCGGACGAGGAGGGTGATTGGGCGCTGCATTGCCACAAGAGCCATCACACCATGAACGCCATGGGGCATGACGTGCCTACGATGATCGGTGTTGATCATCGGGATGTGGCGCGGCAGATTACCGGCTTGATTCCCGACTACATGGTGATGGGCGAACGCGGCATGGCCGACATGGCCGAGATGGAAATGCCGCTGCCCGATAACACCCTGCCGATGATGTCGGGTGTCGGGCCGTTCGGATCGCTGGAAATGGGCGGCATGTTCAGCGTACTGAAGGTCCGGAAGGACCAGCCGCGCAATGACTATCGGGATCCAGGCTGGTTCAAGCACCCGGCAGGCACGGTCGCCTATGAATACACGGGCGTCGTGCCCGAGCCGACCCGTGCGCGGGCCGCGGCGCCGCCGGCCGGGGCGGCAATCACTGGCGGTGCTGGCGGCGCTGCGAGCATCGATATCCAGATCCGCAAACCTCAAGGCCATCATGGCCACTGACCAAGGAAAACCGATCATGACGCACTTTTCCGTTCGTGGCTGCACACCTACCGCCATCAAGCTGGCGTTGGCTATGTGGATCTTTACAACGACTCCGATGTCGACGGCGTGGGCCGCTGGCGAGCATGGGGGCGGCCATGCGGAGTCGCTCATCGGGCAGCCCGGCGTCGCGGCACAGGCATCCCGCACTGTTGACGTCGATATGACTGACGCGATGCGTTTCCACCCGGCGCGACTGGACGTCAGGCAAGGAGAGACGCTGCGGTTGCGGGTCAGGAACGCCGGGCAGATCAAACATGAGCTGGTGCTGGGCACCCAGGCCGAGCTGAAGGCGCACTACGAGCAAATGAAGCGCTTTCCTGGCATGGAGCACGAGGATCCCTCCATGGTGAGTGTTGCGCCGGGACAAATCGGTGAGATTGTGTGGAAATTTACCGAAGCGGGAACGGTAGACTTCGCGTGCCTTCAACCCGGGCATTTCGAAGCCGGCATGGTCGGGCAGGTCGCGGTAGCGGGCGGAGCGGGCGATGCCCGCAAGAACAGCACGCCCCCCGCGCGCCCGGCCGGGGCTGCGCACCGGCATTGAACCTGGAGCGCTGGACGGCGCTCTAGCCCCTGACGATTTCGGCGGCGTTCCGAACAGGTACGCCGTGGACTGATTATTTCTGAACCCCTGTTTATTTCTTTTGGCTATCGAAGGATGAAGACCATCATGTTTCAACAACGACGTCTCGTGCAATGCCTGCTCGGCGCCGTGCTTGCCACCGCCGCTGCATCGACCTTTGCCCAGCAACCGCGCATGTCGCCCGAACAGCTGGCGATGAACCACGTGCCGGCCGAAACCCCCAGCTGGGTCGAAGGCGAGGTGCGCCGCATCGACGCGGATACCCGCAAGCTCACGCTGCGCCATGCCGAAATCCGCAACCTCGACATGCCTGGCATGACGATGGTGTTCCGTGTCCTGGACGGCGTGGCGCTGGATAACGTCAAGGTCGGCGACAAGGTACGTTTCACGGCAATGAGCGACAACGGCCAGGTCGTGCTGACGCAGCTTCAGTCCGCAAACTGATCCGCCGCGCACGGATCTGGTGCCCTTCGGCCCCGATCCGGTGCGGCGTTCACTGAACGAAACCCCTTGCCTGCCCTGACTTTGGCCGTTCCCCAGTGGCAGCACACGCTGGCATATCGTTTGCTTAGTTTGCCATCAGAGTAGAAGCAGTTAGCACGAGCCACCGCGGGCATCGCCCCGCACCCGGCTTGTACGGGACATTGCTCTCACGGCCCAGGTTGGAACTCCAGCACGCGCCGTGCGCCGCCATGGCGGTTGTGTGCGACAGCGATCGTGTGCAACAGGGCTTCGTGATGTCTTCCGGTCAGCAGACCGTCTTCCCGATTCCCCTTGCATCCGCTTTCCATCCAGCCACCGGCGGGGAGCGCTCGCGTACCGGATACGTCCGGCCAGCGATGCGTTGATCAGCTTTGAGCTCTCAGCTTTCATTTGGATGGAATCCCATGCTCGTTACCCAGCAACCCGTTTTGCGCCGCTTTTGGTACGCCCTTGTGCCCCTGACTGATCTCGATGACGGTCCCAAGCCCTTCACCTTGCTTGGCCAGCCCCTGGTCTTGTGGAAGAACGCCGAGGGCGAACCTGTCGCGCTCGAAGATCGCTGCTGCCATCGCACTGCCAAGCTGTCCAAGGGATTTGTCGAAGAAGGAAATATCGTCTGCGGTTACCACGGCTGGACCTTCAACGATGCCGGCGCCTGTGTGCGCATTCCACAAGCTGCCGACCGTCCGATCCCCAAGAGCTGCCAGGTAAAGTCGTTTCGCTGCCAGGGGAAATACGGCTACGTGTGGGTCGCGCTGGACGACCCGCTGCAACCCATTCCCGACTTTCCGGAAGACGCCGACCCGGCCTACCGCCGCATCTTTCAGTTCTATGAAAAGTGGAAGTCCAGCCCGCTGCGTTTCATGGAAAATTCCTTTGACGCGGCTCACTTCAGTTACGTGCACCGCGCCAACTTCGGTATCTACGAACAACCCAAGCCGCAGGTGTTCGAGATCAAGGAATCGGAGTGGGGCTTCGAGGCCCATACGATCGTGCCGATCCGCAATCCGGAAAACGGGTTCCGCGTGACAGGCAGCAGCGAGCCCTTCACGGAACGCCATCTGTACAACCAATGGCACATGCCGTCGGTGCGCCGCTTCGGCTGCATCTACGCCCAGACCGGCCGCCATCACATCATCTACAACTGCGCCACGCCGATCGATGACGGCACGATGGTGCTGGTGCAATGGCTGTACCGCAACGATTCCGAGGCGGACTGCTCCACCGAAGAACTGATCGCGTGGGACCAGGCCATCGTCGACGAAGACCGCGACATTCTTGAAGCGACTGACTACGACGCCTGCGTCGACACCAGCCGCCGCGTCGAACAGCACATGGAATCCGACAAGCCCGGCCTGCTGATGCGGAAAATGCTCCTGGGCCTGCTGCACGCCCACGGCGAGGAAGAGGTTTATAGGCGGTGACCCCCCCTAGGCGCTGCGCGCCTCCCCCAGGGGCGGTAGGTTTATCCCCCCCTGGGCGCTGCGCGCCTCCCCCAGGGCCGGCACTGGCGGACTGGCAAAGCCAGATCCGCTGTGCCCGCGATGGGGGCGTCTCTTTTTGGGGGCCTACGCTTAAGCGGACTCTGCGCTGAGCGGCAACGCCAGATCTGCGGTATTCCGGATGGAGTGGCTATTCGAACATCGGCACAGCAAAGCGCACTAGCCATTCGACTTGTTGCCACGGCCCATCCAGGACACCGCGGATCCGGCTTTGCCGGTCCGCTGGTGGCGCCCCTGGGGGAGGCGCGCAGCGCCTAGGGGGTACAATCAGCCAATGAATGTCCGCGAATATTATGAACACGCGCTGGCCGAGCGCGGATTTGCCGAAGATCCTGCCCAGCGCAAGGCGATCGACCGGCTGCAACGCTATTTCGATGAATGGGTCAGCTTCAAGGCGTTGCGGTCCACGGCGCTGAAGCGGTTGCTGAAACGTCCGGGCGTTCCTCGCGGCGTGTATATGTGGGGTGGCGTGGGGCGCGGCAAGAGCTTCCTGATGGATGCCTTCTATGCCACGGTGCCCGTCAAGCGCAAGACGCGCGTGCACTTCCACGAATTCATGCGCAGCGTGCATCGCCAGCTGGATGACGTGAAGGGCATGTCCGATCCGCTGGACGAAGTGGCCAAGCGCATTTCGCGGCGCTATCGCCTGATCTGTTTTGACGAATTCCATGTCTCGGACGTGGCGGACGCGATGATCCTGTATCGGTTGCTGGTCGGGCTGTTTGCCAACGGCACGTCGTTCGTCATGACGTCGAACTACGAACCCAGCACCCTGTACCCCGACGGCCTGCACCGCGACCGCATCTTTCCGGCGATCAAGCTGATCCAGGAAAAGATGGACGTGTTGAATGTGGATTCAGGCACGGACTATCGCCGCCGCATTCTTGAACAGGTCAGCCTGTATCACACGCCCCTTGATGCTGCGGCTGATGCGGCGTTGCAGAAGGCGTTTTCGGACATTGCCGAAACGTCGCTGGACACGCCGGTGCTGCGGATCGAACACCGCGAAGTCCACGCCAAGATGCGCGCGGGTGGCGTGGTGTGGTTTGACTTTGCTACCTTGTGCGGCGGACCCCGATCGCAGAACGATTATCTGGAACTGGCCAGCCAGTTCCATACGGTGATTTTGTCGGGCGTGCCGCAGATGGGGCCGCGCCAGTCATCGGAAGCGCGCCGGTTCACCTGGCTGATCGACGTGCTGTACGACCATAAGGTCAAGCTGATCATTTCGGCAGCGTGCGAGCCCGAGGCGCTCTATACCGAAGGGGCCTTGGCCAACGAGTTCCATCGCACGGTGTCGCGCCTGCTGGAAATGCAGTCCCGCGAATATCTGGAGTCCGAACGCCGCGCGACCGTCGCGCTGTAGCCAGACCGCCGCGCCTGCCTTCGTCGCCCGGTCTGCCACGGGTGCTTACTGAATTTGCCGGATGGCACAGACTTCGCAATCCTTGAATCATGGATAGCAAGTAGTCTGTGCCCCCAAGTGCAAGTTTTGAACAAAGGAAGACACGGCATTGTTCCAGGTATGGGTGCGCGCGGCATTGGCCTCGGCGATCGTTCTGCTGGTGATGGCCGCATGTGGCGGGAAGGAGCCCTCGCAGCGGCAGGCCTTCATCGCTTTCTTGCAGACGCGCGTACTCGACGTGACCGGCACCCGTGTGCCCGAACTGACGCCGGAAGAAAAGGCGAAGTTCGGGCCGTACGCCAATGACTACGCGATCATCACGCAATTTCATGCCGGGATGAACGCTAACGTGACCCGCCCGAACAATGAGCTGGCCAAGATTTCGGCGCTGCGGACCGTGGGCGAGATCGTTGAACAACGCAAGCAGATTGCCGACGCCAAGGCGCAGATGGCCAAGCTGAGCGCCGCGCTGGATGCCGAGCAACGCAAGGCCGATGCGGTACATGAAAAGCTCAAGCACCCGGAAGACGTCAAGCCGGTGTTTGATGCCGCGTATGCCAAGCTTGTGACGGTGCCGGCCGAGGCCTATCGCGCCGTTTTCCCGGCGATCGACAAGATGTTCGGCAGTTCACTGAAAGTTTCGGATTACGTGCAGACGCATCGCAATCTGATCGACGTGGACGGGACCACCTTGCGGGTGGCCGATCCGGCGACCAAGAAGGAACTGGGCGCGCTGCTGGATCAGTTGACTGCCGACAGCGAGAAGGTCAATGCCGCGCAGCGCGCCATGCAGGAAGTCGTGCACGGCGAGTAGCGCGCCGGTGGCTACGACTTGGGCTCGTCCCCGACCCATCCTTCGCCACCCGGCGGCCGCTGCAACATGGGCCGGTGGAAGATTTCTCCAAGCCCTGCGTAATACGGTCCGCCCAACCGGGCGATGGGCCGCATCTTGACGCTGTCCACCCGGCTGCCGTCGTAGATTTCGGGCGACAGGTGGAAGGCGACGACTTCGCCGATGAACAGCGTGTTCACCCCACGACCCAGCACGATGATCTGGTCCAGCTTGCATTCCATCTGCACTGGCGTCATGGCAATGCGCGGCACCTTGACGCGGTGGCTCGGCAGCAGGTCAATGCCCAACGCTTCACATTCGCTGACGTCAGGCGGGTAGTTCGCCGCGCTGGCGTGCATGGTTTCCATCGTGCTTTCGGTTGCCACGTTGACCACGAATTCACCCGTTTCGCGGATGTTGCGCGCGGTGTCCTTGATCTCGCCCTCGCGTGCGGCGATGTTGATCGCGAGCATTGGCGGGCTGGTCGCCACATAGTTGTACGAGCTGAACGGCGCGGCGTTGACGCGGCCGTCGGGGCCCAGTGACGTGATCCAGGCGATCGGCCGGGGCGCGGTGCACCCGATCAGCAGCCGGTAGGCCTGGGCGGTATCGAGGCCTTCGCCGTCGACCAGGATGAAATCGTCGCGCGGTGAGTCGTTGCTGGGTGTCATGCTTTGATCACGGCGCCGTCAGGTTCAGGGATTTGAGCAAGGGCTTCATGGTGTCCAGGTCGTGCTGCACGAAGGTCAGCGTTTCGGCGGGCGTCTTGGTCATCAGTTCGACGCCCTGGGTGGCCATGAATTTCTGGTATTCCGGGTCCGCATTGACTGCGGCGACTGCCTTGTTCAGGGTGTCGATGATCGCCGGTGGCGTGCCTTTGGGCGCGGCCAGGGTGTACCAGGTGGACGATTCCGCCCCGGTCACGCCGGCTTCGGCAAAGGTCGGCACGTCCGGGAACAGGGGGGAGCGCTGGGCCGCGGCGTAGGCAATCGCCTTGATGCGGCCCTCTTTCAGGAATGCCTGGGTGGCCGACAGATTCAGCATGGCCAGCTGGACCTGTCCGCCGATCACGTCTTTCAGTGCCGGGACGGCGCCAGGGTAGGGGATGTGGGTCAGGTTGATGCCGGCCCGTTGCTTGAGCAGTTCGCCGGCAAGGTGCGTCGCGCCGCCCGCGCCGGCCGACCCGAAGTTCAGCTTGCCCGGCGACGCCTTGGCGGCCGCGATCACTTCTTTCAGGGTGTTCGCGGGCAACGCCGGGCTGGCGACCATGATGATGGGCTGGTTGGCGACCACGCTGACGAAGGTAAAGTCGCCGATACCGTCGTAGGCGATTTTTTCCATCAGCGGTGTCACCACATGCGTGGCGGACGTGCCCAGCAGCAGGGTGTAGCCATCGGGCTTGGCCCGCGCGACGACGCTGCCGCCCACGGTGGCGCCGCCGCCTGGCTTGTTTTCGACGACGATGGTCTGCTTCAGACGGGTTTCGAGTTGCCGCGCCAGCGCGCGCGCCAGGATGTCGGCCGGACCGCCGGCGGCGTAAGGATTGACGAGGGTAATCGCGTGGTTCGGGTAGCCGTCGGCCGCGCCGCTGCCTTGCGCCAGCGCCTGCGTGGCGGGCAGCGCACAGAGGGTGGCGAGTGCAAGGGCGAGCAGGTGTCGGGATGCGGGAAGGGCGGCCATGCGTGTCTCCGTTATTGTCTTGATCGCTCGTCCTTGCCTGGGGGGCCAAGGCGGCGTCACGTCAGAATACAGGCCGCCACCCCGCGGCGTGAATGCGCTGCGGAGCAATTCCGATATGCGAAACGGGACATGTCAGGCGAAAAAAATGGCGGCACCGGAGTGCCGCCATGGATACAGGCTGGAGTCAGCGTGCAGGTGTACGCCCCGAAGGGCGTGCCGCCTTTACCGCCGCCTTTACCGCCGCGCTTACCGCTTCAGCTTGGCGAACGCCGCCGCCATTGCGCCACCTGCCGGCGCAGGCGCCGAGCCGCCGCCCGCATTGCGATCACGCCCGCGGCCGCCGCCCCCACCCGAGCGGCCCGCGCCCGCATCGTCGCCACTGCGGCGCGCCACGGGGGCATCGTCGTTCAGGCGCATGGTCAGCGCCACGCGCTGGCGCTGCAGGTCGACTTCCTGGACCTTGACGGTCACCGTCTGGCCCACACGAACTACGTCGCGCGGATCCTTCACGAACTTTTCGGCCAGGGCCGAAATGTGCACCAGACCATCCTGGTGGACCCCGATGTCCACGAAGGCGCCAAAGTTCGCCACGTTGGTCACGACGCCTTCCAGCACCATGCCCACCGTCAGATCCTTCAGGGTTTCGACGCCGTCCATGAACGTGGCGGTCTTGAATTCCGGACGCGGATCGCGGCCGGGCTTTTCCAGTTCGCTGAAAATGTCCTTGACGGTCGGCAGGCCGAAGCGGTCATCGGTGAACTGGGTGGGGGACACGCCCTTCAGCGCTTCCTTGTTGCCGATCACCGTCCGGATATCGCCCTGGATGCGCGCCAGGATGCGTTCGACGACCGGGTAGGCCTCGGGGTGCACCGACGAGCAATCGAGGGGATTGTCGCCGTTCGCCACGCGCAGGAAGCCGGCGGCCTGCTCGAAGGCTTTTTCGCCAAAACGCGGCACGTCCTTGAGCTTGGCGCGCGAGCGGAAGGCGCCGTTCGCGTCGCGCCAGGTGACGATGTTCTTGGCCAGCGTCGCGTTCAGGCCGGACACGCGGGCCAGCAGCGGCGCCGACGCCGTGTTGACGTCCACACCGACCGCGTTCACGCAATCTTCGACAATGCTGTCGAGCATCTTGGCCAGTTCGCGCTGATTCAAGTCGTGCTGGTATTGGCCGACACCGATCGATTTCGGGTCGATCTTGACGAGTTCGGCCAGTGGATCCTGCAGTCGGCGGGCGATCGACACCGCACCGCGCAGGCTTACGTCCAGGTCCGGGAATTCGTTGGCGGCCAATTCCGACGCCGAATACACCGACGCGCCAGCTTCCGACACCACGATCTTGGTCAGCTTGAATTCCGGATAGCGCTTCATCAGGTCGGCCGCCAGCTTTTCGGTTTCGCGCGATGCCGTGCCGTTGCCGATGGCGATGAGTTCGATCTGGTGCTTGCGCACGATGCGCGCCAGCGTTTCCAGCGAACCTTCCCAGTCGCGGCGGGGTTCATGCGGGTACACGGTGGACGTGTCCAGCAGCTTGCCGGTCCGGTCGATCGCCGCCACCTTGACGCCGGTGCGGATGCCCGGATCCAGGCCCAGCACCGATTTCGGGCCGGCGGGCGCAGCCAGCAGCAGGTCTTTCAGGTTCATGGCGAAGACGCGGATCGCCTCGGCTTCAGCTTCGTCACGCAGACGCGAGAACAATTCCGTCTCGAAGCCCGGCAACAGCTTGACGCGCCACGTCCAGCGGCAGACCTCGCCCAGCCACTTGTCGCGCGGGCTGGCGTCCAGGCCGAACAGGCCCTTCAGCTTCAGCACGGCGGCGATGCGGGCGACGCACGGATGGGGAACTTGCGTGTCCAATTCGGGGTCCAGACCCAGGCGCAGTTCCAGCACGCCTTGCTGGCGGCCGCGCATCAGCGCCAGCACGCGGTGCGAGGGCAGGGTGCGCAGCGGCTCATTGAAATCGAACCAGTCGCGGAAGTTCGCGCCTTCGGTTTCCTTGCCGTCCGCCACCTTGGAGTACACCAGGCCGGTGTTCCACAAGAAGGTCCGCAGGTTTTCGAGCAGGTCGGCGTCTTCGGCAAACCGTTCTGTCAGGATGTCGCGCGCGCCGTCCAGCGCGGCCTTGACGTCGGCAACTTCGGCAGTCACGTAGCCGGCTGCCAGCGCGGCCGGGTCAGCCGACGCATCGGCCAGCAAGGCGTCTGCCAGCGGCTCCAGGCCGGCTTCGCGGGCGATTTGCGCCCGGGTGCGGCGTTTGGGCTTGTACGGCGCGTACAGGTCTTCCAGGCGTTGCTTGGTGTCGGCGGTGGAAATCGCCTGCTGCAGCTCGGGGGTCAGCTTGCCCTGGGAATCGATGGACGACAGGATGGCCGCGCGGCGGGTTTCCATGTCGCGCAGGTATTCCAGGCGGACCTCCAGGTTGCGCAGGACGGTATCGTCCAGGCCGCCGGTGACCTCTTTGCGGTACCGGGCGATGAAGGGAACGGTCGCGCCGCTATCCATCAGTTCGATCGCCGCGCTGATTTGTGTGGCGCGCGCGCCAAGTTCTTCCGTCAGCTGGGCGATAATGCGGGATTGGGCTTGCGCATCGAGCACGCCGCCTCGGTCGGTGACCATCGACATCGAGTCTGTCCTACCTTGCAACAATGAAGCCGCGGATTTTGCCACAACCTATCCCTATGCCCCGAATCTCCTCCCGTTCTGCCTTTGCGCCATGTGACATTTCTGTCCAGGTTCATGCGTCATTTGCCTCCGGCGCGCACCGCCCGCGCCCGGGCAGGCAGGGCGGCTGGGCCGCTGCCCTGCTGGCTGCGGCCGTGATCGTGGGACTGCCGGGCTGCGCCGCGGTGGACTCGGTCATGGCGCCGCCCCCGGTGGAGCCCAAGGTGGCCGCGCCTGCGCCCACCTATGCCTCGGCCGAAGCGGCCCAGGCCATTGCCGATGCCGCCCGGGCCGAACGGGCTGCGGCTGTCGATGCCTACACGGCGCGGGTCCGCGAGTGCATGCACACCTTTTTTGCCACGAGCTGTGCCGACAAGGCGCGCGAGCAGCGCAACACGATTACCGAGCGCGCCGACGTGACCCGCCAGCAGGCCGAGCTGTTCGTGCGCCAGGAAAAGGCACGCGTCCACCGCGAAGGGCTGGCGGCGGAAAATGCGCGCCGCGATGCGCGCGACGCCGAAGCCACGGCGGCCCGCCAGGCGGAAGCCGCCCGGGCGGCCCAGCCGCCGGCGCGACCGGCTGGCCCAGGAACGGGCTCGGGTGCAGCGGGCAGGGGACAGGCGGGCAGGGGGCAGGCGGGTGCTGCGACGCCGTCCGCGGGCACGTCGGCACCGTCCGCGTCGCCAGCCGCATCGTCGTCAGCCGCATCGTCGCCAGCGGCGTCGGCGCCTGCCTCCGAGGCACCTGCCGCAACCGCGCCATCGCGTGCCGCCCCTGCCGCCCCCTCCACCGGCGCCACCAGCCGCGGCACGGCGCCGGGCGCGTCGCTCAGCGCCGCCGAACAGGCTGAAAACCGCGCTGCGTTCGAAAAAAAGCAGGCCGAGGCCAAGGCCTATGCCGACAAACGGGCCGAGGAACGCAAAGAGAACGAGGACAAACGTGAGCGCCGCCGCGCCGCACGGGAAGCCGATGCGGCAAAATTCAATGCACCTGCCGCGACCCCGGCAACCCCTCCCACCCAGGGCAAGCAATGAATCTCGACGCTCAAGCCGTCGCCAGCCGCATCATCGAGCTGCAGACGGAACACCGTGACCTCGACGCGGCCATCGACCGGCTTGCGGCCGATTTGTCGATCGACGAGATCCTGTTGCGCCGCCTGAAAAAACGCAAACTGCACATCAAGGACCACATCGTGGCCCTGCAGATGCAACTCGTACCGGATATACCAGCTTGACTGAAACCCATGACGTCAGCGCGCTGTTCGCTGCCGACGGTCCGCTCGCCAAGAAGCTGAAGGGCTACCGGCCCCGCACGCAACAGACCGAGCTGGCCAACACCATCGCCCAGACCATCGCCGACCAGGGAACCCTGGTGGCCGAAGCGGGCACCGGCACGGGCAAGACGTTTGCCTACCTGGTGCCGGTGCTCGTGCACGGCGGCAAGGTGCTGATCTCGACCGGCACCAAGACCCTGCAGGACCAGTTGTTTGCCCGCGACCTGCCGGCGGTGCGCACCGCGCTGGCCTTGCCGGTCACGGCGGCGCTGCTCAAGGGCCGCTCCAACTATCTGTGCCATTACCACCTGGAACGCACGGTGCACGATGGCCGGCTGGCGTCGCGTTTTGAAGTGGCGCAGCTGCGCAAGATCGAAGTCTTCGCCAAGCAGACGCGGTCGGGTGACAAGGCCGAACTGGCCGACGTGCCGGAAAATGCCGAGGTCTGGAACAAGGTCACGTCCACCCGCGACAACTGCCTGGGGTCCGAGTGCCCGTCCTATCGCGAATGCTTCGTGATGCAGGCCCGCAAGGCCGCCGCCGAAGCGGATGTCGTGGTGGTCAACCATGCCCTGTTCCTGGCCGATCTGGCCCTGAAAGACGAGGGCATCACCGACCTGCTGCCCGCGGCCGATACCGTGGTGTTCGACGAAGCGCACCAATTGCCGGCGGCGGCCACCCGTTTCCTGGGCGAGTCGGTGTCGTCGCACCAATTGCTGGACTTTGCGCGCGACGCCACCGTGGCAGGCCTGTCGCATGCCCGCGAAAGCGCCGACTGGCCCATGATGGCGTCCGCCGTCGAACAGGCCACCCGGGAACTGCGCCTGTCGTGCGCCGCCATCGAAAAGATGCCGGGCCAGCGCAGCACCTTTGACGCGCTGCCTTCCATCGACGCGTTCAATGCCGCGCTGAAGGAAGTGATCGACGCCGTGCACAAGCTCGGCCAGTGCCTGATGGCCGTGGGCGTGCGCCACCCCGACCTGGATATGGCGGGCAAACGCGGTCCGGAACTGATTGCCTTGCTGGGCCGGTGGCGGGAAGGCCAGGTGCCTGCTGCGCCCGTGGATGACCGGCAGGTCAAGCTGTCTGACGGCCCGGCGTCGGCCTGGGAAGAGCCCGCCGTGGATGAGGCCGCCAAGGCCGCCGAAGCGCGCAAGGGCGACGGCTGGGTCCGTTGGATCGAAACGAACAACAATCACATTCGCCTGCACACCGCGCCGCTGTCGGTGGCGGAAGCCTTTTCGCAATATCGCCCGGGTGGCCAGGCCTGGATCCTGACCTCGGCAACGCTGTCGGTGCATGGCGATTTTTCGCACTTCATCCGCCAGCTGGGGCTGCGCAATGTCACCACTGGCTTGTGGGAATCGCCCTTCGATTACGCGAGCCAGGGCCGGCTGTTCGTGCCGCACGGCATTCCCGCGCCGCAGGACCCCAAGTACACCGAAGGTTTTGTCGAGGCCCTGATTCCGGTGCTGGCGGCCAGCAAAGGCTCGGCGCTGGTGCTGTGCACCACACTGCGCGCGGTCGACAAGGTGGCCGAGATGCTGGACAAGGAATTTCGCGCGCGCGGCTGGGATTGGCCGCTGTTCAAGCAGGGCGACCGGTCACGGCGCGAACTGCTGGACCGTTTCCGCGTGAGCAAGCATGCGGTGTTGGTAGGGAGCGCCAGCTTCTGGGAAGGGATCGACGTGCCGGGCGATGCGCTGACCCTGGTCGCCATCGACAAGCTGCCGTTTGCGCCGCCCGACGACCCGGTGCTCGACGCCCGCATCAAGGCCTGCAAGGAACGCGGCGGCAACGCCTTCTTTGAATATCAGCTGCCCGAAGCAGCGATTGCCCTCAAGCAGGGCGCTGGCCGGCTGATCCGCACCGAGTCCGACTGGGGCGTGCTGATGGTGGGCGACCGCCGTCTGGTCGAAAAGCCGTACGGCAAGCGCCTGTGGCGCGGGCTGCCGCCGTTCACCCGCACCCGCAGCCTGGACGACGTGGTCGCGTTCTTTGATGAGCGGGCGCTGGCCAAGGGGGCGGTAGCGGGCGCCGTGAAGAATGCCGCCGATGCGGCCGACGCGGCGGAAGACGCCGCGGCGGTGGGCTGACGGAAAAAGGCCGACGAAAAAAAACCGCATCAATCGATGCGGTTTTTTTTGGTGCCCGGGTGGGAGCCCGGCAGCGGGCTCCGGACTTCCGGAATTACCAGATCTTCCACCACGGGCCGCGGTTTTCCACGAAGCCGTTGCGAACGAACTGGCTGTTCGGGTAATTCGCGGCCAGCACGCGCGCCGAATCGTCGCGCAGGTCGGTCAGGCCCATCTTTTCGTATGACATGACCATGATGTACAGCGCTTCTTCAACCGCCGGGGCGCCCTGGAAGTCACGTACTGCCGTCTGTGCGCGGTTGATGGCCGCCACGTACGCGCCGCGCTGGTAGTACAGGCGAGCCACGTGCACTTCGTTCAGCGCGATCGAGTTGATCAGGTAGTTCAGGCGCAATTGGGCGTCGGGCGCATAGCTGCTGTTCGGGAACCGGGTCAGCAGATCCTTGAAGGCGTCGAACGATTCACGGGCGCCTTTCGGGTCACGCTCGCTCGGGTCCTGTTTGGTCAGGCTCGAGAGCAGGGCGCTTTCCTGATAGAAGTTGATCAGGCCCTTCAGGTACAGCATGTAGTCCAGGCTGGGGTGATTCGGGTGCAGGCGCTGGAAACGGTCGATGGCGGCCAGGGCCTGCGCATTGTTGCCGTCTTTCCAGTACACGTACGCGATGTCGACCTGGGCCTGCTGCGCATACACACCGAAGGGGTAGCGCGACTCGAGCTTTTCGAGCAGCTTGCTGGCCTGCGTCCAGTTGCCGACGCTGATCTCTTCCTTGGCCTCCTTGTACAATCTTTCCGCCGTCCAGCCGACGGTCGGGTCGATTTCCTTGCCCAGACCGGAACACCCGGCGATCGTCATGATCATCAGGACGCACGCCAGCATGCTCCCCAGACGCGAGGCCAGCTGCTTCCAGCTGGGGGCGTAGCGGTTCACGCCGACGGACATGCCGGCGTCTGCCGCGATTGTGTTCAACTGCATGGAGGTGTTCCTCACCGATTGACTATTCCTGATTATATTCGGCCTGGCATGCAGGCCGCGCGCAGATGCCACATTCTTTGTCACAACCCGACAGCGACACGCCCGAGCCCGACCTGCGGACCGACGTGCTATCCGACCCCCAGACCGAAGTCCAGGAAGCGGAACCGCGGCAGCTCGACGTGCCGGCCTCGATTAGAGCCGGCCGTCTCGACAAGGTTCTTGCCCAGCTGATTCCCGAACATTCGCGCAGTCGCCTGCAGGGCTGGATCGAACGCGGCGGCGTGCTGGTCAACGGCAAGGCCGCGACCGTACGGCAGCTGGTCGGCCCCGGAGATGAACTGACGGTCTGGGAAGAGGCGGCGCCCGAAACGCGTGCGTTCAGCCCCGAACCCATCGACTTTCCCGTCATTGCCGAAAGCCCGGACTGGATCGTAGTCGATAAACCGGTGGGCCTGGTGGTGCACCCCGGCGCCGGCAACTGGCAGGGCACGCTGCTCAACGGTTTGCTGCACCGCTATCCCGAGCTGGCGCTGGTGCCGCGTGCGGGCATCGTACACCGGCTGGACAAGGATACGTCCGGGCTGATGGTGGTGGCCCGCACCGACACGGCGCAGACAGCGCTGGTGCGGCAGCTGCAGGCGCGGACAGTGGGCCGGCGGTACGTCGCGCTGGCGGTCGGCGCGGCGCCGGCGGGAGGCACGGTCGACAAACCCATCGGCCGCGACGTGCGGGTGCCGGTGCGCATGAGCGTCGACCGCCCCATCGCCCCCAAACCTGCCATTACCCATTACCAGGCGACCCGGCAAGGACTGCTGGGCGAAAAGACGGTGGTTTCGCAACTGGTGTGCAAGCTCGAAACCGGCCGCACCCACCAGATCCGCGTGCATATGGCGAGCCTGGGGCTGCCCCTACTGGCCGATGCCTTGTACGGCGGCAAGGTGGTGGCGCCCGCCACGCGCCAGATGCTGCACGCCCGCGAATTGCAGTTCGACGACCCGGTCAGCGGCAAGCTGGTGCAATTCAGTTCGCCGATTGCCAGCGACATGCAGGCGGTGATGGATGCGATTGACTGGGACCCGGTGCCGACGCGGCCGGAATTGCCGCGACTGTAGTCGCTTCAGCAGTCGCCGGCAGGTGAGGTCGGCGGTGGATCATCCTGCAAGCAGGTCAGCGGTGCATCACGCTCATTGCAATGCAGCATATCGCGGTGTCGGCAGCGTGCTTGAAGTCATCGATAGCCTTGCGAACTCGACTTTGCGCACCGAGACCTTGCGCACCGAAACTTGCGAACCGAAACCTCGCGGACACGAATCGCGCGAACAGGAACCCAACTATGTCAGGCACTTCTTTCCTACCCGATGCGCAAGCGGGCAGCGCAGCGCGATCGTCGTCAACGCCCGTGACGCTTCCTGGCCCGACGTGGCCGGGTGTCAGCAGCTTCGTGACGACCCGGCAGGGCGGGGTCAGCGATGCACCGTTCACGTCATGGAATCTGGGTGATCACGTGGGCGACGATCCGGCGCGGGTGGCCGAAAACAGGCAGCTTTTGGCGGCGTTGTTGCCCGGCGCGCCGCTGTGGCTGCAGCAGGTGCACGGCACCGACGTGGTGGATGCCGACGCAGGTGCAGGTGCAGGTGTACGCGCAACCGCAACCGCAACCGCAACCTCGACAGCAACCTCGACAGCAACCGCAGATGCGGACGCTCGTACAGACGCCGCCGCCGATGCCTCGGACTCTTCGATTCAACCCGTGCCCTGCGGCGATGCGGCCATCACCCGCACGCCCGGAAAGGTGCTGGCGATCATGACCGCCGATTGCCTGCCCGTCGTGCTCGCGGCCTGTGATGGCAGTGTCCTTGGGATGGCCCATGCGGGCTGGCGCGGCCTGGCGGCGGGCGTGCTGGAAAGCACGGTGAAGGCGATGCGCAGTCAGCACAACGAAGCGCCCCTGCGCGCCTGGATCGGACCCGCCATCGGGCCCACCGCATTCGAAGTGGGTGAGGACGTCCGCACCGCTTTCCTGGCCGATGACCCGGACGCGGCCACCTGCTTCCGGCCCGGTGTCGCAGTGCACAAATGGCTGGCCGATTTGCCCGGATTGGCCCGCCGCAAACTGCATCGGGCCGGCGTTCAGGATGTCACCTTGAGCGGCCATTGCACCGTCACGGATGCCGAGCATTTCTTTTCATACCGCCGCGATGGTCAGACCGGCCGCTTTGCGACGCTGGCCTGGCTGAACGGGTCGAACTAACCGCTGCACGTCACGCACCGGGGGCGCCAATGCGCTAGCGCATCGCGCTACCCCATCGCGCTGCCCCATCGCGCTACCCCATCACGCTACCCAGGCGGCGGCGCCTCCGGCGCCTGACCTTCCTTGTCCGCCACCTTGGCGGCCAGCAAGGCTTCGCGTTCGGCGGCCTCGCGCGCCTTGCGGCGACGCCCGCGCTCGGGCGCAAGCATCACGTACACGATGATCGTCACGGGCAGCAGCCCGTAGAAAAAGAAGGTGGCAATCCCGGCCATGACGGTGGGTTGCGTAATGGCCATCATCAGCGTGACATACATCCAGCCGATGGCGACCAGGCCAGCAAAATACATGAAGGTAGACCTCGAAGCACGGACCGCTAATCTACGCGAGTTTCGGGCAGGCGCAGGGACTGGGTACATACCCTCATCTCGTTGAGGATGAGGAGGCAACTCCCATTTGACACGCTCCGGTACGCTATGCACTATGCAGTCGTAGACGCAATCGATACAACAAGGTGTACGTTTTGAGCCAGCCCCCGATAGATGTCATGAATCCCCTGGCTTGGCTTCAAGCCTGGCAGCAAGCCCTGACCCCGCAGGCCTCTGCCCCGCAGTCGTCCACCGCCCAGGCGTCCCCTCCGCAAGCCGCCGGTCTGGCAGGCATCCCCGGCTTTGCTCCGCCCGCCGGCGTTGCCGTTGCGCCGGAAAAAATGCTCGAGATCCAGAACCAGTTCTCGCAGCAGTGGGCCGCGTTGTGTGGTGAAGCCACGCGCGGCGCGCTGGCCCCGGTATCCGACTCCCGCTTTGCCGGTCAGGCCTGGGCCAACAGTCCGGCGCACGCCTTCATGGCGCATGCCTACCTGCTGTCCGCACGTACCCTGCTGCAGATGGCCGACAACGTCGAAGTGCCCGACACCGCGCGTGAGCAGATCCGCTTTGCGATGATGCAGTGGATCGACGCGATGGCGCCGTCGAACTTCCTTGCCCTGAATCCGGATGCGCAACAGAAGTTCATTTCATCGGGTGGCGAAAGCCTGCAGCAGGGCATCGTCAATCTGCTGAATGACCTGCAGAAAGGACGCATCTCAAACACCGACGAAACCTCGTTCGAGATCGGCAAGTCGATCGCCACGACCGAAGGCGCCGTGGTGTTTGAAAACGCCTTGTTCCAGCTGATCCAGTACACGCCGATCACGGCCCGCGTTCACACGCGTCCGCTGGTGATCGTGCCGCCGTGCATCAACAAGTTCTACATTCTTGATCTGCAGGCCAATAACTCGTTCGTACGGTATGCGCTGGAGCAGGGCATCAGCGTCTACCTGGTGTCGTGGCGCAATCCGCTGACCACCGATACCGATGGCATCCAGCAGGCCACGTGGGACGACTACATTGCCCATGGTGTGATCCAGGCGCTGACGGTCGCGCAGGAAGTGTCGGGACAGGACCAGGTCAACACGCTGGGCTTCTGTGTCGGCGGCACCTTGCTGGCGACGGCGCTGGCCGTGCTGGAAGCCCGCGGCGAATCGCCCGCGGCATCCATGACGCTGCTGACCACGCTGCTCGACTTCCACGACACCGGCGTGCTCAAGGTCTTTGTGAACGAGGCGCAGGCCAAGCTGCGGGAAGCGCAGTTTGCGCAGGGCGGGCTGCTGGCCGCGCGCGAACTCGGCAATACGTTTGCGTTCCTGCGCCCCAACGATCTGGTGTGGAACAACGTCGTCAACAACTACCTGAAGGGCGAAGCGCCATCGGCGTTCGACCTGCTGTTCTGGAATGCCGACGGCACCAATCTGCCCGGCCCGTTCTATGCCTGGTACCTGCGCAACACCTATCTTGAAAACAACCTGAAGATCCCGGGCAAAACCACCGTGTGCGGGCTGCCGCTCGACCTGACCACGCTGTCGGTGCCGACCTATCTGTACGGTTCGCGCGACGATCACATCGTGCCCTGGACCTCGGCGTTCGCATCGACCCAGCTGCTGAAGGGGCCGACGCGCTTCGTGCTCGGCGCGTCGGGCCACATTGCCGGCGTGATCAATTCGCCGGTCAAGAATCGGCGCAATTATTGGGTCAACGACGTCGTCGCCAACGGCGCGGCGCCGGCCGCGGGCGCGGATCCGCAAGTGTGGATCGACACCGCGCGGTCGGTGGCCGGCAGCTGGTGGCCCGACTGGGCGACCTGGCTCAAATCGCATTCCGGCGCGGAGGTGAAGGCCAAAACCGCGTTGGGCAACAAGCAGCATCCGGTGATCGAAGCCGCGCCAGGCCGCTATGTGCTGGCCCGCGCAATGTAAGTGGATGACGCATACCTAAAAGCGCAGGGGGATGACCCCCTTGCCAATCGAGAGGAGCACCGTATGGAAAACAGAGTGGCATATGTCACTGGCGGCATGGGCGGAATCGGTACGGTGATCTGCCAGCGCCTCGCCAAGTCGGGCTTCACTGTGGTGGCCGGTTGCGGCCCCAGCCGGAACTTCCAGCAGTGGATCGACGAACAGGCCGCGCTCGGCTACACCTTCCACGCATCGGTCGGCAACGTCGCGGACTGGGATTCGACGCGCGAAGCCTTCGCGAAGGTCAAGCAGGAAGTCGGCCCCGTCGACGTGCTGGTCAACAACGCGGGCATCACGCGTGACGGGCTGTTCCGCAAGATGTCGCTGGACGACTGGCGCGCGGTCATGGACACCAACCTGAACAGCCTGTTCAACGTGACCAAGCAGGTCATCGAAGACATGGTCGAGCGCAAGTTCGGACGCATCATCAACATCAGTTCGGTCAATGGCCAGAAGGGACAGTTCGGGCAGACCAACTACTCGACGGCCAAGGCGGGCATCCACGGTTTCACCATGGCGCTGGCGCAGGAAGTGGCGTCCAAGGGCGTGACGGTCAACACCGTGTCGCCGGGCTATATCGGCACCGACATGGTCCGGGCAATCCGCCCCGAAGTGCTGGAAAAGATCGTCGAGACGATTCCGGTCAAGCGACTTGGGACGGCTGACGAGATCGGTTCGATCATCACCTGGCTCGCGTCCGAAGACGCCGGTTTCGCCACCGGTGCGGACTTCTCGCTGAATGGCGGCCTGCACATGGGGTAAGCCCCAAGGTATGCACCACCGGTGAGCATCGGTGGTGCACTACACTCCGGGTTGACGGTGCGGCGCAGCACGCCGTACCGGCCTTCATAACAGCACGAGCGTGGGGACAAGATGGCGAACCAGCAAGCAGGAACTGGCAAGGCGTTGCGGATGATCAAGAAGTACCCGAACCGCCGACTGTACGACACGCAGACCAGTACCTACATCACGCTGGCCGATGTGAAGCAGCTGGTGCTCGAAAACGCCGAATTCCAGGTGATCGACGCCAAGTCGAACGACGACCTGACCCGCAGCATCTTGCTGCAGATCATTCTTGAAGAAGAGACGGCCGGCGCGCCGATGTTTACGGCGACCATGCTGTCGCAGATCATTCGCTTCTACGGTCATGCCATGCAGGGCATCATGGGCTCGTACCTGGAACAGAATATCCAGGCCTTCATGGAAATCCAGAACAAGGTCGGCGAGCAGTCCAAGGGTCTGTACGGCAATCAGTTCGGCCCCGAAGCCTGGGCGCAGTTCATGAACGTCCAGACGCCAATGATCAAGAGCATGATGAGCAACTACATCGACCAGAGCAAGAATCTGTTCGTGCAGATGCAGGATCAGATGCAGAACCAGACCAAGTCGATGTTCACCGCGTTTCCGTTCACGGTACCGCCGGTGGACGGCAAGGACCGGAAGTAATCAGTCGGTCGTAGGTGGCTACGCGCGGCAGCCGTACGTGGGCTGACGGCGGGCCACGCTGCAAAACCGGTAAACTCGCGGCCTGATCCTTTCCGGCCGCCGTCACGACGCTGCGGCACATCATGTCGCGCGTGTCTGCATTGCCCCCTTTTGACGTTTCCCGGCCGCTGCGGCGGCCTGGCCGCCGTGCGGCATTGGCGCGGGGCGGGCGGTGCGCGCCAATGCCGCACGGCGTTACGTCCCACGTCACGCCCGACGTCACGTCCCACGTCACGTCCCCTATCACTTCCCCTATCACGCCCCGCCTCCCTGGCAAGGCCTGCCCATGAGCCGGCTCGTGCTTGCGCCCATGGAAGGGCTGGCCGATTACGTCATGCGCGACATGCTGACGCGGCAGGGCGGGCTGGACGGGTGCGTGTCCGAATTCGTGCGGGTGGTCGGGTCCTTGCTGCCGCTGCGTGTGTATGAAAGGGACACCCCGGAAGTGCTGCACGGCGCGTTCACCCCCAGCGGCACGCCCATGGTGATCCAGCTGCTGGGCAGCGATCCGGAATGGATGGGCATCAACGCGGCGCAGGCCGCGCGGGTGTCACCGCACGGGATCGACCTGAATTTCGGCTGCCCGGCCAAGGTGGTCAACCGGCACGGCGGCGGCGCCATGCTGCTGGCGCATCCTGAACAGTTGCACGCCATCGTGTCGAGCGTTCGCGCCGCCGTCCCGGCAAGCATTCGCGTCACCGCCAAGATGCGGCTGGGCGTGACCGACAAGGCGCTGGCGCTGGATTGCGCGCGGGCCCTGGCGGAAGGCGGCGCGGCGTCGCTGGTTGTCCATGCGCGCACGCGTGATGAAGGCTACCGGCCGCCTGCGCACTGGGAATGGATTGCACGCATCGACGACGCCGTGGATGTGCCGGTCACCGCCAACGGCGATGTGTGGACCGTGGAAGACTGGGCGCGTTGCCGTGCTGTCAGTGGCTGCGACGACGTGATGATCGGGCGGGGGGCGGTAGCCGACCCGTTCCTGGCCCTGCGCATTCGCGGGCAGGCCGACCCGATGCCGCAGGCATCGGAATGGCCGATCGTGCTGGGGCAGTTGCTCGAGTACCTGAACAAGCTGCAGACGCGCGTGGCATCGCGCCATGAACATGGGCGGGTCAAGATGTGGCTGACGCACCTGAAGCGGACGTGGCCCCAGGCCGGCGAACTGCATGAATCGCTGCGGCGGGTGCATGACGCGCAAGAAATCCGCAGCCGGATCGAACAGGCTGGGGCCGTGTTCGGCGCGGAAGCGTTCGAGGCTGCGCTGCAGTAAATTGGCGCAGGTTGAGGTCGGCAATGTCGCAGGGCGGCTTGGCCCTATGGTGGCGTTGCGGGGAGGTGGCGCTGCATCAGAGCGGCATGGATCGAGGCCGTTTGCGCCAGAGCCTTCCCGACATGGCGCCCGAGGTTTCGCCGGGTCAGGTGGGGCGACCGCGCCACATCCAGCCCGGCAAAATGCGCCAACCCGGTAAGTACCTGTAAAATGCCGGGTTCCCCTCTTATCGGCCGCCAGGACAAACCCTGTCGGCACGCCAGATGTCCCTCGTACTGCAAGAAAACCTCGCTTCGCTGCCTGATGCTTCCAAGACGGCGGCCGGGCTGCCTGCTTCCGGTCTGCCTTCGTCCTTGCTGCCGACCGACGGCCTGCCGGCATCGGCGCTGCCGGGCGGCGTGTCGCCCAAGATCGGCTTTGTCAGCCTGGGCTGTCCCAAGGCCGGGTCCGACGCCGAAAGCATCTTGACCCAGCTGCGGTCGGAAGGCTACGACACGTCCAAGACCTACGAAGACGCCGACCTAGTCATCGTCAACACCTGTGGATTCATCGATGACGCCGTCCGCGAAAGCCTGGACGCCATCGGCGAGGCCCTGCAGGCCAACGGCAAGGTGATCGTGACGGGTTGCCTGGGCGCCAAGGAAGAGGGGGGCGAGAACGTGGTGCGCAAGGTGCATCCCAAGGTGCTGGCCGTGACCGGCCCGCATGCCACGCACGAAGTCATGTCGGCCGTGCATCTGCACCTGCCGCGTCCCCACGATCCGTTCGCAGATCTGGTGCCACCGCAAGGCGTGCGCCTGACGCCCAAGCACTACGCCTACCTGAAGATTTCCGAAGGTTGCAATCACCGTTGCAGCTTCTGCATCATCCCGTCGATGCGCGGCGACCTGGTGTCGCGGCCGATCAACGAGGTGATGAAGGAAGCCGAAAACCTGGTCAAGGCCGGCGTCAAAGAAATCCTCGTCATCTCGCAAGACACCAGCGCCTACGGCGTGGACGTCAAGTACCGCACGGGCTTCGTCAACGGCAAGCCCGTACGTACGCGCATGACCGAGCTGACGCGTGAATTGTCGCAGCTGGGCGTGTGGGTCCGCCTGCATTACGTCTACCCGTACCCCAGCGTGGACGAAGTGCTGCCCTTCATGAACGAGACGCACGCCAATGGCGGGCGGATCCTGCCGTACCTGGATATCCCGTTCCAGCATTCCAGCCAGCGCATCCTGAAGCTGATGAAGCGCCCGGCCTCGTCGGAACGCAATCTGGATCGGATTCGTGCATGGCGTGATATCTGTCCGGACCTGACGATCCGCAGCACCTTCATCGCCGGCTTCCCGGGTGAAACCGACGCCGAGTTCGAAGAGATGCTGGACTTCCTGCGGGAAGCGCAGCTGGACCGTGTGGGCTGTTTTGCCTATTCGCCGGTCGATGGCGCCACCGCCAACGACCTGCCGGATCCGGTGCCGGACGACGTGCGCGCCGAGCGCCAGGGTCGTTTCATGCAGGTGCAGGAAGAGATTTCGCGCAAGCGCCTGGCCCGCCGTGTGGGCAAGACGATCAAGTGCATCGTTGACGAAGTCAACCAGGACGGCGGCGTGGCCCGGTCCATGGCCGACGCGCCTGGGATCGACGGCAACGTGTTCATTGCGACGCCCGACAAGCCCTGGAAGCGGTTCAAGGCTGGCGAGATCGTGTCGGTCAAGATCGCCGGGTCCGACGCGCACGATCTGTGGGGCGACGTCGCCTGAGGCCTGGGTGCCCTAGCGCGGGCTTCCAGAGGGAGTTGGCGCCAACATAGGGCCGTCCGGCCCGACTGCGTTCAACCCCGGCCCGTCGGTCCCATCCGGCCAGGTCCCATCGGCGGTCAGGCGCTGCGCGGTTTCCTGAATCAGCCGGCGCAGTTCGGCCACCGCCGGGTGCGTGGCACCTCTTGCGGTGGCCTGCTGCAAGGTGACCGGCGTCCGCAGGTCCACCAGCAGCCGCGCGGCGACCAGTCCGGCGCGCCATTCTTCCACGAACGACGACACCAGCATCACCGACGCCCCAGCGCCGCCGGCGATCAGTTGCGCGGTGCGTGGGATCGAATCCAGTTCATGTTTGATCCGCAGCCGCAGGCCTTGCTGCGCGGCTTCGCGCGTCAGTGCCTGACGCACGCCGTGACGGGCGGTCGGCAAGATAAGGTCGATCCCGTCCAACGCCGCGATCGGCACGGTGGCCGGCCAGTCACGCGCGGCGTCCGGATGGCCGACCAGGTACAGCGGCTCGTTGCGCAAGTGCTGCGTTTCAAAGCTGCCCGACGCGTCGCCCGCCACCATCAGCAGTGCTATGTCGAGCTTGTCCTGCATCAGCATGGCTTCGAGTTCGGCCGTCAGCGCTTCGACGATCTGCAGCGTCAGGCCGGGAAGGGCAGCTTCGACGGCCTTGAGCAGCGGCACCGTCAGCATGCGGCTGATGCTGCTCGGGATACCGATCCGCACCACTCCGCCTTCGGCCTGTCCGTGAACTTTCACGTCCCGTTCCGCTGCGGCAATCCGGTCCAGAATGTCGCGTGCATGGACGAGCAGGCGGGTGCCTGCCGCCGTCGGCCGCACACCTTGTGCGTCCCGTACGAACAGCTGCACGCCCAGCGAGGCTTCCAGTTTCTGGATCTGCGTGCTGAGCGCGCTCTGCACGATATGCAGCTTGGCCGCGGCTTGGGAAAAGCTGCCGGTTTCCAGGATGACGACGAAGTAGCGAAGGCGGCGAAGGTCCATGATTCCGCCATGATACGGGCCATCTCGATACCAGATGGCTGCAATCTGCATAAACCGTTATCCCGGCAGCCGGTCAGGCGTTCATGATGGCCTTTTGCCTTCGGAGCCGCCATGTACGCTGCGCCGCCAGACCTGCCCACCGAACGATTCGCCGTGCTGCCTGCCGCGTGGCATCGCATGGACTACCCGTCCCCCTGGGTCGAGGCCCGTGGTGCGGGCCCCCTGCATTCCTTTCTTGAAGGCCCGGCGTTTGACCGCAACGGCACGCTGTATTGCACCGACCTGGCCCATGGACGTGTGTTCAGCGTGACCCGAGCCGGCGACTTTGCAGTCGCGGCCGATTACGACGGCGAGCCCAACGGCCTGGCGCTACACCGCGATGGCCGGGTGTTTGTTGCGGACCGGCGCCATGGCATCGTGTGTCTGGACGGCCAGGGCGGCTTCAACGGCGTCGTGGGCGCCACGCCCCAATCGGTCGCGCTGCAGGGCGTCAACGACCTGACGTTCGCGCCGGATGGGGACCTGTGGTTCACGGATCAGGGCGGCAGCGACTTACGACGGCCGACGGGCAGGGTCTATCGGCTGAGGGCGGGCACGGGCGTGCTGGAGTGTGTGATCGACGGACTTGCCGGCCCGAACGGCATCGCGTTCAGTCCCGATGGGCGGCTGGTGTATATCGCCATCACGCGGGACAACGCAATCTACAGCCTTGGGATAGGTGCCAGTGTCGGGAGCCGAGCCGATGCGGCAAGTGCAGCCAGCGGATACAGCGCAGACGGTGGAGTCAGAGGAGAAGGTGGAACCAGCCGAGACCGTGGGGCCAGAGGGGACGGTGGAGCCAGCGGAGACGGTGGAATCAGCGGAGACGGTGGAGCCAGCGTAGCCAACGGCGCGGGCGGCGCGATCGGGAAACTGAGCCGCTTCATCCAGTTGTCCGGCAGCCCGACCGGCCCCGATGGGCTGGCCGTGGACGTGGAAGGCAATCTGGCCGTGGTTCACGCCGGCGCGGGCACCGTCTGGCTGTTCAGTGCCAACGGCGAACCGATGTTGCGAGTGCGGTCGTGCGCGGGGCGGCGCACGACCAACGTCGCCTACGGCGGGCCGGATAACCGAACGTTGTTCATCACCGAGGCGGAAGAAGGCGTGGTGCTGCAGGCGCGCATGCCGTTCGCCGGGTTGCCGCTGTATTCGCAGCAGGGCGAACCCCCGTTGCAAGATCGCGCCACAGGCGCAGAATAGTTGTCATAGTCAACTAATTGCCGTGACGGCAAGGATGCCTGGTCAGACATCCGGGATGTGGCGCGCGACGGCGCCTGGGGCTTCGCCAGGTTGGCACCGGCGTCAATAACATCCGCCAGAGAAAGGGCAACAACACCAACAACACCAACAACACCAACAACACCAACAAGATCATCAACAACATCACCAGCACCAACAACACCAACAACAACATCACCAACATCACCAACAAGAACACCAACAACACGATGCAGGAGACAGCATGAAACTTTCCATCCTGGCGGCGGGGCTGCTGGCGCTTGCCACCGCCTTGCCCGCCGCGGCGCAGGATTACCCGGCGCGGCCGATCCGGTTGATCGCACCGTTCGCGGCGGGCAGCACGGTGGATATCCTGGCGCGCGCGCTGGCGATCCCGTTGTCGCAGCAACTCAAGCAGACCGTGGTCGTGGAAAACCGGGGCGGCGCGGGCGGCAACATCGGTGTCGATCTGGTCGCCAAGGCGCCGAAAGACGGCTACACCATCGGCATCGGCACGACCGGACCCATGACGGTCAACCCGGCCCTGTATGGCGACAAGATGCCCTTCGATACGCAAAAGGATCTGGCCATGATCGGGCTGATTGCCAGCAGCCCAAACGTGCTGCTGGTCGACCCCGCGATCCCAGTCAAGACGCTGCCCGAACTGGTGGCCTACGCCAAGGCGCATCCGGGGCAATTGAACTTTGCGTCGTCGGGCATCGGAAGTACGAACCACCTTGCCGGGGAGCTGTTCCGTTCCTTGGCCAAGGTGAACATCGTGCACGTGCCGTACAAGGGCAATCAGGATGCCGTGACCGACATGCTGGCGCACCGGGTGCAGATGCTGTTCAGTGGTGTGCCACCCGTGCTGGGGTTCATCAAGGCAGGGCAATTGCGGCCAATCGCAATCGCGGGCCCGTCGCCGTCCGCCGCGCTGCCGGGTGTGCCGACGGTAGCGCAGGCGGGCTTGCCGGGCGCCGAGGTGGTTGCCTGGTACGGACTGATCGCGCCCGCAGGCACGCCGCCTGCGATCGTGGACCGGTTGAACCGCGAGTTGACGATCGCGCTGGACAAGCCCGACGTGCGCGCGCAGCTGGCCGCAGCGGGCGCGGATCCGTCGCCCGGTTTGCCGGCGGCGTTCGACAAGCTGGTCGCCAGCGAACTCGTGCTGTGGAAGCGCGTGATTGCTGACGCCAATATCAAGATGGAGTGAACGATGACGAACATGACGACGACGCACGGCAGCGTCCCTGCAGCACCGACCGGCGAAACGAACGCAACAGCGACGGCCGCAGGAACTGTCGCACGGCCCGCAGCAGCACCGACCGCGGCAGCACTGACCGCAGCAAGCGCCGCATCAGGGTCCGCGACCCGCACCGCCGGCGCGGTTCCCTCCGGCATGATCGCCGTCTGGCTGCACGTGGCCCCGGAACGCGAAGAAGAATTCAATGCCTGGTACGAACGCGAGCACATTCCGCAAATCGTCGACCTGGATGGCTTCGTCAGCGGCACGCGCTACTTCAGCGACGAGGCCTTTCCCAAGTTCCTGGCCTTGTACGAAACCGTCGATGAGTCAGTCGAAGCCAGCCCTGGCTTCCAGCACGTGACGACGCATCCCAGCCCGTGGTCGGGCCGGATCTGGAGCTTCTTTGGAAAAGACCGCATCCGGCTGAATCTGCGGCAACTGGCGCTGGCGCCTGCCGGCACCCGCCATGCGGATCCGGCGCATCACACCGGATCGTCCGTGGTGGTGCGCCACACGCGGCGGCCACTCGGTCTGACGTTGGATCAGGCGCAGCAGGAAGCGACCGCGACGCGCGAGATGACCGGCTGCCGACGCTACCGCATCTATCAGGAAACGCACGACGAAGCGCGTTATGTCGAGATCCTGGAGTTCACGTCGGCCACGCCTTCCAATGAGGACGCGCTGGCCGAGTGGTTGAGCCGGCCTGAACGCCAGACCCTGGACGCCCAGGTGCAGGACGTGCAGCAGAACGTGTATCACGCCATCGGCACGCCGTACGTGCGCACGGACAGGTAATGCGGGTGGCAGGCACGTGGCTGCTCACATAGCTGAGCCGCCGCGTGCCCGCAGGGCAGATCGGTCCGAAAGCAAAACGCACCTTGCCCGCATGGCGCAAGAACACGTCCGACCCGATGCAGATACCGAAAGTGCGTGCTCCGCTCAGCGGCCTGCGGTGTCTTCGAACCAGTTCAAGGCGCTGTCCAGCCCGCACACATTGATCGACCGCGTGGCCTGATCGCGCACCACCGGCTTGGCATGGTAGGCCACGCTCAGGCCCGCTACGCCCATCATCGTCAGGTCATTGGCGCCATCGCCCATCGCGATCGCCTGCGAGGGCAGGGCGCCATGCAGCTTGGCAAACGCGACCAGATGATCGGCCTTGGCCTGGGCATCCAGAATGTCGCCGTCCACGTCACCGGTCAGGCGTCCCTGCGCGTCGACTGACAACGTATTGGCGTAGGCGGCATCCAGGTTCAGCCGCTCTTTCAACCGGCCCGTGAACCAGGTAAACCCGCCGGATACCAGCAGCGTCTTGACCCCCATGTCGCGCGCGGTCGAGACCAGCCGTTCGGCGCCGGGGTTCAGCTTCAATCGTTCGATATACACCTGCTGCAAGGCGTCCAGTGGCAGGCCGCGCAGCAGCGCAACGCGCCGGCGCAGGCTGTCCTTGAAGTCAGTGATCTCGCCGCGCATGGCGGCTTCGGTAATGGCGGACACCTGCGCTTTCAGCCCGGCCATGTCCGCGATTTCGTCGATGCATTCGATCGAGATCAGCGTCGAGTCCATGTCCATCGCCAGCACTTTCCAGTCCTTCAGGCGCGCGCCCGGCTCGACAAACGCCCAGTCAATGCCTGCCTCGGTGCAGTAGGTCTTGACCGCGGCACGCGTCTCGGCGTCGTCGCGCACGTCCGTCATGCGCAGCGCATGCGGCGCGAGGTCGATGTCGCGCCTGGCCTGCACCAGCGTCTGGAGGTGGGAAAGATCGGCATCGGCAAGCACCGGCGCCTGGACAACGAGATGGGTCATGATCGAAGGTAAATACGTAGAGAGGTAAGAATAAGGAGCGCGCGGCCGCAGCCCGCAGGGACGCAGACCGCCCGGATCCACGCCGGCCCAAGGTCCGCCACGCGGGAAGGCGCGCCGGGTTCACTTACCGCGTGCATCGGCACCGCGTCAGACCAGCGACCGCAAGGTCGTCCGGACGGCTTCGACCCG
The DNA here is from genome assembly GCF_013408655.1 of Pigmentiphaga litoralis. Classification (NCBI taxonomy): domain Bacteria; kingdom Pseudomonadati; phylum Pseudomonadota; class Betaproteobacteria; order Burkholderiales; family Alcaligenaceae; genus Pigmentiphaga; species Pigmentiphaga litoralis. Next base: position 504,585 of record NZ_JACCBP010000001.1, read on the forward strand.
CGACTTCAGGTCGGGCGCCTTGATCTCGATGCGCAGCTTGTCCGGCCCGGCAATTTTGATGTGCTTGTTCTTCTGCACCAGCGTGATGATGCGCATCGGGTCGATCGGCGGATTCGGCACGAATTGCATCACGGCGGCAGCTTCGCTGGCGTCGATCTTGATCACGCCCACGCCCTTGGCCTGCAGCCGCAAACGATGAATGTCGATCAGCGCGCGCGCCGGTTCGGGCAGCTTGCCGAATCGGTCGATCAGTTCTTCCTGAATGATGTCGACCGCGTCGGCATCCTCGCAATTGGCCAACCGCTTGTACACGGCCAGGCGCGCATGCACGTCGCCGCAGTAATCGTTGGGCAGCAGGGCAGGCACGTGCAGATTGATTTCGGTGGTGGCCGACAGTGGCGCATTCAGGTCGGGCTCGCGGCCGTCCTTCAGTGCACGGACGGCTTCATTGAGCATGTCGTTGTACATCTGGAAGCCGACTTCCTGGATGTTGCCCGACTGGTTCTCGCCCAGCACTTCGCCCACGCCGCGGATTTCCAGATCGTGCATGGCCAGGTAGAAACCGGAACCGAGTTCTTCCATGGCCTGAATGGCTTCGAGCCGCTTCTTGGCGTTGCTGGTGATGGCGTCTTCGCCCGGGGTCATCAGATAGGCATAGGCCTGGTGGTGCGAGCGCCCGACGCGGCCGCGCAACTGGTGCAACTGGGCCAGGCCAAAACGATCGGCACGGTGGATGACGATGGTGTTGGCGCTCGGCACGTCAATGCCGGTTTCAATGATGGTCGTGCACAGCAGCACGTTGAACTTCTGTTGATAGAAGCCCTTCATGACCTGTTCCAGTTCCCGTTCGGGCATCTGGCCATGGGCCACGGCAATACGCGCTTCGGGCACCAGTTCTTCCAGCTTGGCGCGCCGATTGTGGATGGTGTCCACTTCATTGTGCAGGAAGTAGACCTGCCCGCCGCGCTTCAATTCGCGCAACAACGCTTCGCGCACGGTGCTGTTGTCTTCCCGGCGCACGAAGGTCTTGATCGCCAGCCGCTTCTGCGGCGCCGTGGCAATCACGGAAAAGTCGCGGATGCCTTCCAGGGACAGCCCCAGCGTGCGTGGAATCGGCGTAGCGGTCAGCGTCAGCACGTCCACCTCGGCGCGCAGCGCCTTCAGGGCTTCCTTCTGGCGCACGCCAAAACGGTGTTCCTCGTCGATGATGACCAGGCCCAGGTTCTTGAACTTGACCTTGTCGGACAGCAGCTTGTGGGTACCGATCACGATGTCGATCTTGCCTTCGTTGATCAGGTCGATCGAGACAGCCATTTCCTTGGCCGACTTGAAACGGGACAGCTCCGCCACGCGCACCGGCCAGTCCGCAAACCGGTCAGCAAAGTTTTGCGCATGCTGTTCGGCAAGCAGGGTGGTGGGGCAAAGAATGGCCACCTGCTTGCTGTTCATCACCGACAGGAAGGCGGCACGCAGCGCAACTTCGGTCTTGCCAAAGCCAACGTCGCCGCACACCAGCCTATCCATCGGTTTGCCGGACGTCATGTCCTGAATCACGGCTTTGATCGCCAGCGACTGGTCCACGGTTTCTTCAAAGCCGAAGGATTCCGCAAACGCTTCGTAGTCGGACAGCGGCAGCTTGAATGCAAAGCCTTCGCGCAAGGCGCGGCGGGCGTAGATGTTCAGCAGTTCGGCCGCGGCATCGCGTGCCTGGGATGCGGCCTTGCGCCGCGCCTTGTCCCACTGGCCCGAACCCAGTTGATGCAAGGGCGCCGTTTCGGGGTCCGACCCGCTGTAGCGCGAGATCACATGGAGCTGCGACACGGGAACATACAGCGTGCTGCCGCCGTTGTACTCCAGGTGCAGAAATTCCATGTCCCCTTCGCCGATGTCCATCACGATCAGGCCCTGGTAGCGCCCGATGCCGTGCTGCGTATGGACGACCGGATCCCCCACCCGCAGTTCGGACAGGTCGCGCACCATCGATTCGACGTTGCTGGCCCGTTCCTGATTGCGCTTGCCGCGGCGGACCGTGTGACCCGTGAACAGGTCGCTTTCGGTCAGGAACAGCAGCTTGCTGTCGGCCAGGCCAAAGCCCGACGACAACGGTGCAATGCCGATGGCAAAGCCGCTGGGCCGCGCCAGGAAATCCTGCACCGATTCCACCGGTTGCGGATGCAGGCCGAAGTCCCCCAGCATCTGCACGATGGTCTCGCGCCGGCCCGCCGATTCGGCGCACAGCAACACATGGGTGTCGGCGGCCGAAACCTGTGCCCGCAGGCGCGCCACCGGGTCGTCGGCCTTGCGCTGCACGGCCACGTCGGGCGGCGTGATGAAAGACGGGTGATTGCGATCGGCGGTCAGCGCCAGCCGGGGAAACTGCCGCAGGTGGCCGAACAGGCCTTCAGTGTCCAGGAAGATGCGGGCGGGCGCCAGAATCGGCCGTTCGCGGTCGCTTTTCAGGAAGCCATACCGGCTGGCCGTGTCGGCTTCAAAGCGGCGGATCGCGTCTTCGGTATCGCCCAACGTGACCGTGATCGCGTCCTTGGGCAGGTAGTCGAACAGCGTGGCGGTGTCGTCAAAGAACAGCGGCAGGTAGTACTCGACACCCGGAAAGGCGATGCCGCTGCCGATGTCCTTGTACGGCATGGCCCGTGACGGGTCGCCTTCAAAGAATTCCCGGAAGCGGGCGCGAAAGTCGTTGCGCGCGGCCTCGTCCATCGGGAACTCACGGCCCGGCAGCATCTGCACTTCCTTGACCGGATAGACGCTGCGCTGCGTGTCGATGTCGAAGCTGCGGATCGATTCGATGGTGTCATCGAACAGGTCGATCCGGTAGGGCAGGGCCGACCCCATCGGGAACAGGTCGATCAGTCCGCCACGAATGCAGAACTCGCCCGGCGCCGTCACTTGCGTGACGTGCGAGTAGTTGGCAAGCGTCAGCTGCGCGCGCAGCGCCGATTCGTCCAGCCGGTCGCCCTGCTTGAACGAGAACGTGTAGGCCGCCAGGAACGACGGCGGCGCGAGCCGGTACATGGCGGTCGTGACCGGCACCGTCAACACGTCCACCGTGCCGCTCGACAGGCCATGGAGCGCCTTCAGGCGTTCCGAGATCAGGTCTTCATGCGGCGAAAACGCGTCGTAAGGCAGCGTTTCCCAGTCAGGGAATTGATTCACCCGCAGTTCGGGCGCGAACTGGCGGATTTCTTCAGCCAGGCGCTGCGCATCGAGCGGGTCGGCCGTCAGGATGGCCAGGGGGCGTTTTGCCTGCCGGGCCAGATCCGCCAGCAGCCAGGCATCGCCCGCGCCCGGAGGACGTGGCTGGCCATAACGTTCCCCCGTCTTGAGCGCTGCGAGCAGCGCACGCGTCAAGGCAGACGGCGCAGGAAGGCCGTCGGTCACGGGACGGGAGGGGGAGGCAGACGGCTTGATAGCGGAGGTGGGAGCGGACATCAGTGTCAAGGTTGAGTGATCCGCGCCGGGGGCCAGCGCGAGCGTCACGGCAATTCCGTATTATAGGAGGCATGCACGCACCCCCTCAGTTAATCGCAATCGTCCCTGCGGCCGGCGTCGGTGCGCGGGCTGCCCCGCGCCAAGCCGATACTAACCACGCAGCGACGTCCAGATCCGTCACGCCCAAACAGTACCGCCTGCTGGCGGGCCAGCCGATGCTGCGCCGCGCGGTGCACGCCTTGCTGCAGGACGCCCGCATCACCCGTGTCGTGGTCGCCGTGACCGAGGGCGACCCCTGGGCCCCTGAGGCCTTGCAGGGCATGGACCGTGTCGACATCCTGCCTTGCGGTGGCGCCACCCGGGCCGACACTGTCCGCAACACCCTGGCAGCGCTGGACCTGCCCGATGACGCCTGGGCGCTGGTCCATGATGCGGCGCGTCCGGGATTGTCGGCAGCCATTCTTGCCGATCTGATTGACACCTGCCTGAATCAGGCCGGGGGCAACCCAGGCGAAACCACCGGCGGCCTGGTCGCCATGCGCGTTGCCGACACGATCAAGTCGCAAGATCCGGACCGCGCCCAGCCACCGCGCGTGGCGGCCACCGTGCCGCGAGACCACTTGTGGCAGGCGCAGACGCCGCAGATGTTTCCCGCCGGCCTGCTGCGCGCGGCGCTTGATACTGCCGTCCGGCAAGGCACCGTCGTGACCGACGAAGCCAGCGCCATGGAAGCGCTAGGCTACGCACCCTGCTTAGTTCCGGGCTCATTGAAGAATTTCAAGCTGACCTGGCCCGAAGATTTTGACTTGATGGAAAGATGGATCGATGACCACGCATGATGCCCCCCCCAGCTACTTCCCCTTTCGCATCGGCCAGGGGTTCGATGTGCATGCCCTGGTGCCCGATCGGCCGCTGATCATCGGTGGCGTGACGATTCCGCATACCCACGGTTTGCTGGGACATTCGGACGCCGACGTGCTGCTGCATGCGATCACCGACGCGGTGCTGGGCGCCGCGGCGCTGGGCGACATTGGCCGCCTGTTTCCCGACACCGATGCCGCCTATGCCGGCGCGGACAGCCGCGTGCTGCTGCGTACCGCCATGCAGCGCGTGGACGACGCCGGCTGGCAGGTGGTGAACGTCGATGCCACCGTGCATGCACAGGCCCCCAAGATCGGGCCGCATGCGCCGGCCATGGTGCGCAATATTGCCGACGACCTGCGCATTCCGGTCAACTGCGTCAACATCAAGGCCAAGACCAACGAGTCCCTGGGCTATCTGGGCCGCAAGGAAGGCATCGCCGCCACGGTGGTGGCGATGCTGGCGCGCAAGCCCGAACCGGTCGTGTTCAAGGATCTGTACGACGGCGAAGGCGGAGCCTAGCGTGGTCAACGACGTTCCTCCTGCGGAGGCACCCGCTCTGTATTCGTCGACATTCACGTTTGCCGCAGGGCGCTACGACGACGCTTTCCACGCACTCGACAAGGTGATTGCCGGCGCTGCGAAGGAAATCGAGGGCTACCTGGGTGAAGAAACTTGGGAAAATCCAGCGACCGGCCTGGTCTCCAACGTGTACTACTGGGATTCCATGCACGATTGGAAACCCTGATGGCCCATCCGGCCCACATTGCCGCCAAGCGTCAGCAAGCACAATGGCTCAACGGCTTTCAGGTAGTGATCGCGCAAGTGATTGGCGTCTACGGCGACAAGGGGATCGCCCATCCGCTTCAGGGCCACCATCGTCCAATGGTCCGGCCCAATCCGAATTCGTGAACGGCAAAACGTCCGTCTGGCCTCACAGTCGACGGACGTGTTGTTGACAGACTTGCTCACGCCCCATGAACAGGCCAGCACCTTGATGATCAGGCGTCCTCGAACGCCTCTCTTTTACTTGCCTTCGGCCGCCAGCACTTGCGCGGCCGCGTTCACCACGGCCGCGATCCGGCCGGCGTCGCGCAGTTGTTCCGTCGACAGGCCTTCCTGCTTCAGCGTCGCGTAGTGCGACTTGACGCAGAAATGGCATTTGCCAATGATGGACGCCACCAGCGCAAACAGCTCGAAGCGCTTCTTGTCGACGCCGCCGTGCGTCGCATACGCATTCATGCGTAGTTGCGGGGCGAGCGTCCTTAATTGCGCGTCGTCAGACATTTCCGGGTAGGGATACCAGACGTTGTTCATGCCCATCAGCGCCGCCGCCGTCAGCGCCGCGTTCGCATCGGTATCCGACAGCCCGCTTTTGAAAGCGTCGATCAGGAACTTGCTCTTGGCCGCGTAGGCCGCCGCCAGGGCCGAACCCACCGCGTCTTCGGGCGACAAGGACGATCGGCTGATGACGGCATCCAGATTCAGGCGGATGTCTTTGGCATAGTCGGGAATGCTTTCTTTGATTGATGCAAGGAATTCCATAGCGTTTTCCTATGATTCGATGTCAATGAAAGCCCGGGGCTACCGGGCTTTGTGGGTGGCGGCCGCAGCACCGGCTGCGGCGTGGACAACGCGCATGACCCTGTCAGGCGTCGTCCGTGCCATGACGCGTCACAGCGTCGAGCCGCCGACATCACGGCCGCACGCGCACAGCTCGTCGGTTTGCAGGCCGTCCAGCAAGCGCAGTACTTCTTCAGGGTTGCGGCCGACGTTCAGATTGTTGACCGAGACGTGCTGAATGGTGTTGTCAGGGTCCACGATGAATGTGGCACGCAGCGCCACGCCTTCCGTCTTGTCGCGGATGCCCAGCTGATCCACCAGTTCACCGCGCACGTCGCCAAACTGGTAGTGGTTCAGCCTGGACAGGTCCGGATGTTCCCGGCGCCACGCCAGCTTCACGAATTCGTTGTCGACCGAGCCGCCCATCAGGACGGCATCGCGATCTTCGAAATCCTTGGCCAGCTTCGCGAACCCGACGATCTCGGTCGGGCACACGAACGTAAAGTCCTTCGGGTAGAAGTAGATGATCTTCCACTTGCCAGGGAACGAGCTTTCCGTGATGGTCTCGAACGCCGAAGCGCCGTTTTCTTCATGCGCATTGAAGCCGGGCTTGACGCCATTGACCCTGAATGCTTCGAGTTTTTCGCCGACAGTTTTCATGTTCTCTCCAGGATTCCGTGAAAAGTCACTTTCCGTCCGCGGATCGGACAGACGAAGCTGCCAGCACGATTCGGGCCACCAATCCACCCCCGTCACGCGGCACCAGAGTCAGCGTACCACCCGCGCGTTGCAGCAGGCGACGCACGATCGCCAATCCCAGACCGGCTCCGCCCGCGTCCGTCCGCGCGTCCGACCCCCGCGTGAATGGGCGCAGCAGACGCGGCACGTCTTCGGCCTTGATACCCGGCCCACGGTCCGCGACTTCGATCACGACGTTGGCCCCTTGGGGCTTTACGCTGACATCGATCCGCAGCGGGACATCCGGCCCATGACCATAGCGTCGGGCGTTCTCGATCAGATTGCCCACCGCGCGCTGCAGATCCGGCGCGGCAATGCGCGCCCACAGATCGGGACGGACGTCGGCCGACAGCGAGCCGCCCAGGGCTTCCGTATGGCTGCGTTCGCGTTCGATCAGATCGGACACCAGTTCCGACACGTTGTGGGTCGAGTCGGTCGACGACGCCGGACGGGCGTATTCCATGAACTGACCGATGGTGCGGTTGATCTGCTCGACGTCCTCATCGATCGCGTTGCGCGACGCTTCGGATGCGCCACTCATTTCGATCTCGAGCCGCAGCCGCGCCAGCGGTGTGCGCAGGTCGTGCGAGATCCCGGCCAGCATCAACGCTCGATCCGCCTCGGCACGGTCCAGCTCTTCCACCATGCGGTTGAAGCTGGTGTTCACGCGGCGGATTTCTTCCGGACCGCTTTCGGGCAGGGGGGAGGGCGTCTCGCCACGCGACAGCGCCTGCGTGGCCCGCGACAACCGGGACAAGGGCCGGTTGACGAAGCCCACGATCACCGCGGCGCCTAATAACGACAGCAGCAGGGCTGCCGCGCCCCAGCCCAGCCACTCGACGCCTGGCACCCGCTCGGCACGATCGCGCTCGACGACCATCCAGTAGGCATCGTCGTCGATCGAAAAACTGACCCACAGGCCGGGGATGCGGTTGACCTCCCAGGCGACGATGGTGTCGGGACCCAGGCGATCCACCACCTGTTCTTCCACGCGCTGCAACACCTGCCGATTCGGGATGGGCACGGTGTTGTCGCCGGATTCGCGGGGGTAGACCTGGATGCCCTCGTTCGTAGCGAGGTCCAGAAGAAGATAGCGTCGCTCTCGGGGTGCCGAGTGCACCAGTGCGGCGCGGGTGATGTTGACGACGGTGACGATCTGCTGCGCGACCTGCTGCGCGCGCGGCTCCACTTCCATGCTTCGGAAAGCCTGGAGCCACGCGGCCAGACTGGCCGTCATCAGGACGGTCAATAATAGAAAGGTGCGGCTGAACAGGCCTAAGCGAGACGCCACACGCAGGGCGACGGACATGAAAAATCAGGTGCCGTCAGCTGCCGCCATCGGGAACGAACACGTAGCCCAGGCCCCAGACGGTCTGGATGAACACGGGCTTCGCGGGATCGGGTTCGATCAGCTTGCGCAGACGCGAGATCTGCACGTCCAGGCTGCGGTCGAACGCTTCGTACTCACGGCCACGCGCCAATTCCATCAACTTGTCGCGCGAAAGCGGGATCTTGGGATGGCGGGCGAATACCTTCAGCACCGAGAATTCGCCGGTGGTCAGGGCGACCGGCTCGTTGTCGCGCGTCAGGGTACGGGTGGCCAGGTTCAGCACATACGGGCCGAACGATACGGATTCGTTGTCCTGGCTCGGTGCGCCCGGATGTTCTTCCGGACCCCGGCGGCGCAGCACGGCGTTGACACGGGCCAGCAGTTCGCGCGGGTTGAAAGGCTTGGGCAGGTAGTCGTCGGCGCCCATTTCCAGGCCGACGATACGGTCCACGTCCTCGGCCTTGGCCGTCAACATGATGATCGGGGTGCTGTCCCGCGCGCCGCGCAGACGGCGGCAGATGGACAGGCCATCTTCGCCGGGCAGCATCAGGTCCAGGACAAGCAGATCGAAACGCTCGCGTTGCCAGAGCTTGTTCATGGTCTGGGCGTTTTCCGCGACCCAGACAGAGAAGCCCTGCTCGGCAAGGTAGCGGCGCAGAAGGTCGCGCAGACGCACGTCGTCATCGACGACGAGGATTTTTTTGGGGGCGTTGGCTAGAGACATGCGGCAAATGTAACGGAGCCAGTTGTATCAATCCAGCAAGGGACATTGGTTGTTACAGAAATGGGGACTTGGTCACGGCTGAGTGCGTGAGCCCCCGATTTCACCGTCGTATGATGGAGTCGTGAACAAAGTCATCCTTCCCATTTCCTTGCGCAAACGGTGGACTCGCGGTCCGCTTGCCATCGCCGGTCTGGCAGTGGTGGTAGCCGCTGCGTCGGCAGGTGTGGTAATTGCGCAGACGCGTGACGCGCGCCAGCAGGCGCGGGTGGCGGGAGCGTCGCGGGATGGGATGCAGGCCGACATGGAAGGGCGGATCGACCGCGCCCTGTCGCGCACGTTGGAAGCCAGGGCTGCCGACGGCCGCACGGCCGTGCTGGCGGACGGCCCGGTGGGTATGGTGTCGGCCGGTATGGACGGTTGGGCCGGCCCGGTCACGCAAGACGAGCGCCAGCAGGTGCCGCGCAAGTTGACGTCGGAAGAGCGCAATCAGTTGCGCCAGGAAATCCGCAACGCCAGCCAGGAAGTCTACCAGCCGTACCGCGACAAGAAGCGCTGATTCGGCCGCCGACGTCTTACAATCGCAGCCTATGTCGCTGCATATCCTTTCTCTAGAAACGTCTTCCGCCTGGTGCGGCGTGGCCCTGCTGCGCACGCCGGCCGACATGTTGTCCCCTCCCGGCCTCATTTCCCGCGAACACCAAGGTGTGCAGGAACATTCCGCACGCCTGTTGCCCATGATCGACGAGGTCCTGGCTGAAGCGGGCATTGCCCGGTCGGCCATCGACGCCATTGCGTTTGGCCAGGGGCCGGGGGGATTTACCGGACTGCGGGTCGCCTGTGGTGTCGCCCAGGGACTGGGCTTTGCGCTGGACCGCCCGGTGCTGCCGGTGGTGTCCCATGCCGCGGTGGCCGTTCAGGCCCGGCCCACGTCCGGGCAGCCCGTCGTGGTCGCCATGGATGCCCGCATGCAGGAAGTGTATGTGGCCGCCTATGCGCATCCCACTGAAGGGGAACAGCAGGTGCTGCTGGAGCCCCAACTGATGGCGCTGGAGGGGCTGGAGATGTGGTTGCGGGCGACGTTCGGCGTGGAAGGGGGAGGAATGGGCGGGTGGCTGGCAGGCGATGCCGCCGCCGCGTATCCGGATGCCTTTTCGGGCGTGCCGGAGGCCCGGCGCTTGCCCGAGGCGGTGCGCCCGACCGCTTCCGCCGTGGCGACGCTGGCCTGGCGCGCCTGGCTGCGGGGTGAGGCGATCGCGCCGGAATTGGCCATGCCGCTGTATGTGCGCGACAAGGTCGCCTTTACGACGGCGGAACGTCTGCTGGGTGCCGGCGGCAATCCCAAGGTCGCGCCAGCGGCGCTGGCAGGAGAGGGCGCATGACGTCGACGGCCCCCGTTTCCGCCGCGTTCGCGCGGCCCCAGGCAATGTCGCCCGCGGATCTTGACGACGTCGAACGCATCGAAAAAGCGGTGTATGCCTTTCCGTGGACCCGCAAGAATTTCGCCGACTCGATCAGCTCGGGCTACAGCGCCTGGGTGGTGCGGGACGCGGGCGCCATGCTGGGGTACTGCGTGCTGATGATGGTGCTGGATGAAGGCCATCTGCTGAACATCAGCGTGGCCAAGGACGCGCAGGGCAGAGGCGTCGGGCGCCATCTGCTGGACTGGACCGAAAAGGTGGCGGTGTCGTTGGGCGCACGCACGGTGCTGCTGGAAGTGCGGCCGTCCAATCCGGTGGCGCAAGGTTTCTACGAGCGGCACCGGTACGAACGGATCGGCGTGCGGCGCAACTACTATCCGGCGCCCGATGGCCGCGAAGACGCAATCGTGATGCGCAAGACCTTCCTGGCCGGTGAACACCAGGTCAACGGGTCGGCGCGGCAGGCCGGGCGGGGAGCGCTATGAGCGACGCAAAGCCTCAGGATCCCCGGCAAAGCAGCGTGCCCATGAACGCGGTACGCAAGGCATGGCTGCGCGAACTGGGAATCGAGCGGGTGTGGGCGGCGGGCAGCGCGCCCGGCGTCGCCGTGGCGCACGCCAACGCGGCTGGCGTGTCGGCAGCGGAACCGGTGACGGCAGTGGATCCCGCGACGGCGGAGCCGCCTGCGCCGCGGGATGACGACGGGGCGCAGGTCGAACCTGCCGCTCTGGAAGTCGCAAGTATCCGCCAGGAGGGCCGGGAGCTGAACGCGGAAGCGGCCGGCGCAGTCACGGTGCTGCAGCCGCAGGCTGAACTCGTCGCGAAGCACAGGGCTGACCTGCCGGAAGTCGCGCAGGAAGTCATCCGCGTCGTGCCGGCCCTGGCGCCGACCTCCGACCTGTCGCCAAAAGAAGCCTGGATGCTGCTGCAGCAGGAAGTGCGCGGCTGTGTCGCCTGTGGACTCTGCAAGACGCGCACGCAAACCGTGTTCGGGGGCGGGGTGCGGCGGGCCCGCTGGATGGTGATCGGCGAAGCGCCCGGCGAGCAGGAAGACAAGCAGGGCAAACCGTTTGTCGGCAAGTCCGGCAAGCTGCTGGACAGCATGCTGGCGTCCGTCGGCCATTCCCGCGACCGCGACGTGTTCATCGCCAACGTCATCAAATGCCGGCCGCCCGGCAATCGCGATCCGTTGCCCGAAGAGGTCGCCACCTGCAGCCCCTATCTGATGCGCCAGATCGCGTCGGTGCAGCCCGAATTGATCCTGGTGCTGGGGCGGTTCGCCGCGCAGGCCTTGCTGGGCAGCACGGCGGCCATCTCCGCCTTGCGCGGCCGTGCCCATGAGATCGATGTGGAAGGCAAGCCGGTGCCCGTGGTGGTGAGCTACCACCCGGCGTATCTGCTGCGCAGCCCGCAGGAAAAGAGCCGCGCCTGGCAGGACCTGCAGCTGGCGGCGTCGCTCGAAAAGGCGCCGGCGCAATAAAAAAACGGGATGCTTTCAGAAGCATCCCGTTTTTGCATGAGCGACCAAAGCAGGGCGTACTAACCCTGGCTACAACGCCCCTGATCGTCGTGTTTTGCGCTTAGCCGTGATCACACCGCAGCGCCGTGCCGTGCGCCCGGCTGCCGATCACCTGATCCAGGTCCGGGTGCAACTGGTGATTGCGCTTGTTCCACAGCATGATGAGCACCATCAACCCCGCCACCAGCGAACCGAAGATCACGATGATGGTGTTGATCGGCAGCTTCAGCGCCAGCATCAGCGAATACACCGCCACCATCAGCAGAATGTTCAACTGTTCATTGAAGTTCTGCACGGCAATGGAGTGGCCGGCCGACAGCAGCACATGGCCGCGATGCTGCAGCAGCGCGTTCATCGGCACCACAAAGAAGCCGCCCAGGCCACCGATCACGATCAGCAGCGTATAGACAAACCACTTTTCGTAGGCAAACGGCATCAGCATGACCACGAGGCCCATGCCCACGCCCACCGGCAGCACGCTCAGCGCCTTGTGCAGCGGAATGCGCCCGGCCAGCATGGCGCCGGCCACGGTGCCGAACGACGCGACGCCCATCAATATGGATGCCTTGTTCAGCGGCAAGCCAAGCTGGACGCGGCCCCACTCGATCACGATCAGCTGCAAGGTGGCGCCTGCGCCCCAGAACAGTGTCGTGACGGCCAACGAAATCTGGCCCAGCTTGTCGCGCCACAAGGTGCGGACGAAACAGCCGAACTCGACCACCAGCCGGACCGGATTGCGCTGCTGGCGCGGGTAGGCCACACCCGTTCGCGGAATCAGCAGATTGAAGAATGCCGCCACCAGATAGACCAGGGCAATCACCAGGATGGCCGCTTCGGCCGGCGTGTCGACGCCCAGCGTGATCGACGGGATCGGGTCGATCCCCAGCAACCACGTGGAAATCTTGGGGCTGATCAGCGCGCCGCCCACGACGACGCCAAGGATGATCGACACCACCGTCAGGCCTTCGATCCAGCTGTTGCCCTTGACGAGCTGCTCGGGCGGAAGGAGTTCGGTGATGATGCCGTACTTGGCAGGGGAGTAGGCCGCGGCGCCGATGCCGACCAGTGCATAGGCCATCGCCACCACATACACCTGGTGCCCCTCGGCCATGCCAAGGTTGGCATACATGAACATGAGCAGACAGCCGCACACCTTGATGGTGTTGGTCGCGAACATGACGCGGCCCTTGGGGAAGCTGTCCGCCAGCGCGCCGACGAAGGCGGCCAGGACCACATACGACAGGGCGAACGACCACTTGATCATCGGCGTCATCCACGCCGGACCGTCCAGTTGCTGGATCAGCGCAATCGCTGCGATGAACAAGGCATTGTCGGCGAGCGACGAAAAAAACTGCGCCGCCATGATCAAGTAAAAGCCACGTCTCATCGGTTGTCGGTCTGACTCGGGCGCCTGCGTTGAATGGGAGGAAACGAGCGCGGTCATCGAGACGGCACTCCGCCACGGCACCAACAGGGCACCATGGCGGACGATTTATAGCACGCGTGCACCGATATTTGCCTTTTCAGTTGTGTGAGGCAGCAAGGGAATGTCAGCGCGTTTTGCCGCAAGCTCAACCGCGCGTATTGCTGCCCGTATCGAACTGTTGGAGGTTCACGGCCGGGAGAGGTTCCCAACCCGGCTGGCGATGCTCGACCACGACGTTGGTAAAGATGCCACCGCGCACGTACCACTTGGCGGTCAGGCGCAGGAAGCGCGGCGAGATGGCGCCCACGATGTCGTCGACGATCTGATTGGTGACGGCTTCATGGAAGGCGCCGTCGTTGCGGAAGCTCCAGGTATAGAGCTTCAGGCTTTTCAGTTCGACACAAAGTTGGTCGGGGATGTAGTCGATAATCAGCACCGCGAAATCCGGCTGGCCGGTCAACGGGCACAGGCAGGTGAATTCGGGCACCTCGATATGGATCTGGAAATCCCGCTTCTGGCTGGGATTGGGGAAGGTATCGAGGGTCTTGGAGGGTTGCGAAGGCATGATGCTGAATGGGGACCTGACGGAATGGTTACGATGGGCGGCTGCACGGTGCAGCAGGCAGGGCGCGACTCGCGGCCCTGCGTGTGGCCCTTTGGTATTATACGGAGCGCCCGGGTACTGTATGCGTTTTCGGTTGCGCCGCACTCCTGCCCTCAGTCCGTGGTTCGTAGTTCCATCCCCCTTCAGGAAGCGCGGTTCCGGTGAGACTTACCCAGATCAAACTCGCAGGATTCAAGTCCTTTGTCGATCCGACGTCGATCCTCGTCCCCAGCCAGCTGGTCGGGGTCGTGGGTCCGAACGGCTGCGGCAAGTCGAACATCATCGACGCGGTGCGTTGGGTGTTGGGCGAATCCAAGGCGTCCGAACTGCGTGGTGAGTCCATGCAGGACGTCATCTTCAATGGTTCCATCAACCGCAAGCCGTCGGCGCGCTCGTCGGTCGAACTGGTGTTCGACAACTCCGAAGGCCGCGCGGCGGGGCAGTGGAGCCAGTATGGCGAAATCGCGGTCAAGCGGGTCCTGACCCGCGACGGCACCAGCAGCTACTACGTCAATAACCAGCAGGTCCGCCGGCGCGACATCCACGACATCTTCCTGGGAACCGGGCTGGGCGCGCGGGGCTACGCCATCATCGGGCAGGGCATGATTTCGCGGATCATCGAGGCCCGCCCCGAAGAACTGCGGGTGTTCCTGGAAGAAGCGGCCGGGGTGTCGCGCTACAAGGAACGCCGCCGCGAAACCGAGAACCGGCTGTCCGACACGCGGGAGAACATGACGCGGGTCGAAGACATCGTCCGCGAACTGACCACGCAGCTGGAAAAGCTGGAAGCGCAGGCCGAGGTTGCGCAAAAGTACCAGACCATGCAGGCCGAAGGCGAAAAGAAGCAGCGCTTTCTGTGGCTGCTGAAAAAGCGCGAAGCCGACCGCGAACGGATGGAATTCGGGCTGGAGATCGAAAAGGCGCAAACCGAGCTGGAAAGCGCCATGGCCGGCCTGCGCAAGCTGGAAGCCGACCTGGAAGGCAGCCGCCAGGCGCACTATGCCGCCAGCGACGCCGTGCACGCCGCCCAGGGCAGCCTGTACGAGGCGAACGGCGAAGTCAGCCGGCTCGAAGCCGAAATCAAGTACGTGGTCGAATCGCGTAACCGAATGCAGGCCCAACTGGCGCAGCTGCAGCAGCAGATCGCCCAGTGGAACGAACAATACGAACACGGCGGTGAAGACCTGGCCCGGGCCGAAGAAGACCTGGCCATTGGCGAAGCGCGCGCTGAAGAAGCCCGCATCACCGCCGAAGAATGGCAGGAAAAGCTGCCCGACGTCGAAACCCAGGTGCGCGAAGCCGTGGCTGGCCTGGCCGCCATGCGCGCGGAACTGGCCCAGGTTGAACAGAATCTGGCGCTGACGGCGCAGGCCCAGCGCGAAGCCGACCGGCAGTTGCAGGCGCTGGCCCAGCGCCGCGAACGGCTGGACCAGGAAGCCCGCAACCTGCAGCGGCCCGATGCCGCGCGCCTGACGCAGCTGACCGGTGACCTGGCCGATACCGAGCAGCGCGTGCGCGAAGCGCAGGAAGACCTGTCCGCGCTGGAAGCCCAACTGCCCCAGGTGGACGCCGGACGCCGCCAGGCGCAGGAAGCCTCGCAGAAAGAAGTCGCGGCCGTTGGCCAGACCGAAGCGCGCCTGCTTGCCCTGACCCGCCTGCAGCAGGACGTGCAAAAGCAAGGCGCCTTGCACCCCTGGCTGGAAAAGCATGAATTGGCCGGGCTGGGCCGACTGTGGCAAAAGCTGCACATCGAACCCGGTTGGGAAGCCGCACTGGAAGCGGTGCTGCGCGAGCGGCTGGCCGCGCTGGAAGTCAGCAATCTGGATTGGGCGCGCGCGTTTTTCAGCGATGCGCCGCCGGCCCGTCTGGCTTTTTTCCAGATGCCGTCGCCGGGCGCCGCGCCCGCCAATGAAGCCGGCCTGACGCCGCTCACATCGCTGCTGCGCATTACCGATCCGCAGTTGCGCACCCTGATGAACGACTGGCTGCGCAACGTCTACACCGCGACCGACGCGGCCCAGGCGCTGGGCGCGCGGCAGCAACTGCCGGACGGCGCCTTGTTCGTGGTGCGGGAAGGGCATCTGATCAGCGCCAACAGCGTGCGCTTCCATGCCGCCGATTCCGAGCAGTCCGGCATGCTGGCGCGCCAGCAGGAAATCGAAAACCTGCAGCGCCAGGTCAAGGCGCAGCAGATGCTGGCCGATGAATCGCGATCGGTGGTGGCCCGGGCCGAGGCGGCCTACCAGCAGGTCGCGCAGGCCATGCCCGCGTCCCGCCAGCGCCTGGCCGAGGTGACGCAGCGCCTGCACGGCATCCAGCTGGAACATTCCAAGTTGTCGCAACAGGCTGCGCAGTCCGAAGAGCGCGCCAGCCGCATCGATGAAGAACGCGCCGAAATCGCCGCCCAGGAAGAAGAAGCCCGCATCCGCAAGGAAGAAGCGGAATTCCGCTTCGAAACCCTGGATGGCGAGCTGGGCGACAAACAGACGGCCTTTGAAGACGCGCAGATGGCGCAGGAACAGCGCGAGGCCAACGCCCAGGCCGGGCGCGAACGCCTGCGCGAGCTGGAACGCGCCGCGCAAGAAGCCAGCTTTGCCGAACGCGGCCTGCGGGCGCGTATCGACGAGCTGCGCCGCACCATGCAGCTGGCGTCGGAACAAAGCCAGCGCGCGCTGGGCGACGCCGAACGGGTGCAGGCTGAACTGCGCGTGCTGGATGACGAGGCCGCCAAGGCAGGTCTGCAGGATGCCCTGGAAGTGCGGGCCGAACGCGAAGACATTCTGGCGCGCGCCCGCATCGAGCTCGACAGCCTGAGCGCGGGCTTGCGCGGCTTTGACGAAGAGCGCCTGACGATCGAACGGTCGCTCGAACCGCGCCGCGCACGTATTACCGAATTGCAGTTGAAGGAACAAGCCGCGCGCCTGGCGCAGGAACAGTACGGCGAACAGCTGTCGAACCAGGAAATCGACCTGGCCGCGCTGGGCGCCGAACTGGACGAGCTGCCCAAGGAATGGCAGCGCGCCAACTGGCTCAATTCCGAAGTGCAGCGCCTGAACCGCGAGATCGGCTTGCTGGGCGCGGTCAACCTGGCGGCGCTGGACGAATTGAAGGCCTCGCGCGAGCGCAAGGACTACCTGGACGCCCAGCAGGGCGACCTGCAGTCGGCCATCGACACCCTGGAAGACGCAATCCGCAAGATCGACAAGGAAACCCGTCAGCTGCTGCAGGAAACCTTCGATATCGTGAACCGCAACTTTGGCGAGCTGTTTCCGTCGCTGTTCGGTGGCGGCGAGGCCAAGCTGGTCATGACCGGCGACGAAATCCTGGATGCGGGCGTGCAGGTCATGGCGCAGCCGCCGGGCAAGCGCAACAGCACCATCCACCTGCTGTCGGGCGGCGAAAAAACCTTGACGGCCACCGCGCTGGTGTTCGCGCTGTTCAAGCTGAACCCCGCGCCGTTCTGTCTGCTGGACGAGGTGGACGCGCCGCTGGACGACGCCAACACCGAGCGGTATGCCAATCTGGTCCGCAGCATGAGCCAGCAGACGCAGTTCCTATTCATTTCGCACAACAAGATCGCCATGGAAATGGCGCATCAACTGGTGGGCGTCACCATGCAGGAGCAGGGCGTGTCGCGCATTGTCGCGGTCGACCTCGAGTCCGCCCTGCAACTTGCCGTGGAGGCCTGACGCCCCATGACCCCTCAATTCCATCCCCGCCCCCTTTTCGGGAACCGTAAAACATGAATGATCTTCAATCCGGGTTGATAGCCCTTGGCGTGCTGGCGATCGTCATCGTGCTTGGCCTCAACTGGTTCCAGGACCACCGCGCGCGCAAGCAGATGCAAGCTCGTTTTCCCGACAACGGGAAAGACCCGCTGCTGACGCCGAGCGATCCGCCGGTCCCCGGAACGTCGCCGGAACTGGTGCGCCGCGAGCCCGGACTGGGCGCCGCGCCGGCGATGGTGGAACCCGTCACCTCGGTCGACTCGGGCGCCCTGGCCGACATCCCGGCGCATGACGCCGAAGAAGCCGACGAAGCCTGCGAAACGGTGATCGATGTGGTGTTCATGGAGCCGGTGCAGGGCGACGAATTGAGCGCGTTCACGCAAGGCATCCGTCATGCCGGCCAGAAGCCGCTGCGGGTGTTTGCGCACACCGCCGATGGCGTGCACCGCAGTTCGATCCGCCCCAACGAACGGTATGCATCGGTGCAGGTTGCCGTTCTGCTGGCCAATCGCAGCGGCGCCTTGACGGCCGGCGAATGGGCCGAAGCCCTGTCGCGGTCGCGGGTGCTGGCGGACCGTTTCGACGGCACCGTCGAAGCCACCGATACGCAGGCCGTGCTGGCCCGTGCCGGCCAACTGGACGGCGCATGCGCCGCGCTGGATGCGCAAGTCGGCATCACGCTGGTGGCGCGCAGCCGCCGCTGGGCGTCGAGCGACATCCTGACCGCCGCGCGCGAAGCCGGTTTTTCGGGCATCCAGGATGGCCGCCTGCCGTGGGTCGACCATGACGGCATCATTCGCTTCACGCTGGGCCGCACCGACGCGGTGTCCTTGGGATCCGCCGGTCCTGCCACCATCGGCCAACTGAATCTGCTGCTGGACGTGCCGCGCGCGCCGGCCGACGAACATGGCTTTGCCCGCATGGCGCAAACGGCACGCACGCTGGCCGCGCGCCTGGAAGCCGACGTGGTCGACGACAACGGCCGTCCGCTGGCCGATGGCGCCGAGCAGGCGATCGACAAGCAGTTGCAGGCGCTGTACGTGCGCCTGGACGACGCCGGTCTGACGGCGGGTTCGGCCCGCGCGCAGCGGGTGTTTGGCTAAGCCGGGTTGGCACGTGCATGACTGATCTGACCTCCAAGCTGGATCGCGAGAACCTCGCCGCCGAACGGATCGCCGCGCTGCGTGAAGAGCTGGCGGAACACAACCATCGGTATTACGTGCTCGACGCGCCGATCGTGACCGATGCCGAGTACGACAAGCTGTTCGGCGAACTCGTCGCGCTGGAAACCGAATTTCCGCTGCTGGTGACGGCCGAATCGCCCACCCAACGCGTCGGCGGTGCGCCGCTGCCGGCCTTTGGCAGTGTGCGCCATGCCGTGCCGATGCTGTCCCTGAACAATGCGTTCGAAGACGACGACATCGTGGCCTTCGACAAGCGGGTGCGGGACACGCTCAAGGCCGGCGACACGCCGGTCACCTACGCCTGTGAATTGAAGTTCGACGGCCTGGCGATCAGCCTGCGCTACGAAAACGGCGTGTTGACCCAGGCCGTCACGCGCGGCGACGGGCAGACGGGCGAAGACGTCACCGCCAACATCCGCACCGTGCGCGCGATCCCGACCCGGCTGCGTGCCAAGACAGCGCACGGCAAGGCGCCGGCAGTACTGGAAGTGCGCGGCGAAGTGCTGCTGTTTCGCGCCGACTTCGACAAGATCAACGATGCGCAGCGGGCCGCGGGCGACAAGGTGTTCATCAATCCGCGCAATGCCGCCGCGGGCAGCTTGCGGCAGCTGGATTCACGGATCACGGCCAAGCGGCCGCTGCGCTTTTTTGCGTATGGCTGGGGCGAGATCGTTGGCGAATCACCGGCCGGGTCAGGCGACCAGGCCAGTTCGGTTGCGGCGCCCGTGGCGGGAGCAGGTGCATCAGCCCCCGCCACGCCGCACGACACCCACACCGCCATGCTCGACTGGCTGCGCGACCTGGGCTTGCCGGTAGGCCAATACCGCGCGCAGGTCCAGGGCGCCGAAGGCCTGCTGCGCTTCTACGAGGCTGCACAGACCCACCGGCCCAACCTGCCGTATGACATTGATGGCGTGGTCTACAAGGTTGACGCCCTGGCCTCGCAGCGCACGCTGGGCTTTGTGTCCCGCGCGCCGCGCTTTGCGATCGCCCACAAGTTCCCGGCGGAAGAAGCCACGACGGAATTGCTGGATATCGAAGTGCAGGTGGGACGCACCGGGGCCATCACGCCCGTGGCGCGCCTCAAGCCTGTGTTCGTCGGCGGCGTGACGGTCACCAATGCGACCCTGCACAACGAAGACGAAATCGCCCGCAAGGACGTGCGCATCGGCGACACCGTGGTCGTGCGCCGCGCCGGTGACGTGATCCCCGAAGTGGTCATGCCTATTTTGGAAAAGCGCCCGTCGACGGCGCTCCAGTTCGTGATGCCGACGGCGTGCCCGGTGTGCGGGTCGGCCATTGAACGGCTGGAAGGCGAAACGATTTCGCGCTGCACCGGCGGCCTGTTCTGCGCCGCGCAGCGCAAGCAGGCGGTGGCGCACGCCGCCAGCCGCCGCGCGCTCGACATTGATGGCTTGGGCGACAAGCTGGTCGACCAGCTGGTGGAAAGCGGCCGCGTGCATACGCTGGCCGACCTCTACACCCTGACGGTGGAAGAACTGTCGGGCATGGACCGCCTGGGCGACAAATCGGCCACCAATCTGGTCAACGCCATTGCCGCCACCCGCCATCCGCAGTTGGGCCGTTTCCTGTTCGCGCTGGGCATCCGCCACGTTGGCGAATCGACCGCACGGGACCTGGCGCGGCATTTCGGCACGCTGGACGCCGTCATCAAGGCGAGCGAAAGCGACTTCCTGGCCGTGAACGATGTGGGTCCCGTCGTGGCCGAATCGCTGGCCCGTTTCTTTGCCGAAGAACACAACCGCGAGGTGATCGATGCCTTGCGCCGCAATGGGGTCGAGCCGGGTACCGAAACCGTCGTGGATCGCATGGCGGGCACGCTGGCCGACAAGATCTTTGTGCTGACCGGCACGCTGCCCACGCTGTCGCGCGACGAAGCGGCCGAAATGATCATGGCCGCCGGCGGCAAGGTGACCGGATCGGTCTCGAAAAAAACGCATTACGTCGTTGCTGGCGAAGACGCCGGCAGCAAGCTGGTCAAGGCGCAGGATCTTGGCATCACCGTCATTGACGAAGATGGCCTGCGCGACTTGCTGGCGGGCAACCCGGAATAAGAAGGCATCCACATGCAGGCAATCATCGGCGGCACCGGCCTCTATCAACTCACCGGACTGACGGTCACGCGCCGCCAGGTGGTGCGCACGCCTTACGGCGAGCCGTCGGGCGCGCTGACCTACGGCCGCATAGGCGACAGCGACGAGATCGTCTTTCTGGCGCGTCACGGCTACGGTCACACCCTGGCTCCGCACCGCATCAACTACCGCGCGAACCTGTGGGCGCTGCACGAAGTCGGCGTGCGCCGCATCGTGTCGGTGGCCACCGTGGGCGGCATTGGTGACGGCTATACGCCTGGCCGCATCGTCGTCCCGGACCAGATCATCGACTACACCCACGATCGCCTGCATACCTTCTTTGAAGGCGGCGACCAGCCCGTGGCGCATGCGGACATGACGCTGCCTTACGGCGCCGAGATGCGCGCCGACCTGCTGACGGCAGCCGAAGCCGCGGGCATTGACGTGCGCGACGGCGGCACCTACGGCTGCACCCAGGGCCCGCGGCTGGAAACGGCCGCCGAGATCCGCCGCATGGCGCGCGATGGCTGCGACGTGGTCGGCATGACGGGCATGCCCGAAGCCGCCCTGGCGCGTGAACTGGAACTGGATTACGGCGCGCTGTGCCTGATCACCAATGACGCGGCCGGGCAGGGCGCCAGCACCGGTACGATCTCGCTGGACGAAATCCGCAACACAGTCGAAACCACCATGCAGGGCATTCACGCAATCCTGGGCAGCCTGGTCAACCTCAAGGACTAGGCGGATCGGGGCGCTGACAGGCCCCGGCCCATCAATTGCGTAACAGGGCATGCGCAAACGGCTCTGCCGTTACAAGCGCTGTCCGATTTGCCATTGCCGTCCCTCTACACTCGACAGACACCGCCACACCTACCGGGAGTCACGATGGACGATTCAGAAGTTTCGATGAGCAATCTCTTTTTGCAACTGGGCCTCGACGCGGAAAACGACGCGATCGCCGAGTTCATCAAGACGCACCAGTTGCCGAACGGCACCGACATCTACGCCGCGCCATTCTGGAGCGACAGTCAGCGCCAGTTCCTGCACGAACAGCTGAAAGCCGATGCGCCCTGGGCGCTGATCGTTGACCAGCTGAACGAGTCGCTCAAGCAGGACGCGATCAAGCAGGAAACCGGGGTGTAAGACCACCGGGCCCCCCTGTCGAAGGGGGCTGTAAAGGAACGGGGCGGGTGTCCGGTTGCAGAGTCTGCACCGGCCACCCGCCCCGTTTTTCAATCCGCCCGCCGGATCAGCCGGGCAGTAAAAAAATCTACCCGTTCAAGCCTTCCGCCGACAGGGCAGCCTGCACCGCCGGACGCTGCGCCACGCGCTCGCGGAACGCCACGATCGCGGGCCATTTGTTCAGGTCAACGCCTGTCTTGGCGGCCCAGCCGGTGGTCACGAACAGATAGGCATCGGCCAACGAATAGCCACTCGCCATCAGGTAGTCGCGCTTGCTCAGTTCGCCATTCACGTAGTCCAGGCGCAGGCTCAGGAAGCCCTTGAAGGTTTCCTTCACATCGTCGGGCACGGTCGGCTTGAACAAGGGCGAAAAGCCCTTGTGGATTTCGGTGGCCACGAAGTTCAGCCACATCAGGAATTCATACCGGTCGGCGCTGCCGGCGGCGGGCGCCAGCTTCTTGTCGGC
Organism: Pigmentiphaga litoralis; assembly: GCF_013408655.1. Classification (NCBI taxonomy): domain Bacteria; kingdom Pseudomonadati; phylum Pseudomonadota; class Betaproteobacteria; order Burkholderiales; family Alcaligenaceae; genus Pigmentiphaga; species Pigmentiphaga litoralis. The sequence goes on from NZ_JACCBP010000001.1 coordinate 526,871, forward strand.
TGCCGTGTCGGCCAGGTACTGCATCACCACGGCGACTTCGGTCATGACCTGCCCCGGCTTGACTTCCAGTGCCGGCACGTAGCCCTTGGGGTTCACTTCACGAAAGTTGGCGCCGGTTTCCGTCTTCTTTTCCTTCAGGTCGACCTTTTCCCACGAAAAGTCGATCCCGGCTTCGCGCAGGGCGATGTGCGGGGCAAGTGAGCAGGCGCCCGGGCTGTAATAAAGCTTCATAGTCGTCTCTTTGATTCAAGTGGTGTGATGATGGACTCCCGGTATGGGGCACAGCGGATCTGGCTTGGCCAGTCCGCCAGTGTCGCCCCTGGGGGAGGCGCGCAGCGCCTTGGGGGGTTATCTAATGCCGTTGCGCATGTACAGTTCTTTTTCGGGCTTGAGCGTGATCGGCACCGCTTCAACCTTCCAGATGTTCTTGGCGTATTCGGCAATGCTGCGGTCCGACGAAAACTTGCCCGACCGCGCGCTGTTCAGGATCGACATGCGCGCCCACGTGTCGGCTTCGCGATAGGTGTCGCTGACCACATCCTGGCAATCGATGTAGGACTGGTAGTCGGCCAGCAGCAGATAGGGGTCGTGGTCCAGCAGGTTGTCGACGATAGGCTTGAATACGTCGGTGTCGCCGCGCGAGAAGAAACCCGTCTGTATCAGGTCGACCACGGCGCGCAGTTCGGCGTTCACTTCATAAATGTCGCGGGGCCGATAGCCGCTGGCCTTGATGTCATGGACTTCGCTGGCCGTGTGTCCGAACAGGAAGAAGTTTTCGGCCTTGACCTGGTCGCGGATTTCGATGTTCGCGCCGTCCATGGTGCCGATGGTGAGCGCCCCGTTCATCGCAAACTTCATGTTGCCGGTGCCCGATGCTTCCTTGCCCGCCAGCGAAATCTGCTCAGACAGATCCGCGCCCGGATACACGCATTGACCGTAGGTCACATTGAAGTTCGGCAGGAAGACGACCTTGAGCAGATCGTGCACGTCGCGATCGTTGTTCACCACGTCGCCCACGGCGTTGATCAGCTTGATCATCAGCTTGGCCATGGTGTAGCCCGGCGCGGCCTTACCACCAAAGATGAAGGTGCGCGGCAGCGTATAGGCCGACCGGCCCGACTTCAGGCGGTGGTACAGCGTAATGATGTGCAGCACAGCCAAGTGCTGGCGCTTGTATTCGTGAATACGTTTGACCAGCACGTCGAACATCGAATCCGGGCTGACCGCCACGCCGGTGCGGCGCAGGATCAGCGCGGCCAGATCGACCTTGTTGGCCCGCTTGATCGCGCGCCAGCTGTCGCGAAACGCGCTGTCTTCGGCATGCGGTTCCAGCTTTGACAATTGCGGCAGGTCGGTAATCCAGCCTTCGCCTATCGTCTCGCTCACCAGCTTGGTCAGGCGCGGATTGCTCAACACCATCCAGCGGCGCGGCGTCACGCCGTTGGTCACGTTGGTGAACTTCTCGGGCCACATCTCGTAGAAGTCTTTCAGCACGTCCTGCTTCAGCAGTTCCGAATGCAATTCGGCCACGCCGTTGATGGTGTGGCTGCCGACGCACGCCAGGTGGGCCATCCTCACGTACCGCTCGCCGCTCTCATCGATCAGGGACAGGCGCGCCAGACGCGAATCGTCGCCCAGGAACTTGATGCGCACGTCGTTCAGGAAGCGCGCGTTGATCTCATAGATGATTTCAAGATGGCGCGGCAGGATGCGCTTGAACAGGTCCAGCGGCCAGCGCTCCAGCGCTTCTGGAAGCAGGGTGTGATTGGTGTACGAGAAGGTGCGGGTCGTGATGCCCCACGCCTGGTCCCACGGCATCATGTTGTCATCGATCAGCAGGCGCATCAGTTCGGCCACTGCAATGGCCGGGTGCGTGTCGTTCAGCTGGATCGCGAATTTCTGATCGAAGGTGTCCGGCTCCATGCCGCGCGCCTTGTGGATGCGCAGCATGTCCTGCAACGAGCATGACACGAAAAAGTATTGCTGCTCCAGGCGCAGTTCCTTGCCCTGCACGGTTTCGTCGTTGGGGTACAGCGCCTTGGTCAGATTTTCGGACGTGACCTTCTTGTCGACCGCGCCCAGATAGTCGCCGCGGTTGAACTGCGAAAAGTCGAAGGCTTCGGTCGCTTCCGCGCGCCACAGGCGCAGCGTGTTGGTGGTGGTGACCTTGTACCCCACGATAGGCGAATCAAACGGCACACCGGCCACGGTCTTTTCGGGCGCCCACCGCACGTGCAGGCGGCCCAGGTCGTCCTGGTACTGCTCGGTGTGGCCGCCCAGTTTGACTTCCACGGCCCACTCGGCGCGCTGGATTTCCCAAGGGTTGCCATGACGCAGCCACTTGTCGGTGTTTTCAACCTGCCAGCCATCCATGATGGTCTGGTAGAAGATGCCGTATTCATAGCGGATGCCATAGCCAAAGGCCGGGATCTCCGCCGTGGCCAGCGAGTCGATGAAGCACGCGGCCAGGCGTCCCAGGCCGCCGTTGCCCAGGCCCGGTTCTTCTTCCTGGCGCAGCAATTCATTCAAGTCCAACCCGATTTCCTGCACCGCTTTCTTGACGGTGTCATAGATGCCGAGGTTGATCAGGTTGTTGCCCATGTGCGGTCCCATCAGGAACTCGGCAGACAGGTAGGCAACGGTCTTGGGCGCGGTGGCGGTGTGGTCGGCCACGCTGCTGATCCAGCGCTGCAGCGTGCGGTCGCGCACGGCATGGGCCAGGGCCTGGTAGTAGTCACCCAGGCCGGCGATTTCAGGAAACTTGCCCTGGGTGTAGAACAGGTGGTCGTAGAAGGCCCGTTTCAGGCCCTCCGTCGTAACGGACGTGCGATCGTCTTCGAAAATGACAGGCGGGGGGTTGATACGGCGCTCGTGCAAGGCAGGTTCTCCCAGGAAGGCATGGCGGAGTCGTCCGATAGGCTTAACTACACCACCAAACGGCCCACCCTGTCTGTAACGCTCATCAACAAGGGCCCATCTTTTCCGCTATGCCAGCACTTCCAGCAGTTCCTGTTCGAACTGGATCTGCGTGCGCGCGTTGCTCAATGACGGGCCTTCGATCAGGAACGTGTCTTCCACCCGTTCACCCAAGGTCATGACCTTCGCGGTCTTGAGGTTGACGCCATGCCGCGCAAAGGTCCGGGCCATGGCGTGCAGCAAGCCGCTGCGGTCCGCGGCCGTGACCCCAAGGATCCAAGCCTGTCCACGATCATCGGGCCGAAGTTCGACCTGCGGTGTGATCGGGAACATGCGCGACTGGCGGGACTGCCGCGACCCCGTGGCCGATGACGGGCTGAGCGGCGTGCGCGCAGTGGGCGGCGACGTGGTCTCGAGCAGTTCTTTCAGCTCATGTTCGACCAGGCTCAATAATGAGCGCTGTTCACTGGGCGAGCCTTCGGCCAGCACGATGAAACTGTCCAGCGCCCACCCATGACGCGTGGTGTGGATGCGCGCGTCCTGAATGCTCAGCCGGCGTTCGTCAAAGTAGCCGACGATGCGCGCGAACAGATCCGGCCGGTCCTTCAGGTAGACCACAATCTGCAAGCCTTCGCCGACCGGCGCCACGCGGGCCCGCACGATAGGCACCGGGGTGCGCACATGCTTGTAGAGATGCCGCGTCTGCCAGGCGATATCGGGCGCTTCATGGCGCAGGAAATACGCCACGTCCAGTTCCTTCCAGAACGCCGCTTGCGCATCGTCGCTCAGGCCGTACAGGCGCAGGATCCGCACGGCTTCCTGCTTGCGGTTTTCCAGGATGGCGGTGGGGTCCGGCGCATCGCCGCCCAGCGCCTGACGCGTCATCAGGTACAGGTCTTCCAGCAGCTTGCCCTTCCACGCATTCCACACCTTGGGACTCGTGCCGCGAATGTCGGCCACGGTCAGCAGATACAGCGCGGTCAGATGGCGCTTGTCGCCCACCACGGCGGCCATCTGCCGGATCACGTCGGGGTCGGACAGGTCCTGCTTTTGCGCCACCGACGAAAACGTCAGGTGATGCTTGACCAGGAATTCGACCAGTTCCGCGTCGGCCTTGTCCATGCCGAAGTCGCGTGAAAAGCGCCGCATCTCGGCCGCGCCCAGTACCGAGTGGTCACCGCCCCGGCCTTTGGCAATGTCATGGAAGAGGGCGGCCAGATACAGCAGCCAGTGGCGGTCGAAGTTGGCGATCAGCTGGCTGCACAGCGGATATTCATGCGCATGCTCGGGCATCGTGAAGCGGCGCAGATTGCGCACCACCATCAGGATGTGCTGATCCACGGTATAGGCATGGAACAGGTCATGCTGCATCTGCCCGACGATGCGCCGGAACGGCAACACGAAGCGCGGCAGGATGCTCAGGTCGTTCATGCGTCGCAGTTCATGCACGATGCCGCGCGGTTGCTGCAGGATCGTCAGGAACAGATGCTTGTTGACCGGATTGCGGCGAAATTGCGCATCGATCAGGCGGCGCGCGTGCCACAGGGCCCGCAACGTTCCGGCCGACATGCTTTTCAATTCCGGATGCTGCTGCATCATCAGGAACGCACGCAGGATCAGCGTCGGGTTGCGCTCGAAGGCGTCTTCGCGATGCGTGGCCAGGCGGTCATGCACATTGCAGAAGTCATCGTCGATGCTCAGCGCTTCTTCGCCGGGGCGCGGAAACAGCCGGTCTTCAATGTTCTGCACCAGGATGGTATTGAGCTGGGTCACCAGCTTGGCCGCCCAGTAATACCGCTGCATCAGCACTTCGCTGGCACGCCGCGGCCCGGTGGTCGGGATGCCGTACACCGCCGCCAGCGCCGTCTGCACGTCGAACACCACGCGGTCCTCGCGGCGTTTCGTCAACAGGTGCAGTTCGATCCGCAGGCGCTTGAACGCCTGTTCGGCGCGGCGCAAATGGCGTGCTTCGTCGGCCGTCAGCAAACCCGCGCGGGCCACCTCGTTCCAGTTCTTGCCAAAGCCCGCCGCGCGCGCCATCCACAGGATGACCTGCAGATCGCGCAGTCCGCCCGGCGATTCCTTGCAGTTCGGTTCCAGCGCGTACGGGGTGAAGTGGTACTTGGTGTGCCGCTGCTGCATCTCCAGTTGCTTGGCATTGAAGAACGCGCGTTTGTCGAGCGACCCCCGCGTGGCGGTGTCGAACGCGCGCATCAGCGGCCGGCTGCCCGCCAGGAAGCGGGCTTCTAGCAGCGCGGTTTCAACCGTGATGTCCTTGGCCGCCTCGCTGATGCATTCGTCAATGGTGCGGGCGCTATGCCCCGGCTCCAGTCCCAGGTCCCACAGGGCCGTGACCAGATTGCTGACGCGCGACTCGTCCTCGTCGGTCGGCGCCTGCTTGAGCAGGATCAGGATGTCGACGTCCGAGTACGGATAGAGCTCGCCGCGGCCATAGCCGCCCACCGCAGCCAGCGCCGCGCCTTCCGGCAAGGGATACATGCCGATCAGGGCCAGCAGGGTGCGATCGACAATGCGCCGCAGTTCGGTCAGCAGCCCGTCGGCCCGCAGATTGCTGCGGAACGTGGCGATGGCCTGCTCGCGTTCGGCGCGCAGCGTGCTGCGCAGCGCCTGCACGTCGGCCAGGGCAGGGGAGCGGTGATCGGCTAAGGGCATGAAGTCGGCATCCGTAGGCAAAAGGGCAGGCGAGGGGTGTCGGCGTTCAGGCGGCGGCCTGGGCTGCCGAGGGCGCGGCGGAATTGACCGCCGCGTCGACGGCAGCCTGCACCGCGGCTTTGTCGGCCACGAACTCCGGGGGCGCGGGCATGCCGGGCGACACGGTCAGGATTTCATACCCCGTCTCGGTCACCAGAATGGTGTGTTCCCATTGCGCCGACAGACTGCGGTCGCGCGTCACGATCGTCCAGCCGTCCGGCATTTCGCGGATTTCGCGGCGGCCGGCGTTGATCATGGGTTCCACCGTAAAGATCATGCCGGCTTCGAGTTGCACGCCGGTGCCTGCCTTGCCGTAATGCAACACCTGCGGATCTTCGTGGAACGACGCGCCCACGCCGTGCCCACAGAATTCGCGCACCACGCTGTAGCCGAACTTGTCGGCGTGCGCCTGGATCGCCGCGCCGATGTCGCCCAGGAAAGCGCCGGCGCGGACCTGTTCGATGCCGAGCCACATGCATTCATAGGTGACTTCGGACAGACGGCGCGCCAGGATCGACGGTTCGCCCACGTAGAACATGCGGCTGGTGTCGCCGTGCCAGCCATCCTTGATGACCGTCACGTCGATATTGAGCACGTCGCCGCTCTTGAGCACCTTGTCGCCCGGAATGCCGTGGCAGATCTGGTGATTGACCGACGTGCAGATGGACTTGGGAAAAGGGGTGTAGCCGGGCGGGGCATAATTCAGCGGCGCCGGGACGTCGCCCATCTGGTTCACGATGAAGTCATGGCACAGGCGATCCAGCTCGCCCGTGGTCACGCCGGGTTTGACGAAGGGGGCGATGTAGTCGAGAACCGATGCGCCATCACGGCATGCCGCGCGCATTTTCTCGATTTGGTCAGCGTCCTTGATCGGGATATACATGGGTTTTGGTACCAAAATGTAATGAATTGCGGTCCGGGCGTGGCACTGCGTACCAACTCATCCATCAGCGACTTGAGCAGGTGGCCCGGAAAATAGTAGAATTATAGGCTTCCTGCGATCTGGCCGAGCCAGGCGTGTGGAAGAGAACGACTCAAGGCAAGTGCAATACCCATAGCAAGTGCAATACCCCATAGCTGTAAATCGCGTGCTTCACGAACCAGGGTGTTGTCCGGTGCAGGGCAAGGCAGACCAGAAAGGCTGCCCTTGTCTTCATATCGGGCGATACACGTGCGGCGCAAGACCCAACCCTCGGAGTAAATCATGGCTGTAACAATGCGCGAAATGCTGGAAGCAGGTGTCCACTTCGGTCACCAGACCCGCTTCTGGAACCCCAAGATGGCACCGTACATCTTCGGTCACCGCAACAAGATTCACATCGTCAACCTCGAAAAGACGTTGGCCATGTATAACGACGCCGTCAAGTACGTGCGTCAACTGTCGGCTCGCCGCGGCACCGTGCTGTTTGTCAGCACCAAGCGCGCAGCCCGCGAAATCATCGCCCAGGAAGCCCAGCGCTGCGGCATGCCTTTCGTCGACAGCCGCTGGCTCGGCGGCATGCTGACCAACTTCAAGACGGTCAAGACCTCGATCAAGCGCCTGAAAGACATGGAAGCCCTGCAGGCCGACGGCGCGACCGAACGCATGACCAAGAAAGAAGCCCTGATGTTCGAACGCGAAATGGACAAGCTGAACAAGTCCATCGGCGGTATCAAGGACATGAACGGCCTGCCTGACGCCATCTTCATCATCGACGTCGGCTACCACAAGATCACGATCACCGAAGCCAAGACCCTGAACATCCCGGTCGTCGCCGTGGTCGATACCAACCACTCGCCCGACGGCGTGGCCCACATCATCCCGGGCAACGACGACTCGTCCAAGGCCATCGCCCTGTACGCCCGCGGTATCGCCGATGCGATCATCGAAGGCCGTGAACAGGCTGTGCAAGGCGTGGTGGAAGCCGCCGGCGAAGACAGCGACGACGAATTCGTCGAAGTCGAGCAGGAAGCGTAATCCGGCTGCCTGATACAGTCGCCGCATACAGCTGACATCACGGCTTCACTGCCTCGTGGAATCCTGTGGATTCCCGGGTAGTCGTCTGGAAGGGGCGTGAAGCCCCTCTTGTCTGCAAGGGGCCTCGCGCCCCTTCTTTTTAGTCCAACCCATTTATCCCGCGGGTTTACCCTCGGGATGCCGTAAGGAGTCATCATGGCCGCAATCACTGCAGCAATGGTCAAGGAACTGCGCGAGAAAACCGACGCCCCAATGATGGAGTGCAAGAAGGCACTTACCGAGGCTGACGGCGATCTGGCCAAAGCCGAAGAAGTCCTGCGCGTCAAGCTGGGCAGCAAGGCATCGAAAGCCGCTGCCCGCGTGACCGCCGAAGGCCTGATCGGCCTCTGGGTGTCCGACGACGCCAAGCTGGCCGCCGTGGTCGAAGTCAACAGCGAAACCGACTTCGTGGCCAAGAACGACGACTTCGTCGCGTTCACCAAGGAAGTGGCCGAACTGATCGCCAAGTCCAACCCGGCCGACGTCGACGCCCTGGGCGCCCTGGCGTTCCGCGACAGCACCGTCGACACGGTTCGTACCGGCCTGATCGGCAAGATCGGTGAAAACATCACCGTTCGCCGCTTTACCCGCATCGCGACCGAAAACAAAGTTGCCCAGTACGTGCACGGCGGCCGCATCGGCGTGCTGGTCGAGTTCTCGGGCGACGAAGCCCTGGGCAAGGACCTGGCCATGCACATCGCCGCGACCAAGCCGAAGGCACTGGACACCACTGGCGTGTCGGCTGACGACATCCAGCGCGAGCGTTCGGTTGCCGAAGCCAAGGCTGCCGAATCGGGCAAGCCAGCCGAGATCATCACCAAGATGGTTGAAGGCTCGATCCAGAAGTTCCTGAAAGAGGTTACGCTGTTGTCGCAACCGTTCGTCAAGGACGACAAGCAGACCGTCGAGCAGGTGCTCAAGTCCAAGGGCTCGAGCATCCAGCAATTCGTGCTGTATGTGGTCGGCGAAGGCATCGAAAAGAAAGCCAACGACTTCGCAGCCGAAGTGGCCGCGCAGGTCGCAGCCTCGAAGGGCTGATCTTCCAGGCTCGCGGGCTCACCCCCGCGGGCCGGGAAAGAAGTACCACCACGGGACGCGCCGCACGGCAGCGTCCCGTGACACGAATTCAGTTTGACCGGACACGCATTGGGAGCAGGTATGACGGTAGAGAACAACGCATCGGGCAATTCCAAGCCAGGCGCCTACAAACGAGTACTGCTCAAGCTTTCCGGCGAAGCGCTGATGGGTGACGACGCGTTCGGTATCAATCGCGCCACCATCAATCGCATGGTCGAAGAAATCGTCGAAGTCTGCGCCATGGGCGTGGAACTCGCACTGGTCATCGGCGGCGGCAACATCTTCCGCGGCGTTGCTCCCGGCGCCCAGGGAATGGACCGCGCCACGGCGGACTACATGGGCATGATGGCCACCATCATGAACTCGCTGGCCCTGCAGGACGCGCTCAAGCGTCGCGGTGTCGACGCGCGTGTGCAATCCGCGCTCAACATCGAACAGGTCGTCGAGCCCTACATCCGCCCCAAAGCCCTGCGTTACCTCGAAGAAGGCAAGGTCGTCATCTTCGCTGCCGGTACCGGCAACCCCTTCTTCACCACCGATACGGCCGCCGCCCTGCGCGGCGCCGAAATCGGTGCCGAAGTCGTATTGAAAGCCACCAAGGTCGATGGCATCTACTCGGCGGATCCCAAGAAGGATCCGAACGCCACGCGCTACAGCCGCATCACGTTCGACGAGGCCATCACCAAGCGCCTGGAAGTCATGGACGCGACGGCCTTTGCGCTGTGCCGCGACCAGAAGCTGCCGATCAAGGTATTTTCGATCAACAAACCCGGTGCCCTGAAGCGCGTCCTGTTGGGCGACGATGAAGGCACGCTGGTTCACGTCTGATCGACCGCACCACTATTAGGAGACCCTCATGAGTGCATCCGACGTCAAGAAAAACGCCGACACGAAAATGGGCAAGTCCGTCGAGAACCTGAAGCTCGATCTGGCAAAGATTCGTACGGGCCGCGCCCACGCCGGCATCCTGGACCACGTCCAGGTCGATTACTATGGCTCGCTGGTGCCGCTGAGCCAGGTGGCCAGCGTGTCCCTGTTCGACGCCCGCACGATTAACGTTCAGCCCTGGGAAAAGAAGATGGGCCCGGTCATCGAGAAAGCGATTCGCGACTCCGACCTCGGCCTGAACCCCCAAGGCATGGGCGACACGATCCGCGTCCCGACCCCGGCACTGACCGAAGAACGCCGCCGCGAACTGTCGAAGGTCGCGAAGGGCGAGGGCGAAGACGCCAAGGTTGCCGTCCGCAACCTGCGCCGCGACGCAAACGAGCAACTGAAGAAGCTCGTCAAGGACAAGGCCATCTCCGAAGACGAAGAGCGCCGTGCCCAGGACGAGATCCAGAAGCTGACCGACCGTTATGTCGCCGACATCGACAAACTCGTGCAGCAGAAAGAAACCGACATCATGACGGTTTGAGGGGTCGATTTCATTTCTAAGGTTTATCGGTCATGGTCCTGAGTTCGACCCTGGGCATCCCCGCGACGGACAACGTGCCGCGGCACGTTGCGATCATCATGGACGGAAACGGACGCTGGGCAACCCGCCGTTTCCTGCCCCGTTTCGCGGGCCACAAGAAGGGTGTGGACGCCGTCAGGAACATTGTCGAAGCCTGCGTCGACCGGGGTATCAAATACCTCACGCTGTTTGCCTTCAGCTCCGAAAACTGGCGTCGTCCTCCGGACGAAGTCTCGCTGCTGATGCGCCTTTTCATGCACGCGCTCGAACGCGAAGTCACCAAGCTGCACCGCAACGGCATCCGCCTGCGTGTGGTCGGTGACATCAGCGCCTTCGAGCCGCGGCTGCAGGAACTGGTGCGCGACGTCGAAGCGCGCACTGCCAACAATGACGTGCTGACCCTGTCGGTCGCTGCCAACTACGGCGGCCGCTGGGACATCCTGCAGGCCACGCGCCGTCTGCTGGCCGAGCGGCCCGAACTTGCGGCCCAGCCGGACCTGATCGACGAATCCATGCTGTCGTCCTACCTGGCGATGGCTTATGCGCCCGAGCCCGACCTGTTCATCCGGACCGGCGGCGAAAAGCGCATTTCCAATTTCCTGATCTGGCAGCTTGCCTACACCGAGCTGTATTTCACCGACTGCTTCTGGCCGGATTTCGACGCCGCCCAGCTCGATCTGGCCTGCCAGTCCTACCAGGGACGGGAACGGCGATTCGGCCGCACCAGCGCCCAGATCCAACAACCTGAAGTGCAGGCCGCCACGCGGCAGCCCGCCGATCACTGAGGTCGCATGCTCGGACAACGCGTCATCACCGCCGTAGTGCTCCTGATCATTCTCGCGGCGGCGCTGGCCGTTCCCAGTCCGCTGCCGTTCCACGTCCTGATGGCCCTGTTCGTGTCGGCGGCGTTGTGGGAGTGGTGGCGTCTGACGCTGGGCCGCCCGCACGGGGCCGTCGACAAGGCGGGGGTGGGTCCCGAAGTCATCGCCGCCGTGGTGCTGGGTGTCGTGCTGATCGGCTGGCAGGCGGCCACATCGGTTGCCTGGACCGCGCCATCCACCGGGTGGCTGACGCTGTGGAGCGTGCTGTCGCTGATCTGGCTCCTGATCATCGTGCCGTCGCTGTTCCGTGCCGACGCCAAGGCGCCTGCGCGCAACCTGATGCTGACGGTGTTCGCCCCGTTTGCGCTGGTTGCAGCCTGGGGCGCCCTGATGGCCGCCCATGCGCGCGGCGTCACGTTCCTGCTGACCCTGCTTGCCGTCGTGTGGGTGGCCGATATCGCCGCCTACTTTACCGGCAAGGCGCTGGGCAAACGCAAGCTGGCCCCGCACATCAGCCCGGGCAAGACCCTGGAAGGCGCGATGGGCGGCATTGCCGGCGTGATCGTTTTCGTGGTGATCTGCACGTTCTTCCCGTCCACCTTTGGCGCGGCCCTGGCGGCCCGCTGGACGCTGGCCGGCGCCATCGTCATTGCCTTGCTGCTGGCCTGCCTCTCGATCGCCGGCGACCTCTTCGAATCGCTGCTCAAGCGCAGGGCAGGGTACAAGGATTCCAGCAACCTGTTGCCTGGCCACGGCGGCGTCTTTGACCGTATCGACGCGTTGATCCCGGTACTGCCGCTGGCCCTGCTGCTGTCATGACGCTCCGTTCCGTTACCGTCCTGGGGGCGACCGGTTCGATCGGCGTCAGCACGCTGGACGTCATCGCTCGCCACCCTGACCTGTACCGGGTGCATGCCCTGACCGCGTACCAGCGGATGGACAAGCTGGCTGAACAGGCCAAGGTGTTCCGCCCTGCCGTAGTCGTGGTGCCCGATGCAGCAGCCCGCGAACGTTTCCTGACCGCGTGGGGTGAGGCCGGCAAGGCCCCCGACGTGCATGTGGGCGACGCAGCGCTGGCCGAGATTGCCGCCGATCCGGGCAGCGATACGGTCATGGCCGCGATCGTGGGCGCCGCCGGGCTGCCGGGCGCCCTGGCGGCGGCGCGCGCCGGCAAGCGGGTGCTGCTGGCCAACAAGGAAGCCCTGGTGGTGGCAGGCGGCCTGTTCATGGACGCGATCCGTGACAATGGCGCCGAACTGCTGCCGATCGACAGCGAGCACAACGCGATTTTCCAATGCCTGCCGCACCACGGCCGGGCAGGTGCGCCGACGTCACCCGAAAAGTCTGTTCGCAAGCTGATCCTGACGGCGTCGGGCGGCCCGTTCCGCAACCGGACGCTGCAGGAACTGCGCGACGTGACACCCGCGCAGGCCTGCGCGCACCCGAACTGGTCCATGGGCCGCAAGATTTCGGTCGACTCGGCCACCATGCTGAACAAGGGCCTGGAAGTGATCGAGGCGCACTGGCTGTTCGCGATGCCGCCCGAACGCATCAAGGTACTGGTGCACCCACAAAGCATGATCCATTCGATGGTCGAATACGACGACGGCTCCGTGCTGGCGCAATTGGGAAATCCTGACATGCGCACGCCGATCGCCTACGGGCTGGCGTTTCCCGACCGGATCGACGCCGGCGTCGGCTCGCTGGACCTGGCCCGTATCGGCCGGCTGGACTTCGAAGAGCCCGATCTGCCGCGGTTTCCATGCTTGCGCCTGGCGTTCGAAGCCCTGGCAGCCGGGCAGACGGCCTGTATTGCGCTCAATGCTGCCAACGAGGTCGCGGTCGAAGCCTTCCTGTGCGACAAATTGGCCTACATGGACATTGCCAACGTGATCGAGTCGGTGCTTAATGGGCGGGCCGCCGCGGCATCGCACGTCGACCTCAACACGCTGGACGGTCTGCTGGCCTTCGACGCCGACGTCCGCCGCTGGACCCAGGACGAACTTGTCCGGTTGAGCCCTGTCCATCCCTAGCACCTCCCTACGACCTTCCGTACGACCTCCAGCACTACCTCCAGCACTACCTCCTGTCGTTACCTCATTCGGGAATTCCCATGCTGCTCACCTTGGCGGCTTTCGCGCTAGCCCTTGGCATTCTTGTCGTGATCCACGAAATGGGTCACTACCTGGTCGCCCGCGCCTGCGGCGTCCGCATCCTGCGTTTCTCGGTCGGTTTCGGCAAGGTCCTGTTCCGCCGTACGGACCGTCGCGGCACGGAATGGGCGCTGTCGGCCATTCCGCTGGGCGGCTACGTCAAGATGCTGGATGAACGCGAAGGCGACGTGCCCGCATCGCAGCGCCACGAAGCCTTCAACGCCAAGCCGGTCAGCAACCGGATCGCCATCGTTGCGGCGGGGCCCATCTTCAACCTCGTGCTGGCAGCGCTGCTGTACGCGTCGCTGAACATGATCGGCATCAAGGAACCGGCGCCTATCCTGGGTGCGCCCGCCGCCAATTCGGCCGCCGCAAAAGCAGGCATTTCGGCCGGCGACCGCATCACGGCCATCGACGGTTCGCCCGTGGCATCCTGGGGCGACGCGCGCTGGGTGCTGCTCAAGCGCCTGACCGACAAGGAATCCGCCGACATCACCGTCAAGACCGCCAGTGGCGCCGAAGCCGTCCGCGTCATGGATTTCGGGCGGGTCGCGCTCGACGACATGGAAGGCGACGTGCTGGGCCGGGAAGGGCTCGCCCTGACCAGCCCGCGCCCGATCATCCGGGCCGTGGTCGACGGCAGCGCCGCGGCCGACGCCGGTTTGCTGGCGGGCGACCGCGTGGTGGGCGTGGCCGACAAGCGCGACCCGTCGGCTACCGAATTCATCCAGACCATCCAGCAATACCCGGGCCGCACCCTGCCGATCGCCATCGTGCGCGACGGCGTGCCCATGACGCTGAATGTCATGCCGCGCGCCGAAACGCCGGCCGGCGCCACCGCGCCAGTCGGCCGGGTGGGCGCCCAGATCGGCGGCGACGTCGAACTGATCACCATGCGCTACGGCCCGATCGACAGCCTGGTCATGGGCGCACAAAAGACCGCCGAAGTCTCGTGGTTCTCGTTGCGGATGCTTGGCAAGATGCTTACCGGCAACGTGTCCTTACGCAACCTGAGCGGACCGGTTACCATCGCCGACTATGCCGGGCAAACCGCAAGGATCGGGCTGGAAGCGTATATTGCGTTCCTTGCCTTGGTCAGCGTAAGCCTGGGCGTACTGAATCTGTTGCCCATCCCCATGCTCGACGGTGGGCACCTGCTGTATTATCTCGTCGAGATCGTGAAGGGCAGCCCCCCTCCAGAGCGCTGGATGGAAATCGGGCAACGTGCCGGATTGAGCATCCTGATGGTGCTCATGGCGGTCGCCTTGTTCAACGATTTTTCGCGCCTACTGACATAGGATTGAATGAGCGTAGTCCTCAGCACCCTGGGTGCCCAGCGCAGCGTCGGCCTGTTTCGACGTTGCCGCTGCCGTCTTACGCCATGTGCATTTCCTATCTGTTATCCATCAGAAACCCGGGATTACGAATGACTCACCGCGCCCGGCGCTTGCCGCGTCTGCTCACCTTTTTGCTGGCCATGTCCGTGGCCCCTCTTGCCAACGCTTTCGATACCTTTGTCGTCCGCGACATCCGCGTGGAAGGTATCCAGCGGACCGAGGCGGGCACCGTGTTCGGTTACCTGCCGGTCAAGGTCGGCGACACGTTCTCGCAAGACCAGGCAACCCAGGCCATCCGGGCATTGTTCGGCACCGGGTTTTTCCGTGATGTGAAGATCGAAGTCGAAAACGACGTCGTGGTGGTCGTGGTGGACGAACGTCCGGCCATCGCCTCCATCGACTTCAACGGCATGCGCGAATTCGAAGCGGTCAACGTGCGCAAGTCGCTGGCCGAAGTCGGCTTTGCCGAAGCCCGCATCTTCGATCGTGCGCTGCTCGAACGCGCCGAACAGGAACTGAAGCGTCAGTACCTGGCTCGCGGCAAGTACTCGGTCGAAATCGTCCCGACGATCACCCCGCTCGAACGCAATCGTGTGGGCATCACCTTCGACGTGTTCGAAGGCGACGTGGCCCACATTGCCGGCATCAAGATCATTGGCGCCAAGGCCATTCCGGAAAAAGAGCTGCTCAAGATGCTGCAGCTGTCCACCCCGGGCTGGCTGACCTGGTACACAAAGGCCGATCAGTACTCGCGCCAGAAGCTGCAGGGCGACATCGAAGCGCTGCGCTCGTACTACATGAACCGCGGCTACCTGGAATTCAACGTGGATTCGCCGCAGGTCACGATTTCGCCGGACCGCAAGGATATTTTCATCACCTTGTCGATCACCGAAGGCGAGAAGTACACCGTCAGCGACGTGAAACTGTCGGGCGAATTGCTCGGCCTGGATGACGACCTGCGCAAGCTCATTACCGTCAAGCCGGAAGAAACCTTCTCGGCCGAAAAGGTCAATGCGTCCAGCAAGGCGATCACCGATTACCTGGGCAAGCTTGGCTACGCATTCAGCAACGTGAACGCCAACCCGGTGGTGGACCGCGAAAACAAGCGCGCCGACCTGACTTTCTTTGTCGACCCGAACCGCCGCGTGTATGTGCGCCGCGTGAACATCGGCGGCAACACCCGCACCCGCGACGTGGTCATCCGCCGCGAAATGCGCCAGTTCGAAAGCGCCTGGTACGACGCCACCAAGATCCAGCTGTCGCGCGACCGCGTCGACCGCCTGGGCTATTTCCAGAACATCAACATCGAAACGCCGCCGGTGCCGGGCACGCCCGACCAGATCGACGTGAACGTGACGGTGCAGGAAAAGCCGACCGGCATGATCAACCTCGGTGCCGGCTTCTCCAGTACCGACAAGGTGGTGCTGTCGGCCGGCGTGAGCCAGGACAACATCTTCGGTAGCGGCACGACCGCCGGTATCGAGCTGAACACCGGCAAGACCTACCGCACCATCGCCATCAGCCAGACCAACCCGTACTTCACGCAAGACGGTATCAGCCGGTCGACCAGCCTGTACTACCGCACGCTGCGTCCGCTGGCGATCAACCGCGGCGATTACCGTATCCAGACCATGGGCGCGGGTATCACGTTCGGCGTGCCGTTCACCGAAACGCAGCGCGTGTTCTTCGGCACCACGTTCGAAGCCAACGACATCACCACGTACGACAACAGCCCGCAGCGTTACCTGGACTACGTCAGCGCCTTCGGTCCGCGAAGCAACGCCGTGATCTTCTCGGTGGGCTGGAGCAACGACCGCCGCGACAGCGCCCTGGCGCCTACGCGGGGCACGTACCAGCGCGCAGCGGCCGAAAGCTCGCTGTTCGGCGACCTGCGCTACTACAAGGCCAGCTACCAGCACCAATACTTCTGGCCGATCACGCGTGACTTCACGCTGGCCCTGAACGGGCAGGTCGACTACGGCAAGGGCTTCGGCGGCAAGCCGTACCCGCTGCTGAAGAACCTGTACGGCGGTGGTATCGGTTCGGTCCGGGGCTACGAAGGCGGCTCGCTCGGTGCGCGGGATCCGCGCTACGGCGACAGCCTGGGTGGCGCCAAGCGCGTCATCGCCAGCGCCGAACTGCAGCTGCCATTCCCTGGCACGCAGCAGGACCGCACGCTGCGCTGGTTCACCTTCGTTGATGCCGGTAACGTCTATTCGGACGAACAGAACGTCAACCTGGGCGAACTGCGCTACTCGACCGGTCTGGGTCTGAGCTGGCAGTCGCCGATCGGCCCGCTGAAGATTTCCATCGGCAAGGCGATCAACCCGAAGCCGCAGGACCGTACGCAGATGTTCCAGTTCCAGATCGGAACGGGCTTCTGATCACGCCAGGGCAGAGCAGGCAGATCGGTGCGATTTGCCTGCGGTCAGGCGTTTTTGGTACAACCGTTTACTTTGGTCCTCCGCGCTTTGCGCGAGAATGGACTCGTAGTGGCAAAATATTCAATTCATTTCCGAGCGAGAGTTAAATGATCCGCAAGTTTTCGACGTCTGCTAGCAGTGTGACCGCCTCATCTGCTGTCAAAGGTGCGGGCCGTCTGCTGGCAGTGTTGGTGCTATCCGGCGCCGCCGTCGGCGCGGCTCATGCCCAACAAGCGTCGGCACCGCGTGCCGCGGCTTCGGCCAACACCGGTCCGGTCAAGATCGGGTTCGTGAACACGGAACGGATTTTCCGCGACGCCGCGCCTGCGAAGGCTGCACTGTCCAAGATGGAAGCCGATTTCAAGAAGCGCGACACCGACTTGCAGGATATCGCCGCGCGTCTGCGCACGATGTCCGAGCAGCTCGACAAGGACAGCGCCGTGTTGTCGGAATCGGATCGCAATCGCCGTCAGCGCGAACTGAGCGACCTCGACAAGGACTTCCAGCGCAAGCGCCGCGAATTCCAGGAAGACCTGAACCAGCGCCGCAATGAAGAGCTGTCGCAAGTGCTCGAGCGCGCCAACCGCGTGATCAAGCAGATCGCCGAGCAGGAAAACTACGACCTGATCCTTCAGGAAGCGGTCGTCGTCAGCCCGCGCGTCGACATCACCGACAAGGTGCTGAGCGCATTGAACGGCGGCAAGTAAGCGGCCCTGGCCGCTTCGAGTTGGTTGTCTAGCGCATGCCTATTCTGCTCGCCCCCGCCGACGCGCCCGCGTTGGCAGAGTTGCTGGAAGCCACCGACACCTCCGGGTTGACGTGGCACCTCGAAGACCTGACCGGGGGCGCGGCAGCTTCGACCCCGCTGGCGGATCTTCGTGTCGCCGGCATTGGCACCCTGGGCGCCGCAGGCCCCACGGAACTCGCCTTCCTGTCCAACCCCCGGTATCAGTCCCAGCTCGACAGCACCCATGCTGGCGCTGTCATCCTGTCGCCTGCCATGGCCGACGCCCACAAGGCGTCGCTGGCGGCGTCCGGCCGCAGCGACGGGCCGCGCGCCCTGGTCGTCTGTACTGAACCCTACCTGCTGTATGCCCGTGTGGGCCAGTGGTTTGCCCGGCGCTCGCGCGCCAACGACGTGGCGGGCATTCACGCGTCTGCCGTGATTTCGCCCGACGCCGTCATTGGCGACGGCGTCACGATTGGTCCGCTGGCCGTGATCGAAGCGGGCGTCAGGATTGGGCAGGGCGCCCGCATCGGTGCCGGCTGCATCATCGGACGGGACTGCTCGATCGGTGAAGACAGCCTGCTGCACCCCCGCGTGACCCTGTACGAACGCATTACCGTCGGCGCGCGCGCGCTCATCCATTCCGGCGCCGTGATCGGCGCGGATGGCTTCGGCTTTGCGCCCGACTCGCACTCCGTCAAGGGCGCGTACTCCAAGATCGAACACTTTGGCGGCGTGCTGATCGGTGACGACGTCGAGATCGGCGCGAACACTACGATCGATCGCGGGGTGCTCGACGATACGGTCATCGGCAACGGGGTAAAGCTGGACGATCAGATCATGGTGGCCCACAACGTCCGGATCGGCGACCATACGGCAATCGCGGCATGTACCGGTATCGCCGGATCCACTACCATCGGCCAACGGGTCGCCATCGGTGGCGCCGCGATGATAGGGGGCCATATCGATATTGGCGACGACGTCTTCCTGACCGCGTCGACCGTCGTGTTTTCCAATCTCGCCGCGGGCGGCCGTTATACCGGTATCATGCCGGCGGTCGAACACTCGGAGTGGGAACGGAACGCGGTCGCCATGCGCCACCTTGGCCGCATGCAGCGACGCCTGAAGGCCCTCGAGAAGTTGTCGGCGCAAGCTGCCGACAAGTAGACAGGACGCGCGGGCGGCCGCGCGGTCCGAACACACATTTGGAATACGTATGGAAATGGACATCAAGGGTATCCTCGAGCATCTGCCTCACCGGTACCCGATGCTGCTCGTGGACAGGGTGCTGGAATGCGTCCCTGGCGAGTCGATCATCGCGATCAAGAACGTCAGCTTCAACGAGCCCTTTTTTACTGGCCATTTCCCGCACCATCCGGTCATGCCGGGCGTGCTGATCCTGGAAGCCATGGCGCAGGCCGCGGCCATCACGTCGTTCACGGCCGCCGGCAAGAAGCCCGACGAAAAGACCGTGTACTACTTCGTCGGCATCGACGCGGCCCGCTTCAAGCGGCCCGTCGTTCCGGGCGACCAGCTGCGTATGGAACTGAAAGTGGAACGCGTGTCGCGCGGCATCGTCAAATACAAGGGCAAGGCGCTCGTGGATGGCCAGGTGGCCGCCGAAGCCGAGCTCATGTGCACCGTGCGCACCATTGATTCCTGACCTCGGACCCAGATGACAACGACCCGGATCCATCCCAGCGCCATCGTCGATCCCGCCGCGCAACTCGATGACGGCGTGACCATCGGTGCGTTCAGCATCATCGGGCCGAATGTCCGTATCGGCGCCGGTACCGAAGTGGGACCCCACTGCGTCATCGACGGGCACACCACGATCGGCCGCGATAACCGCTTCTTTCCTTCCGGATCGATCGGTGCCGCGCCCCAGGACAAGAAGTACGCGGGCGAGCCGACCGAACTGCGGATCGGCGACCGCAACACCATTCGTGAATGCTGCACGATCAACCTGGGCACGGTCCAGGATGGCGGCATCACCACCATTGGTGACGACAACTGGATCATGGCCTATGTCCATGTGGCGCACGACTGCCACCTGGGCAACCGCACCACGATTGCCAATGGCACGCAGCTGGCCGGCCATGTGCACATCGGTGACTACGTCACCCTGGGCGGCATGACGGGCGTGCATCAGTTCGTCAAGATCGGCGCTCACGCCATGACCGGGGTGCACACCACGCTGCTGCAAGACCTGCCACCGTTCGTGACCTGCGCCGGCAGTCCGGCGCGGCCGGCTGGCATCAATTCGGAAGGACTGAAGCGCCGCGGATTCACGCCCGAGCAGATTGCCGGGCTGCGCGCGACTTACAAGTCCTTGTATCGTCAGGGTCTGACGCTTGAAGAAGCCAAGGAAGCCATGCGTGCACGTCAGGCTGAATCGCCCGACATGCAGGCGTCCTTGCAGACCCTGCTGGATTTTCTCGACACCGCTAGCCGCGGTATCGTTCGCTGACGGAGTCTGTGATGTCGGGTTCGGCACATCCTTCCATCGGCATGGTGGCGGGAGAGCCATCGGGAGACCTGCTTGCGGCCATGCTGGTACGCGAGCTCAAGCACCGGGCGCCGACGCTTCCGTTGCAGGGGATCGGCGGGCCCAAGATGCTCGCGCAGGGCTTCGATGCCTGGTATCCCATGCAGAAGCTGGCCGTCAATGGCTACGCCGACGTGCTGCGCCACCTTCCGGAACTGCTCAACATCCGCCGTACCTTGCGGGAACGCTGGCTGGCGGAACGCCCGTCGGTGTTCGTGGGCGTCGATGCGCCCGACTTCAACTTTGCACTGGAAGGCGCGCTCAAGCGGGGCGGCATTCCCACGGTGCATTTCATTGGCCCGTCGCTGTGGGCGTGGCGCGGCGAGCGCATCCACACGATTCGCGAGTCCGTCTCGCACATGCTGGTCGTGTTCCCCTTCGAACAAAAGATCTACCAGAATGCGGGCGTGCCCGTGACCTACGTGGGGCATCCGCTTGCCGGGGTGATCCCGCGCGTGCCGGATCGCGCCTTGGCGCGGCGGCGGTTGCGCATTGCGCCTGAGCATCGGGTGCTGGCGTTGATGCCGGGCAGCCGCGCTGGCGAAGTGCGCCATCTGGCCCCACGGTTTCTGCAGGCGGCCAAGCTGCTGCAGCAGAAAGATCCGTCGCTGCGCATCTGGGCGCCCATGGCCAATGCCGAGCGGCAGGCCCAGTTCGAAGCCTGCGCGGCGGAAGTGGGTGGCCTGCGGCATCTGCATTGCCTGATCGGCGGATCGCACGATGTGCTGGCTGCCTGCGACACCGTGCTGGTCGCCAGTGGCACGGCGACGCTGGAAGCGGCCCTGTTCAAGCGGCCCATGGTCATCTCGTACGCCTTGCCCAAGGTGTCGTGGTGGATCATGCGGCGCAAGGCCTATCTGCCGTGGGTCGGTCTGCCCAACATCCTGTGCAACGAAGCGATCGTGCCCGAGCTGCTGCAGGATGCCGCAACGCCGCGCGCGTTGGCCGATGCGGCCTGGACTGCGCTGACCGATGAGGCCCACGCGCGCCGGATCGAAACGCGTTTTACGGAACTGCACGACGAGCTTATCCGGGACACGTCGGCCTTGGCGGCCAAGGTCATTCTGGAGCTGGCAAACCATGCAGACTGAACGCGGCTGGGTGCAGAACGACTTTGGCTGGGACCTGCTGGGTGGCGAGTCCGGACAACAAGGCCATATCGGCGAGCTGGACGAAGCGACGCTGCTGACGTTGACCATCGCGGGCGTCGACGAAGCTGGCCGGGGTCCGTTGGCAGGCCCGGTGTACGCCGCCGCGGTGGTGCTGGACCGCGCCCGTCCGATCGCCGGGCTGGCCGACTCCAAGATATTGAAAGAAGCGGATCGCGATGCGCTGGCGATCGAAGTGCGCAGCACGTCGCTGGCCTGGTTCATTGCCAGCGCGTCGGTGGAAGAAATCGACTCGCTCAACATTCTGAACGCGACCATGCTGGCCATGCGCCGCGCGGTGGAAGGGCTGAGCATCATTCCCCATCTGGCGCAGATCGACGGCAACCGCGCGCCCCGGCTCAACTGCCGAGTGCAGACGGTGATCGGTGGCGACGCCAGCATCCCGGCCATTTCGGCTGCGTCCATCCTGGCCAAGACGGCACGTGACGCCGAACTGGTCCGCCTGCATGCCGAATATCCGCATTACGGTTTCGATCGCCACAAGGGCTATGGCACGGCGTTCCATGTCGAAAGCCTGTACAAGCACGGCCCCTGCGCGGCGCATCGGCGCAGCTTTGCGCCCGTGCGGATGGCGCTGGAAGGCAAGCCGATGCCGGACCTGGCGACGCTGGCGTCTGCTGAAAACGATGCGTTTGGCCAAGGCGTGGCGAAGACGGGTGTGAAGAAGACCGCCGCTCGCAAAGCTTCCGTCGGCAAGACCTCAGCCGCCAAAGACGCCGCGCCGTCTGCCTGGCCCACGTCACCGGATCCGGCGGTGGCTTCCGTCGACACGGCGCCCGCCGCGAAGGCCCCCAAGGCCCCCAAGCCCCGCAAATCCCGCCGGGCGGTCGCGTCCTGATGAAACGTATTGCCTCCCGCGACAATCCGCTGTTCAAGGAACTGCGCAAGCTGTCGTCCACGTCCCAGGCCCGCAAGCATGCGGGGCTGTCGGTGCTCGAAGGATTGCATCTGTGCCAGACCTATCTGGCCGTGATCGGCGCGCCACGCCACGCGGTGTTCGACGCACAGCGCCTGGACCGGCCGGACGACTGCCATCCGGAATTGCTGGCCCTGCACGACCACGTGCCGGCCGACCGCCAGGTGTGGCTGGAAGGCAAGCTGATGCAGGACCTGGAAACCGTACAGGCGGGGCAGGGCGTGGTGTTCGTGGTGGATACGCCCGCACCCAGTCTGCCGGATCGCATTACCGAATCGTGCGTATGGCTGGACCGCATTCAGGACCCGGGCAATGTCGGATCGATCCTGCGGTCCTGCGCAGCCGCCGGCGTGCGCCACGCGTTTCTGTCGGAAGAGACCGCCTTTGCGTGGTCGCCCAAGGTGCTGCGGTCAGGGCAGGGCGCGCACTTTTCGTTGACGATCCACGAGCAGGTCGATCTGGAGGCCCTGATGGCCCGTCTGGACGTGCCCCTGGTCGCGACGACCCTGGACGATGCACAAAGCCTATATGGCCCCGCCTTGCCCCCGAAAGCGGCCTGGGTGTTCGGCCATGAAGGGCAGGGCGTACGCCCCGCCTTGCAGCAGGCGGCGCAGGTGCGCGTGCACATCCCGCAAGAAGCCGCCGCCGAGTCCCTGAACGTGGCCGCCGCCGCGGCGGTGTGCCTGTTCGAGCAGCGCCGCCAGCGGTTGTCAGCTCAATAAAACCGGCCCTCGAGTCCGATCTTCTGCAGCACCGTCGTCGAGATTTCTTCGATCGACTTGGTCGTTGTCGACAGCCAGCGGATGCCTTCGCGGCGCATCAGCTTTTCGGCTTCGGACACTTCATACCGGCACTGTTCCAGCGACGCATAGCGGCTGTCGGGACGACGTTCGTGCCGCACTTCAGACAGGCGTTCCGGCTGGATCGTCAGGCCGAACAGCTTGCTTTTGTACGGCAGGATGTTGGACGGCAGGCTGTCGCGCTCGAAGTCATCGGGAATCAGCGGCACATTGGCCGCCTTGATGCCGTATTGCATGGCCAGGTACAGGCTGGTCGGCGTCTTGCCGCAGCGCGACACCCCCACAAGAATGACATCCGCGTTCTCGATGCCTTTGGCGTATTGCCCGTCATCGTGCGCCAGGCTGAAATTGATGGCTTCGATGCGATTCTGGTATTGCTCGGTATTGGCCACGTTGTGCGACCGCCCGATCGAATGGCTGGACTTGAAGCCCAGTTCGGCTTCGATCGGTTCCACGAAGGTCGAAAACAGTTCCAGGAACATGCCGTTGGCCTGGCGCACCCGGGTGTTGATCTCGGAATTGACCAGCGTGCTGAACACGATCGGGCGCTTGCCGTCGGCTTCAAAAGTCTGGTCGATGCGCGCCGCCACGTCCGCCGCCTTGTCGACCGAGTCGATGAACGGCAGGCGGATGTGCTTGAAACGGAGCCCCTCGAATTGCGCGAGAACCGAGTGCGCAAAGGTCTCGGCGGTAATGCCTGTGCCGTCGGACACCACGTACACGGTGCGGATGTAGGGCTGCGTTGACGCAGGGTGGAGAGACATGATGACCTCGCAGATCGAATCGACCGCAATACGTGAGAAAAAGGTAACAATTGACCGTTAACAGGCGGAGTGCAGACCACGCGGCGCACGGGGTAGAATCCCGGGGGTCATTGCCATCCGTCCCGTGGCATAGCTCAGGCCGGCTCCCGTAGTGTAGAGCGCAGCGCCGCCAGGCAGGTTTGGCCAGCACACGACATTTCCTAGGACAAACGCCAAGGTCGCGCGTTTGATCCCGCATCGTGTGCTCGCCAAACATGCTTTCTTGCCATTGTAATAGGGGACTTTCATGTCTTATGTTGTGCCATTCGAGCAGCTCCGCATGACGGATGTTGACTCAGTTGGAGGAAAGAACGCGTCGCTGGGCGAGATGATCAGCCAGCTGACCGGCGCCGGCGTTCGTGTTCCTGGCGGCTTCGCCACCACGGCCGACGCATTCCGCGCATTCCTGAAGGATTCGGGTCTCGACAAGCGCATCAGCGATCGCCTGTCCAGCCTGAACCCGGAAGACGTGCGTGCCCTGGCCGACACCGGCGCCGAGATCCGTCAGTGGATCATCGAAGCCCCGCTGTCACCAGAATTCGAACAAGCCATCCGCACCGAATTTGCCAAGCTCGACGCTGACGGCAAGGGCTCGTTCGCCGTTCGTTCGTCCGCCACGGCAGAAGACTTGCCTGACGCGTCGTTCGCCGGCCAGCAGGAAACCTATCTGAACGTCGTCGGCATCGATGACGTGCTGGACAAGATCCGCCACGTCTTCGCGTCGCTGTACAACGACCGCGCGATCTCCTATCGCGTCCACAAGGGCTATGCCCACGCGGATGTCGCCCTGTCAGCCGGTATCCAGCGCATGGTGCGTTCGGATTCGGGCGCCGCAGGCGTGGTCTTCACGTTGGACACCGAATCGGGCTTCCGTGACGTCGTCTTCGTGACGTCGTCGTATGGCCTGGGCGAAACCGTGGTGCAGGGCGCCGTCAATCCTGACGAGTTCTACGTCTTCAAGGGCTCGCTGGAATCGGGTCATTATCCGATCGTCAGCCGCCGCATCGGCTCCAAGCTGATCAAGATGGAATTTGATCCTGCACGCACCGGAGGCCATGCCGTGCGCACGGTCGACGTCGCGCCGGAACTGCGCAACCGCTTCTCGCTGACCGATGACGACGTCATCGAGCTGTCGAAGTACGCCGTGATCATCGAAAAGCACTATGGCCGCCCGATGGACATCGAGTGGGGCCGTGATGGCGTGGACGGCAAGATCTACATCCTGCAGGCACGTCCTGAAACCGTGAAGTCGCAGCAGTCGGGCAACGAAGTGCAGTTGCGCTATCGCCTGAAGGCCTCCGGCAACGTGCTGGCCACCGGCCGCGCGATCGGCCAGAAGATCGGTTCGGGCCCCGTGCGCCTCGTGGCCGACATTTCCGACATGGACAAGGTCCAGCCGGGCGACGTGCTGGTCACCGACATGACCGACCCGAACTGGGAACCGGTCATGAAGCGTGCCTCGGCCATCGTGACCAACCGCGGCGGCCGTACCTGCCACGCGGCCATCATCGCGCGCGAGCTGGGCATTCCGGCAGTCGTGGGCTGCGGTGACGCGACCCACATCCTGAAAGACGGCGCCCTGGTGACCGTGTCGTGCGCCGAAGGCGACGAAGGCCGGATCTATGACGGCCTGATCGAGACCGAAGTCGAGGAAGTGCGCCGCGGCGACATGCCCCCGATCGACATCAAGATCATGATGAACGTGGGCAACCCGCAACTGGCATTCGACTTTGCGCAGATCCCGAATTCGGGCGTGGGCCTGGCTCGCCTCGAGTTCATCATCAACAACAACATCGGTATCCACCCGAAGGCCATCCTCGACTATCCGAACATCGACGGCGAGCTGAAAAAGGCCGTGGAATCGGTGGCGCGTGGCTACGCCAGCCCGCGTGCGTTCTTCGTGGACAAGCTGGCCGAAGGCATCGCGACCATCGCCGCCGCCTTCCACCCCAAGACCGTGATCGTGCGCATGTCCGACTTCAAGTCGAACGAATACCGCAAGCTGATCGGCGGTTCGCGCTACGAGCCGGAAGAAGAGAACCCAATGCTGGGCTTCCGCGGCGCATCGCGCTACATCTCGGAAGACTTCGCCGAATGCTTCCGCATGGAATGCGAAGCGCTCAAGCGTGTTCGTGAAGACATGGGCCTGACCAACGTCGAAATCATGATCCCGTTCGTGCGTACCCTGAAGCAAGCCGAAAAAGTCATCGGTCTGCTGGGCGAAAACGGTCTGAAGCGCGGCGAAAACGGCCTGCGCGTCATCATGATGTGCGAAGTCCCGTCGAACGCCGTGCTGGCCGAGCAGTTCCTCGAGTACTTCGATGGCTTCTCGATCGGTTCGAACGACCTGACGCAGCTGACGCTGGGCCTGGACCGCGATTCGGGTCTGGAACTGCTGGCTGCCGACTTTGACGAACGCGACCCGGCCGTGCAGGCCCTGCTCAAGCAAGCCATCTCGGCATGCCTGAAGGCAGGCAAGTACGTCGGCATCTGCGGTCAGGGCCCGTCCGACCACCCCGACTTTGCCGTGTGGCTGAAAGAGCAGGGCATTCTGTCCATCTCGCTCAACCCCGACACCGTCGTGGATACGTGGAAGAAGCTGGCCTGATGCTGTTGGCCTGAAGTTGCTGGATTGATCGCCCGCCCGCCGGCCTTAGTTAGGGCTGCCGGGCGGGCATCAAAACGAAGGGAGTTCCGTGCGTGCACGGAACTCCCTTTGTCGTTCCTGGAAGGGATGTCATCCTGCATCGGTCATAATGGGGAGAACGCGGCCGAACGATCGTTTTTCCCTCTGCCGCCTGACCTCAAGGAGACCGCATGCAATTGGCCTGGATCTGGTTCGGCCTGATGGCCCTGGCCCTGATCGGCGAAGTCATGACCGGCACGTTCTATCTGCTGATCGTCGCGGCCGGTTTTGCCGTGGCGGGCGGCCTGGCCTACGTCGGCATGAGCGTGGCCGTGCAGATTGCGGTGTGCGCCATTGCGGTGCTGGTCGCGACGCTGCTGCTGCGCAAGACCGGGGTGCTCAAGAAGCGGGAAGTCGACGCTTCCGCCAATGCCGACGTCAACATGGACGTCGGCCAGACGGTCACCATCGACGTCTGGACCACGCCCCACAGCACCCGCGTCTGGTATCGCGGCACGCACTGGGAAGCGGAACTGGCTCCCGGCGCGCCCGCCACCGCCGCCCCCGGACGTTATGTCATCACCCACACGCGCGGCAACACGCTGGTCGTGTCACCCGCTGCTTAATCAGGAGACCCCATGAGTCCTTCCACCATCGTCCTGCTTGTCCTGCTCTTCCTGGCCATCCTGATCGTCATCAAGGCGATCGCGATCGTGCCCCAGCAACATGCTTGGGTCGTTGAACGCCTGGGCAAATTCGACCGCGTGCTGTCGCCGGGCGCCGGCTTCGTGATTCCGTTCATCGAACGCGTCGCCTACAAGCATTCGCTCAAGGAAATCCCGCTGGATGTGCCGAGCCAGGTATGTATCACGCGCGACAACACGCAGCTGCAGGTGGACGGCATCCTGTACTTCCAGGTGACCGACGCCATGCGCGCTTCGTATGGCTCGTCCAACTACATTGTTGCCATCACGCAGCTGTCGCAGACCACGCTGCGTTCGGTGATTGGCAAGCTGGAGCTGGACAAGACGTTTGAAGAACGCGAGCAGATCAACAGCAGCATCGTCAACGCATTGGACGAAGCGGCGCTGAACTGGGGCGTGAAGGTGCTGCGCTACGAGATCAAGGATCTGACGCCGCCCAATGAAATCCTGCGCGCCATGCAGGCGCAGATCACCGCGGAACGGGAAAAGCGGGCGCTGATCGCCGCGTCCGAAGGCCGCCGCCAGGAACAGATCAATATCGCCACCGGTGAACGGGAAGCGTCGATTGCGCGGTCGGAGGGTGAAAAGCAGGCCCAGATCAACCAGGCGCAGGGTGAAGCCGCCGCCGTGCTGGCCATTGCCGAAGCCACGGCCAAGGCCATTACGCAGGTGGGGGAAGCGGTGCGTATGCCAGGCGGCATGGAAGCCGTGAACCTGAAGGTGGCCGAACGGTACGTGGACGCCTTCAGCAACCTGGCGCAGAAGAACAACACGCTGATCGTCCCCGCTAACCTGGGCGACATCAGCGGCCTGATCGCGTCGGCCATGACGGTGGTCAAGGCCAGCACGCCCACGCTGGACAAGGCGCGGTAAGACACGCGGGCCGTCGCGGAGCAGTCACGCGCGGCCCGCATGGTGCCAGGGCAGGAAGGGCGCTGATCAGTCCTTGTTGCGCGTGTCGTGCTTCATGATCTGCGCCTTTTCACGCAGCCAGTCGCGTTCACGTTCGGTGTCCCGCTTGTCGAACTGCTTCTTGCCGCGCGCCAGGCCAAATTCCAGCTTGATCAGCGGGCCCTTGTAATGCAGATTGAGCGGGACCATCGTAAAGCCACGCTGTTCGACCTTGCCGATCAGTTTGCTGATCTCTTCGGCCTTCAGCAGCAGCTTGCGGGTGCGGGTGGCGTCGGGGTGGATGTGGGTGGACGCGGTGGCCAGCGGGCTGACGTGCATGCCCAGCAGGTACATCTCGCCGTCCCGCACGATCACATAGCCTTCCTTGAGCTGGACGCGGCCCGCGCGGATGGACTTGACCTCCCAGCCTTCGAGTACCAGACCGGCCTCGAAACGCTCGTCGATGAAGTAATCGTGGAATGCCTTGCGGTTCTCAATGATGCTCATTCGTCAGGCCGGTAAAATAGTGAATTCTAGCAATTGCCATATTGGTTGACCCACGCATGCATAAAGTGCAACGCTCGGTGTTGGTCCCCTACAGTGCGGAGCAGATGTTCGATCTGGTCGCCAAGGTAGAGGACTATCAAAAATTCCTTCCCTGGTGTGGTGGTTCCGAAGTCCGGAACCGCACGGAACAGGGCGAAGACGCGTCCGTCGTGATCCAGTTTGCCGGCCTGCGCCAGCGCTTCACGACGCGCAATACCCATGATTATCCACGGAGTATCTCACTCGCGCTTGTAGACGGCCCTTTTTCGGACCTGAACGGCAAGTGGGAGTTCCAGAAGCTGGCCGAAGACGCCTGCAAGGTGATCTTCACGCTGGAGTATTCCTTCTCCAGCCGCACGGTCGAAGCCATCATCGGCCCGGTGTTCAACCGCATCGCGACCAGCTTCATCGACGCCTTCACCAAGCGCGCCGACGAGATCTATGGCAGCTGACGTGCCGTCCGGCTTGCTTGCCGTGCAGGTCTGTTTCGCGGACGTCGGCAGCATCTGGCAGCGGGACGTCCAGCTGCCGGCAGGTGCGACGGCGGCTGCAGCGATTGAGGCAAGTGGATTTCGCGCGGCCTATCCGAATGTCGATCCGGCAGTGCTGGGGGTGGGCATCTACGGCAAGGCGGTGCCCCTGACGACATTGCTGCAGCCGAACGACCGGGTCGAAATCTATCGCGCCTTGCGCTTCGATCCCAAGGATTCGCGCCGCCGCCGCGCGGATCACCGGAAGCGGCAGCTGCGCCAGCAACGCGGCGGTTAGCGGGCAGCAGGCCGGTGCACCCGGCCTGCATCCGTTCCCGGCCCGCATCCGCACCCCGCCCGCATCCGCTACGCCTGGACCGGCTCCTGCACGTTCCCGGCAATACGCTGACCCACGCCGTACCGCACCGGCGCGGGTGTGAAGCGCGCCTGCTGATCCAGCATTTCCCGCGCCAGCGGCAGATACACCGGGCGTTCTTGCTGCGCGTCCGGGTAGCCGACCATGCCCGTGGGGCAATGCCGTCCATCGAACCAGCCCGGGTAGTCCGTGACCGGATACAGGCAGATGCCATGAATGTCGGCGCCCTGGCTGCGCGCTGCCGCCACTTCATCGCACACGTAGCGCAGCCACGGCACGCGCAAGTCGCCTTCGGCCCCGGTTTCGGCGATCAGGATCGGCCGCTGGTACCGGTTATGGACCTGCATCAGCAGCTCGCGAAAGGGCCGATAGTCGGACTCGCTCCGTTCGATCCGCGGGCCGTCCAGTCGCCACTGGTTGTGCGAATAGAAGTTGACCCCGATCACGTCCAGATTGTCGCGGCGGCCACCCAGGCCGTGTCCCCGTGCGCCCGCAATCATGTCCCAGGCCTCGTACTGGCCCTGGGTGGCATGCTCGGCGGCATCGACATCGTCGGCCGTCAGGGGGGCAACGTTGATCACCGGATCCGCCAGCATGAACCGCGCGCGCGCATCCACCTGCCGGATGGCGGCAATGCCGGCGCAGGTGGCCCGCACCAGCTGGCGTTTCAGTTCCGATCCCCGGCCCAGGCCCATCGGGCCAAAGTGCGCCATGTCTCCGCCGGCCCACGACCAGTAGGAGATCTCGTTGACCGGGCAATACCACGGCACGTCGTCCGACTCATCCCGGATCACCGACGCCGCCGCGGCGGCAAAGCGGGCGAAACGGTCCGGGAACGCGGGACTGAACGGATCCACGTCGGCCGGATAGCCGTAGTGGCACAGGTCCCAGATCACCTGCATGCCGTGGTCTTGCGATGCCCGCAGCATGGGCAGGAAACTGCTCCAGTCGTACTGGCCCGGCGTGGTTTCGATCAGGTGCCAGCGCAGGCCGTCGCGCACCGTGCGGATGCGGTAGCGCGCCAGCGCGGCGTAGTCGGCCCCCGGGTGCAGCGCATGTCCGGTGTCCACCAGCAGATCGTGGCTTGCGCCATCGGGCCGCCGGTGGTTCGAACATTCGAAGCCCCCCTGCATGAAACTTCGAAACAGCGCGCTCATGGGCGGGCGTACACGGCTTCGTCGTCGTTGACTGCCGCAGGCGCGTTCGCCAGGGCGGCGCTGCGTGCAGCGTCTTCCTGTTGAAGCTGCTGATAGGTGCTCAGCGCCTGCGCCACGACCTGGTCCATGTTGTAGTAGCGATAGCAGGCCAGGCGGCCCACGAACACCACGTTGGGCGTGGCATCGGCCAGGGCCTGGTAGCGGCGATACAGCTCCTGGTTTTCAGGACGCGGCACGGGGTAGTACGGGTCGCCCTCGGCCATCGGGTATTCGTACGTCAGGCTGGTCTTGGCGTGCTGCTGTCCGGTCAGGTGCTTGTATTCGGTAATGCGCGTGTACGGGGTCGCCTCGGCAGGATAGTTGACCGTCCCGACCTGCTGGAAATTCTCTACCGGCAGGGTGGTGTGCTCGAAGCGTAGCGACCGGTAGGGCAGCTTGCCGAAACGATGCTTGAAGAACTCGTCTATCGGGCCGGTGTAGATCAGCTTGTCGTACTGCACTTCGCCTTCCAGGTCCTGGAAGTCGGTGCCCGTCATGACGCTGATGTTCGGATGGTTCAGCATGTTCTCGAACATCTTCGTATAGCCATGCAGCGGCATGTTCTGGAAGCTGTCCGTAAAGTAGCGGTCGTCGATCGACGTGCGCGTCGGCACCCGGGCGGCCACCGACTTGTCCAGCTCGCTCGGGTCCAGGCCCCATTGCTTGCGTGTGTAGCCCTGGAAGAATTTTTCATACAGTTCGCGGCCGATTTGTGACACCACCACGTCTTCCGACGTCTTGATGGTGTCCACCTTCTCGGCACGTGCCGCCAGGAAGGCTTGCGCGTCGTCCGCCGTGAATTCACGGCCATACAGGCGCGACAGCGTGGTCAGGTTGATCGGCATGGGCACCAGCTGATCATCCACCTGGGCAAGCACACGATGCTCGTACGGGCGCCATTGGGTGAAGCGCGACAGGTAGTCGACCACCTTATCCGAGTTGGTGTGGAAGATGTGCGGGCCGTACTTGTGCACGAGCAGGCCATCTTCGTTGTAGTGGTCGTAGGCATTGCCTGCGATATGCGGGCGTTTGTCCACGACCAGCACACGCTTGTTCGACCCCGCCGCCAGGCGTTCGGCCAGCACCGCGCCGGCAAAGCCGGCACCGACGATCAGGTAGTCATAACGCGGGGTGGACGCGGTCTTGCCGGCACGCGATCCCTTGCTCGGATCCAGCCGGGTCACGGCTGCGCCCGTCGTTTCCTTGGACGCATCAAGCACCCGTGCACGGTGCGCGCGGTTGATCGCGTCCCGCATGCCTTCCCAGGTCTTGTCCCACGACATTTCGCCCAGGATCGCATCGGCCTTGGCACGCACCGCGTTGCTGTCCTTGGCATCTTTCAGCGCTGCCTCGATCTCGGTCACGAATTCCTTCGCATTCGACGCGATGTGCACCAGGTCGGTATGGCCGTAGGTCCGCACCACATCCATGATCGGGGTCGATACCACGGGCTTGCCGCCGGCCAGGTACTCGGGGGTCTTCGTCGGGCTGATGAACCGGGTCGACTCGTTCATGGCAAAAGGCATCAACGCCACGTCCCAGCCGCCCAAGTAGGCCGGCAGCTGCTCGTAGCTCTTGGAACCCAGATAGTGGATGTTGGCGGCGCGGGGCAGGGTGGCCGGGTCGATCTTCACGATCGGGCCGACCAGCACGATCTGCCAATCGGGCCGTTGCGCGGCCAGGTCGGCCACCAGGTCGATATCAAAGCGTTCATCCAGCACGCCATAGAAACCCAGGCGCGGATGGGCAATGGTGCGCTGATCCTGCGGCTCGTCCTGATCGGCGCGGGCGGCGCGGAAGTGGCCGACATCAACACTGCTCGGGAACGCGTGGGCATTGACATGCACGCGGCGCTTGGCCTCGTACAGGCTGTAGCCGCCCGTGAACACGACGTCGGCGCGCGACATCAGTTCGCGTTCACGCTCGACCAGTTGCGGGGGAGCGCCGCGGAAAGCCGACAGTTCGTCCATGCAGTCATAGACCAGCAGCGACGGTTCCAGGTGCGAGCTGAACGCCAGGCTCATCGGCGTGTAGTACCACAGCATGAAGCTGCCGAAGTTCTGTTCCGCCATGAAGGCATCGAGCAGACGGCGTTGCTGCGCATCGGCCGTGGCGTGATCGCCCACGGCGGGCAGGCGCGGCACCAGCACGCACACGCCATCCTTGGTCATGCGTCGTTCAAGAAACGCTTCCGCACCGTCGGTCGGGATCGGTTCTTCGAAATAGAAGACAGGCTGGGACTTCGCGAACCGCGACAGCAAGTGCTGCGGGCGTTGGTAAACAAAGTCCCAACGCAGGTGGGAAAAACAGATCAAAGCAGGCCGTTCACGTGTCAGCCACCCATCGTCGGAAACGAAAGGAATGATGTTGGTGGCGCGTGCGCCGTCGCCGCGGGACTGCATACCGTCAAGGCCTGCCGGATTCATAGGGACCTCTATGAGAAAAAGGAATTGGGACGCGGGGCATGCGTCCGACCGAGGGAGAGGGTCCCGTGGACAGGTGGAAGGCATGCCGACGCACCATTCACGCAATTGATGTTCCCGGAAGCGGCTTTTGCAGCGCCCGAATTCGTGAGGTTTACCTGTCGAACGATCTACGGAAGAGCTTTGCGCGACGCGGCTTTCCGGCCGACGGACTCCGTTTTGTCACATGACGCCCAGTAAATGTCGAACGCGATCGAATCGCGCGGCTCAACGGTGAGGGTGCCCGAGTCAGTGAGACTTGCGATTGCAACGGATCGTGCGGATCGGCCGGTAACTGGATACACGTGAGAGTTAACCATCGCAGCGCAGCAATCGGCACCCGAACAGTCGAGCAGCAATTGCCCTTTTCGCCCGCCCGCGCCCATTCCGGCTTACTGAACAGGGCGGCGTCCCCGCCTATACTTTGTGCATTCCGACCCCTGGTGCCGTGATGACCCCGTTCCAAGGCAAGCTGCGCATCCGTCACCTTGAAATCGTGCTGCTGGTGGCCGAGCACGGCAACCTGTCCAAAGCCGCACGGCATTTGCACATGACGCAATCCGGCCTCTCGCGCGCCATGGCCGAAATCGAAGAAGCAGTAGGTGGCCGGCTGTTCGAACGGTCTGCCAAGGGCATGCGCGCCACGGCCCTGGGTGTGGCGATCTGTCGTCATGCCACGGTGCTGCTTGGCGATTTTCGCAAGGCCGAGACGGACCTGGCCGCCATCGCACGGGGCGAACTCGGCAGTATCACGGTGGGCTGCTTCTCGTTATTCAGCGGCTGGCCGCTGGCCGATGCCGCCGCGGCCTTCCGGCAGGCGCATCCCAAGGTCGAGCTGTCGGTGGACATCGGCACGCATGAACGATTGGTGGAAGTGCTGGATACCGGCGCGCTCGATGTGCTGATCAGCCGTACGCCGGCCACCCTGACGCGCGAGACCTATCGGATCGTGCCGCTGATCAATGACCCAGTCGTGCTTACCTGTGCGCCGCACCATCCCCTGGCGTCGCGTGACGCGCTGACCTGGGCCGACTGCGCCATGTACCCCTGGATCAGTGCGCTGCCGTCCGGCCGCATCCGCCGGGAAGTGATGGAGCGGCTGGCCGAAGCCAACGTCCAGCCGCCGGACATCGTGGGCGCGCTGTCTTTGGAATTTGGCCGCGACATGGTGTTGGCAGGTCCTTACCTTTTGATGCTGCCGGGCAGCGTCGCCCAGGTCCAGGCGCGCCGCGGCGTGTTGCATGTGCTGCCATTCGATCTGAAGCTGAAGCGGTCGCCGCTGGCCGCCATGTGGCGGCGCGACCGGCCCAGCACCCGGCAGACGCGCGCGTTCGTCAGCATTCTGGCGGGCATCATCAAGCAGGCCCACCCATGACTGCCGCGCATTGACCTGTTCGAAATCCGCATGACAATGCCGTGACGATGTTCTTTACGATAGGGGCCACCAATCAGGCATCGGCCATCGGCCGTTCCACACGGGAGCCGCATCGTGCAAGACAGCGTCATCGCAACGTTCCAGACCGCCACCGTCCGCGGAGTCAGGCAGGCCACGGTATGCCGCTTCAACGCCATTCCCTATGCCGAACCGCCGTTAGGGCCCCGGCGCTTCTTGCCACCGACGCCACGTGGACTGCAGGGTGACGTCGATGCGACCCATCCGGGTCCGGTCGCGCCCCAATTGCCGTCGCGCCTGGCCGATGCAATGGGCGATTTCGACGCCCCGCAATCTGAAGACTGTCTGCACCTGACCGTGTGGACGCCCGCCGCTGACGATGCGCGGCGGCCGGTCGTGATCTGGCTGCACGGCGGCGCCTGGCAAAGCGGCGGCGGGGCGATCGACTGGTACGACGGCACCCGGCTGGCGTCGGAGGGCGACGTGGTGGTTGTCAACGTCAACTATCGCCTGGCCGCCCTGGGGTGGCTTTGCGTACCGGGCGAACCGGCGAACCTCGGGCTGCTGGATTGCGAAGCCGCCATCGACTGGGTCGTCGAACACATTGCCGCCTTTGGCGGTGACCCGGCGCGGATTACCGTCATGGGGCAATCGGCGGGCGGGTCCAACATCGCCGCGATGTTGACGCGCACGCCGCGGTTCCAGCGCGCCATCATCCAGAGCGGATCCATGGGCCGCGGCTATCGGACGCGTGCACAGGCCGAACGCATCGGCGTGGCCTTCTTGCAGGCCTTGGGCGTGACGTCGCTGGACGGCGCCCGTGCACTGCCTGTGCAGGCCTTGCTGGACGCACAGAATGACCCCGGCGTGAAAGCGGCGTTGGCCGACGAAGGCAGCGGCCGCAGCCTGTTCTGCCCGGTGCTCGACGGCACGGTGTTGCCTTTCGATATCGATGCCGATCTGGCCGCGGCGCCGGACAAGGTGGACTTGCTGATCGGATCCACCGCCGACGAAATGGCCGCCTTTCCCGGTCTCGGCCGGGATGCCGACAGCCGCGCCTATGGGGATCGGGTGTTCGTTGCGCCCGCCGCGACGTGGGCACAGGCGGCGCGTGCCGCGGGCCGCCATGCGTGGCTCTACCAAGTCGCCTTTGCGCCGTCCGAGCGGTTTGGCGCTTGCCACTGCATTGAACTGCCGTTCATGTTCGGCAATGTCGACGCCTATGCGGGCGCGCCGATGCTCGAAGGCATGACAGCAGATGATGCCGATCGTCTGGTCGGGCAGATGCTGCCGGCGTGGCTGCGATTCATTCGCGGTGAGTCGCCGGACTGGCCGCAGGCGCCGGTGCTGCAGACGATTGCCTAGGTCGCGCACCGTCGCGAATCGCCATTTTCAGTTCCCACTTTCGACCACAAGGAATTGCCGTGCTCAAGAAACTGCTTCTGCTTGCTGCCCTGTTCGCCTCGTTTCCCGCGCTCGCGGCGTATCCGGACCACCCTGTGCGCATCATGGTCTCCAACCCGGCAGGCGGCCCCGTTGACGTCTTCTTGCGTGTGCTGGCCACGCGCCTGTCGCAGACCTGGAATCAATCCGTCGTCGTCGAAAACCGCCCGGGCGCGTCCGGCATCATTCTCGGCAACGCACTGGTCAAGGCGGCCCCGGATGGCTACACGCTCGGCATGGTCGTCGCTTCGTCGCTGACCGTGGTGCCGTTTGCCGTCGACAACCCACCCTTTGATGTGCAGAAGGATCTGCAGCCCATCTCGCTGGTCGCTCGCACGCCTTTCATCTTTGTCGTGCCCAAAGACAGCCCCATCAAGACCTGGCAAGACTTCGTCGCCGCAAGCAAACAGCGCGACCTGACGATCGGTTCGTTTTCCATCGGCACCGCCTTCCACCTGGTGTGGGAACAGACGGCACGGGCCGCGGGCGTCAAGGCCGTCTATGCGCCATCGCCGTCGTCAGGCAAGACCTTGGGTGACCTTATTGGCGGGCAGCTCGACATCGCGCTCGATGCACCGTCCAGCGCCAAGGGCATGATCGACGCCGGCCGCTTGCGCGCCATCGCCACCACCAGCCCGACACGCTTTCCCGGCTTGCCCGACACGCCGACGCTGGATGAATCCGGCCTGAAGGGCTATTCGTCGCAGCCCTGGTTCGCGTTGATGGCGCCGGCCGGCACGCCCGCCGCCGTGGTTGACAAGATCCAGAAAACGGTGGCGGACTTGCTGAAAGATCCGGCCATGAAAGCGCAGATGCAGATTTACGGCATGACGCCTGTGGGGAGCACGCCAGCGGAACTGGCCGAGACGATCAAGAATGATCTGCGCGACATGGGACCGCTGGTGAAGGAACTCGGGATCAAGCTGTAAAGGGAGGGCGGGGCGCGAGCGGGCTCTGCGCCGTCGCGCTGCCGGTTCGTTCAGACGTGAAAAAGGCGCGATGCAGGGGTTTGCATCGCGCCTTTGTTCGTTTGGCAATCCAACAAGTCAGGCCGTTATTCGGTCGGACGGCCTGCCATCAGGGAGGTCGCCGTCAATTACGCAGCCTGGCGAATGGCGTCCTGCGCACCCGTAATGGCCTTGGCACGCGCATCGGCGCCCATCGCAATGCCTTCGGCACGGATGAACTCGACGTTGTTGATGCCCAGGAAGCCGAAGAAGGCGGTCAGGTAACGTTCCTGGAAGTCGAACGACTCAGCCGGCGTGCCCGGGCCGTAAAAGCCGCCGCGCGACACGGCGACGATCACGCGCTTGCCGCCTGCCAGGCCTTCCGGGCCGGTCGCGGTGTAGCGGAAGGTGCGGCCGGCAACGGCAACGCGGTCCATCCAGGCCTTGAGCTGGCTCGACACCGAAAAGTTGTACATGGGCGAACCGATCACGACGGTATCGGCAGCCAGGAATTCTTCCAGCACGGCAGTGGCGATGGCGATGTCGTTCTGGATCGCTGGCGTCAGCTCGGCAGGCGCGCCAACGCGAACCATGAATTCCGGGCCCGACAGGTGGCTCAAAGGCTGGGCAGCCACGTCGCGGTACACGACTTCCGACGAAGGATTGGCGCTTTGCAGCTGTTCGACCAGTTCGGCGCTCAGTTGGCGGGTGACCGAACCGTCGCCCAGGATGCTGGAATCAATGTGAAGGATCTTCATGGTGGACTCGCTTAGATGAGGGTGGGTGACGGGATCCGTCCCGCATGGCATTCATAGTAGGTGTGGGACGTTCGCTTGATAAGTCGGGGGAAAACGAACGCTTCGTTCTATTTATGGAACAATGAATGCGCTTTGCTGGCGTTTCAAAACGCCGAACGCCTGTGCCATCGCCCTGGAACGTCCCCATGCTCGATCTGAACGACCTCTATTACTTTGCTGCTGTCGTGCGCCATGGGGGCTTTGCAGCGGCCGGCCGCGCGTTGAACGTACCCAAGTCCAACCTCAGCCGGCGCATTGCCCGCCTTGAACAGACTTTGGGCGTCCGGCTCCTGGAGCGATCCACGCGCAGGCTGGTGGTGACCGAGATCGGCCAGGAATTCCATGGGCATTGCCAGCAGATGATCGCCCAGGCCGAGGCGGCCGAGGAGGCCACGCAGCGCATGCGCGGCGACCCGCACGGCCTGGTGCGGTTGGCGTGTCCACCGGGCCTGGCGCCCCAACTCAGCCGCATCCTGCCCAAGTTTCTGTCGCAGTACCGGAATGTACGGGTGCAGGTGGTGGTGTCGAACCGGCGCGTCGACTTGGTGGAAGAACGTATCGACGTTGCCCTGCGAGCGCGCCGCCGCGTCGACCTGGACCCCAATCTTGTCACCAAGGTGGTGGGCGAAAACCGCGCCGGCCTCGTCGCCGCCCCGGCGTTCGTCGCGTCCTATCCGCCCATCGATCACCCGAAAGACCTGGCCGGCGTCCCGACGCTGAGCATGGAAGAAGTGTCCCAGCACGACCAATGGCCGCTGTTCGGCCCCGACGAAGCGGCCTACACCGTCCAGCACGAACCGCGCGTGGGCTGCAGCGACTTCCCCTTGCTGCTGCAGGCGGCGATCGCCGGGCTGGGGGTGGCCTTGCTGCCCGAGAATCTGAGCGCCGAAGCCGTCGCCTCCGGCCGCCTCGTCCAGGTGTTGCCCGGGTGGTACACGGACCTGACCGTGCTGCACATCGTCTTCACGTCCCGAAGGGGGCTGCTGCCTGCCGTCCGGACCTTTGTGGACTTTCTGGCAGCCGAACTCCCCAAAGTACCGTGGGAGAGCGCAATCAGGGTAAGTCCTGAACTACAATAGGAGGTTTATTCCAGTCCAGGGGTTGCCAGATGCGTCTCGTACAAAAAGCCTACACATTCGACGACGTGCTGCTCGTGCCCGCTTATTCCGCGGTGTTGCCACGTGACGCAAGTCTGCGCACCCGTCTCACCCGCAAGATCTCGCTGAACATTCCGCTCCTGTCCGCCGCCATGGACACGGTCACGGAATCCCGTTTGGCAATCGCGATGGCCCAGGAAGGCGGCATCGGTATCATTCACAAGAACCTGACCGCCGACCAGCAAGCGCGGGAAGTGGCCTTGGTCAAACGCTATGAATCGGGTGTCGTTTCCGACCCGATCACCATCGCGCCGCACATGAAAGTGCGCGACGTCATTGCGCTGCAGCGCCAGCACGGCATCTCCGGCCTGCCGGTCGTGGAAGGCCGCCAGGTCGTCGGCATCGTCACCAACCGCGACTTGCGGTTTGAAGACCGCCTTGACGAACCCGTGCGCACCATCATGACGCCGCGCGAACGCCTCATCACCGTCAAGGAAGGCGCCACGCCCGAAGAAGCGCAGGCCCTGATGCACAAGCATCGCCTTGAACGGGTGCTGGTCGTGAACGAGACCTTCGAGCTGCGCGGCCTGATGACCGTCAAGGACATCATCAAGACCACCGAACACCCCAACGCATGCAAGGACGCGCACGGCAAGCTGCGCGTCGGCGCCGCGGTGGGCGTTGGTGCAGGCACCGAAGAACGCGTCGAAAAGCTGGTTGCCGCCGGCGTTGACGTGCTGGTCGTCGACACCGCCCACGGCCACTCGCACGACGTGATCGAACGCGTCCGCTGGGTCAAGAAACACTACCCGCAAGTTGAAGTCATCGGTGGCAACGTCGCCACTGGCGCGGCGGCACTGGCGCTGGTCGAAGCCGGCGCCGACGGCGTCAAGGTCGGTATCGGCCCCGGCTCCATCTGCACCACGCGTATCGTGGCCGGCGTGGGCGTGCCCCAGATCACCGCGATCTCCAACGTGGCCGAAGCGCTTGAAGGCACCGGCGTGCCGTTGATCGCGGACGGCGGCGTGCGCTACTCGGGCGACATCTCCAAGGCCCTGGCAGCAGGCGCCTACACGGTCATGATGGGCGGCATGTTCGCCGGCACCGACGAAGCCCCCGGCGAAGTCGTGCTGTACCAAGGCCGTTCGTACAAGAGCTATCGCGGCATGGGCAGCCTCGGCGCCATGACCGACGGCTCCGCCGATCGCTACTTCCAGGACCCGGCCAACAACGCCGACAAGCTCGTGCCCGAAGGCATCGAAGGTCGCGTTCCTTACAAGGGCAGCGTGCTCGCCATCATCTTCCAGATGGTCGGCGGCATTCGCGCCTCGATGGGCTACTGCGGCTGCGCGTCGATTGACGACATGCGCACCAAGGCAGAGTTTGTCGAAATCACCTCGGCGGGTATTCGTGAATCGCACGTCCACGACGTGACGATCACCAAAGAAGCCCCCAACTACCGGATGGAATAAGCGTGCACGATCGTATCCTGATCCTCGACTTCGGCTCACAAGTCACCCAGCTGATCGCACGACGCGTGCGCGAAGCCCAGGTGTATTGCGAAATCCACCCGCACGACGTGTCCGATGACTTCATCCGCGAAGAAATGGCCCGCGGCCTGAAAGGCGTGATCCTTTCCGGCAGCCATGCCTCCGCCTACGAAGAAACGTCCATGCGCGCCCCGCAAGCCGTGTTCGACGCCGGCGTGCCGGTCTTGGGCATCTGCTACGGCATGCAGACCATGGCCATGCAACTGGGCGGCAAGGTCACCTTTGCCGACCACCGCGAATTCGGCTACGCCGAAGTCCGCGCCCACGGCCACACGCCGCTCTTCACCGGCATCGAGGACTTCACGAACAACGAAGGCCACGGCATGCTGAAGGTCTGGATGAGCCACGGTGACCAAGTCACCGCGCTCCCGCCCGGCTTCAAGCTCATGGCCTCCACGCCATCCTGCCCCATCGCTGGCATGGCGGACGTCGAACGCGGCTACTACGCCGTCCAGTTCCACCCCGAAGTCACCCACACCGTCCGCGGCCAGGTGATGCTGGAACGGTTTGTCCAC
Source organism: Pigmentiphaga litoralis (assembly GCF_013408655.1). Classification (NCBI taxonomy): domain Bacteria; kingdom Pseudomonadati; phylum Pseudomonadota; class Betaproteobacteria; order Burkholderiales; family Alcaligenaceae; genus Pigmentiphaga; species Pigmentiphaga litoralis. The sequence goes on from NZ_JACCBP010000001.1 coordinate 567,738, forward strand.
GACATCTGCAACTGCGGCACCGACTGGAACATGCCCGACTACGTGTCGGAAGCCGTCGAAGCCATCCGCCAGCAGGTGGGCGACGACGAAGTCATCCTGGGCCTGTCCGGCGGCGTCGATTCATCGGTGGCCGCTGCCCTGATCCACAAAGCCATCGGCCCGCAACTGACCTGCGTGTTTGTGGATCATGGTTTGCTCAGGTTGGACGAAGGCAAACAGGTCATGCAGACCTTCGCCGACAACATGGGCCTGAACATCATCCACGTCGACGCGACGAATGAGTTCATGAGCAAGCTCGAAGGCGTCAGCGATCCCGAAGCCAAACGCAAGATCATCGGGCGAGAGTTTGTTGAGGTATTCCAGCGCGAAGCCGGCAAGCTGAAGAATGCGCGTTGGTTGGCGCAAGGCACGATCTACCCGGACGTGATCGAGTCCGGCGGCAAGAAAGGCAAGGCGCAGACCATCAAGTCGCACCACAACGTGGGTGGCTTGCCCGAGACGTTGAATCTGAAGCTGCTCGAGCCGTTGCGAGAGCTGTTCAAGGATGAAGTTCGCAAGCTGGGCGTGGCGTTGGGCCTGCCACCTGGCATGGTGTATCGCCATCCGTTCCCCGGTCCGGGCTTGGGTGTGCGGATCCTGGGTGAGGTGAAGAAGGAATATGCCGACCTGCTGCGCCGGGCCGATGCCATCTTTATCGAAGAACTGCGCAACTTCAAAGATGATCAGGGCACGTCCTGGTATGACCTGACTTCGCAAGCTTTCACGGTGTTCCTGCCGGTAAAGAGCGTGGGGGTCATGGGCGATGGGCGGACTTACGATTATGTGGTGGCCTTGCGGGCCGTGCAGACGTCCGACTTCATGACTGCGGATTGGGCGGAGTTGCCTTATGCGTTGTTGAAGAAGGTCAGCGGGCGGATTATCAATGAGGTCCGGGGGATTAACCGGGTTACTTATGATGTGAGTAGTAAACCGCCTGCGACGATTGAGTGGGAGTGATTTAAGGTCTTTCGGGGACTATCGTTCGCTATCGAAAAATGACGTAACGTATTGATTTAGAAGGAAATACGTCACGACAGCTATCGTCGGCTATCGCCGGCCAGCGGAACCGGTTGGCGGTAGAAGTGGCGGTAGGAACCGGAGGCTCGATTAAGACCCTCCCGTTTACTATCCAGACCAAACCGGTCTTTGACGGCGAAAGTCTCCTAGGGAAAGCTTGTTTCATGCGGCTTTCCGAGTATGAGCAGGTCTCCTGGCCGCTGACGGTAAAAGCCGTCATGAACAGGAGAAAAACCTCGATGCTTACTGACACGGCACTGCGCAACCTCAAGCCTAAGCCCAAGCCTTATAAGGCTTCTGATCGAGATGGCATGTACGTGATGGTATCGCCTGTCGGTACCGTCACCTTCGGCTCTGATTACCGTCTCAACGCCCGCCGTAGGACGCTGACCATCGGCCGCTACTGGCCGGCAGGCATCTCGCTGGCCCTGGCTCGCGAAACGCTGATCCACGCCAAGAAGGCCATCGCCCAAGGAAAATCCCCCGCGCTGGAGAAGCAGCGTGAGAAGCGCCGGCTGGCCGCCGGTTGCCGCACTCGGTGTCCAAGGAGCTGGAAGCCTTGGTTGGATGACGCAGGTACGACAAGCCGACCATGAGTGACGACGATAACGACACAACGCCGATAGAAATCGACAAAGTTCGAGCATCAAAGGCAGGCCATGCCTTTCATGAAGCTTGGGGCGCGCGCACCGCTCTTGAACTCCTGCCGCCATCGAGCGACCTTACAGCGATCACGCTTGAGGGTTTCGACGAACGTGACGAGCAGAGTTTGGGAACTGGTGCGGTCGAGATTGCCGATCTTGTTCGGTACCATGGCGCCACCGATGTCGCACGGGCGCATCGAGTCACGGTCGTCCAGTTCAAGTACTCGATCGCAAGCGCCGACACGGCAGTTCGAGCTGCGGACCTGGCATCAACTCTTGGCAAGTTTGCCGCGACCGATGTCGAGTTGCGAGCGACCCATGGCGATGATCACGTTCTCGCGGTGGTCCGCTATGAATTTGCAACGAACAGGCCCATCCACGAGAACTTAGGGAAGGCGATTTCGGCGGTCGTCGCGGGCACGCAAGAAACCGGGGATATTGCCCGCCAAGCAAGCCGGATCGCACAAGCCCTGAAAGAGTATCCCCATCCCTTTGCTGACCTGTTGCGGCGATTGGAATTGGTGGGTAGCAAGGGAAGCTTGACCGAGGCTGAGCGTGCGATATCGACGACGCTCGCCGCATGGAGCGAACCAGGGGATCCGGATGCGGAGAAACGCCTGCTCAAGTTGCGGAATCTCATCAGGATCAAGGCCGGTCCTGGTAGCGAATCGGACAAACGAGTTGATCGAGTAGCGGTCTTGGCTGAGCTGGAGGTGGAGCACGAGGACCGCTTGTACCCCACGCCCGATGCGTTCCCCGAGGTTCAGATCGTCATTCAGCGTGAAGTTCTTGACGACATTGCCATCCTCGCCCGTGAAGCTGATTTTCCTCTCGTTGTTCATGCTGCCGGCGGGATGGGCAAGACGGTCTTGATGCAAGGCCTCGCCGATCGATTCCGAGCCGATGGCCCCGTGGTGCTCTTTGATGGCTTCGGCGCCGGTCGCTGGCGTGATCCAGCTGACGGCCGGCACCTCCCGGAAAGGACGCTTGTCCACCTTGCCAATCTCTTGGCCGGACAAGGCCTGTGCGACATCCTGTTGCCAGTGGCGGACGTAACGGGCTTGCTGCGAGCGTTCCGCCGACGACTCGCCCAATCGGTGGAGACGGCTCGGCGAACTCGCAGCGATGCATGTGTTTCACTGGTGCTCGACGCGATCGACCACGCTGGGCTTGCCGCGCGGGATACCGCGACCTCGTCGTTCGCACACCTTCTCATGCGCAGCATCAGCGTCGATCCGATCGACGGCGTTCGCGTCGTCGCATCGTGCCGGACTGAACGGCTCGCGCTGGCAACTGGCGATGCCTCGCACCGTCCTTTCACCGTTCCACTGTTCACTGACGCGGAAGTACGTTCCCTCATTGATCGGCGCGTGCCGGATGCTTCGGTCGACGAGGTCGCCGCTCTGCTGACGCGGTCAGGTCGCAATCCACGCTGTCTCGACAACCTGATCACGACCGGACGACCGTATGATCCCGTGTCGTTCCCTGACGCCCCAGGAGAGCCGCAAGATCTGCTCGACGCGCTGCTTCGAAAGCGTCTCGCCGAAGCGCGCGAAACTGCACGCGCTCGCGGGGCAAGCGACGCGGACATTGACCTTCTGCTTACAGGCATCGCCTTGCTAGCGCCCCCAGTTCCCATTGAAGAACTGGCTGCGGCACATGGCTTGATCGCGGAGCAGGTTGAAAGCTTCGCGGCCGACCTCGCCCCGTTGCTTGAGCGAACGCCACACGGTTTGATGTTCCGCGATGAACCGACCGAGACCCTGATCCGATCGAGCTACGGCGCAAGTCAAGCCGGTCGAGATCGCGTTATCGCCGCTCTCCAGGACCGCCAGCTCACATCGAACTATGCGGCCCGAGCACTTCCAGCATTGCTCACCTCGCTACGCGATGCAGATCAGCTCATCCAACTGGCCTACGACCTGCGTGTTCCCCGAGGCGCTTCACAGGTAAGCGCACGCGACATCCGTCTATCGCGGATTACTGCCGCCATAGCACTGGCGGGAGAGCTGAACCGGCGCGACGATCTTCTGCGCTTGCTTTTAGAAGCGTCGCTCGTTGCCGCTGGACATGAGCGATCCGATCGCTTCCTATACGAGCATCCTGATCTCACTGCAGTGGCAGGCGACCCCGAAGCTCTGCGACGCCTCTCCGCGACCAATGTTGGCTGGCCCGGAGGAAAACACGCCGCGCTTGCACTTGCGAACGCGTTCGCAGGCGACCGAGAGGAGGCCCGTCGCCACGCTCGGCGATCAATCGATTGGCACAATTGGGCCGCGCATACCAAACGCAGTGTGCGCTATAGCGAATCGAAAACCTCGAGGCAATTGGATGATATTGGATTCGCGTATGTCGAGATGCTGGCGGGCAACGACGTGCGCGTTGCGGAGTTCTTCGCCCGTCGAGACGACGGTGTGGCCTTCGCTAAGTTTCGGGACTTGTTCGATCTTCTGGATCGACACCAGAATTCGGCGCATCCGCCCGAGACACGCATCGCAACGAGGCTTTTGCGTTGCCGACTGCCTTCTCGCGCACTCTATGCCGCCGCGCTTCCTTTCGTCGGCCGTAACCCATCCCATGCCAGGCGACTTGTCGCAGAACTTGCTGCTGCAGCTTCTGCGGATGGCAAGAGTGAAGGCTTGGCGATGGCCAGTGTGCTGGCATCAGCGCAGGCGATAGAGCTCGGCATGGAGAGAGAGGCAGAAACCATTCTCGCTGGAACTGCACTTGCATCGCCAAGCGTTTATAACTACTCCAGTCAGTATCCGAGCGACCGTGCGGTCCACGTGACTGTACTGGCCGCCGGCGTTCGAGCTGCCTTGAGCCGGAAGCGCGCCGCCTTGATCGACATTGCACCGGCGGAATTCATCGGTCTGGTGCCTGCGGGCGCTCGGTCGCGGGGCGCAGCGAACTTTAGCCGGGTACTTAATCAGAAGCTGGCCGCTCCGAAGTTCGACGGAACTCGGCACCGACGGAAGCGGCGCGACGGAATCGACGAGGAAAAACGATCAGACTATTCGCGTGCGCTTGGCAGCCGGATCTTGCCGATGCTGAGCTATGCGCAGGATGTCGCCGATATCATTCGCCCGCCCAAGGGAAAGACGCGGGACGAGATGGTGGCCACGGCCTTTGACCGACTTGTCCGTGATGTCGAGCAGTCATCCAACTATCCGTATAGGGACGGGAAGGCGTATCTCGCACGAAACGGCTTCCGAGTGATATTCGATCTTGCCGATGCGTTCGGTGCGTTCAATGCCTCGCTTGCGAAGCGCATGGCCGAGTGGGCAGCGAGTGCGCCAGGCCTATTCACGCCGGAGCTGACCGATGCGGTTGCTCGACTGTCGCGTACGCCCCACTGCCATGATGCTGCGCTCCTACTTGCCGGCCATATCGAGCGCAAGATCCAACTCGATACCGATGTCGGATCCAGAATCTCATCCTACGGTGACCTCGCGCGCGCAACCTGGCGAGTAAGCACTGAAGAGGCCGCGGCCTATTTTCGCCGGGCGCTCGATCTTGCTGAGGCAATTGGGTCGGATGACTTCGATCGTACCAACCACTTGCTGGAACTGACCGGCCACTATTCGGGTCCTGAACTTCCGCCGGCGGCGGCGCACACCCTGGCGCGTATCCTCGAACTGAATCAGAACGACGATGGCAAATTCCCCTGGACTGAGTATGCGAAAACAATGGTTCCGATTGCTGGTCGGGCGACGTTGGCCACGCTGGCGCGACTGGATGATCGTGACGTTGCTCGGCTCGGACTGTCGCTCGGCCCAGCATTAACTGTCCTCGTCCGCGATTCGAAGCTTTCAGTTGAAGCCGCCGTCGCTCTGTTTGGTTTGGCTGCTCCAGTCGAAACCTGGACGTGGCACATCTCCGGCTTCGCGTCAGAGGTCATTTGCCGTCTACCTCAAGAACGATGGGAATGGTTCTTCGATATCCTCTTGGTCGAGATCGATCGTGAGGATCAACTGTCTCCCGCACGAGAGACGATCCAACGGTTACATGACCTCGCTGAGCGCAGTCTTCCTGCCGCTTCTCATGCTAGAACACGAATCGAGGGCTTGCTTACTCGCCTTGGACCCCGATCCGAATCGCGTACGGTAATCCCTCCGTCGACCGCTTCGGAGCCACTGCCTGTCTTCCCGGTGGACCTCACGGACTCAGACGACATTGACCGTCAGATCCTCAGCGAAAAGATTGACCAGTCAGGGCGGCGCTGGCCGGTTCGAACACTGATCGATTTGGCCAAGCGGGCAAACTCTCCCGGCGAGCGCCTCGGGTTCGTCCGCGCGGTCGTTGAGTCAACGGTTGCCACGCTTGCCGACAAAACCCACGCGTTGGACGACTACTTGGAGGAATGGGGTAGGTCGTCGGCTGCTATGCGTGATGCTCTGCCTGACTTGGGACTGCGCTTGGCCACCAAGCACGCTGCTGAACTTGCCAGTTCAAGCACCGACGCGTGGGGCGGCTGGCGGGGACTGGAGCAACATTTCCATGCCGACCGCGCAACTCTTGTCGAGCACGTAGTTTCAGCGCTCCGGAGCACCGCGGACAGCCTTGGTGGTAATGCCTGGCTCTCACTTGCCGCGAGACTGGCGTCTGACGTCAGTGCCAGTGCCATTGCGCAAGGCCTCGAGCGGTTTCTGGCGAACACAGATGAAAAGCTGCCGCCCGAAGTTGGAGATGGACCGTGGAACACGCGTTTTACGATTCCGTCCGATGAGGGGACATTCGTGGCGGGGCTCGTGTGGGCGAGGCTCGGCCATCCCATCGCAGCAATGCGCTGGCGCGCAGCCCATGCGGTGCGGCGCTTGGTGGTGGCCGGACGTTCCGATGTCATTGGACGCCTGATCGAATGCTTTGGGTCTGCTTCAAACTTGCCTTTCGGCGACGCAAAGCTGCCCTTCTACGCAATGCATGCACAGCTTTGGCTGTTGATAGCGCTCGCTCGTGTCGCGAAAGACTCTGCTGGCACATTTTCCCCCCATCGCGCGTTCTTCGAGCGGATCGCCTTTTCTGCTGGGTTTCCGCACATCGTCATGCGCGCGTTCGCGATAGACATACTTCGCCAGCTTGCGCTTGCCCTCGCGCCCGAAGAGCGCGAAGAGCTTATCGCTAAGCTCGACTCCGCAAACCAGTCGCCGTATCCATCGGTTTACCGAACCGACGAGCGCGAGTTCCGATATGCACCCAGGCCTGACGCCTCGCTTAAATCAGAAGACGGTTTCCACCTCGACTACGACTTCAACAAATATCAGGTCGAGCGCTTGTGCCACGTCTTCGCTTGTCCAGGCTGGGAGGTGGAAGATCGCATCAGTGCATGGGTGCGGCGTTGGGACTCAACCGTTCGAGGAATGTACGACTGCCCGCGTAGCAGAAGCCATGATGCATCTTGGTCGTCCGGATATGTTCCGGACCGGGACCGGTACGGGGGATACCTAGGGTGGCATGCTCTCATGCTTGTTGCTGGTGAGCTGCTGGCGACACGGGCGGTTGTCGGCGAGGATTGGAGGGGGGATGCTTGGGGCGCGTTCCTGAGTGAATATAGGCTTTCAAGAAGCGACGGTCTCTGGCTTGCCGAGCTCACCGACCCGTTTCCACTCGACCTCACTAAGGAGGCGGACATGCCCATGCCGGAGAGCGGTGAAAGAGGCACCGCACGCGAAGACAGCAATCTGCTGGCACCATTGCTCGGCGTGCTCGGCGGCAAGGTGGCGACGGATTGGCTTCCGGTGGCAGGACGTTGGTCGATCGGGCGAGACACAACAGTCACGCTTCAAAGCGTACTGGCGAATGCCGTCGATGCGCGAGCGGCGGTCATGGCCGTGCTGTCAGAAGAAGCATTCTTTAGATGGTTACCGGATGATCAGGATGAGGTTACCCGTCACTTCGGTGGCGACGGCCACACGGTTCAGCCATGGGTCGCAAAGACACCGAACAACGAGCGCAAGTTCGATCGACATGATCCCTATGGTGCCGCCACTGCACTCGACAGGCCCTTCCCATCGGATTGGACGCGAAACCTGTTGGGGACTGTCGCCGATGACGAGGTGGTCCGCTTCTGGTCAATCGATGGGAGACCAGCCTATCGCGCCGAAGCCTGGGGTGCTGAGGGCGGACGCGGTGAGTACGCCTGGAGCGAGACTGGATGCCGCTTTTTCGTCAGTCGTGGCCCATTGCTTTCCCTGCTTAAGGTATCCGAGCGTAGCCTTGTCGTCGCACTCTCGCTCCAGAAATACCATAGAGGGAAGTCGAGCGGACGCGTCGGGGACACGAGCGGCTTTACCCATCGATCGCTGGCGGTCGTCATCGATGAGCGTGGCCAAATTTGGTCTCCGCGAGGACTCTCTCGACACGCCAAGGAAGCCCTTGCGACGCTCGACCCCGATCGGCGACGCGATTTCTATCCACGGTTTCGCGCGATCGCAGGCCTGGCCGATGAATGGCTATCTCGGGGTAACGATCCACCGATTAGCGATGAACTGTATCGAATAGTCATCGAAGGTATACCGTCCGACTAAGGGGATCGCCTCACTCTTCATGCAGCTCGCCCGGACAGGGCGGGCTTTTCGTAGGTGGACATCCGGCTTTAAAGTGCCCCTGCGTGGGGTTTGCTTGCGCTCCTCGATCCGCGCTTCGACTTCGACCAAATCCCGTACTACGCAGCGCGGCGTCAGGTTGAAGCGACGTGAGAACTCGCCGCGGCGCTCTATTTCGTAGATTGTTGTTTCGGCCAAGGGGACGGTTTGCCGCAACTCCTGGCGGCGGATCGTGCGCCGGAAGGGTAAAACACTGCGTTTTGGAAACTGCGGTAGCTGGTCGTAGGCGTCCAAGCCGGGCAGGTGACCTGTTAAGGAGCACGTAGGCTCCTTGGAGCCTTTGTCTCAGCTGATGAGCTGTGACGGGTTATTCTCCATGTCGCATTCCATAAGTGTTCGGCGCTGCCAGGCTCACTACCGCGCGATGTAATGGTGGCTTTCATTGGCTATCGCGGAAACTCGTTGCAGCGTAGAGGAGCCTATTCAAGAACAGCAGCCACGTGAAAAGGGGAGGGGTATGGCGACGGTGACGGTTTCTCCAGGTCATTTTGAGGACTACAGTGGCATTCAGTTCGAGCGCCTTGTCTTCGCGTACCACGTTCGCATGGGCTGGCGTGGCCTCGTTTGGTATGGTCAATCGGGAGGCGATCAAGGGAGCGATATCTCGGGTATCGAGCCATTCGATGACCAGCCGGCACGCAAGACCATCATCCAGTGCGCGAACCGGGGCACGTTGACGCTGGCGAAAGCCAAGGCGGATATGGGCAAGGCGGCCAAAGCCGCAAGCGGGGTGCGGGATGTCTTCAAGTTCGTCTGCCGTGGCGCCGTTTCGGACGCCAGCCGAACACGGATTGAGCAAGCCGCAACTTCTCTTGGCGTTGCACATCTGACGATATGGTCAGGTGTGGAGTTCGAGGAAAACCTGCGGCTTCGTGCCGAGACCTGCTGCATCGTTTCGTCCAAGGCATCGAGTTTCCTGACGCCGAAACAGAGATCCGAAGGCTCGTGGACGACTTCCCCGGCCTCTCGGATATCGATGTGCTGCAATTGATGGCAGCCGTGTTTGATCGGCCGGCCTTTCGCACGCCGTTTCAGTGGGAAAGCTCCCTGCCAGCTTTTCGGCAGGCTATCGAAGACACCATCGGCGCGCTCAATACCGGCGCGTGGCGGACGCGCGAGGGAGATGAAGTCAGGCGCATCCCCTCGATTCACCATCTTCAAGATCAACGCATCCAAGCGGTGCTTGCAAAGGTAGTTCGCTAGGTTGATGAGTTGCGCCGCATCTTTGTGACCCGTCTCAAGGACGGGGAGATCAGGCACTGCGGCTGCGAGCAGCCGGATTGCCCCATGTACATGCTTACGCATCGCGTTGCCGACGAACTGGACGAAGCCAGGCGGACAATCCTAGCGACGTTTCGATCGGTGCGTGCGCCCTTTAACGTGAGTCTTCAGTAGGCGTGCATGCCAATGGTGCTGTCCAACGAGCAAATTCAGTATCTCAGCCAACATCTGCCCGGGGATCCTGTGGCACGCGCGTTGTCCGAGCTACTGGGCAATGACGATGACTTGCTCGGCATCGACGCGAATGAACGATCGATCACTTTCCGCTTCGCGATGTATCTCCAACAGCATTTTCCTGACTGGACCGTGGATTGCGAATACAACCGGGATGGCACTGATCCAAAGCGGCTTGGACATCTGGAGCTGTATCCGGACAGCGAGGACGATGAGGCGAAGACCGTATTCCCAGATGTAATCGTCCATCGGCGAGGCACGAGGAACAACTATCTGGTCTTGGAGTTCAAGAAGTCAACGAGCCGCATTGACCGACAGATCGACCTTCGGAAACTTCGGGGCTACAAGCAGCAGCTTGGCTACGAGCATGCTCTGTTTGTGGAGGTCGGCACCGAGGGGCAGGCGATCGTTACCATGCTTGAATGGGCTTGAGAGGTAGCAGGGGAAACTCATGACACTTATTCCACTTTTCAGCTCGCAGCATCTTGAAGCCGCTTGTCGCGTGCTTGCCGATACCGAGCAAGGCTTGAGCGGTACGCAAATCGAGCGCTTGCTGCAAGAGATCGAGGTTGGAGATACCTCACCCGGCATGACCAAGTGGAAACGGCTGTTTAATGCGCTGGCTGGTGCGCAGAACCACCACCAGATCGGCAACCATCTCATCATGTTTATCAATCGTGCGATGAATCCGGTGAACTACGCCCGCGACCCCGCGGCGTTCGCCTGGCGGCGCGACGAACTCAATGTCGTCCTTGCGTTCTCCGGTTTCTACGTGCGCGACGACGGCAGGGTCGGATACGCCGACAAGGCCACGACGCTCGATGCCGCGCGCGCCCGCGCGGGACGGCTCAAGGCCGCGTTGGAAAGTCGCGTCGTCCACGCGGAAGTGCTGAACTACTGCCGTGCCGAGTTGCTGGACGAAAACTACTTCCATGCCGTCTTCGAGGCAACAAAAGGCGTTGCGGAACGGATTCGGCTGCTGTCGGGCCTAAACGGCGATGGTGCGGACTTGGTGAACAAGGCATTCGCAGGCCAGCAACCGGTCCTGGCCTTGGGGCCGCTCACAACGGAATCCGAGAAGAGCGAGCAGAAAGGCTTTGCCAACCTGTTGATCGGCCTGTTCGGTGCCGTGCGCAATCCGCTGGCCCATGCGCCCAAGACGAATTGGCCCATGTCCGAACAGGATGCACTGGACGTTCTGACGCTAGTGTCGCTGATTCACCGCAAGTTGGATGGCGCCACGAAACCAGCGGCCGTATAGTCATAAGGGAAGAACAAGAATGCACGAGGCGATCGTTGTCTTCTCTCGAAAAGGGATTTTTCAGACCACGATCGCCGCGCGCGACGTTCGCAGCCGGGAACATGCGCGCAAGCTGTGGCCCCTGGTATCTCCCGGCTCATCACGGCAACTGGTTACATGGGTCAGCCCCTCCTTTGAAAACGGGAAACTACGTCGACGATCCCATTTCAGGGCGCTTCCTGCCCAGCACACCTTTAACCCCAAAGCGCACTTCGAAGACGAAGAATCCGGCCGGTGGCGCGCCGTTCAGGAAAGTCCCGAACACCGGCAAGCGAAAGAGCTTGTCGCGGCCGAACTCTCCCGACGATTGAACGCCGGCCTTGCGATGCCGTGGGCATTTAAGGATATGGATGCGTCGGACTATCCGCTAGAAGGCAACTTGTTGCTCGGCGCTGACCGAGTGGCAACCGAGCATCCCTTGGAGACGCCATTTGGCAGCAGATTCCGGCTCGACGTTGCTGTGCTCGGCCCACCGGTCCAGGCAGAGCCGATGGTCCTGGGCGGCGTTGAAATCGAACTCGGCCACGCCTTCGACGGGCGCAAGGCGCTGATCGGGAAGTCGCTCGGATTTCCGCTCATCTCCATCGACATCACCGAGATGACGCTGGACGAACTTACGCCTGAGTGGGCACAGCAGGTACTGACCGCGACCACCCGGAGCCACGAGCAAGGACGCCGGCAGACCTACATCTATCTCCACGACCTGCTTTATCCCCTCTACGCGCAGTTGCCGGCATTTCTGGACGACGAGCAACGCCATCAGTTCCTTGTGTTTGCCGACGATGAGACCCTGAATAAGTTGGTTCGCTGGATGAACCTACTCGCCGAAAAGCTGGAGTATCCGAAAGGGGCGGTCGCCGTTGCCCTGGTCAATGGCAAGAACGAACAGTCGCGCAAGATGCTGGAACGCGCGGGACAGGTCGTTGGCCCCGACTGGAGTGAGTTCAACGGCCAGCGATGCCTACGGTTGACCCTGCCGCGCCCCAAAGGCCCGGCGGATCTCCAGGCCCATCGCTTCCACATGACAATGGCGCGCGTCCTGCTGTCGCACACAGATGCGCTCGTTGGCTACAAGTATTGCAATGGCGTGGACAACAACCACTCCGAAGAGGACGTGTGGGTTGCGCATCGCTGGATCGCCGACCTGAAAACGCATAATCAGCACCGCGTATTGCCGAAGAGGCTGGCCGAACCGATCAACAGGTTGATCGCAGTTGTGTCGGACCTGCATCGCTATCACGCAGCAACTAATCATGAGGCGTGACCACCCATGTCGGAAATCATCCTGCGGGCGGATACTCCAGCGCAGCTAAAGGCCAGGCTCGCCGAGCTGGATATTGACGTCCCCTTGCGCTCGGAGGGACGCCGGAACCACCACGCGGAACGCTATTGCATCGCGCATCTGCTTGCGACGCTACCGGTTGAACAGCTCTCGTTCCCGCTGAACCTGACTCATTCTGACAAGCCGGATTTCCTTTTGGCGATGCCCGATACCGACGTGGGAATCGAGCACACTGAAGCTGTGCCGGAGAACATCGCCCGCGCTGACTTTCTCCGTGAAAAGGAAGGCTTGGGCCCGGACGTCTACTTCACTCCCCATGTGTTGCCTGGGGAACATAGGAAGACGGCCGATGAACTCCGCCGTGAGATAGAGGCCGATGAGGCTGGTTCAGGCTGGTGTGGCGATTCGCCGGAGCGCGAATGGGCCGCCGCGATGGCGGACCACGTCAAGGAAAAGATGCCGAAGGCAACGGCCGACGGCTTCGTTCGATACCCCTCCAACTGGTTGATCGTTTATGACAATCGGCCGCTGCCAGCCATCGACTACTCCAAAGCGGCAACGTACTTGGCGCCGCTACTGGCGGAGATGGGCGCGTTTTCGGTATTCGACACGATCTTTGTTCATGACGACTCGCATATGTGCGAGTTAGGTGGCACTCCAATCATTCATGCGCTGGCCAAGCCAGGATGCTTCTGAGGAAATCTGCCTCGTGCTCTGGCATGTCCTAAACATCGCCTGACGGGTTCGGACCGCGCTGGCTGCTTCGCATCGAGCCACCGTTGGCGTCGCCTCCTTCGCCTCCATCGCTGACGCCTCCGGCCCTGCCGCGCCTGCGCGCTCCGCTTGCCGGGGTTCGTGTATGGCATGGGCGGTCTTGCTGTTTCCCTTCACCGTACCACGGCGTTCTCGCCGTCAAGGGCGGCGCGCGCGTTGCGCGCTGGCGTCCTGGCGGCCGGCTTCGCCCTTGACTGCTTGCGCTGCGCCGTGCGGACGCCGGTTCCGGGCAATTCCGCCCGAGCAACCGGAGCACGAACATGTCACAGTTTTCCCTCTCTTCCGATGCCTCGCTGCCGGTGCGTGACGGCCGTGGCCGCTATCGGCCGGCGTCGGCCGACCAGATTCTGGACGCCGCGCGTCGGGTCATCGACCAGAAGATGCAGCGCGGTACCGAGTTCACTTTGCTGGCGACGGTCAAGGAGTACCTGCGCACCAAGCTCGCGGGCTTCGAGCGAGAGGTCTTCGCGGTCCTGTTTCTCGATACGCGCCATCGGCTGATCGACTACGTCGAGATGCTCCGTGGAACAATCGACGGCGCGACGGTCCGCCCGCGCGAGGTGGTCGAGGAGGCACTGCAGCACAACGCGGCGGCAGTGATCTTCTCGCATAACCATCCGAGCGGGAATCCCGAGCCGAGCGCTACCGATCGGGCACTGACACAGCGGCTCAAGGAGGCGCTGACGCTGGTCGAGGTGCGCACGCTAGATCACATCATCGTTGCAGGCGACCAGACGACGGCCTTCGTCGAACTCGGTTGGCTGTGACGAGGGGGGCTTCGCCCCCTTTTGCTACGCCGCTAGGGCGATTGCGCTTCCTGGCAGCCGACGCGGCATCACTTGCCGTCGTAGCGCTCACGCTGGCCAAGCCGCTTCACGTAAGTGCTATCGGCCAATCTGTCAGGCCCGACAGTTAAAGTGTTAGTGTGTGCCCGAACGCCCCACCGAGCTTCCGCCAAGCGCGACCCACGCCCCCAGAGGTTCGGTGCCGTGAACCGATTCCCAGATGCTCGGAGCTTTAATTGCATGAGGCGGCACAAAGGAGAGGCGAGAAAGGCCGTGGTACCGAAGCCGGCTGAAATGCTGAGTCCACTTGGCGGCCATCCCTTGAGCGCGCAGCCTGACGCTGGCTCGTCGTTCTGGAGAATGGCGTCGATTGGTGGCATTGGGCTTGCGGCTTCGCCGGCGCGGAGCTGACGACGCTGCTGGGCGTCGGTGCCGAGCTGGCGGCATCCGAGAACCGCCAAGACGGTGATTGACCGAGCGGCCGGGCCCGCCGGTAAGCCATCGTAAACCGCGACCGAGTACTGCGGCCGTACAAGCCGCTGTTCTTGAAGCGGGGAGCATCACGATGAGCGCCATGCGCAAGCTGCGACTGGGCCAATGCCCAAGACCGAGGGGATCAAGCTGGCCTTCGCGCGCCTGGCGAGCCTCAATGCCGAGCTCGACGGGTACCCATGTCGCACGTGCGAAGCGGTCGATGATGCCACGACGCTGATCCTGCATATGGTGGAAGCGTTGATGGCAAGAGATCGAGCGTACAAGAGAGGTGGGCAGGCGACGCCGACGCTGGCAACGAAGCGAGGATTGAAAGAAGCGCGGTGCGCTTGTATGCGTTATCTTAAAAGGTGATTGACGATGGTGTTGCCAGAGTCGTGGCCACTTAAAATCTCTCCATCCTCCGCGCCATACAAAGCTATTGTCCGATGACGGTAAAAGCGACGGTAAGGCTCTATGTTGATCACAGCCAAACCCTTTAACCATGCGGGTCTGCGAGACCTGTTGACGATTGAGTGGGAATAGTGGTCGTAGCAGGACCAGAAAAATGAAAAACCGGGAAGGCCATTGCTCCACGCAAAAGGTTTCCCGGTTTTTTTAACTAGGTCGGCGTCGAAGCAAGACGCAGAGCAGCTGCAATGCATTGGTTGGCAGCATTCAGTCCTGTTTCCCGACTGCTATCGACAGCGAATGGCACAGCCCTAGACAGGGCAGGTTCTGATAGCGGCGTGGTGGTTTCGCGGTTTACTGGATGTCCTCCGGCGTTCTGCAACCGTCAAGATGACGACCCGGTAGTCACCAAATTATCGAGGCGGCGCTGTCACCAACGACACAGTTTCCAACTCGCCAACAAACAATGTCCGATCAAGTACCGCTTGCCGCTCACTGCCCAAGCGACGAACCTGCGCCATCTCCTGCTCAAGTCGTTCCGGTCCCGTGTAAAACAGCAACTGGTTATTCAACGTCGCACGCGGCGATGTGTAGGTCTCGAAGTTAGCCTTCCGAGCGCTGGCGTACTGGTCAAGGACGCTCTCTGGCGCGGCCCGGTGGATCACCGCGGCCAGGGCCTCGTACAACACAAACGCATCAAACAAGCCAGCCGTCAGCCCCAAGCCACCGACCGGATTGGTAATGTGCGCAGCATCCCCCGCGAGCAGCACCCGACTGACGCGAAACGACCCTGCCACGCGTTGGTGCATCCGATAGGGTGAATGCTGCTGCAATTCATACTTGCCCTCCAGCCCCGGCAATATATTTGCGAACATCGCCGGCATCCGTTCCACGATCCCCGCCGGATCAAGCCCTGCTGGCTCGCAATACGTCACCCGCCACTTCTTCCCCGTATCGATCTTGACGATGATGGCGCCGTACGTCTCGTCGATCACGAACGTCGCTTTGTCAAAACCTAGCGCGTCAAGATCTGCTTCGATATTGGTCGCCACCATTTCCTTCGGCCACGTCATTCCGTCGAATGACAGGCCCAATGCGTTGCGCACCGCGCTGCGTGCGCCATCTGCGGCGACCAGCCAATCTGCGGTGAGCACCTCTTCGCCATCAGGCCCGGACACGGCCACAGCAACATCGGTGTCATTGCGAACGATGCGCTCGACCCGTGTGTTCCACCGTATCTGCACATTCGGCAATCGCCGTATCTGCTCGAGCACGATCTGTGTCAGGACGTCCTGTCCCAAGTGGACGTTAAAAGGATATTCGACCAGGCCTTCCAGTTCGCGTATGGACCACCTTACGGTTTCGCCAGTTCGATGCACGCGCATGCTGTAGTCGTGTTTGACCAGTCCGGCGGAGATGACGGTGCCTAACAGGCCAAGATCATTCAGGCCTTTCATCACTGCCCAGTGATACACCAGCGCGCGTGGCGCTTTGGATGGGCCGGCCTCGGCTTCGATCAACGTGACGCGAACGCCGGCGCGGCCCAGGCCCGATGCGGTGATAAGGCCAACGGGGCCGCAGCCCACGACGATGACTTGTGATGTGCTCATTGTTTTGGATCTTCAAGTAGTTGCGAAAGGCAACGATCAGTCGAGGCTGACGCGGGCGGCTTGGGCGATGGATGCCCAGTCCTGGGATTCGGCGTTGACGACGTTTGCCAGCGCGTCTGGGCTGCCGCCCACCGGCAGAAGGCCCTGCACGACAAGCGTCTTGCGCACCTCTTCGTCACGCAGCGCTGTTTGAATGGCGGCGTTCAGGCGGCGGGTGACGGACTCGGGCGTGCCTGCCGGTGCAAACGCGCCGACCCAGGCACTGCGTGCGAAGGTCAGGCCTTGATCCTTAAGCAGCGGGACGCCCTTGAAGTTGGGGGACGGCTTGTCGCCCAGCACGGCGATCGCCTTGAGCTTGCCGGTGTCGATGTATTGCGCAACCAGTCCGTACGACAGCAACGACACGTCGATCTGGCCGGATACAAGCGCGGTCACGGTCGGACTTCCGCCTTGATAGGGGACATCCACGAACTGCGTGCCGGTCGCCTTGTTGACCTGCGTCATGTACAGGTGCGAAGAACTTCCCGTTCCAAAGTGGCCCCAGTTCAATTTGCCTTTGTGCTTCTTTTCATACTCCACCAAGTCCTGCAGTGAGTTGACCGGCAGCGAGGCGGATACGACCACTGCGGAGTCCACCTTGACGATTTCGCTAATGGGGGCGAACTGTTTGGCCGAGTAGCTGATGGTCTTGTAGATGGACGGGTTGATGACGACTGTGTCGCTCAGGAACATGCAGACGGTGTAGCCGTCGGGCGCTGCTGATTTGCACGCTGTAGCACCGACGATGCCGTTGGCGCCAGGGCGGTTCTCAACGACAGCAGGTTGACCTAGTTGCTTGGTGAGCGAATCGCCCATGCGGCGCGCGACCAGATCGACAGGGCCGCCCGGCGTGAAGGGCACGATGATCTTGATAGGACGGTCGGGGTAGGCGGCTGCGACCGCGTACTGGGCGCCCGCGCCGAAGCAGGCAATGGCGACGGCGCCCGCTACGGCGCGGTGTTGAAGATCGGAAATTCTCATGACGCGGTCCTTGGATTGTTGTCGGCGCAGATCTCTCAGCGCCGGTCCCATCGGCTTTCGGTTAAGCCCAAGGGAGGTCTCGTTTCTTTGACGATTGCAGTCTAGACGGGCAGAATGAGTCGAAAAAGCCCCCGCAAGTTGAATCTTTTTTCCACCTAGTGGCAGAATCGAGCATGGACCGTTGGACGCAAACGCGGCTGTACGTAGGCATCGCACGCTTGGGTAGCATCAGCAAGGCAGCCGACGATCTTGAGCTGTCGAACGCGGCCGCTAGCCGGTATCTGAACGACCTTGAGCGGCGAGTCGGCGTCCGCCTGGTGGAACGTACGACGCGAAGGTTGTGGCTGACGGAAGCAGGCACGACCTACCTGCGCTATTGCGAGGCCGCGGTCAGTGCGCTTGACGAAGGCGACGCGGCGATTAGCGATGCATCAGTCGAACCCATGGGAGAGCTGCGGGTGACGACGTCGGTTTCGTTCGCCGTCAATCACATCGCGCCACGATTGGCCGAATTCTCAAAGCGCTATCCGAAGCTGAAGATCAAGCTGCTGGTCGAAAACAGATACCAAAGCTTCATTGAAGCCGGCACCGACGTTGCTATCCGAACCAGACAGTTTGAGCCGGACTCCGGTATTACCGTCAGGCGGCTGGCGGACACCCGGCTCGTGATCGCTGCGGCACCTGCCTACCTTGCCGAGCGCGGCACGCCATCATCTGTGGAAGACCTGGCGCGTCATCGGCTGTTGCTCTACACCCTGGCCACGACCACATCCGAACTGCATTTGCGGCGCGGCGCCGAACAGCGGCGCCTGCCAGTCGAAGGCGCCTTCGAAAGCAATGACGGCCAGGTGATTCGCACTGCCGCCATCAACGGGGCGGGCGTGTTGATCCAGCCGCAGTACATCGTTGACACCGATATCCGCGAGGGCCGGTTGGTGGCTCTGTTCGAGGACTGGGATCTGCCAATGTTGACGATCAATCTTGCTTACCAGAGCAAGCTGCTGCAGCCCGCAAAAATCCGGGCGTTTACGCAGTTCATGATCGAGAGTCTTGCATCGTGCGACCTCACGTCGCGGTTCAATCGGCGGGGTTAGGCCGGCGCGCTAGGACACGACGCATCATCGAGCGCCCGCAGCGACCAGTCGCTTTTCGATTTCACGATAGCCCGCCGTGCGTGCATGTTGAAGCGCAGTGACGCCATCTCGATCGGCAAGGTTGACGTTAGCGCCAGCATCGATCAGTACGCTGACGATTTGTTGATGACTCGGCCCGCCTTTACCCAATATCACGGCTTCGAGCAGCGCCGTCCACCCAAGATTGTTGACGTGATCAACCGCAACGCCGGCATCGATCAATGTCTTCACGGTCTCGACATGGCCGCGTTCGGCGGCGGGGATAAGTGCCGTCCCACCATAGCGATTGGTGCTTTTCAGATCGGCACTGTGTGCCAGGGTCAGGCGAAGGATGTCGAGAT
This sequence comes from Pigmentiphaga litoralis, assembly GCF_013408655.1. Taxonomy (NCBI): domain Bacteria; kingdom Pseudomonadati; phylum Pseudomonadota; class Betaproteobacteria; order Burkholderiales; family Alcaligenaceae; genus Pigmentiphaga; species Pigmentiphaga litoralis. Next base: position 586,625 of record NZ_JACCBP010000001.1, read on the forward strand.
GGCCGCGCGCGCCGGCGTACAGGTAGGGGCTGTCCTGGATGCGGTCTTTGGCGTTGACGTCGGCGCCGGCCTGGATCAGGACACGGGCGGCGTCGACGGCGTTGGCGTGCGTCGCGACAAGTAGCGGAGTCTGTCCGTTGTCGTTGCGTTGGTCGATGGCAACGCCAGTCGCCAGTAGCTCGGAAACCTTGCGCGCGTCATTTCGCTTGGCGGCTTCGTGCAGGGCTGGCAGGCCGGTCGGATCACTGGCGGATGCCGCGCCAGGCAAAATGAGAACACTCAAGGTGGTGGCAAGAAAAAATCGTCTATGCATGTGAAATGTTCCTGACTTGGGACGGGTGACCAGGCGGTGGCGGCATATGACTGTCATGGGATAGCGTGTTGTCTTGACCCGCGGTTAGCAGGCCGACGCTTATGGGGAAGCGTGCGGTATCGACCCGCTGTCAGCAGGCCGACGCTTTAGTGTGCCGAGAAGCGTGTCGGAAGCCTCGCCGGTGCGCAACCAACCCAGCGCCAGCGGCCACAGTGTGTCGCGGAAGCCTTCATGGAAGAAGGCAAAGTGGCCGATTTCCGGCACGTTGATCGCGGCCGGTGCCAGCCGAAGATGGTGCCGCTCGCTTCGCGTGTAGTAGTCGAGCAGGCGGTCAAGCGCCGGTTCGGTGCCGAAAGGGTCGTCGTCGATACCCACGGCCAGGATGGGCGCCGTCACCTGCCTGAAGCGGCTGGCCAGTTCTTCGGCGGCGGAGTTGCGCTGCGCCGTGTCGCGGCCTGGGCCAAGGCCACGGCCACGGCCACGCCGTACCGTGTGTTCGAAGCGCGGCCCCATTCTTCCCCAGTCCAGCGCCACGCCCTTGGGGGTGTCTTCCATCCATCCCAGACGCTTGGCGGGCACATAGCCAAGCATCCACGCCAGCAAAGGCATGGCCACGTGCCAGCGCAGGAACATGGCCTTGCGAACCTGCGGCGAATAGTCGCGCCAATAGGCGTACTGCGCGCCGACGGTAAAGATGCGTTGGATCTGACGCGCGGACGCCGCAAGGCCGACCACGAACCCGCCGGCGGAATGTCCGATCACATCGATGGGTTGGCCCGGGAAGCGCTCGGTAACGTACCGCAGGGCGCCTTCGACATCGTGCTCGCCCCAATCGATCCAGTCAGCGTCGAGCTTGCGTAGCGAGCCATGACGCGATTCGCCGATGCCCCGGTAGTCGAAGGTCACGACGTCCCACCCGTGTTGATGAAGCCAATACGCGAATCGGGCATAGTACCGGCAGCGGACGGAGGTGGCGGCGTTGATGATCGCAACGGGACGAGGGCGCTTCGGCTCGCCAGCACCGTGCCAGACGTACCCGCCTAACGCGTAGCCGTCCGCGGCGGGAAATACGATGCGCTCGACCGCGTCGGGTGCGAACGGGGAGGAGGGCGTCATGATCCGCCGGCGCTATCGTCAGTGTGTATGCACGCAGAAAGCGGGTCGCCGTCCATCACCCACCTTTACGCTCGTAAGCCAACTCCATCCGGTATGCCAATCCCAAGAACAGCGACTGGGCCAGACACAATGTGCTGGTAAGCGACCGGAAGCCGAACGTGGCGCCATCTTCCGCCAGCAGCACGGCGTTGGCCTGCTTGGCCAGCGGACTCAACTGACTGTCGGTAATGGCCAGCAGCCGAGCCCCACGCGCCAACGCCGCGTCCACCACGTCCCGCGTCTCTTGTGCGTAGGGCTCGAACGAGACGGCAATCAACACATCCCCCGGCGCCAACGCGCGCAGCTCGCCCTGCTGCATATGTCCCAGCCCATGCAGCCAGTGCACCGGCTTGGCCGTGTGCTGCAGCGCATAGGCCAGGTACGCGCCCACGGGAAACGCCCGGCGCGACGCGGCCAGCCACAGGGCGGGGGCGTCCAGCATCAGTTCCACCGCGGCGTCGAAGCGTTCATCGGGCAGGTCGGCCTGTAGCGCTTGCAAGCGTTCGATGCTGCCGCCGATCACTTCGTGCGCAATGCGTGCCGGGGTGATGGTCTCGACGCCTGCGCCATCCACCAGCGATCGGATGCGTTCCTGGTAGTCACGATGGGGTGCCAGCCGCTGGGCGGCGCCTGCCCGGAACAACGCCTGCATTTCCGAAAATCCTGAAAATCCGAAGTGCTTCGCAAAGCGCACGACGGCCGAGGGCTGCACGCCGCATTGGCCGGCGGTCTCTTGCACGCCGTCCAGCGCCAGCCGGTCGCGGCTGGTCTCCACGTAGCGCGCGATGAGTTTGAGCTGGCGGCTCAGGCCTTCGAAACCGCTGCGCATGGCATCAAGGAAATCGTCGGCGCTTACGTAGGGGCCGGGCGCTGCATTGGGCGATGGGGAGCCTGACTCAGAAATTCTATTTTGCATTTATATGGAAAAATAATTCTATTTTAGATAAGATTGCTGCATCCACCAAGAACCCGGGACACGGGCGCGCCGGGCCTGCTCACTGTACCCGCCGCCGATATCCCACGGAGACCCTGTTCCATGCGCAAGCTTTCCTTTCCCGAGCGACGCCCGATCGACATTGCCTGCCTTGGGCGCCTCGCGGTCGACCTGTACGCCGACCAGATCGGGTGCAGCCTTGAAGACGCCACCAGCTTCTCCAAGTATCTTGGCGGCTCGTCGGCCAACATCGCATTCGGCACGGCGCGCCTGGGCCTCGCATCCGCCATGGTCTCACGCGTCGGAGATGAACAGAACGGCCGCTTCCTGCTCAACACCTTGCAGCGCGAAGGCTGCGATGTCAGCCAGGTCCAGATCGATCCGCAGCGCCTGACCGGCATGGTCCTGCTGGGCATCAAGGACCAGGACACCTTCCCGTTGCTGTTTGCGCGCGAAAACTGCGCGGATATGGCGCTGGATGCCGACGCCATCAACGAAGACTTCATTGCCCGCTGCCGGAGCCTGCTCATCACGGGTACGCACCTGAGCACGCCCACTGTCCTGGCCGCCAGCCGTCGTGCATTGGAACTGGCGGGACGCCACGGTGTGATACGGGTATTGGACATCGACTATCGCCCAGTCTTGTGGGGCCTGACAGGCCGCGGCGATGGCGAAACGCGCTACGTGGGTAGCCAGGCCGTCACCCGGCACCTGCAGGAACAGCTAGGCCAGTTCGAGTTGATCATCGGCACGGAAGAAGAGTGGATGATCGCCGGCGGGGTGGAAGGCGACCTGATCTCTTGCCTGCGCCGCGCGCGCGAATGCACGCAGGCGGTGTTTGTGGTCAAGCGCGGTGCGCTGGGCTGCAGCATCATCGACGGTGCGGTGCCAACCCGGATCGATGACGCGCTCACGGTAATGGGGGAGCGTGTCGAGGTGCTGAACGTGCTGGGTGCAGGGGACGCGTTTGCCTCCGGATTGCTGGCGGGCCTGCTGCGCGGCAAGGACTGGCGCGAGTCCGCTGGCATCGCCAACGCCTGCGGTGCGATCGTCGTGTCACGCCATGGCTGCGCGCCCGCCATGCCGACGCCGGCTGAACTGGCGCATTGGTTCTCGGGCAACCGCCATCCGCGGCCTGACCATGATCCTCAACTGGCCCATCTGCATCGTGCAAGCATTCGGCGCAAGGATTGGCCTGAACTCTATGTGCTGGCCTATGACCATCGTTCCCAGTTTGAAGACATGGCGCACAAGGCCGGCGCCGAACCGGCGCAACTGGTTCGTCTCAAGCACCTGCTGAACGAGGTCGTGGCTGGCATCGAGCACCACGAACCCGGCCTGCGTGGACGGCTTGGCGTGCTGGTTGACGGCCGCCCTGACCTGGGCGAGCCCGCATTGCACTTGGCCACGGGCCGTGGCTGGTGGGTCGGCAGGCCTATCGAGCAACCGGGTTCGCGTCCGCTGCGTTTTGACGGCACACGCTCGCTCGGATCCCAGCTGAAGCACTGGCCCCGCGAACAGGTGGTGAAGTGCCTGGTCTTTTATCACCCGAGCGACGCCGCCGCGCTGCGCCACGAGCAGGACGAATGGCTGCTGCAAGTGGCCGAGGCGACACGCGCGAGCGGCCACGAACTGCTGCTGGAAGTCATCCCGCCGCGCGACACCCTGGCGCCCGGCGACACGGGCGAGGCGGTCGTCGAGGCCATTCGTCACTTCTATGACCTGGGCCTGAAGCCCGAATGGTGGAAGGTTGGCGCGCTGTCGGCACACCAGTGGGACGCACTGGATGCGCTGGTGCGCGAGCGCGACCCGTACTGCCGCGGCGCCGTCATCCTCGGGCTGTCACAGCCCTTGGACGAATTGGTGGCGAGCTTTGCGCAGGCACGCGTGCCGTTGGTCAAGGGCTTCATGGTCGGGCGGTCGGTATGGTCGGAACCAAGCCAGGCCTGGCTGCGCGGCGAGATCGACGACACCCGGTTCAAGGCCGGGGTAAAGGCCAATTTCATGCGCCTGGTTGACGGCTGGCGTGCCAGCCGCGCCGCCGCACCCGTCACCGAAGAGGTCTTGCCATGAGCCTGCTGGTCAAAGCTGCGCAGTCGGGGCGCGTCGTTGCGGATGTCACGCCGGAATCAGCGGGATGGCGTCATGTCGGCTTCAAGGCGCTGCGCCTGGCCGCCGGCGATGAAGAGACGCTGGCCACCGGCGCGCGCGAGTTCTGCATGACGGTGCTGACCGGCCAGGTCGATGTGACGGTAGGCGGGCAGCGCTATAGCGGGCTGGGCAGCCGACATTCGGTATTCGACGATCTTTCGCCGACAGCGGTCTACGTGCCACCGGGCCGGGACGTGCGTATCGTGGCGCGCGGCGCGGCCGAAGTCGCGCTGAGTTCAGCACCCGCCAAAGGGCTGCACAAGGAACGCGTGATCGCGCCCGAGCACATGGCGCGCAGCGTACGAGGCGAGGGCAGCAACACGCGCTACGTGTGCGACATCCTGCCGCAGACCGAGCCAGCCGAAGGCTTGCTGGTCGTTGAAGTCGTCACACCGGCCGGCCATGCGTCGAGCTATCCGCCGCACAAGCATGACACCGCGGGCGAGACCGAGACGGTCCTGGAAGAAACCTACTACCACCAGCTCAACCCGGCGCAGGGCTTTGCCTTCCAGCGCGTGTACACCGACGACCGCAGCCTGGACGAGACGATGGCCGTGGAGCATCGCGACACCGTGCTGGTCCCGCGCGGCTACCACCCCTGCGTCGCGCCGCATGGCTATGACCTGTACTACCTCAACACCATGGCCGGGCCGCGGCGACATTGGGCCTTCCGCAACGATCCGGCGCACGAATGGATGCTGGCGCCTCGATAGCGCCCGCCGCCTGAAGTACCAAAAAAATAGAAACCCTGGAGACACGATGACAAAACGAACCACCCTCCGCCTTCTGGCGGTCACGCTGCTGGCCGGCCTGAATGCAGGCGCTGCGCAGGCGCAGCCCGCTCCCTATCCCCATCAGTCGGTCAGGTGGATCGTGCCCTACGCGCCGGGCGGCACGACCGATGTGATTGCGCGCCAGCTCGCACAACGCATGGCGCCCGGATTGGGCCAGCCCGTCATCGCCGAGAACCGGCCCGGCGCAGCCAGCATCATCGGCGCCACCTTCATCGCCCGGTCGGCACCCGACGGCTACACCGTCGGGACGGCCGACTCGGGCACGCTGGCGTTCAATCCGGCGATGTACGCGAGCCTGAGCTACAACGCCGAAAAGGACTTCAGCCTTATCGGTGGCTTGGGCCGCATGCCACTGGTACTGGCGGTGAGCCCTTCGTTCCCGGCAAAAAACGTGCAGGAATTTCTGGCGCTGGTTCGTCAGTCGCCGCGGTCCGTGTCTTCGGCCTCGTCCGGGCCCGGGTCGCCGCTGCATGTGGCGCTGGAGCTCTTCAAACAGCAGACCAAGACCGACATCTTGCACGTGCCCTACAAGGGCTCGGCCCCTGCGTTGCAGGACTTGATGGCGGGTCAGGTCAACGCGATGTTCGTCGACCTGCCGCCCAGCTTGTCGATGATCAAGGCCGGCAAGCTGCGCGTACTCGCCGTGGCCACACCACAGCGCCTGGCCATCCTGCCCGATGTTCCGACCATGGCCGAAGCCGGCGTGCCGGGCTTTGAAGCCTATGCATGGCAGGGCTTCGTCGGGCCGGCCGGCTTGCCGGCGCCGGTGCTGGAACGGCTCAACAAAGAACTCGTGGCTGCGCTCAAACATCCTGAGACGCGTGCCAAGCTCGAAGAGATCGGGATCCAGCCGATGCCGATGGCGCCGCAGCAATTTGCCGATTTCGTGCGCAGCGAACAGACCCTGTGGTCCGGTGTGATCAAGGCCGCCAACATCCGGCTCGACTGACGGTACGCGTTTTCAAAGGACTTCGTTCATGACCGAATTTTCCATCTCCCGCCGCCAGGCCCTGGGCGCGCTCGCTGCCCTTGGCGCAAGCGCCTTGCTGCCTGCCGCCGCCCAGTCCGGTGCCTATCCCGCCCGGCCCATCGAGCTGATCGTGCCCTTCGCCGCCGGCGGCGGCACCGACGTACTCGCGCGCACGTTGGCCGAAGCCGCCCGGCCGCACTTGTCGCAACAACTGATCGTCATCAATCGTGCCGGCGCCAGTGGCGGTGTCGGCTGGGCCGAGCTGATCAACGCAAAGCCCGATGGCTACAAGCTGGCGATCATCACCGTGGAAATTACGATGATCCCGCACATGGGCGTCGTCAAATTCACAGCCGACGACGTGACGCCGATCGTGCGCCTGAACGCCGACCCAGCCACCATCGCCGTGCGCGCCGATTCGCCGTACAAGACCATCGAGGACTTCCTGGCCGCCGCCCGCAAGACCCCCGACGCGATGCGCGTCGGCAACGCCGGCCCCGGATCACTGGGCCATCTTGCAGCCGCTGCGCTGGGTGACAAGACCGGCACGCAGCTGAACCACGTGCCGTTCCGCGGCGCCAACCCGGCGGTGCTGGACCTGCTGGGCGGCCACATCGAAGCCGTGGCGGTCACACCGGTCGAGGTCGCGACGTACGTCGCAGCCGGCAAGATCCGGCCGCTGGCAGTGATGGCCGACAAACGCATCGCCGCCGGTTGGGAGCAGGTGCCGACGCTCCGCGAACGGCAGATCGATCTGGTGATTCAGGGTTGGCGTGGCCTGGCGGCTCCCAAAGGCACGCCCCCCGAGGTCCTTGCAGTGCTGCGCAACGCGATGGTGAAGGCGCTGCAGGAGCCCGTGCTGCGCCAGACCATGGCGAAGCAGAACATGGGCGAAGGCTATCTGGACGAGGCAGCCTTCAAGGCGCTGATCGCGCAAGACAACGCGACGTTTCGCGAGCTGATCAACAAGTTGGGGATCAAGGCTGCTTGAGGGTAGGGATGGCCTGGCGGTTCTGCGAGTGGGGCGAGGGGCTGGCGATGTGGGATTTTGCGGCGCCGGTGATTGGCATCAACGGATCTTGACCGCCTCAACCAAAAAATCCAGCAACGCCCGCACCCTTAGGGGGACATGGCCCCCTTGCCCCACATACACGGCGTGGATCTCTTCCAGATCGCCGGGGTTGCACTCTTCCATGACCGGCACCAGCCGCCCGGCCGCAATATCGTCACGCACCTGAAATGCGGCCAGGCGCGCCAGCCCCAGCCCGGCCACGGCTAGCCGATGCAGCGCTTCACCATCGCTGACCTGCACGTTGCCCGACACGGGCACGACGCTTTTCACGCCGCGGTGTTCCAGCGGCCAGCCTGATTGCACGCGTGCGTAGTTGGCGCCCAGCCGGTTATGGGTGAGCAGATCGTCTGGCGTTGCCGGAGTGCCGCATCGTTCCAGGTAGATGGGCGCACCGACGATTACCATGCGGGTTGCGCCCAGCTTGCGCGCCAGCAGATTGGAATTCTTCATCGGGCCGGCGCGCACGGCCACATCGGTGCGTTCTTCCAGGATGTCGACCACTTCATCGGTCAGGACGATATCCAGCGTCACGTCGGGATACCGCGCCACAAAGGCGGGCACCAGGGGCAGCAGGAACCGGTGTCCGAAGGGAACGTTGGCGTTCACGCGCAGCTTGCCGCGAGGCGTCGCATCGGTGCTTGCGCAGCGTTCCGCCTCGTTCAGGTCGGCCAGGATACGGACGCTGCGCTCGTAGAACACGCAGCCTTCTGGCGTGAGCTGCAGTTGCCGGGTGGACCGGTTCACAAGTCGGGTACCCAGGCGGTGCTCCAGGCGCGCGACGAGTTTGCTGACGGCGGACGGCGTCATTCCGCAAGCTCGGGCGGCGGCCGAGAAGCCGCCCAGTTCGATCGCGCGGACAAACACTTCCATTTCGCCAGAACGGTTGATGTCCAGACGCGCCATGTCGTAGCCCCTTCATGAATTCAAGGCACAGGTGATGTGCCGGGCGACATTCTAGTGCCCGCTGGTCGCTCAACTCATAATTCTTGCCCTTGAAGGCGTTCAATTCATCGTTCAGGAGAAGTGCGAAGTGGTTGTTCGAATCAAACAGTGGGTATGGGTGGTGCTCAAGATCGCGTTGGTATCAAGCGCTGCGTCTGTCATGTCACCGGCCATTGCCGCGCCGGCATGGGTGGCGACGTGGCAAGCGAGCCCTCAGCCTGTATGGGGATCGGACTTCATGTTTCCCACCCATCTGCCGGCAGTCTTGAAAGACCAGACCGTGCGCCAGATCGCGCGTATCAGCGTCGGTGGTCAACGCGTTCGGATCGTGCTGTCCAACGCGTATGGCATCGAGCCGGTCACCGTGGGCAAGGCTACTGTGGCGCGGACTACCGTTGACGGTTCGGTGGCCGGCGACAGCATGCATGCGGTCCTGTTCAACGGCCAGGCGCGTGCAGTGATTCTGCCTGGGGCGTCGCTACTCAGCGACCCGGTGGCAATGCATGTGACGCCGTTGTCGCAAGTGGCCGTCAGCTTTCATCTGCCGGATGCGACAGCGGTCCAGAGCTTCCATTGGGACGGTCGGCAGACCGGCTGGCTCGTGCCTGGCGACCAGACTGAAGCTACAAGGCTTCGCATGTCCAGCCAGGAGACAACGACTGCGCGGCCGCTGCTGTCTGGTATCCAGGTAGAGACCGATAGTCCTGCGCGGGCGGTCGCGGTCATTGGCGATTCGATTACCGATGGCGCGACTGCCAGCCTGGACAAAGACAGCCGCTGGCCTGATTTTCTGGCGGCTCGGCTGGCGCCGCGAGGAGTCGCGGTACTCAACGCGGGCATCTCGGGTGCGCGTTTGCTGTCAGACGGCATGGGCGTCAACGCGCTGGCGCGATTGGATCGTGATGTGTTGAGTCAGCCGGGCGTGCAGAGTGTGATCGTGCTGCTCGGCATCAATGACATTGCGTGGCCTGGCACCGCCTTTGCACGGAAGGCGAAGCGGCCGTCGTTGGACGATCTGACGGCGGGTTACCGGCAACTGATCGAACAGGCGCATGCGCGGGGTGTCCGCGTCGTCGGTGGAACGCTGCCGCCGTTCGAAGGCGCGCTGCCAAACACCCCGCTTGATGACTACTACAACGTCGACAAGGACGCGTTGCGGCAGGCACTCAACGCCTGGATACGCAGCAGTGGCGCATTCGATGCGGTGATTGATTTTGACGCGGTGCTTCGGGATCCTTCGCATCCGGCACGCCTGGCCGCACCGTTCGATTCGGGGGATCGGCTGCATCCTGGCGATGAGGGCAATCGTGCGATGGCGGACGCTGTCGATCTGGATGCGTTGCTACCGTCGCGTTGACGTGTGCGTGAAGTCATAAGCGATGATGGATAGGGGTTGCGTTGACCAAACCTTGCGTGTGGCGTTGGACGTCGGCGCAGCCACATGTTGTGAAGCGGTCTCGTCTACATCCCGCCCGGAAACGTCGTGCCTTCGATGTTCTGGGCCACGCTGATCGCACCTTCAGTCCGTGCCAGCTCTCTCGTCAGTGACCGCACCAGCTGTCTCACCCAACGATGCAGCCCGGTACGATGCGTCCGGTCATGCCACAGCATGCGGATCATGATGGGCGGGTGGTTCATGGGCATGGGGCGCACGTCCAGGGACAGCATGTCTGCATATTGCCGCGCGAGCCAGGTCGGCAGCGCTGCGACGTGGGGGGTGGCGGCGATCACATAGGGCACCAACAGCATCGAAGACACCTGGACCGAGTGTCTGCGTTCGATGCCTTTGCCTTTCAAGGCCTGATCGATCGCGACTTCCATCGGCGATCGTTCCGAAAAGGGCGAACCGAAAATGACGTGCGTCGAATCCGCATATTGCTGGAAGTCCATCGGCTGGCCGCGCAAGGGGTGGCTTGGGCCGCTGATGACGGACAGTTCCTGGCCGAACAGGTCGCCGCCATGCAACTCGGGATGGACGTCGGGAAAAAAGCCCAGCGCAACGTCGCATTCGCCTTCGGTCAGCCACTCGCGCAGTTGGTCGGTGTCGGGCAGGCGCACGTGCAAGGTGACCTTGGGCGCTTGCTCCGCCAATGCCCGCGCGATCAATGGGATCAACAGGACGCCGACGGAATCGACGGCGGCAACGGTCAGCTTTCCGGCCGTAGTAGCGGGGTCGAACGGGCCTTCTTCCGAAAATATTTCTTCCATTGCGGCCAGGCCGACACGTACTTTGCCGGCCAGCGCTTGCGCGCGTTCGGTGGGGATGAAGTCGTTGCCGGACCGCACAAACAGGGCGTCGCCAGTCAGGGCGCGCAAGCGGGACAGGGCATGGCTCATGCCAGGCTGGCTCATGTTCAGGCGTTCGGCAGCGCGGGTCACAGAACCTTCTGTCAGTAGCGCGTCCAGGCAGATCAGCAGGTTCAGGTCGATATTTTTCTTGAGCGGGATCAACGGTGTCTCCGGCGGGAATGGTCGATTCTGAAACGGACGTGTGATCGGGTCAATGTATGCGCCGTCATCGGGTGCCGACCCGTACGGCGCATTTGCGGTGTGAATGGGCGGATTCGCGTGGCTTGATTGGCGAGGTCGGGCCGCGATGGTGGAATGCGTTTCCCCATCCAACACCGGTTAACCCGCATGAATTCGAACCTAGCCGATTTTCAAGGCCGCTTCCCCGCCACGCAGTGGGTCACCCTGGGTAGCACGTGGACGCTGCGTGATACGGATCAAGACGCCACGCGGGTTCCGCTGGTGATGCTGCCGGGTGCGGGGGGCACAGGCGACACGTTCTATCGGGCGATAGACACGCTTCGCGAGCGCCGCCGTGTGGTCAGCGTGTCCTACCCGGCCGTGGACGATGTCAACCATCTGGCGTCGGGGTTGCTGGTGGTGCTGGCGAAGGCAGGCATCGATCACTTCGATCTGTTCGGATCGTCGCTGGGCGGCTATCTGGCTCAACTGTGTGCGCTGCGTGAACCGTCGCGGGTGCGGCGGGTCATGTTCGCCAATACCTTCCTTGACGCAACGTGGCTGCAACGCAAGATTCCGCGCAACGCGCTGATGGCCAAGCCGGCGGATGAGCACCTGGCCGTGACCTTGACGCAGCTTCGGGCGTTACCGGAAGACACGGCCGCGAAGTCCGACTTCAAACGCACCATGCTGCATTTGGTGGGCACGGACCAGACCGCAGAGATGGCCAAGGCGTCGTTGTTGGCGGTGCTGGGTGCATCGCCTTTGCCCGAGGTCGAATTTCCGGCCAGCAAGCTGGCGGTGCTGGATGCGGAGGATGACCCTGTCGTTGACGAGCCGACGCGCCAGGCCATGCGAGATCGCTATGCCGCGTCCGCGCAATATCGCTTGACCACAGGCGGCCATTATCCGGCGTTGCTGAATCCCGATGCATTTCAGGCCGCGCTGCTGGAGCACTTCCGCAGCGAGTAGCAGGCACCAGAGCCCACATCGTAACCGCGGGCGCCTTGACCGCAGCAAGCAGAAATCGGCGAACCATCTGCGCAAGCTGTTGCCGTGACCGGACCGCAGTAATGATTCGATCCATAAGAAATCAAGACAGGAGACATCGACCATGACCCTTCAATCGATCCAGCCCACGACCCAGGAAATGCTGATGTGCGTGGCCCGGTTTTCGGAGTTGACCCGTTGCAGCGCTGGCCTGCCAGACATGGGCTTGCCGGAAGGACAGCGGACGTTCTTGAATGTGCTCGGTTTTGAGCAGCCGGAAGGTGAGGGCGCCTATTCGCCCTTCGGCAGCGAGGCACGCGCACACATCCGCCATATGAAGGCAGGGTTCGGGCTGTCGTTCATTTCGGCCCGGCCGGGCAAGGGTGTGCTGATGCACGCGCATGACACGGTAGAGACCTTCCTGTGCATCGACGGCCAATGGCGCATCGATTGGGAAGGTCCGGACGGTGTCGAGTCGGTGATGCTGGGTCGTCTGGATTTCATCGCGTGTCCGGTGGGCGTGCAGCGGCGATTCGAATGTGTGACCCCGGCGCCGGGCCAGGACGAAGCCTTGTTGCTCGGCATCATCCAGGGCGAATCGCCGATGGGCGTGTACTCGCCAGAGAGCGTCAAGCGCATGCGGGAAGCCGGAACCATGGCCTCCCGATAGGGCGCAAAACCCGGCTGGCGCTTGCCGCGCTGAACAGCCCTTCAATCTGCACTTTCCCATTATTACGGAGACAGCATGTCATCGACACCAACCAGAACCGCCATCGTTACCGGAGGCTCGAAGGGCATCGGCGCGGAGATCGCCGTGCGCCTGGCTGCCATGGGCCACGCGGTCGTGATCAATTACGCGCAGGCCACGACCGATGCGGAATCGGTCATCAACACCATCAAGGCCGCAGGTGGCAAAGCAATCGCAGTGAAAGGCGACGTGGCCTCGCTGGACTGTGCTCCCAATCTGTACGACACCGCAGAACGTGAGTTCGGACCGGTCGATGTGTTTGTCAACAATGCGGGCATGTTGCGGCAGGCGCCAATGGCGCAGTCCGACGATGCGATGTTCGATCGGCTGGTGTCGGTCAACCTGGGCGGCTACTTCCGCGGCATGCGCGAAAGCGCGCGCCGAATGCGCGAAGGCGGACGCATCATCAACATTTCAACCAGCGTGGTGGGCTTCTATCACCCGAACTTTGGCGTGTATGCCGCGAGCAAGGCGGGCGTGGATGCGATGACCCACGTGTTGGCCAAGGAACTCGGGCCACGACAGATTACCGTCAACGCCGTCGCGCCAGGGCAGGTTGAGACCGTCCTGTTTCTGGAAGGCAAGACGGACGAGGAGCTGAAGTATTACGCCGATCGGGTGCCGCTTGGCCGGCTCGGACAACCCAAGGACATCGTAGGCATCGTGGCCTTCCTTGCCGGGCCGGAGGCGAGCTGGTTGAGCGGGCAAGTCATTCGCGTCAACGGCGGCGGCGTCTGAGCGGCCGCATCGAACTACCGCAACCACGAACCCAACCCGGAGTACCACCATGCCATTACCCATCGTGCACCTTGCCGCCGCCGACATGTTGAAAGGACTTGCCCGTTTCAGCGACCTGGAACGATGCTCGTCCGGCCTGCCCGATATGGTGCTGCCTGAGGGCAAGCGCGCATTCTTGAACGTGCTCGGTTTTGATCAACCGACAGCTGAAGGCTATACCTCTCCCTTCGGCGACGAAGCGCGGCCTGCCGTCAGCCATTTGCGAGCAGGCTTCGGTGTCTCGTACATCGAGTGCGAAGTCGGCAAGGGCGTGCTGATGCACAACCACGAAACGGTCGAAACCTTCATCGGCATGAAGGGGCGCTGGCGTGTGGAGTGGGAAGGCGCGACCGGCAATCAGTCGGTCGACCTTGGCCCGTTGGACTTCTTTGCCTGCCCCGTCGGCGTACCGCGGCGCTTCGAATGTCTGGAAGCCGGTACGGGCGATAAGGTGGGCCTGCTACTGGGCATCGTCGAAGGTAACGCACCGGCTGCCGAGTTTTCGCCGAGTGCATGGAAGCGCATCGAGGAATACCAGGCCAGCCAGGCGCAAGCCGGCTGAAAGCCGATCTCCGCCACTGTCATTTTGTCCCTCCTCTTCATCCGTCAAGGGCACCGCATGCTGCTGTACCAATTCAAGATGGGCACCAATCCCCGCCGCGTCATCATCTATCTGGCCGAAAAGGGCTTGGCCGTTCCGCGCTGCGAGCTGGATTACGCCAATCAGGAACATCGTTCGCCCGAGTACCTGAAGATCAATCCCGCAGGCCGTGCGCCAACGTTGGTGACCGACGACGGCACAGCGATTACCGAGTCCGCAGCCATTGTCGAGTACTTCGAAGAATTGCATCCCGACAACCCGATGATCGGCATCGACCCCAGCAGCCGCGCCAAGGTGCGGGCACTGGAACGCGTGGGCAATGACCTGATAGTCCGGTCGCAGATGTGGCTGTGGAACCTGACGCCAGCGTTCGCTGCAAAGGAGGCGAACCCGTCGTTGGATACAGCGGCTCGTGCGCAGCGGTACGTGACCGAGTTGCTGGACGTGCTGGAAAAGGCCATCGGCGACCACGCCTTCCTGGCGGGCAGCCAGCCAACGGTGGCGGACTTTACAGCGTTTCCGATTTTTCAGACTGCCCGGGAGCGGTTTGCTCAACCCTTTGCCAACGGCCACCCCAGGCTGGACGCCTGGTATGCGCGGTTTCGCGCCCGGCCCAGCGCCGACTACTGAGGCCAAAGAACCGAATAGATAACGTCCTGCTTATCCATCAAACATAAGCTGCACCTTATCAATCAAGCCAGAAACAAAAAAGCAAACATCCGGAGACCTTGATGCACATAGTTATTCCACAGGTAACGCCGTCTTCGACGAAGGCGGCCCCACTGACCGCGAGCGCGGTGCTTGCCGCGCTAGCCATCCTGACGGCAGGCACGGCCGCGGTCGCACAGCCTGCAGACACGAAATCCGCTGCCGCCAGTTATCCCACCCACACGATCCGCATCATCACGCCAGTACCCCCCGGCGCCGCGCCCGATGTTATGGCCCGTCTGTATGCGGATCAACTGAGCAAATCCCTTCGTCAGCCGGTGACCGTAGAAAACCGTGCGGGGGCATCAGGCAACATCGGGGCCGAGTTCGTGGCCAAGGCGCCGGCAGATGGCTACACCATTCTGTACGGCTACAACCAGATACCGACGATGAACCCGCACCTGTTCGCCAAGTTGGGCTATGACATGCAGCGCGATCTGGCGCCGGTCACCCAAACGCTGTCGACAGCGTATGTGCTGTTGGGCAACAAGGATCTGCCCGCCAAGAACCTGGCCGAGGTCATCGCCTACGCGCGCAAGAATCCTGAAAAGCTGGCCTATGCCAGCTACGGGCCGGGCACGGCGTCCCATCTGATCTTCGAGATCATCCAGGACAGCGCAAAGATCAAGCTGCTGCATGTGCCGTATCGTCAGGGCGCCCTGACGGACGTGCTGGGTGGCCAAGTGGCGATGCTGTTCGAGCCATTCCCGTCGGGTGTGCCCTATGCCAAGTCGGACAAGGTGCGCGCGCTGGCTGTCACGACCGACAAACGGGTGCCCGAACTGCCTGACGTGCCCGCCATGAACGAGGCTGTGCTGGGCCTGAATCTGGTGGGATGGCAAGGTGTATGGGTACCGAGGGCCACGCCGCCAGAGATCGTCGCCAAACTCAACGCAGAATTTGTCCGCATCACCCGCACGCCAGACATGCGGGCGCGGATCGCGGAACTGGCGTCACTGCCGATGGGCAACACGCCCGATGAAATGCGCGCCGCGATCCAGAAAGAGTCGGCACAGTGGGGAAGCATCATCAAGGCGCGGCACATTGTGCTTGACTGAATCGAAATATCTAACGAAGACGTTGCACGGACCCTTTATAGATAGCGTATTAAGTACCTTAAACCTATATCTATGCTAAATTTCAGATTGAGCGACACCGCTGAAAAAGTCATAGATATCGCTTTGCTGGGACTTAACCACTTTCTATGAAGCCGAGCCATGCCGAAAAAATTGCGGGCGATGGGTGCAATACCCCCGCTAATCGCCCAGCGTCTCGACATTTGGGGCCGCTGCATACGCACACAACGCGTTTCTCAACATATCCCGGCGGCCGATCTCTGCGCACGCCTCGGGATCTCTGATGCCACCTTGCGGCGCATGGAGCGTGGCGACCCGGGAACCGGCGCGGCAACGTATATGACTGCGTTGTGGATCCTGGGGCTGCTCGACACAGCAGTGCCCGCGCTGAATCCGGTGTATTGGTCCGCGGACCCGGTTGCGCGTGCGCGCACCCCGCGCACCCCGCGCACCCCGCGCACCCCCGATGCCCAAGCCGAAGATGACTACTTCTAAGCCGCTGTACGTCTATCTGCAGCGCCCGGATACCGGCGAGTGGGTCACTGTCGGCAGATATGCTCGTCGAGGCGAAGAGGAGCCTGGAATGTTCCTGTACGCCCCAAGCTACATCGACGCACGGCTGCCGTGGTCCATCGATCCGGTGAACCTTCCGCTCATCGGGGGGATCGAGCATCCGGCTAACAGGTACCGCGGCCTGCATGATGTACTGCGCGACACCTGCCCCGACGCATGGGGGCGCCAGTTGTTGCAGCGAGAGTTTCAACTGCCGGACAACGCGCATGACAGCGACTACCTGAGGCTCGCAAGGAATGGTGACCGTTGGGGGGCGCTGGCTACCGGCACGTCTCGCAAGCCTTCCATCGATGCGCTCAAGAGTCCCAAGCTGCAGCAATTGGATGGCTTGGTTGAAGAATTGCTTGCCATGTCCGAACGGCGTCCGCCGGTGGATGCTCGCCTGCGAAAGTTACTGATGTCGACTCCCAGTATGGGCGGCGCACGCCCCAAGGGCACGTTACGAGACGGCAAGGACTACTGGCTGGTCAAGCCGATTCTGCAAAGCGACATCGCCGATATTCCAAGACTTGAACACTTCACCTTGAAGTGGGGCGCGGCATCGGGATTGAACTTTGCCCGGTCGGTGCATCATCAGGTCGGCAATGCGCCTAGCGTCATTCGCGTCCTTCGATTTGATCGGCAGGATGACACAAGACGAATGGTGATCAGCGCGGCGTCATTGTTAAGCGCGGAATACCCTGGCGGCCCGCGCGCTGGCTGGAGCTATCCACTGCTTGCGCAAATACTGCAACGCATTGGCGCGCCGCAACGCGATCAGATCGAGCTGTTCAATCGCATGGTGTTCAATGCGATCGTCGGGAACGACGATGATCACCCTCGAAACCACGCGGCAATCTACGAGACTGAGGAGAAGCGCTGGCGTCTATCGCCTGCCTTCGACGTAGTACCCAATCCTGAGATGGATCCGAAGGCACTCACTATGCAGGTGTCTGCGGGGCGTTTCGACATCACGCGCGAGACGATATTGGCGGATGCGCTGTTGTTCGGCTTCAAAGACCGGCGCGATGCCGCGCTTCATCTGGACGCGTTGCTAAGCACGATCCGCGATGCGTTTCCCACCGTAGAAGCAGACTTACCGGTCGATGTGCGCAGGCTGCTGCGCGATCGGTTGGCGAACAGCTTGAGGGAATTGACCGCGGCCTGATGCGCGCCTTTCCGGCACCCGGCCGCCCGTCCGGCTCTACCGCGTACATCACCGCTTTGGCAACACCCATCCCGCCCGCGGAAAGTGGCACGTATACCCGTTCGGAAGCTTTTCCAGATAATCCTGATGTTCAGGCTCCGCTTCCCAGAAATCGCTGACCGGCTCCACTTCGGTCACGACTTTGCCAGGCCATAGTCCCGACGCGTCGACGTCGGCGATGGTGTCTTCGGCAACGCGCTTCTGGTCCTCGTCCACGTAATAGATGGCCGACCGGTAGGACAGGCCACGGTCGTTGCCCTGACGGTTCTTGGTCGACGGGTCATGGATCTGGAAGAAGAATTCCAGGATCTTGCGATAGCTTGTCACCGCGGGGTCGAAGATGATTTCGATCCCTTCGGCATGGGTGCCGTGATTGCGGTAGGTGGCGTTAGGGACGTCGCCGCCGGTGTACCCCACATTGGTCGAAACGATGCCGGGTTGCTTGCGGATCAGGTCCTGCATGCCCCAGAAACATCCGCCCGCCAGAACTGCGCGTTCAGTCATATCAAGCCTCCTGGATTTGATTCAGATAATCGCCATACCCTTCGGCTTCCATGTCGTCGCGCGGAACGAAACGCAGGGATGCCGAGTTGATGCAGTAGCGCAGGCCGCCGCGATCACGCGGGCCGTCCGGAAAGACGTGGCCGAGGTGGCCGTCGGCGTGGACCGACCTGACTTCGGTGCGGACCATGCCATGCGCGGTGTCGCGCACTTCGTTCACGTTGGCGGGGACGATAGGCTTGGTGAAGCTGGGCCAGCCCGAGCCCGAATCGAATTTGTCCGTTGACGCGAACAAAGGCTCGCCGGACACGATGTCGACATAGATGCCGGGTTTCTTGTTGTCGTTGTATTCGCCGGTAAAGGGCCGTTCGGTGCCCGCGTTCTGGTGCACCCGGCGTTGCTCGGGCGTCAGGCGGTCAATGGCGGTCTGCGATTTTTCAAACTTCATGTTGGTCTCCAATAGGGGTCTAGAGGTCCAGAGGTCCAGAGGCCGGACCGTGTTGAGGTCAGCTTACCTGAACGCACACCGGGGCGGCCGACACGGGGCATGGCGCTGCGATGCGCCCGGCGGCCAGACGCGATCCGCACGTTGGTGTATACCTTGGACCGCGGGATGTCGCGCGGGTTTCGCCCGACACACCTCGTCGCACTTCACTTGAACACGCAGGAGCTTACCCATGCATTTCCCCTTCCGAACGCTGGCCGCCCATCTGGCCGCCGCCGGTTTCGTTGCCATCACCGGCAACGCCATCGCCGCCCCCCAAGCCGACATCCACACGCTGGCGCAGCAGCATCAACAGCCGTATCTGGACACGCTGCGGGACCTGGTCCACATCGAATCGGGCAGCAAGGATATCGAAGGCACCGAGAAAATCGCCAATTACGTGGCCGGCAAGCTGCGCGAGCAGGGCGGCAAGGTCGAGATCATCCAGCCCACGGACATCTACAAACTGGGCGATACACCGGACAAGATCGGCCCGATGGTCCACGCCGAGTTCAAGGGCAAGGGCAAGAGCCGCATCATGCTGATCGCCCACATGGACACGGTCTACCTGCGCGGCATGCTGAAAGACCAGCCGTTCCGTGTCGATGGCGACCGCGCCTATGGCCTGGGCATTGCCGACGACAAGCAGGGCGTGGCCTTGATCCTGCATACCGTGGCCCTGTTGCGGCAGATGAAGTTCGACAACTACGGCACGTTGACGGTGCTGATGAATAGCGACGAAGAGATCAGCTCGCCCGGTGCGCGCAGCACCATGACGCGTTTGGGTGCGGAGCAGGACGCGGTGTTTTCGTTCGAAGGCGGCGGTCCGGACGGCGGCGTGCGGCTGGCCACGAGCGGCATCGGCGCAGCCTTGCTGAAAGTGGAAGGCAAGGCATCGCACGCGGGCGCCCGGCCCGAAGATGGCGTGAATGCGCTGTACGAGCTGTCGCACCAGTTGCTGCAGATGAAGGACCTGTCCAAGCCCGATACCGGCCTCAAGCTCAATTGGACCGTGGCGACCGCGGGCACCAATCGCAATGTGATCCCTGCCGAAGCCACGGCGCAGGCCGATGCCCGCGCCCTGCGCGTGGCGGACTTCACGGAGCTGGAGCAAGCCATGCAGGCCAAGGTGGGCAACAAGTTGCTGGACGCAAGCAAGGTGCAGCTGAATTTTGAAGTGCGCCGGCCGCCTCTGGAAGCAAACGACACGTCGCGTCGCCTGGCCAAGCAGATGCAGGACATCTACAGCCAGGACCTGGGCATGAAGATGACCGTAGCCGAGAAGGCGACCGGTGGCGGCACCGATGCCGCCTTCGCCGCTCTTAAAGCGCGTGGTGGCGTGATTGAAGGCATGGGTCTGACCGGCCACGGCGCGCATTCGAATGATGCGGAATACGTGCAGGTGGGTACGATCGTGCCGCGGCTGTATCTGGTGACGCGCATGATTCGGGATATGTCGAAGTAAGGCGGGTCCCCCCGCTTTACCGTCTACACTAGGCGCCCCCGGGGCATCCCCGGGGTACGGCTGACAACGCTGCTGCGACATTCAGACTCGATACGCCTGCGCCCGCTTTACGCGGCCAAGCCCACTTCGCCACCTCATTCAGGCATTCCCATGGAAATCAAAGTCAACTTCCTCGAAAAGCTACGTCTCGAAGCCAAGTTCGACGATTTCACCGTGGTGGCGGATCAGCCTATCCGGTACAAGGGCGACGGGTCGGCGCCGGGGCCGTTCGATTATTTCCTGGCGTCGTCCGCCTTGTGCGCGGCGTATTTCGTAAAGCTGTACTGCGTGACGCGGAATATCCCGACCGAGAATATCCGGCTGTCGCAGAACAATATCGTGGACCCGGAAAATCGCTACAAGCAGATTTTCAAGATCCAGGTGGAACTGCCGTCGGATATTCCGGAAGTCGATCGCCGGGGCATTTTGCGGTCGATCGAACGGTGCACGGTCAAGAAGGTGGTGCAGGAAGGGCCGGACTTTGTCATTGAAGAAGTCGAGAATCTGGACGCGGACGCGCAGTCGCTGCTGACCGTCAAGCCGGATGCCGACGCCGCCACCTTCATTGCGGGCAAGGACCTGCCGCTTGAGCAGACCATCGCCAATATGACGGGCATTCTGGCGGACCTGGGCATCAAGATCGAAATCGCCTCGTGGCGCAATCTGGTCCCGAATGTGTGGTCGCTGCACATTCGCGATGCGCATTCGCCCATGTGTTTTACCAACGGCAAGGGGGCGACCAAGGAAAGCGCGCTGGCGTCGGCGTTGGGCGAATATATCGAGCGGCTAAACAACAATCACTTTTACGCGGGCGTGTTCTGGGGCGAGGACATTGCCGATGCGCCATTCGTGCATTACCCGAATGAACGCTGGTTCAAGCCCGGCCGCAAGGACGCGCTGCCGGCGGGCTTGCTGGATCCGTATTGCATCGAGATCTACAACCCCGACGGCGAGTTGAAGGCATCGCACCTGGTCGATACCAATTCGGGCAATACGAAGCGCGGCATTTGCGCCTTGCCTTTCGTTCGCCAGTCGGACCAGGAGGTCGTGTATTTCCCGTCCAACCTGGTTGAGAACCTGTATGTCAGCAATGGCATGAGCGCGGGCAATACGCTGGTCGAAGCGCAGGTGCAGTGCTTGTCCGAAATCTTCGAGCGCGCGGTCAAGCGGGAAATTCTGGAAGGGGAGCTGGCCTTGCCTGACGTTCCCGCGGACGTACTGGCCAAGTACCCGGGCATCCTGGCTGGCATCCAGAGCCTGGAAGCGCAGGGCTTTCCAGTGCTGGTCAAGGATGCGTCGATGGGCGGGATCTATCCCGTGATGTGCGTGACGTTGATGAACCCGAAGACGGGGGGCGTCTTTGCGTCGTTTGGTGCACACCCCAGCCTTGAAGTAGCGCTGGAACGGAGCCTGACGGAGCTGCTGCAGGGCCGCAGTTTTGAAGGCCTGAATGACCTGCCGGCGCCTACCTTCAACAGCGAAGAGGTGACCGAATCCCATAACTTCGTTGAACATTTCATCGATTCGAGCGGCCTGGTGTCGTGGCGCTTTTTCAGCAGCAAGGCCGACTTTGAATTCGTTGAATGGGATTTCTCGGGCCAGGGCGACCATTCCAACGCGCAGGAAGCGGCGGCGCTGTTCGGCATTCTGGCGGACATGGGCAAGGAAGCCTATGTGGCCGTGCATGACCAGCTGGGCGCAATGGCCTGCCGCATCCTGGTGCCGGGCTATTCCGAGATCTATCCGGTGGACGATCTGGTGTGGGACAACACGAACAAGGCGCTGCTGTTCCGCGAAGACATCCTGAATCTGCATCGCCTGGATGACGCGGCGTTGACGGACCTGCTGGAGCGGCTGGAAACCAACGAGCTGGATGACTATTCGGACATCGCCACCTTGATCGGGATCGAGTTCGACGAGAACACGGAATGGGGTCAGCTGACAGTGCTGGAACTGAAGCTGCTGATCAACCTGGCCTTGCAGCAATTCGATGCTGCGCAGGAAGGCGTGGGCGCCTTCCTCCAGTACAACGACAACACGGTCGATCGCCGGCTGTTCTATCAGGCGCTGAATGCGGTGCTGGAAATCGTGCTCGACGACGACCTTGCGCTGGATGACTACGTCGTCAACTTCCGCCGGATGTTTGGCAATGACCGGATGGACGCGGTGCTGGGGTCGGTGGACGGGTCCGTGCGCTTCCACGGCCTGACGCCCACCAGCATGAAACTGGAAGGCCTGGACCGGCATCACCGGTTGATCGACAGCTTCCGAAAGTTGCACACCGCGCGGGCGCGGGCTGCGGCCGTCACGCGATAGGCAGGGGATCCCGCAGCGGGATCCTTCACTGCGTTTTCACCGCGTCTTCACCGCGTCCATGGCCGCGCGCTTCGCGCGGTCGATCCTACTTGCTGCGTTTGACCATGCTCAGGATCACCTGCAGCAGCTCCTCGCACGCGTCGCTGTCGGCGATCTCGCCATCCGCCGCGGCTTCCGACAGCGCATCGGCCGCGCCCATCATGGCCCACAGGCTGGCGCCCGATACGCCCGCCGGTCCGGTGAACGGCGCAAGGATCCCGGCGCACATGTCCATGAAGGCATGCTGATATTCCCGTTTGACGGCCGTCAATTCCGGCGAGCCGTTCAACGACGCAATCACGCCTGACATCTCCCGCCCTTGCGACACCACGCAGCTCACATAGCTGGATGCAATCACGCGCGCCTTCTCCTGCAAGGTGGGCCTGGCCTTGTCGATGGCGTCGGCGAACAGGGCGGTCTGGCGCGCATCGTAGTCCTGGTACAGCGCGACCAGCAGGCCGTTGCGGGTGCCGAAATGGTCGTAGACAATGGGCTTGCTCACGCCCGCAGCGTCCGCCAGCCGGCCCAGCGTCAGCGCGTCGGTGCCTTCGTCGCCGATCAACGCCCACGCCGTGTCAAGCAACTGGCGGGTACGCGCGGCGCGGGGCATGCGCCGCTTGGGCGATTCGGCGGGGGAAGCAGGGGAGGCGGTCATGCCGGAAGTTTACCGGCTTGGCAGCGACAGAGCGGTGGCAACGCGCCGGCCAATCGCTTCCTGGCAATGCCGGCGGCGTCCACACGATGGGAAACCGGACTACCATGACGCGCTTGTCTTCCCACCAAGGTCATTCGTGGAACTTCGCCAACTCCGGTACTTCGTCAAGGTTTGTGAACTGCGCAGCATGGGCCGCGCGGCGATCGAGCTGGGCGTGGTGACGTCTGCGCTCAGTCAGCAGATCAGCCGGCTCGAAGGCGAGCTGTCGACGCGCCTGTTGCAGCGCGCCAGCACCGGCGTCACGCCGACCGATGCCGGGGTGGCATTTCTTCAGCAGGCGCAGCTGACCTTGCGGCATGCCGACGAGGCCGTGCGCGCGGCGCAGCAGGCCCGGCTGTCGGGCCACGTCAGTGTGGGCCTGGCTCCCACCACGGCGTCGGTGCTCGGCATGCCCTTGATGCAGGCGATGCGGGAACGCTATCCGGACATCCGGCTGCACCTGGTCGAGTCGCTGTCGGGCAACCTGGGCAGCATGCTGCAGGCGCGCCAGCTGGACTTGGCCGTGCTGTTCGAGACGGCGACACCGCGCCGTTGGAGCATTGAACCGCTGCTGGACGAAAAGCTGTTCCTGATCGCCGCCAAGTCTTTGCCCCAGCGGCCGGAAGGGGCGCGGGTGCGCCTGTCGCAGCTTGCCGGCGTGCCGTTGATCATGCCCAGCCAGGGGCACGGGCTGCGCGCGTCGCTGACCACGGCGTTTGCCCGCGCGCGGATCGAGCCCAGGGTAGTGGCCGAGATCGATGGCCTGGCGCTGCTGATGGATGCGGTGCGCGCAGGCCTGGGCGCCACGATCCAGCCGGGCGCCGCGGTGGCGCGGCAGCCGGCGGATCACGTGGTGAGCTGTCAGATCAGCGACGCGCATGTCAGCCGTCGCAATGTGTTGGTCAGCCTGTCGGACGACGAACTGTCGCCGGCCGCCCTGGCCACACGCGTGGTGATTGCCGACATCGCCCGCACGCTGGTTCGCGACGGCTTGTGGGCCGGCGCCCGTCTTCTCAAAAACTGAACACCTGTTGCCCGATACGGGCTGTCGTCCCGCTGCCGGGCTGCCTACAGTCTCCTGCTTTCAAAAGAACACATCAGGAGACGACCGTGCCCACATTCCCTTCCTTGCCCGTGGTGGCCCTGGCCGCAGCAGCATGCTGTACGGCCGCATCTGCCTATGCGCAGGACTTTCCGCCCGCCAAGCCGGTAACGATGGTGGTGGGATTCGCGCCCGGCGGCGCAGCGGATGCCGCCGCCCGGCTGATCGCCCGCAAGCTGGGCGACAACATCGGCCAGACCGTGATCGTGGAAAACAAGGCGGGCGCCGGCGGCAACATCGCGCATCAGCTGGTGGCAAGTGGCCCGGCCGATGGTTCGGTATTGCTGTTTGGATCGATCGGCCCGTTGACGATCGCGCCGCATGTCATGAAGGTGACGTACGACCCGTTCAAGGACCTGACGGCCGTGTCGGGCGGCGTCAATTTCCCCAACGTGCTGGTCGTGCACAAGGAACTGGGCGTCAAGAACCTGGCGGAATTCGTTGCGCTGGCCAAGAAGAAGCCGAGCAGTGTGGAGTTTGCATCGACCGGGGCGGGGTCAGCCTCGCATCTGGCCGGCGAACTGTTCAACCAGCGCGCCGGGATCGAGATGGTGCACGTGCCCTACAAGGGCGGCGCGCCAGCCCTGCAGGACTTGCTGGGCGGACGCATTGCGTCGTACTTTTCGGCGCCACCCACCGCCATGCCGCATATCGAAACCGGCAGGCTGATTCCTCTGGCCACGACCGGCCTGGTGCGCCCAGCGTATCTGCCTGACATTCCAACGGTGGCTGAATCCGGCTATCCGGGGTTTGAAGCCTTGAACTGGTATGCCTTCGTTGCGCCATCGAAAACACCGGCGGCCATGCTGGATCGCTGGAACCAGGAAATCGTCAAGGTGCTGAATGACCCGGGTGTGAAGCAATCGCTGAACCAGCATGGCCTGACGCCACAGCCCACCACGCGTGCCGAGCTGACGGCCTTCATGAAAAAAGAAGATGCGAAGTGGGGCGCCATCGTCAAGGAACGGAAGATCACCGCTGACTGAACGAACGTCAGTCTTCAACGCATCAACAATTCCTGCACCCGTGCAATCAGCGCGTCGACCGAGAAGGGCTTGGTCAGCACCTGCATGCCGGGCTGCAGTTGCCCGTTGCCGATCGCGGCATTGGCGGCATAGCCAGTGATGAAGAGCGTTTTCAACCCGGCCCGCAACTCCCGGCCCGCGTCGGCCATCTGCCTGCCGTTCATGCCGCCGGGCAGGCCGACGTCGGTCACCAGCAGATCGATGACCGCGTCCGAGGGCGCCGTCGCCATGGGCTGCGCGGTGTCGGCATCGCCCACATGGCGAGGAAGATAGATGCACACGCTCGTGCCCAGGCGGAGGTTTCGATGGTGATGCGTCCGCCATCGGGCATGGCATCCCTGGCGCGATCCCGTTCATCGGCAAGCGTGCGGCGTTCTTCGACATCGATCAGCACGCCTGGAAAGCTCTGGGGCGTGCCATCGGGCGACTGGTCGACGCGGCCATTGGCTTCGATCCAGTAATACTTGCCGTCGGTGCGCCTGACGCGATATTGATGCGCAGAGGCGCCCCCGCGTTTGAGGGCATCGTTGACAGCGGCAATCATGCCGTCGCGGTCGTCGCGCCGGTCCTCGGGGGTGGGTGCAGCGGAAATGGCGGCCTCACTGACATCGTGGTCTCGTCGGATTCTATCGCCGCCGCAGCGCCCGGACCGATACAAGACGTGGCGGTCGAGCAAGCGCCATTTGACCGGTAGAATGCGCCGCTGCGCCCTCTTGCATGTGCATGCTCCATGGATCTCCTCACCCTCTGGTACCTGACGATAGGCACGCTGCTGGTGGCGGCTGCCATGACGCTGTGGGAGCGTCACACCCATGCCGCGCGCGGGCGGGAACTGCGCGTCTGGTCCATCGCCTATCTGGCGCTGGCCGCCGGATGCGCGTTGGCCGTCAATCGCCAGCATTTCCCCGGTGTGGCGGGCTATGCGCTGACCAATGTCGTGATCATGCTTGGTTACCTGCTGGTGCTGCAGGGGGCGCTCATCCTTGACGGCAGGAAGCTGCGCTACGGGGTCATGATGGGTCTGCTGCTGGCGCTGGGCGCTGCCTGGTTTGCTGCAGGGATGAGCTTGCGGACAAGCTTCTGGAACCACATCAGCGCGGCGCCGATTTCCATGACCTGCGGGGCGGCCGCCTGGGTGCTGTACCGCGCGCGCGCCACGCGGCACTTCCGGTCGCGCCCCATCGCGGTCAGCGTGCTGGCCTGCCACAGCGTGTTCTACGCGGGCCGTGCCCTGGTGCTGCCCGTCCTGGCAGCCGTTTATGGCGCGGACATCGTGGCCGTGGCAGCCAAGGTCACCATGTACGAAGCGGTGCTCTTCAGTGTGGCCATGCCCACGTCCTTGCTGGCGATCGTGCGTGAAGAAGACCGCGAACGCCTGCTGATGGCGTCTCAGACGGATTACCTGACCGGCCTGGCCAACCGCCAAGGCTTCTTTGAAAGGGGACCCCGGCTGTTGAGCCAGGCGCCCCACGGCACGCCGCATGCCTTGCTGGCGTTCGACCTGGACCACTTCAAGCGCATCAATGATGAGCATGGGCACGATGCGGGCGACACGGTGCTGAAGCTGTTCGCCGCTGTTGCGCGCGAGTGCGCGGGGACGGGCGCGCTCAGCACCCGGCTGGGCGGTGAAGAGTTCGCGGTGTTGTTGCCGAGCGCAACGATCGCCCACGCGCAGGGGGTGGCCCGGCAGATCGCGGCGGAGTTTGCCGGCCGCACGGCGGCAGTGGACGGCCTGAAGACGCCGGTCACCGTCAGCGTCGGGATCGCGGCGCAGATGTCGCCTGCGATGGATCTGCCGCGCTTGCTGGCCAGGGCGGACCGCGCCCTGTACCAGGCCAAGCGGGAAGGGCGGAACCGGATCGAAATGGCGGCCGAGACCGCCTGACGCCGCGGGTCAGCGCGACACCACGCCTTGCTACCCTTATCGCGCCGCGTCTCCCGCAGTCAGCGCCAGCGTTTCTTCGCGCTTCTGCAGCCACCACGCATAGCTGCGCGGAAGCAGCGTATGCGGATCGGGCACGCCCAGCTTGGCCGCGGCGTGCACGGGCCAGTTCGGATCCCACATGAATTCGCGGGCCAGGGCCACGAAGTCGCAGTCGCCGGCTTTCAGATAGCCCTCGGCCTGCTCGGCTTCACGAATCAGGCCAACGGCCATGGTCGGGATACCCGTCTCTTCGCGGATGCGTTTCGCAAAGGGCACGTGATAGCCCGGCACGCGCGGAACGACGTGCAGCGTCAGGGGGCCATCGATGCCGCCCGACGAGCAGTCGAATACATCCACGCCCCGTTCCTTCAACGCCGCTGCCAGGACGATGGTGTCTTCCAGGCTCCACGCGCCGCCCCGGCCATCCACGCAAGACCCGCGAAAGAACAGCGGCCGGTCCGCGGGCCAGGCCGCGCGCACGGCTTCGATCAGCTCCAGGCCGAAGCGCATGCGGCCTTCCATGTCGCCGCCGTAAGCGTCCGTACGCTTGTTGGTGATGGGGGACAGGAACTGCTGGATGATGTAGCCGTGGGCGCCATGGATTTCGACGATGTCGAAGCCCGCGTCGAGCGACCGTTTGGCCGCATCCACATGGGCCTGGATCACATACTTGATGTCGTCGCGATCCATTTCCTTGGGCGCCATTGCGCCTTCCTTGAATGGAATCGGGCTGGGGGCCAGGCCCGACCAGGGCGGACGGCCATTGGCGGCATCGGCGGGGCCCAATGGCGCGAAGCCGTCCCAGGGCGCGCGGGTCGCGACCTTGCGGCCGGCATGTCCAAGCTGGATGGCCGAGGCGGCGCCCTGCGTGCGAATGAAGTCGGTGACGCGCTTCCACGCCTTGGCCTGCGCATCGGTATAGATGCCGGGGCAGTCATAGGTCTTGCGTGAACGCTCGGAGACGGAGGTCTCTTCGCAAAACACGATGCCCGCGCCGCCCGAGGCGAACTTGCCGAGATGGACAAGATGCCAGTCGGTCGGGGCGCCGTCGACGGCGCTGTACTGCGACATGGGCGAGACGACGATGCGGTTCTTGACGGTCAGGCCGCGAAGCGTCTTGGGCTGGAACATCACCGGCAGCGCGGCAACGTCTTTCTGAGGGGTATCGGTCATAAAGGATTCGCGTGGGGTTGGCTTGGGCCGAACGAGAGGAGGGCGTTCAGCGCTTGAGCAGACGAGAGAGGACGTTGCTCAGTGTGGCTTCGATGTGCACGGCCATGGCCGTGCGGGCACGCGCGGCATCGCCGGCGCCCAGGGCGTCAAGCAGGTCCAGGTGCTGCGCGACCGATGCCTGAAAGTCCTGCGGCGTGGGCGGTGTGGCGAACAGCATGGACTTGCGTCGCAGGTCTTCGATCAACCTGGCCAGGGTGTCGTTGCCGCACGCGGCGCAGACGGCGCGATGCAATTCCAGGTCGAGCGTGACGCGTTCATGGTTGTCGGGATGCTCGGCCTGCGCCAGCGCCGTCAATCGGACACGCAGGCTGTCGAGCACGCCCGCGTCCATGGCGCCGGCAGCCAGCCCGGCCGCTTCGGCTTCGAGCACCTTGCGGATCTTGAGCAGATCCAGGAATTCTTCCAGCGTGATGCGGCGCACTTCGAGCACACCGCGGCTGCGCAAGATGAAGCCTTCACCTTCCAGCCGGCGCAGGGCTTCGCGCAGCGGCGTGCGCGATACGCCGAGCTGCAACGACAATTGGCGTTCCGAAATCGGGCGGCCCAGCGGAATTTCGTGCTTGAGCACCATGTCGTGCAGTTGCGCATGCACTCGCGCCACCAGCCCGCCGGGCTCGAAAGATGAGTCGGTGTCGTCTTCCAACGGCGCCGGCTCCTGGACCAGAAAGGTCATGTTCACATCCTTGGTTTCAAGCCTGCGATCCTCATCGCAGGCGGGGCAGACGTTCGATACCGACGTCTGCCGCATCCATCTTCTCTTGGGCTTCGTCCAACCACGGCTGTAGTGTAGCGACCCGTTTCGTGATGGCGTCGAAGTCCTTCCTGAAGGTCGGCATGATGGCTTCGACCTCTTCGAACACAGCCGCCTCGTCCACCGACACCACGCGCCGATCGCGCACCACCCAGTTGCCATCGACCATCACATGCCGCACGGCGCGGCCGCCCTCGATGTTGACGAGCTGGCGCGCCACGCTGTTCAGCGGCACGAAGCTGGGGTCCGCCAGATCCAGGATCGACAGGTCGGCCTTGTAGCCCGGCGCAATCCGGCCGATCAGATGACCGAGCCGCGCGCCTTCCGCGCCGCCCTCGGTCGCGGCCTTCAGGGCTTCCATGGCAGGCGGGGGGCCCTTGCGCAGATCGCTGACCACGGCCAGCAACGAGAACAGCTTCATGGCGGCGTACATGTTCTGCGCGTCGGAACAGCTGCAGTTGTCGCAGCCCAGGCCGATGCGCACACCGGCGCGCATCAAGGATTTGATCGGCGGCAGGCCACACTGCATCTTCAGGTTGCCTTGCGGATTCAGTACGGTGCCCGCGCCGGTCTCGGCCAGGATTTCGATTTCATCAGGGGCCAGCCACACGCTGTGCGCAAAGTTCATTTGCGGACCCAGGCAGCCTTCGGCATGCAGGCGCCGGATCAACGATCCGCCGTATTGGCCCAGCTCCTGGCGCGCGGTCAGGGCCATGCCCTTGGACTCGTAGATGTGCGAGTACACCGGCAGGTCGTACCGCTTGGCCATGTCCATCGTCCGCGCCATCAGGGCGGTCGTGCAACGTTCCGGAGATGACGGCCCCAGCGCCCAATGCCGCCGCGAATGGGTCGGCCCTTTCAGGCAGTTCTGCTCGAAGTAATCGAGCAGGTCGAATTTCTTTTCGGGCTCGGCGGCGCTCGAAAGCAGGTGATGGTATTCGGGCGGAAACACGTCCTTCCAGAACGGAACGGTATCCAGGCCCTTGCGATCCCCGTACTGCAAGGCAAAGACCACGCGGATCCCGACGTCTTCATACGCCTGAATGACGGTATCGAGGTGCTCGGGGTCGAAGGGATACAGCGTCAGCATGTCCTGCACGGTGGTCATGCCGGAACGCAGGCATTCCAGCGCGCCAAGCATCGTGCGCGCACGCAGTTCTTCTTTCGAGCGGGGCGGGTACTGGGCGGGCAGGGCATACAGGCGCCACTGTTCAAGCGGCACCTGTTCCAGCGTGCCCTTGGCCAGCACGTCATGCGAGTGGTAGTGGGCGTTGACGAAGCCGGGCAGGACAAGGTGGCCGCGTGCATCCAGCGTTTCGGGCGGGACCTGGCCCGGCCGCAGTCCGTAGGCTGGCGCGACGCCAAGAATCATGTCGTCCCGGATCGCAACGTCGGCCACTGCTGGCTGATGCCAATCCGTGTCCGGCGTCATGACGCGGGCGTTGGCGATCCAGAGGGTGGTGCCCTCGGGCAGCGGAGTCGATTGCGGCATCGCGAGTCCTTTTCCGGGCGGATCGCCCATCGGTCAACGTTTCGTATTCGAGTGGTATACCACTTTAATTATTTGGGGATGCAAATCGCATGCCACCAGGTTTGCCAGGGACAGCCAGACGTTTGAAATGCCATCGAACGAAAAATGCACCGAAATTCGACCTAAATGCCGCATAACTGTGCCTGAGGCGTCCACAACGGTGCAAGCCTATGCGCGGGTGGCCGCGCTTCAACTGGCGAGCCTATGGAAAACCATGAATGGCATGCATGTTGCATTACGTGACCATCATGCCGGTATACGTACGTAATACCAGCGCGGTCGCCGCACCACCTTGCCGCCCGGTCGCCGGGCCAACCATCCACACAGAGGTACGCATGAAGCTGCTGAATATCGTCGGGATCGCATTGGGTGTCGCGTTGACGGGGGGCGCGGCCCACGCGCAAAACGTTGGCAAGATCCGTATCGCCGAAGCCGATTCGTTTTCGGCCGAAGACCTTCCCCAGCTCATTGCCTATGCGCGCGCCAAGCAACGTGGTGTCGAGATCCAGGCGACGGCGCTGAAGTCGGATGACATCGCCTTCCAGTCCGTACTGAACGGGCAGATGGACATGGGCGTGGGTGATTCGTACGAGGCCATCAACAACCTGAAGGCGCCGATCCGCAACATCTATCAGATCCGCAAGCTGGCCTATGTGCCGGTGGTCGACAAGACCGTCTACCCGGACTGGAAGTCCTTGAACGGCCAGACCTTTGTCGTGCACTCGCGCGGATCGGGCACCGAGACGATGGCGCAGATCATGGAAAAGAAGTCGGGCATCAAGTTCGACAAGATCAGCTACGTGCCGGGGTCGGAAGTGCGCGTCGTGGCCATGCAGCGCGGCAACATCAAGGCGACCTACCTGGACCTGACCAGTTCCAAGGTCCTGATCGACAGCGATCCGAAACGCTTCGGCGCCTTGCCGGTGCAGGATCAGGACGCCAGCGATTCGACCTTCTATGTCAGCACCAAATTTGCTGAAGCCAATCCGCGCGCCGTCCAGATCCTGCTCGAAGAATTGCTGAAGGCTGCCAAGGCCACCGCAGCGGATCCGTCATGGCCCGCCGCGCAGCGCAAGGAACTGAAGCTGCTGCCTGACCTGGCCGACAAGGAAGTCGCCGAGATCACGCCGTACTTCACGCGTGCCGTGGCCGCCGGCATCTTCCCGGTTGATGGCGGTGGCAAGACGGCCGCGCAGGCCGACGTGGACTTCCTGTCGCTGGCCGGCAAGCTCAAGTCGGAAACGTCGGGCGGACTGGATGCCTACTGGGACTTCAAGCCGCTGGAAGCCGCCAGCAAAGCCGTCGGCGCCAAGTAAGACATCGAGTGGACACCATGCCGCACACTCTCGTTGCAGGCGCGCCCGGCGCGGCCGTGCACGCTGCCGGACCCGGCGCCGCCGTGGCGCCGTCCGCGGGCGCTGCGCTGGCTGCGTCGTCCACGCCGACCGCGTCCGCAACGGCGGCGCATGCCATGGGCTGGCGTCATCACGTGCCCTTGTTGTGGAAGCTGGCGTCGTTCGCGCTCTTTTTTGGACTGTGGGAAATTGCCGGCCGGATTCCGATCAGCCTGGCCTTCCCGCCGTTCTCGAAAGTGGCCGTTGCGATGTTCAACCTGCTGGCCAGCGGTGAACTCATCAAGGCCTACGCGAACACGTTGCCGCCGCTGATCGCCGGCCTGGTCATCACCGCCGTGGTGGGTGTGGTGTGCGGTATCGCCATGGGGTTGTCGCGACTGACCGAATGGGCGCTGTATCCGGCCATGGTCATCATGCAGACGGCGCCGATGGCCGCCATCATTCCGTTGATCACCTTTCTGTATGGCATTGGCATCACCGCCAAGATCATTGCGGTGGTCATTCTGTCGCTGCCCATGGTCACCATGAACTGCTACAGCGGCATCCGCCAGACCAACGCATCCTTGCTGGAAATGACCCGGTCCTTCATGGGAACGCGCCGCCAGCAGGTCACCAAGATCATCCTGCCGCATGCCAGCGGCATGATCTTCGCGGGACTGCGGCTGGGCATTTCGGGTGGCTTCATCGGCATCGTGCTGGCCGAATTGCTGATTACGCCAACCGGTATCGGCGACACCATCAGCTACTACCGGTCGGTGGCCAAGTACGCCGAAATGTTCGCCGCGATCGTGTCCATCATCGTGCTCGCCACGCTGGTGCTGACCGCCTTGCAACTCATCGAGCGCCGGGTATTCAAGGCGCTTGGACAGCAGCACACGCAGACATGACACAGACCTCCTTGCTTGCCACCGCGCCGGCCGCGTCATCCACGCCGGGCCAGCCGCCAGTCGCAGCGGCCGATCCGATCATCAAGTCGCTCGGCATCACGATGCGATACCCCAATGGCGTGCTCGCCCTAGAAAACGCGACGCTGGACATTCCCCGCGGGGAACTGGTGACCCTGCTGGGGCCCTCGGGCTGCGGCAAGACCACGCTGCTCAAGATCATTGCCGGGCTGATCACGCCGACGTCTGGCGAAATCCGCGTCAATGACAAGACGGTGTACGGCCCGGGTCCGGATCGCGCCTTCGTGTTCCAGGATTTCGCGTTGATGCCCTGGGCCACCGTGCTGCGCAATGTGGCGTTCGGCCTGGAACTGCGCGGCACGCCGCGCGCCGAACGGGAAGCCAGCGCCCGCCATTACATCCGCGAAGTCGGCCTGGCCGGCTTCGAAGACAAGTATCCCAACGAGCTGTCGGGCGGCATGCGTCAGCGTGCCGGCCTGGCCCGTGCCCTGACGGTCGACGCCGACGTGCTGCTGATGGACGAGCCGTTTTCGGCGATCGACGAACAGATGCGCCGCAAGCTGCAGGAAGACCTGTTGTCCTTGCTGCGAGTGGAAAAAAAGACCGTCATTTTCGTGACGCATTCGATCGAAGAAGCCGTGTACCTGTCGGACGAGATTGTCTTGTTGACCCGACATCCGGGCAAAGTCGTCAAGACCATCCGCCCCGGCCTGGACCGCAATGCCAGCCCCGATGAAATCCGCCGCGACCAGCGCTATCTGGATGCGGTCGACGACATCTGGTCCCAACTCAAACAGTACCTGGCCTGAGCCATGGCCAAACAGAAACCCGTTCTGCTGTCGCTGGTGGCCTGGGCGGTGCTGTGGGAACTGGCGGCGCGCTACGCGGCGTCCGACATGTTTCCGCCGCTGTCGCATGTCGTCACGACCGCCTTCAGCCTGGTCCAGCTGCAATCGTTCAAGGACGCGATCGTCATCACCGCCAGGGCATTCGCCACCGGCATGGCGCTGGCCATCGTGGTGGGCGTGCCGGTCGGCGCGCTGATGGGGCGATTCAAGCCGGTTGATCGCATCCTGAACGTGTGGGTCAACATCTTCATTGCCGCGCCCTTGACCGCCGTGGTGCCGGCCTTGATGCCCATTCTCGGCATCGGCGAAACCACCGTGGTGGCGACCGTGTTCCTGTTCGCGGTGTGGGTCATCATCATCGATACCCGGGAAGGCATGGTCGGCATCAATCGGTCCTTGCTGGAGATGGCGCGCAGCAACGGCGCGACGCGGTGGCAGATGTTTTCCAAGATCATGCTGCCGTCGGCCATGCCTGAAGTCATGACCGGCATCCGCCTGAGCGTCGTGCGCGGCATCAAGGGCGTGATCATCGGACAGATCGTTGTTGCCGTGGTCGGGCTCGGCGAACTGTTCGACACCTATCTGCATGGCTTCCAGATGGACCGCTTCTGGGCCTTGGTGATGATCGTGTTCCTGCTCGGCATGACGCTGATGGGGGCGGTGGGCCTGGTCGAACGCCGCTTGACGCGCCATGCCAAGGTGCGGTGACAGGATGGTGGGGCGTGACGTTGGCGGCTGGGTAACGCCGGCAGTCGGGAAGCCTGCAGTCGTGACGCCCGCGCCATGAAGCTCGCTCCTATCCACTATGTGCGGCCGCGCAGCGAAGCCGAGTTGCTCGATGCGCTTGCCCGATATGGCGCCGATGCCGCTGTGCTGTCGGGCGGGCAGAGCCTGATGCCGGAACTGGCGCTGCGGACGCGCGCCGTCAAGGTAGTGGTGGATATCAACCACTTGCCGGACGCCGGTGGGATTGCGCTGGGCCTGGCGGCGGATGACCCGTTGCAAACGGCGTCCTTGGGCGTCCATGCAGAGGCGTCGGCTCCGCGGCCCGGCGGATGGTTGCACATCGGGCCGCTGGTCCGTCATGGCGACCTGCTCAACCATCACCTGGTGCAACGGCACGCGCCGGGCTGGGCGGCGGCCGCCGCGCATATCGGCAATGTGGCGGTGCGCAACCGGGGCACGGTCTGCGGGTCGCTGGCGTATGCCGATCCGGGCGGCGAGCTTCCGCTGATCGCGGTGGCGTCGGGCGCGCGGGTTTGCCTGCGCGCATCGTCGGGCGTGCGCGAGGTGGCGGCCGAGTCGTTCTTTGCCGGTGCGTTCTGCACGGTGCGCCGTCCCGATGAATACATCGCTTGTGTCCGCGTACCAGTGGCCGGACCAGACAGTTTCCACTTCGTTGACGAGATTGCCCGACGGCCCACCGCGCCCGCCTTGGCGAGCATCGCATTGTCCGTTGATCCGATAATCGGTCAGGCACCGTCGGTGCGCATCGCCGTGGGCGGCGTGTCGGATCGGCCCCGGCTGCTGCCGGCGACCGGGGAGCGCATCTCGCATGCATTGCGTGGGATGACGGCAAGGCAGCGCGGCGAGGAGGGCGTGGGCGTTGCCCTTGATGTCGACGCCATCCGTGCAACCCTGCGCGCCGAGCTGACGCCGCTGGTCGAACGG
Organism: Pigmentiphaga litoralis; assembly: GCF_013408655.1. NCBI lineage: Bacteria > Pseudomonadati > Pseudomonadota > Betaproteobacteria > Burkholderiales > Alcaligenaceae > Pigmentiphaga > Pigmentiphaga litoralis. Next base: position 621,967 of record NZ_JACCBP010000001.1, read on the forward strand.
GACGACGCCGCCTACCGCTTGCACTTGGCCGCCACGCTGACCCGTGCGGTGGCCAAGCTGCGCGCGTCCTTGGACCTTTCCCCAGCCATGCCGCATCCCGGCCCCCTGACATGACCGCCTCCGCCCTGATTGCCGACGAACCCACCTTGCGCCTGCGCTGCACCGTCAATGGCAAGCTTCGCTCGCATGACGTGCCGGTGCGCATGACGCTGGCCGATTATCTGCGTGACGTGCTGGGCCTGACCGGCACGCACCTGGGTTGTGAGCAAGGACAATGCGGCGCGTGCACCGTCCGCGCCGATGGCGCCGTGGTGCGCGCCTGCCTCATGCTGGCCGTGCAGGCCGAGGGCATGCGCATCGACACGATCGAAGGCCTGAACGCCAGCGGCGAGCTGGCCGATCTGCAAGACGCTTTCTTTCGGCACGCAGCCTTGCAGTGCGGCTTCTGCACGGCAGGCATGCTGCTCACCGCCGACGATGCGCTGCGCAGCGACCCTGCCATCACGCGCGACGGGGTGCGCGCGGCCTTGACCGGCAATCTTTGCCGGTGCACGGGCTATCACGCCATTGTGGATGCGGTGGTCGATACGGCCGGGCTGCGCCGCGGCGCTGGGGACGCCAATGCGTGAAGGCGAGGCACTCGGCCGCGGGCTGTCGTCGCCCCGCAACCGCCGCCTGCTGGCAGGCCGCGGCCGCTACGTGGCTGACCTGCCGTTTCCCACCAGCCTGCACGCCGCCTTCCTGCGCAGCCCGTGGGGCCACGCGCGCATCGTCCGCATCGACGTCGACGCAGCGCGCCACATGCCAGGCGTCGAAGCCGTCCTGACCGGCGCGGACATTGCCCCCATCTGCCAGGGCTATCGCGGCGCCACCGCCGCGTTCCCGGACCTGCAGGCACCCTTGCAACATCCGTTGGCGATCGATACCGCGCGATGGCACGGCGAACCCGTCGTGATGGTGATCGCCGACAGCCGCGCGCAAGCGGAAGATGCCTGCGCGCGCGTGGTGGTGGAGTGGGACGAACTGCCGGCACTGACCGACCCGCGGGCTGCACTGGCCGCGCCGCCCATGCATGCCGATCTGCCCAGCAATCTGGTGCTGCATCTGGACCAGCAGTCTGGCCAGCCTGATGCCGTGTTCGCCACCGCCGCGCATGTCGTCGCGTGCGACTTCGGCTTCAATCGGCATACCGGCGTTCCCTTGGAAACCCGCGGCCTGGTTGCCGAATTCGAGCCGAACGAACGACGATTGACGGTGCACCTGAGCCATCAGTGCCCGCACCAGATGCAAGAGGAATACGCGAATCTGCTCGGGTTGGACGCCCATCGGGTCCGCGTCATCTGCCCGGACGTGGGCGGCGCATTCGGCATCAAGCAGCAGCTCTATGGCGACGAACTGGCCGTGTGCGCCGCAGCAGTCCTGCTGGGGTGCACGGTGCGATTCATTGCGGATCGCAACGAGTCCATGCTGTCCGACATCCAGGCCCGGGAACACCGGGTCGCCGGCAAGCTGGCGGTGGATGCGCAGGGCAAGCTGCTGGCGTTCCAGGTGCAGGACCTGTACGCGATCGGGCCGTACTCGCAATATCCGCGATCCAGCCTGGGCGAGCCCCGCGCAATCATGGGCCTGTGCGGAGCACCGTATCGCTTCGACGCCTTCGCGGCATCCGCCGACATCGTCTTCCAGAACAAGGGTATGGCAGGGCATTACCGCGGCGTGGGCCACCCCCTGGCCTGCGCGGTGACCGAAGCCTTGATTGACGAGGCCGCCCGCGCCTGCGGCATCGACCCGATTGAAGTGCGCCGCCGCAACTTCCTGCAGCCGTCCGACTTCCCGTATGTGTCGCCCACGGGTACGCGCTTTGAACGACTGGCCTTCACGCAAAGCCTGGCCGCGCTGGAACAGGAAGTGGACCTTGCTGCCCTGCGCGCGTCGATCGCCGACGCCCGTGCGTCCGGCCGCATCCAGGGCCTCGGCATCGCCGCCTTCGTGGAACAGACGTCGCGCGGCCCGTGGTTCTACGGGCAGGGCGAACAGGCGGTATCCAGCCGCGACGGGTGCACGCTGCGCCTGGAACCGTCCGGTCACTTTCGCTGCATTTCCAGTGTGACCGAGCAGGGGCAGGGCACCGAGATGGGCGTGCGGCAGGTGGTCGCGCATGGCCTGGGTGTGGCGCCTGACCGCGTGGACGTGCTGACCGGAGACACCGCCATCACGTCGCACGGCGGCGGAACCTGGGGTTCCCGCGGCATGGCAATCGGCGGTCAGGCCGCCTACGACGCTGCCGTCCTGCTGCGTACAGAGATCCTGAAGCTGGCCGCGATCCTGCTCAAGACCCAGGCCGACATGCTTGACCTTTGCAACGATCAGATTGTGAACGTCAACGATGGCATGCCCCGCCTTGCCCTGCGTGCACTGGCTGAAGCCGCCCACTTCCGGCCTTACGAATTCAGCGGCATCCAGCCGCAACTGGCCACCAGCACCACCTACGGCCCGCTCAAGCAGCCCTTCCGGTGCGGCACCGGCATCCAGTTGTCGCACATCGAGGTCGATCCTGGCACCGGCCAGATCCGTCTGCTCCGCCATATCGTCGTCCACGAGGCAGGCCGAGTCGTCAATCCCGTGCTGGTTAACGAACAGGTTCGCGGCGGCGTCGCGCAAGGCCTGGGCGCCGCGTTGATGGAAGAGTGCGCCTACGATGCGCAAGGCCGTTCGCTTGCGTCGTCCCTGGCCAGCTACGACCTGCCCATGGCCGTCGATCTGCCCGACATTGAATTGATCCACGCCGACAGTCCCGCGTTCACGGATGACGGGCTCGGCATCGTCGGCGTTGGCGAAGCGGGAACCGTGGGTGCAGCGGCGGCTGTCATGAACGCGCTCAATGATGCGCTGGCGTCGATGGGCGCCGGCCGCGTCTTCACATTGCCCCTGACGCCCGAGCGCGTACTGCGCGCGATGGGTGCGCTTTAACGACCCAGCCTTAGCTGCAATACGAATATTTTGCTTTTATTCGTATATCAGGTAAATTACATTTACTTGTATTGCAGGTAAGGCCCACTCATGTCCCGTCACGTTCTGATCACCAGCGCACAACTGAGTCTGGAGTTTCAAGCCGCCCGGCGCGCACTGGGGCTGACCCAGGCGGACATCGGCGCCCGGATTGGCCTCAGCCAATCTCGCGTGTCCCACCTGGAATTGCATCCGGAACAGCTCAGCGCGGAACAGCTCCTTGCCTGGTGTGCGGTGCTGGGGTTGGAGTTATCGATCGGCAAGCGGGGCACGGCCGCATCGGCACCTGCTGCCACGGACTGGTGACATGGGGCGCAGCTCACACAGCCGAAGCCTGTCCCTGTGGACGAACGGCGTGCGCATCGGGCGCTGGACGATTCCTGCGCGGGATGCGCCGGAATTGCAGTACGACGCTGATTGGGTAGGTGCGGACGTCGGACGCCCGCTATCGCTCTCACTGCCTTTCAATCTGTCGAACGCCCCGATCAAGGGCGACAAAGTCGCCAATTATTTCGACAATCTGCTGCCCGACAGCGATGCCATCCGGCGCCGCGTGGCCGACCGCTTCAGGACAGCATCGACTGACGCATTCGACCTGTTGAAAGCGGTTGGCCGTGACTGCGTCGGCGCGGTGCAAATCCTTGGCGAGGACGAATCCCCCGATGGTTTCGACCGAATCGACAGTGTGCCCATGTCCGAAGAGGACATCGAGCGCCACCTGATCGCCACCGTGTCGCCCAATGGATTCGGCGGGGCCTACGGACCTGATGCAGACTTCCGCATCTCGCTGGCAGGGGCCCAGGAAAAGACGGCATTCCTGCGTTGGCAAGGCCAGTGGTGCGCGCCGCGCGGCACGACGCCGACCAGCCATATTTTCAAGCTTCCATTGGGCCTGATGGGGGGAAGGCAGGCGGACTTCACGGCGTCGGTCGACAACGAATGGTTGTGCTTGCGCATCCTGAAGGCGTACGGCCTGGCCGTTGCCAACGCGCAGATCGAGACCTTTGGCACACAGCGGGTACTGGTCGTCGAACGGTTCGACCGGCGACTTGCGCCCGATGGACGGTGGCTGCTCCGTCTGCCGCAAGAAGATTTTTGCCAGGTCGAAGGGTGCTCCCCGCTGCACAAGTATGAAAACGAAGGGGGCCCTGGACTCAAAGCGTTGTTCACGGCGCTGCGGCGGTCGGTCGACGCCGATGCGGATATGACGACGCTGATGACCGCGCAGATACTTTTCTGGATGCTGCGTGCACCGGACGGTCATGCCAAGAACTTCAGCATCCACCTCCTGCCGCGCGGCCAATTCAGGCTGACGCGCATGTATGACGTGATGTCCGCTTACCCCGTCATGGGCAAGGGCGCCGCGCAATGGTCGCCGTTTGACGTCAAGCTGGCGATGGCGTTGCTGGGCAAGAATCGCCACTACGCCATGCACGACATACAGCGTCGGCACTTCAACACCACGGCGCAAAAGGTGGGCTACGCCGCCAGCGCCGAACCGCTCATTGAAGCGATCCTGGCGCGTACGCCCCAAGTCATTGCAGAAGTCAGCGCCGATTTGCCCAAAGGGTTCTCTCCTCAGATTGCCGACGTGATCCTGCAAGGACTTGCCCAGGCGGCCGCGATGCTTGAAGCGATGGCGCCCTGACGCTTTTCAGCGCTCCATCAGCATGTCCACAAACGCCCGCACCTTGGCGGGCCGGAATCGCGCCGACGGGAACACGGCGTGGATGCCGCCCGCAGGCAGCCGCCACGTGGGCAGAACCGGGATCAACCGTCCGGCCGCAAGATCCTGAGCGATCGCATAATCCGGCAGCACCGACAATCCCGCGCCATGAATGACGGCTTCCCGCACGGCCAGGGTCGCGTCGAGCAGGATCGACGGATGCACCGTCACGGTCTTGCGTTGTCCGTCGCTGGACGTGAACTGCCAGCGCGCCGGGTCGCGCAGCGCGGTGTTGGCGACGAAGGGCAGGGCGGCAATCTCTTCCGGGCGTTTCAACCGCGCCACCTTTGATGCCAGGGCGGGGGCAGCCACCAGCAACTGCTGGAAGGCGCCGATCTTGCGTGCCTGCAAGCCGCTTTCCGCCAGCCAGCCCACACGGATCGCCAGTTCGATGTTGCCGGACATCAGATCCAGCATCTCGTCACTCAGCCGCGCGTCAACCTTGCAGGAGGGGTAGCGCTGGGTGAACGCGGCGATCACCGGGACCAGGACACCCACGCCGTAGTCGAACGGGGCGGTCAACCTGAGCGTGCCGGTCGGTTCGGTTGATCCTTCGGCCAGTTCGCCAAAGGCCGCTTCGGCGTCCTGCAGGATGGCGGCGCAGCGATGGTAAAAGGCCTGGCCGGTTTCGGTGGGCTGCACCTTGCGGGTAGTGCGCACCAGCAGCGACGTCCTGAATTCGCTTTCCAGCCGCGCGACCTGCTGGCTGACCACCGCCTTGGTGATCCCCAGCCGTTCAGCGGCCGCCGTGAAGGACCCGGTTTCGACCACGGCCACAAAGTAGGACAGGCGCCGAAGATTGCCGATACCGCCCGGCCCGGCGTCGTTTTGATTGTATGGCTTAGGCATACATTGTGTTTAGCATGTATGTATTTATCAATCAATGCCGCGGATCTACGATGGCTTCCATACCGGAGACCTTCCATGACGCCAAGCACTGATTCCGCTACCAACATCCTGTACTACGTTTTCGATCCGCTGTGCGGCTGGTGCTACGCGGCCATGCCGGCCCTGGCCGCTGTCAAGGACTTGCCGGGCATCCACATCGAACTGCTGCCCGCCGGACTGTTCACGGGCACCGGGGCGCGGTTGATGGACGATACGTTTGCCGCCTACGCGTGGTCCAACGACCAGCGTATCCAGCGCCTGACCGGCCAGCGCTTTACGCCGGCGTACCGCGACCAGGTGCTGGCCAATCGCGTGCAACCCTTCGACAGTGGCGCCGCCACCGTCGCCCTGACGGCGGTTGCCCTGACCGCGCCCAGCCGCCAACTTGATGCCCTCGCGGCGATTCAGCAGGCGCGGTATGTCGACGGCCGCGATGTCACGTCCACCGAAACGCTTGGGAAGGTGCTGGCGGCCGAGGGACTGGACGCCGCGGCAAGCGCGCTGTCCGCACCGGGTCGTGACCTGGCGGCAGCCACCCGCGAACGCATGCAACGCGCCCAGCAATTCATGCGGCAGTTCGGCGTGCGCGGCGTTCCCGCGCTGATCGTTGACTCGGGCAACCATCTGTCGTTGGTCGACCATTCTTCCAGTTACGGCAATCCGTCAGCCCTGATCGGCCTGTTGAACGCCGTCTGATGGGTTTCTTCGTCATGCAGGGTCGGTTGACGCTTGCAAGACCGCAGCACCTTTCGCATTCACCCGTTTTCATCTCAAGGCATTGCCATGACCACACGTAGAGAGCTCATCAAAACCGCCGCCGCCACCGCGATCGCCGCGACCTTCCTGGGCGCCCGCACCGCGATCGCTGCCACGCCGGCGGCGTCGCGTGCTCCGGCCCTGTCCTGGAAAGCCTACCCGGCGGGCGAAGGCGGGTTCTACCGCGCCCCGGTGCTGCTGTCCGGCGCGCGTGACGCGGTGTTGATCGATGGCGGATTCACGTTGCCGGACGGCAAAGCCATGGTCGATGCCATCCGCGCCAGCGGCAAGACGCTGACGACCATCTATATCAGCCAGAGCGATCCGGACTATTACTTCAGCCTCGGTCCGATCAGGGCCGCGTTCCCGTCAGCCAAGGTCATCGCGGCGTCGTCCACCCTTGCCGCCATCAAGGGCAATGTGGAAAAGAAGCTGGCGACCTGGGGACCGCAACTGAAAGAGAACGGCCCGCAGACCCTGGCCGACATCGTCATGCCGGAAGCCTTTGACGGCGGCAGGCTGATGCTGGAAGGCCAGGCAATCGACATCGTGGATGCGGCCGGCCTGCCGAACCGGCGCTATCTGTGGGTGCCCGCGTTGAACGCCGTCTTCGGCGGTGTGCTGGTGTTTTCAGGCGTGCACGTGTGGACCGCGGATACCCAGGGCGCACCCGCCCGCGCGGCATGGATCAAGGCGCTGGACGCCATGGCCGCCCGCAAGCCCGCCGTGGTGGTACCGGGGCACATGGCCACCGGCAGCACCATGGAGGCCTCCGCCATCCGCTACACGCGCGACTACCTGGTCGCGTTTGAAACGGAACTGGCCAAGGCATCGGACAGCGCGGCGCTGATTGCTGCCATGACCCGGCGCTATCCTGACGCCGGCATGGGCGTGGCCCTGCAGATCGGCGCCAAGGTGGCCAAGGGCGAAATGCAGTGGGGCTAAGCCCTCAAGCCTGATATCGCGGCGCGGCATGCGCCTGCCGCAGCCCGCCCAGCAAGGCCTGCCGCGCGCCGTCCAGTCCCTTCCATTGCGCGTCATCGTGCAGGGGCGGAATGGTGACGGCTTCGCGGCGATCGAATCCCACCAGGGCGGCGTCAACCAGTTCGCCCACCTCCATCACTTCGGGCATGGCGGACAGATCCATGCCGGCGCGTTCCCAGATCTCGGTGCGCGTCGTCGCGGGCAACACCGCCTGCACATACACCCCCTTCGGTCCAAGTTCCATCGCCAGGCTTTGCGACAGGAACAGCATGTACGCCTTGGTCGCGCCGTAGATCGACATGCCGAATTCGGGCGCCATGCCCACCACCGACCCGATATTGACGATGGATCCCGTGCCGGCGGCGACCAGTCGGGGCGCAGTGGCCGCGGCCAGCCGCGTCGGCGCAGTCGTGTTCAGCGTCACCAGCCGATCGATGGCGTCCGCGGTTTGGGTGACAAAGCCCCCGGCTTGCGCAATGCCGGCGTTGTTGATCAGGATGCCGATCGATGCGTCATCGCGCAGCCGGGCTTCCACCCGCGCGATGTCCGCAGGCTGGGTCAGGTCCGCGGGCAACACGTCGACGTTGACGCCGTAGGTTTTGCGCAGCGTGTCGGCAAGCGCCTGCAGCCGCGTTGCGTCGCGCGCAACCAGAACCAGATCGTGCTGCCGCTTGGCAAAACGTTCAGCATAGGTGGCGCCGATGCCGCTGGACGCGCCGGTGATCAATACAGTGTTGGAAAGTGCCATGATGGATGTCGCCTGAAAGGTGAATAGGGGTCGATTCGCCGATCAGGCGGTTTCGGCCATTGTCGGATAATCGGAATAGCCCTTTGCACCCTTGCCATACAAGGTGTTCGGGTCCAGTGCTGCCAGCGGCGCGCCAGCCTTGAAGCGTTCGACCAGATCGGGGTTGGCAATGAAGGGACGGCCAAAGGCAAACAGATCGGCGCTGCCGTCTTTCAACGCGGTCTGCGCGCGGGCAAGGTCATAGCCGTTGTTGGCCAGATAGGTATTCCTGAAGCGGCGGCGCAGCGACGCAAAGTCGAACGGCGCAACGTCGCGCGGGCCACCCGTCGCGCCTTCGATCACGTGGATATACACAACATTCAGTGCACTGAGCTGTTCGACGATGTAGTCGTACAGCGGCTGCGGGTCGCTATCCGAAATGCCGTTGGCCGGAGACACAGGGGACAGCCGCACGCCCGTCCGGTCGGCGCCGATTTCCTTGGCGACGGCGGCCGTCACTTCCAGCAGCAGGCGTGCGCGGTGTTCGATCGACCCGCCGTAGGCATCCGTCCGCACGTTCGACCCGTCTTTGGCAAACTGCTCCAGCAGGTAGCCATTCGCGCCATGCACTTCCACCCCGTCAAAACCCGCCGCCATCGCGTTGGCGGCCGCCTGACGGAAATCGTTGACGATCACAGGTATTTCTTCAAGGGTCAGGGCGCGCGGCTCGGACACGTCGGCAAAGCCGTTGTTCACGTAGGTCTTGGTGTCGGCGCGGATGGCGGACGGCGCAACCGGTGCGGCGCCCCCCGGCTACAGATCCACATGCGAGATACGGCCCACATGCCAAAGCTGGACAAATATCTTGCCGCCCTTGGCGTGCACCGCGTCCGTCACCTTGCGCCAGCCAGCCATCTGTTCCGGGGTGTAGATGCCCGGGGTGTCCTGATAGCCCTGCGCCTGCGCGGAAATCTGCGTTGCCTCGGCAATCAGCAACCCGGCCGACGCGCGTTGGGCGTAATAGGCCGGCGCCAGATCGCTCGGGACCAGGCCATCACCGGCACGGGTGCGCGTCAGGGGCGCCATCACGATGCGGTTCTTCAGGGTGAGCGGTCCCAGGGAATAGGGGGCGAACAGTGCGGTATCGGTCATGGGTAGCCTCTGCATCAAGCGGATCGGGGGACGCTGATCGAGTCGGCTCGGTCAGCAAGTCGTCTAATGATGACGACCATAATCAGAACTGTCAACGGTTTTGATTATGATCGGCATCAATGTATAGTGACGGCTGTCGTCAGCCTGAACGAGGACCGCTGCCATGAAGATTTCCAAAGCCCAGTCGCAAGCCAATCGCGCGCGTATTGTCGAGACCGCGGCCGCCCTGTTCCGTGAACGCGGCTACGACGGCGTCGGCGTGGCCGACCTCATGGCCGCGGCCGGGCTGACGCACGGCGGCTTCTACAAACACTTCAAATCCAAGGCCGACCTCATGGTCGAGGCGGCCGAATGCGGCCTGGCCCGCGCGGCGAACGGCGATGCCCCGCTGGACCCCAAGGCCTTCATTGACTACTACCTGTCGCGCGCGCACCGCGACGCTCCGGCCGATGGCTGCACCATGGCGGCCCTGTGCGGCGACGCCGCGCGCCAGCCCGAACCCGTTAAGGCGGTGTTCGCCGCGGGGCTGGAACGCATGGTGGGGACGGCAGAGGGAAGCGAGCAGGGTGCGGAAAAGGCCGAGGACGCTGGCGTGCGGGAACGAAAGCTCGCGCTGATCGCGCAAGCCGTAGGCGCAGTGATGCTGTCACGCGCCTGCCCGGACGACTCGCCCCTGGCCGATGAAATTCTTGAGGTGTGCCGGAGGGCAGCGGTGGCGCAGATGGAAACGGGCGGCGCCTAGGGCGCGGCCACCCACTGCTTCAACGTACCCGGTCGCCCTTGAACAGAAACTTGTGCTCATACAGGTTCCGGGCATTGACGGTATGCCGGCACGCCAGATCCCGCAACAAGGCCCGATCCTGCGCCGCCACGGCTTCAACCATGGCGTGATGCTCTTCCTTGGCCACACGCAGCGACGTTTCATCCGACATGCCATAGGCCCGCGCCGGAAAGCTGATCCAGTCGTGCAGACGGATCGACTCGCTGATGTAGGGGTTGTCGCAGAGCCCGTAGAAGCGCCGATGGAACACCATGTTGGCACGGTGAATGCGGATCAGATCGCCGCTATCCACGGCCTCCGCATGCTCGGCAGCCGCCAGCCTGAGACGGTCCAGGCGTTCCGGCGCCACAGGCAGCGCGAATGCATCCACGGCCGACACATGAAGAATGTTCCGGAAGTGGTGCAGCCGCGCCAGTGACTCAGCTTCGAACCGCCGCACGCGCGCGCCGCGATGCGGCTGCTTGACCACCACGCCCAGCCGGCCAAGCTCGCTCAACGCCGCCCGCACCACATGGCGTTTCGCGTCGTAGTCTTCCATCAGATGATCTTCGATCAGCCACACGCTGGGAAGCAGGTGGCCACGGATGATGTCCACCTCAATGGCTTCGATGACCGCAACCACGCCGGGCGGCAGTTCCGTATGGTTGCGATCGTCATCGATCGGCGGAGCGTTCCGCCTGGATCTGCGCGGGGTTGCGGTCGTCATAGGCCTGATTATCAATAATTTTGGTGAAAAGCTTTTCGACATTGCGGTCGTTGTCATTCACAAGCAATTGCCTAGACTAGGCGGCACTTGAGGAGACAGGCCAACATGCCGGAACAGTTGATCAGCATCAATCCCGCAAACGGAAAGGAAGTCGCGCGCGTTGCCGTGACGACGATCGACGAACTGAACGCCGCAGTCGATCGTGCATGGCAGGCGTTTTATACCAGTGGCTGGCGCGAGATGCTGCCGCACAAGCGCGCGCGGGTGCTGTACCTGATCGCCGACGCGATCGAAAAAGAGAAGGACAGCCTGGCCCGTCTGCAGATGCAGGACAACGGCAAGCCGCTGGGCGAATGCCGCGGCATGGTCGATTCGGCCATCGGCACCTTCCGCTACTACGCCGGCGTATGCGAGACGCTGGAAAGCAGCGTGACCCCCTCGCGGTCCGACTATCTGTCGTTCACCGTGCTGGAGCCGTTCGGTGTCGTCGCGGCCATCACGCCGTGGAATTCCCCCATCATGAACGACGCCACCAAGGTGGCCCCGGCCCTGGCGGCAGGCAATGCCGTGTTGCTCAAGCCTTCTGAAGATTCGCCCTTGCTGGCGCCGGAACTTGCCCGCATCGCCAGGGAAGCGGGGCTGCCCGAGCATCTGTTGCAGGTCGTGCAGGGACGCGGGGCAGACATCGGCGCGGCGCTGGTCGCGCATCCCGGCGTACGGATGGTGTCGTTCACGGGCGGCACCGTGTCCGGACGTGCGATCGGGCGCGCGGCGGGCGAAAAACTGATTCCCGCAGCGTTGGAACTGGGTGGCAAGTCGCCCCATATCGTGTTTGCGGATGCGGACAGGGACCCTGCGGTGGCGGCGGTCGTTGCCGGCATCTTCGGTTCCGCGGGTCAATCCTGCGTGGCGGGATCGCGCCTTTTTATCGAAGCCGCTATCTACGACGACGTCCTGAACCAGGTGGTCGAGCGTGCCCGCACGATCAAGCTGGGCATGCCGGACGAGGCGGGCGTCGAGATGGGTCCCCTGGCGTCCTTTCACCACCGTGATCGCGTCATGGCCTTTGTGGATCGGGCGCGGACAGAAGGCGGCCGCATCCTGTGCGGCGGCGCCGTTCCCAGCGAAAGCGCATTCGACAAAGGCGCGTTCTACCTGCCCACCGTGATCGATGGACTCGACTTCGAATCGGCCACCTGCCAGGAAGAAGCGTTCGGCCCCGTGCTCGTCGCCTTGCCTTTCAAGGACGAAGCCGATCTGATCCGCCAGGCCAATGGCACCGCGTTTGGCCTCGCCTGCGGCATCTGGACGGAAAGTTTCAAGCGTGCGTGGCGCATGGGCCGTGCCCTGGAAGCCGGCTCGGTGTGGATCAACACCTACAAACAATCGGTGACGAGCACGCCGTTCGGCGGCTTCAAGAACAGCGGTGTCGGGCGCGAAAAAGGCATCGACGGACTCAAGCTCTATGCGCAGGTCAAGAGCATGTACGTCGGTCTGCACGACCAGCCCATGGCCATCGCCAAATAATCAGGAGTCCAACGTCATGCAAGCAGGCAACGTCGCCATCTACGGCCTCGGCAACATGGGCTACCCCTTGGCCGAACGGATCGGCCGTCAGTTTTCCACGCAGGTGTTCGATCTGGACTCGGCTCAGCTCAAGCGAGCCCAGGAAGCATTTGGCGCCGAGCGCATCGCGTCGCCCGAGATGCTGGCCGACACCTCCATCGTCGTGCTGTGTCTGCCGACGCCGGCCGTGTCCTTGTCGGTGTTGCGGCAGATCGCGCCGCACCTGCCAACCGGCGCCGTCGTGCTCGAGACCAGTACCGTCAATCCCGAACATATCGTGGCCGAACAGGCCGTGTTGGAAAACTTAGGCATTCATCTGGTCGACGCGTCGATCATGGCGGGCGTGGGGCAGATGGTGGCCGGGACGGCATCGTTGGCACTGGGAGGCAACCTCGACGCTATCGCCAAGGCACAACCCGTGCTGGACGCCATCGCCAGCAAGCAGACGAATTTCGGCCCGCTGGGGGCCGGCGCTGCGGCCAAGGTCATCAACAACGCGGTGGCGCATGCCGTGATGGTGGTCGTGGCCGAAGCAGGCGCCCTGGCCACTGCGGCAGGGGTGGATTCCGCCAAGCTGATCGCACTGCTGTCGGACGCCCAGATGGGCCTGCATCGTCCGCTGACCTACCGATATGCGGATCGCATCATGAAGGGCGATTACGACGGCGGCATGCCCCTGGACGCGGCGCGCAAGGATTCCGTGCTGGCCCTGCAACTGGCGCAGACGCTGGGGGTGCCCCTGTTTGCGATCCAAGGGTCGCACAGTGTCTATGACATGGGCGTCGCCGCGGGATACGGACGTGACGACTACGCCGCGGTCGCGAAGCTGTGGGCCGACTGGGGCTGCCCGACGGTTCCGGATCCGGCCACTCGCTAAGCTGCCCGCACCGGCTGCACCCCATTAAAAAAACCAAGATGGCTAATCATCAGGAGACAACCATGACCCCCGACTTCAAGCGTCGCACGATCGCCATATTGCTCGCATCCTCTTTTGCCATGGCGTCTGCCTCTGCGGCCTGGGCCGCGGATGCCGAGAAGTGGCCAGCGGGCCCGATCGAAATCGTCGTCGGCTTTGCCGCGGGCGGCGGCACCGACATCACGGCCCGCACCATCGCACAACACCTGTCGAAGAAGCTGAACGTGCCGGTGATTGTGTCGAACAAGGCCGGTGCTTCGGGCGAAATCGGACTGAGCTACGTGGCGCGCGCGAAGCCCGATGGCTATGTGCTTGGCATGACCAACATGCCGGGCCTGGTGTCGATTCCGATCGAACGCAAATCGCGCTATCAGGCCAGCGACTTCACGTACATTGCCAATCTGGTCCGGGATCCGAGTGCCTTCAGTGTGCTGAATACCAGCAAGTACAAGAGCCTTGCCGACCTTGTCGCCGATGCCAAGGCCAACCCCGGCAAGATCAGCTACGGGTCTACCGGCGTCGGCACGGATGATCACCTGGCGCTCGTCCAGTTCGAACAACTGACCGGCGTGGACCTGAACCACATTCCGTTCAACGGCGCCGGTCCGCTGCGCATCGCGGTGCTGGGCGGCCAGGTGGACGTCGGCGGCATGAACGTCGGGGAAGTCATGCCGTTCAAGGACAAGGTCACCGTACTCGGGCAGGCAAGCGATGGGCGATCCCCGCTTGCCGAAGACGCCCGCAGCTTCAAGGAGCAGGGCGTCAATCTGGTCTTTGCATCGGAACGTGGCATTGTTGCCCCGGCCGGCATTCCTGACGACGTGAAGCAGACCCTGACCCGCGCGCTGCGCGACATTGCCCAGGACCCGGAATTCATCAAGCAGACCCAGTCGCAATTTACCGAGATGGACTACGTCGAGGGCGCCGCCTGGAAGACCCGGCTGGACAAGGCCACCGAGGGGTTCAAGAAGCTGTGGACGACGACGCCGTGGTCGGATAGCTGAGCCGCCTGCACGGTTCGCAGGCAGCGCGCGGGGTCGCCTCTACTTGACCCGCGTCCACGTCTGCGTCCGCCCGAAGGCGGGCACGCCGATGTACCCGCGCACCTCCAGCGCAGTGCCGTCGTTCGTCAACGTCATCCGGCTGCGGTAGGTCTTGCCGTTTTCGGGGTCGAGGATGGTCCCGCCAACATACGCCCCATCCTCGTCCCGAAAGCCGTCCAGGATCTTCAGGCCGACAATCGGCGCGTTGTACAGCGTGCCTTCGCACTTGGCGCAGCGCGGCGCCGGGTCGCGCCGGACTTCAGGATCAGCTTGTCTATCGATCCCTGCAACTGCCCATTGACCGAAACAATCCGGATCAGCGCCTTCGGTTCCTTGGTGGTTTCATCGACCGTGGTCCACAGACCGATGGGGGAGGGCACCTGGGCGTGGGCAGGCCAGGTCAACAGAAAGCAGGTGGTTGCGATCGTCAACGACACGGCGCGGGGGGATAGGGGCATCTGTGGCTTGTGACAAGGTAGGCAGGTCCGCCATTCTGCCCGTAATCGTCAAGGCTCAGCAGTGTTGATGCGCGGCTGACAGGGCAATGGCGTTGCGGAATTTTCCTGTGGGAACTACGGAATCCACGGACCCGACGGCACGCTAAGATCGCACGGCTTGCGCCGACGCAGGGCTGGCCTGTTGCATCCCGAGCCCGTCGCCACGTGTCCCTTCCAATCCCGCCCCCTGAGTCATCCATGCCCCTTGCGATCGCTTCCTTGCCGCGGCGGCGCGCAGCCGGTCGCCGGGGCCGCAAGTCCTTCCTGATCCTGCTGCCCGTGCTGGCGTGCCTGGCCTTTCTGGCATTCGGCGGCTTTGTGTTGTCCAAGCTGACCGAGGACGCCCGCGCGGTGGAAGCCGCGCAGACCAGCGCGGTGGCGGCAACCTTTGCGTCTGCCGTGGAACGGGTGGTGAGCCGGGCGCTGACGGCCACCCGGTCCCTGGCGGTCATGGTCTACCAGGGCAACGGCAAGGTCGACAATTTCGAGCGGCTAGCGCTGTTCCTGCTGCCCATGTACAAGGGCGCGTACGCGCTGTCGCTTGCGCCCGGTGGCATCATCCGGCAGATCGAACCCCTGGACCGCAATCTGCTGGTCAGGGATCACGACGTGCTGGAAGGCGTCGATCGCGACAAGGTTATTGCGGCGATCAACCCTGATCACCCCGTCATCGAGTTTTCCGGCCCGTTCCAGCTTATCCAAGGGCCCGTCGGCGCGATCGGCATGCTGCCGATTTTCCTGCCCGACGCCCAGGGCGCCAGCAGGTTCTGGGGCTACACCGTCGTCACGTTGCTGTTGCCTGACGCGCTGGAGGACGCCAACCTGGATGCGATGTCGCTGCAGGGCTATGCGTATGAACTGG